>CAZAOB010000026.1:0-44218 GCA_964486635.1 uncultured Caulobacterales bacterium | reverse complement strand
GCCGGATTTCTCGCCGTCGCGCTCGGCGCTTTCGGCGCTCATGCATTGGAAGCAAGACTCAACATCGAAGCGCAAAGCTGGTGGGAGACCGCGACAAATTACGCGCTCGTGCATGCAGTCGCCGCGCTGGCGTTATCACTGTCCGCTGACGGACGGTTTTCCCACGCAGGCTGGACTTTCATTGCCGGCGCGTTTCTGTTCGCAGGATCGCTTTACGCCATGGCGTTGGGCGCGCCGCGCTGGTTTGGCGCCATTACGCCTGTGGGCGGGTTGATGTTTCTCAGCGGCTGGGCGTTGATCGCCGTCGCTGCGACCAAGCAGCAACAAAGGAACAGCTAGCGCCGCAGTTTTACGAACAGACTTGATGCGCCCATCAGCGATGTGAAGGCGATAAACCCGACAAGAATGATTTCAACAAGTCCCATCGTTCTCTCTCCCCAGACAAATCGATGCGTTTCGATTGGGGCGGCGTATTGTGGTCGAAATAAGGTGCGAAAGCGGCCTTACAAGGGCCGTCGCCATTCACGCCGGTTCACACAAGCGTGTTTGCGCCAGGGCGTGTTCGCGGTGCGCCAGTGCGTCCGGTCCGCTGGGCTATTTTGTGCCGGGCTCCATCGCCTTCAGGATGACGCGGCCAAAATCCGCGACCATCAAGAACATGCCTGTCGCATACCCGCGATGGATCGAGCCGGATCCTTCATAGGCCTCCTTCATCAGATACGCGACCGCAGCCATGATCACGAGGCGGGCCATAATCGTCATGGTGAAGTTGATTTTCTTCGCAGTCAGCCGGCGCACTTTTTGTTCCGGCGTTTCGTTCACGCCGCGCGGACGAATGCGCGACAGATCCGGCTCCACCGACACGCGCCTCGCCGGCGCTTCGCTTTCAACCCCAATGGATGCGCTCATGGAGCCGCCGCCGGCGATTGCAGCCAACCGGTCAGCGCCGACGCGCATCGCAGCGCCTTGTTTGTTTGCGGACGCCATAACCTTGTCTCCCCATCCCGGGCCGGTTTCACCATGGGCCAGGACCGGTTCAAGCAACCTCAACAAAAAGCGGACAAATGTATGAATATAGGAACTTGATAATGGTGGGCGCGACTGGGATTGAACCAGTGACCCCTACGGTGTGAACGTAGTGCTCTCCCGCTGAGCTACGCGCCCTCTACGGCCAACGAGCTCGTCTCGGCCGATGAGAATTGCGTTCATAGCCCTTCAGCGGCGACGGTCAAGCAACCTCAGCGCCGTTTTGCGCGGAATTCTTTTCCGGTTTGGCCAGCACGCGGCTGGCGGGAATAGTGATAATCGCCCGCGCGCCTTCGCCTGGCTGGGAATCGATGCGGAAGGCGCCGCCATGTGCGGCGGCGATGACATTCACAAGAGGGAGCCCGAGGCCGAGCCCCTCGCGGGAACGCCGTAACGACATGTCGAGCTGCGAGAAAGGAGCTGTAAGACCCTTGATGAGTTCAGGCTTTACGCCGGGACCGTTGTCTTTGACCATGATGGCAAGACTGCCCTGGCGGGTCACCGCGGCGCCGATCAGGATTTCGACCCCTTTGGGAGAAAACTTGACCGAGTTATCGATTAGCTTGCGGATCGCGCGCGAGAGCAAAGCGCGATCGCAACAAACTTCGATATCGGGCGACGCGAGACGCAAGGTCAGCGTCGCCTCTGCAAGGTGCAGGGTTTTTTCAAATCCTGACATTGCATCGTTCATGAGCACGTCGAGAGAAACGTCCGTTTCATTGATTGCAATCGGCCCGGAGCGGGCATCGGACGCCAGCAGCATGTCGGATACAGAGCTCAACAATCGCCGGCCGCCATCGACAATATAGTCTGCATATTCGCGATGAAGATTATCGTTCTGGCTGGCGAACTGCTCTGTGATGATCTGCCCAAAACCAATAATGGCGTTAAGCGGCGTGCGCAATTCATGGCTCATGACCGACATCAAGCTGTCTTTGAATTTGGCGCCTGCTTCGGCCTGATCACGTGCAACGCGCAACGCTTTTCGGTCGTCATAGGCGCGCAAGACGAACTTCACCGCATGGTGAAACAAGGACCAGTTCATGGGCTTGGCGAGAAACGAGTTGGCGCCGGCGGCAAAAGCCTGGTCGACTGCATCGCCACGGTCACTGGCGGTGATCACCATGACCGGCGTCTCGCCGAGTGCTTTATCGCTACGGATGGCTTCAGTGAGTTCAAATCCGTTCATGACAGGCATGTCGAGATCGGAGATGACGAGGTCCGCGCCCTCATTTTTCAGCAGCGTCAGTGCTTCCGCGCCATTGCAGGCGACGACCACGTGATAGCCGGCGTCCAGCAACTTGGAGCTGGCAAGCTCGCGCATGATTGCGTCGTCGTCAGCAAGGATAATCTTACGCGCTGCGTCCACGGCCGGTCATTCTCCCACCTCGCCCCCCTTGCACGGGCCGGAGGGGCACAATCCATTAATACAAACTTATCTTAACAACCGATTTCCAGATGACCGGTCTCTTGCGAAATTAAATCTCAAGCAATTATTGGCACTGTTCACACGCTCGATTTGATCAGGCGGAAAGGCTTAACGGAATGCCCAGGCGCAAGCAGACCCTGCGCAGTAGGTTAACGACGCTCGTCATTGTCGCCATTTTTGGCGCCGTGGCGATTGCGACGGCGTCATCCGTTTGGCGCGAAATCGCCCAATATGGCGACGGAAAACGAACCGAGCTTTACGCCTCGGCGAATATTTTTGCGACGGCAATTTCCGAGCCCGTCTACAATTCTGACAAGGCGGGAACGCTCAACGCGCTGCGCGCCATTTCTTACCTGCCAAGCGTTGAATACGTTCGAGTGAATACGCTTGATGAAAACCTGTTCGTAGAACTGGGCAGCGCGACTGCGGTTCGCGATTCCGGGTTTGGATTGATCCCGGAAAATTCCGCGCTCGCGATGCTGACGTCGCGATCCGCAGCGGCAATGGTTCCGATTGTGAGGGGCGGAGAAACAATCGCCCATCTGACGCTGCACGCGGACACTGGCTCACTGTCCGATCGAATCGGACAACTTTTATACGATGCGTTCGTTGCGGCAGTCTTCGCAGGCGGAATCGGCGTCTTGATCGCTCTAAAAATGCAACGCGCAATTACCGACCCAATTTTGGGATTAGCGCGTGTCATGAGCAAAGTTCGCGAGTCTGGCGACTTTTCTGTGCGCGCAAATCAAGTGAGCGATGAAGAGACAGCGCAGCTCGTCGATACGTTCAACACGATGCTTGATCACATTCAAGAACGTGACAGCAAATTGCAGACACACCAGCGCACACTGGAAAAGACTGTCGATCAGCGAACCAGAGAATTGCGGAGGGCAAAGGACTCTGCTGAGGCTGCGAACCTCGCCAAGTCCGATTTTTTGGCCACCATGAGCCACGAAATCCGAACTCCGATGAACGGGATGTTGGCGATGGCTGACCTCTTAAGCAAAGCCAGTCTCGCTCCTCGACACAAACGATATGCGGAGGTGATCGCCAAATCCGGCCAGAGCTTGCTCGCAATCATTAACGACATCCTCGACTTTTCAAAAATCGAAGCAGGACGCCTCGATCTGGAATCTATTCCCGTTCGCCCAGCTGATATTCTGGACGACGTGGTGGGCCTGTTTTGGGAGCGGGCGACTTCCAAGGGAATCGACCTTGCGGCGTATGTTGCGCCGAATGCCCCGGAAGAAATTCTGGGCGACCCGGTGCGGATCAGTCAGATTCTGTCGAATCTCGTCAACAACGCCCTCAAGTTCACCGAAGACGGCCACGTCATTGTTTCGGTTTCCGTCAAGGGCGGCGGCGAACTTGCGAAGGATTCGCCTTGTGCGCTCGAATTTTCCGTCACCGATACAGGTGTTGGAATCGCGAAAGAGAAGCAGGACGCGATCTTCGAAGCATTCTCGCAAGCCGATCAATCGACAACGAGGCGGTATGGCGGCACTGGCCTCGGCCTGGCCATCTGCCGCAAACTTGTCGAGGCGATGAACGGTCACATCGGTCTTTCAAGCCGTCCGGGCAAAGGCTCAAAGTTCTTCTTCAGCATGGAAAGCAAAGTGGTTTCGCCACCACGGCGCGTTCGCCAGACAGAAACAGAAAAGCGCGCCGTAATCGCAGTCGATGGAACCGCAGCGCCCAAGATGCTTTCCTCATACCTGCGCGAGTGCGGAATTATTCCCCATATTGTCGAGAGCAACAGCGCGCTGGGCCCTCACATTGCGTATGCGGACATGATTTTCGCGTCACCAGAATTTTATCGCGTCTATCAGCAAACAATTAGCGCCGGGAAGGCCCAATGGATCCCGGCGCGGATTTGCGTTTGCGAGCTCGGCGACACGGCGCCCGACTTACTTGTCGAAAGCGGAGTCGTTGAAGACATTCTCTTATCTCCGTTGTCGCGACGCGAAGTGATGGACCAGATTGGCCGAATTCTCGACGACAAGCTGCGCGGAAAGGCGGCGCTCGCGAATGCCGAATCAGCGAATGCACAACAGATGGTGTTCAAAGGTCAGCGCGTCCTTGCCGCCGATGACAGCGCTGTTAACCGCGAGGTCGTCCAGGAAGCGTTGGCGCGGCTCAATCTGTCGGTAACGCTCGCGGGCAATGGGAAAGAAGCGCTGTCGCTGGCGCGCGACGAAGAATTCGACCTGATCCTGATGGATTGTTCGATGCCGGAAATGGACGGATTTGAGTCAACACTCGCTATTCGAGCATTTGAAAAGCACAGCGGCAGAGTGGCGGCGCCCATTGTCGCGCTCACCGCTCATGCGGCGGGCTCCGACACCACGTGGAAAGACGCTGGCATGGATGACTATCTAACGAAGCCCTTCACGCTCGACTCACTGGCGGCAGTAATTGGCAAATACCTTGAAGGGGAACAGCGCACAGCCGCTCCGTCCAAGCCCATCGCCACCAAGGCGCGCGATGAAAGACCTGCAGGCATATTTGACAAGCGAGTTCTCAACGATATCGCGAGCATGCAAACCGCTGGCGCAAACCTCCCTCTGCGCGCGCTGACTCTGTTTGAGCAACATTCGCGAGATGCTCTCAAAACGCTGGCCGTCAGCCTCAAGGAGGGAGAAGCTGGTGCGATCGCCAAAGCCGCTCACGCGCTTAAATCAATGAGCCTGAATGTCGGCGCCCGCGACTTGGCGAACTCATGCTCCGCGGTTGAAGACGCTGCACGCGGCAATGCGGAGCGCGTGGAACTGTTGCGACTTTGCAAGTCTGTATCGTCTGACTTCCGCGCTGTGCACGGCGCACTTCCGGCAATGATGAACGAATACCGGAGCATCGCGGCCTGACGCTAATGCACGCGAATCGAAACCCTTACGCATCCAATGATCTTGGTTTGCGAGGTCACTGGGATGACCGGGTGGCCGGGTTCGCTCGAATGCGCTTCCAGTCGAGCAGGCCCAGTGCCACCCCCTCGCCCGCCGCGCCATTTCCGAAGAACTGGGGACTCGTTTATCTGAGCAAGACAATAGTCCCCATCGTCTGGTGAGCGGTCGTCGTAGTCGATCACAACAACGGTGTCCGGAAGAAACGCAAGGTCCATCGCCGGATCATTGACGAACACTGCAAACAGTTTCGACGGCCCGAGCGTGACAGGAATATAGTCTTCCGCCATCACGTGGGGGTCCGCGCCTGAGTCTCTTGCTAACAGCGAAGCGGCGCGAATAGAGATCACTGGAACGTGGCGAACCGGCCGTCGAATGTATGCAGCAGCAGCGTGCTTGTCGCTTTCCGCCGAGGATCGATCTCCTGCTGCCAGCCAATCAAGCGGCGCCTCAAGCGCGTCAGCCAGTTTCGCCAACGTAAGACGACGGGGATCGTGAACGCCGCTTTCCCAATTGGCGATCGCCGGTTGGCTAACGCCGACCCGAAGAGCGAGATCCGATTGGTTCAGGCCTTTGGACTTGCGCGCCTGCCTTATGCGCTCTCCGATCGACCGGGCGGCTGAGGATTGGGTCGTATTCATGATCCCTCCGTATATATAAGTTATTCTTATAATGTGACTGCCGGACGCGCCATAAAATTCTGCAGCTGGCGCCCGACGGCGATGAAACCCCACGAAAACTGTAAGAATATCACGATTTTTTGGGGCAGGACGCAGTTCAAAAAATATTTGGGAGCGACCTTGAAAAAATCAGCTTCCCTTATATTCTCTCACTCGTGGAAACGTTCAAAGCATAGCTCGGGGTAAAAAAATGACTGACCTGTGCGATCGCGAGGGCGCAAGCCGACTGGCGACGAAAATTCAGGACTTCTGGCGCAAACGTGGATTCGATGTGGTGGTCGAAACCAAAGACGAGGGCTTCGTTTCGACGATGCGCTCAGCTCGAACGGATGTGCGTTCCAATATGGTCAATGGAATGCCAAGCCGAATGGTCAGCGCGACTTAATCACTAAGGCTGCTGAGCGAAGGCGCTGTCGATGAGCTTGTGCGCATCGCGATAGCTCGAAAACAGCGCCGTCGCTTCCTCAGCCAGGCTCAACGGACCATAGCCAAAATCAGCGATGAGCGAAGGAAGATGCGCCGCCTTCGCTGCGAGGATGTCCGTATCGCTGTCACCAATGAAAACAGCGCGGGTCGCCTTTGTTCTGTCGAGACAAAGGCGGACGGGCGCTGGATCTGGCTTTGCTGCGGACGTTGTGTCGGCGCCAACAATGGCCGTGAACAACGGATCGAGCCCTAGCGCTTCTATCAATACACGCGCCAGGCCTTCCCGCTTGTTAGTGCAGATGGCTGCCTGGGCGCCGCGCGCAAGGAACGCCTCAATCGTGGCGACCGCGCCATTGAACGGTCGCGAATGCACGGCGATATTGGCTTCGTAATATGCCAGAAACGCTTTCATGCCGGCGTCGATTTCAGCGTCGAGAGCATCCCGGCCCGCGCTGATTTGAAATCCTCGCTGCAGCATTCGCCGGGCGCCATGACCAACCAGATGGCGCACTTCCTGTCCCGGAACTGGCGAGAAGCCAGCCTCAACCAGGGCGTGATTCATGGCCGCGGCAAGGTCTTCCACCGTGTCCACCAGCGTGCCGTCGAGATCGAACAGCAACGCCGCTCCTCTGAGATCTTCCGCCATAGCTCCGCCCAGTTTCTACTCTATGCTCAAATTTGCGACGAATCGCGCCAAGCCCCTAGCTCGCCATAGGGCGTTTTGGCGCTGTTATGCTAGATGGGCCGACAGAGACCGAACCGCCACTTTCGAATGAAAGCCTCCCCATGAAAGCGCTGAAAATCGCCACCGTCATTCTCGCTGCTGGCCATGGCACCCGTATGAGATCGGCCCTGCCGAAGGTTATGCATGAAATTGGCGGCAGGGCGATGATCGCGCACGTCATTGACACAGCAGCCGCGCTGGCGCCGGAGCGCATGACCGTGGTGATTGGCGATCACTCGCCGCAAGTCGGCGAGTTTGCAAAAATGACTCGTTCCGACATAGCCATCGCCGTGCAGTCGCCGCCTAAAGGCACCGGTCACGCAGTCATGCAGGCGCTGCCTTCATTGCAGGAGTTCTCTGGCGCCGTGATTGTCCTCTATGCCGACACGCCGCTCGTAACTTCTTCGACGCTCGCCGCGCTCGCTGACAAAATCAGCACCGGCGCAGCGGTCGCCGTGCTGGGTTTCAAGCCAAAGGATCCTGGCGCTTATGGCCGGCTGAAGCGCGATTCGAGCGGGGCACTCGCAGCGATCGTCGAGGCGAAAGACGCGTCGCAAGAGGAGCTGCAAATAGGGCTATGCAATTCCGGCGTCATGGCCATCGACGCGGAGTTCCTTCAGAACAACCTGCAAAAGATCGACTCGAACAATTCCAAAGGCGAATACTATCTGACTGACATCGTCGCGCTGGCGCGGCAGGCCGGAAAAACATGCGCCGTCATTGAAGCCGCAGAAAGTGAAGTTCTTGGCGTCAATTCGCGGGTCGAGCTCGCTGAAGCGGAAGCTATTTTCCAAAATCGAATGCGTCACGCAGCAATGGAAAATGGTGCGACACTCGCCGACCCGGCGACTGTCTACTTTTCGTGGGACACGAAACTGGGACAAGACGTCAGCGTCGGACAGCACGTCGTGTTTGGTCCTGGCGTGACGGTCGCGGACAACGCGGAAGTTAAGCCGTTCTCACATCTCGAAGGCGCCGTTCTCGCACCAAAATCCAGCGTAGGGCCGTTCGCGCGTTTGCGCCCCGGTTCACAGTTGCAGCCAAAGTCCAAGGTCGGAAACTTCGTCGAGATCAAGAACGCATCCATTGGCGAAGGCGCAAAGGTCAGTCACCTGACCTATATCGGCGACGCCGAAATTGGCGCTGACGCGAATATCGGCGCCGGAACCATCACCTGCAACTATGATGGCTTCGCCAAGCACAAGACATTCGTCGGCAAAGGCGCGTTCATCGGCTCAAACTCATCCCTTGTTGCGCCAGTCACAATTGGCGACGGCGCCTATGTCGGCTCCGGCTCGGTGATCACCAAGGACGTGGCGCCGGGCGACCTTTCTGTGGCGCGAGCCCGACAGACAGCCATCACGGGCTGGGTTGCACGGTTTCACAATGCGCAAAAGAACAAGAAAAAGTAGGACTCCCAGATGAATAAAGACGCCGGCAAGCGCCGCGCCGCAGAAGAAGCCGTTAAATATATTGAGCGCGGAATGACATTGGGTCTCGGCACCGGTTCAACCGCGGCGCACTTCGTTGATTTAGTCGGAGAACGCGTGGCGCAGGGTTGGAATTTGCGCGGCGTTCCAACATCGGAAGAAACACGCAGACATGCTGAGCTACTCGGCATCCCGATCATTGAACCGGACGAAACCACGGTAATCGATGTGGCGGTTGACGGCGCAGACGAAGCCGATCCATCTTTAAATCTGATCAAAGGAGGCGGCGCTGCGTTGTTGCGCGAGAAGATCGTCGCACACGCAGCGAAAAAGTTCATTGTGATCGCGGATAAGTCGAAACGCGTCACCGCCCTCGGCGCCTTTCCTCTGCCGGTGGAAATTTCACCTTTCAGTTGGGCGTTGACCGTCGCCTCCTTGCGGCGGACGCTCGACGCGCAAGGGTTTCAGAACGCGCCATTGGAATTGCGCGCCCGCGAAGGCGCCGCCACCAAGACGGATGGCGGAAATCTCATCATTGATTGCAAACTTGGTCGCATCGACGACCCAAGCAGCCTTGAGCGTGCGCTTGCCGGCATTCCCGGAGTGCTTGAAAGCGGACTGTTCTGCGGCATGGCGGCGATGGTGATTTATGGCGATCAAGACGGAGCAAGCGTCGCCACCGCCTGACCGTCACCCTTTCGCATCACCTCCCGGGCTTGGCCTCGATTGTGCGCCGCGTTACGGTCGCCGCTGACGTTCAACCAACGACAACGTTTTTGGATCGCCAATGACACAATCCCGCTTTGAAAAGCTTCAACAAGCGATCAAGACTTACGGCGCCGCAGCTTTTGAAAACCTCCTGCGCTGCAAGGGGTTTGGCGAAGCGGTGCTGTCTGAGTTTCCGGCATACCTGGGTTGCGGGGCGAACTGCGTCACTGCGGTTCCGCCTGATGGCCCCTTTGATCCGCGCAAGGATTACGGCGAAGAAGCGTTCAGCTATCGTCAGCGCGAAGTCATCGTATTGGAGCCCATTCAATTTGGGATCGCGCTCACTGTGAAGAATGCAGAGGATTCCGGTGCATTATGGCTCAGAACCGCGCTTTCCATCGAAGTCACTGGCGACAGCTTTGATGTTTTTGTCGCTCAACAACCCGTGATTCGTGTGCCGCTGGACTACGAGAACGCACTCGAACCCGTGTTCGACGCCATTTATCGCGAATTCTTGAACACCTTTCAGCTCGAAGTGCTGGAATTCAATGATAAGCGTTTTGAAACGCGCATTGGCTTTGTGCCCGAAAAGTAAGGCCCGATATGAGCAAGTTTGATTACGACCTTTTTACAATTGGCGCTGGGTCCGGCGGCGTCCGCGCCTCACGCCTCGCGGCGAGTTACGGCGCCAAAGTCGGAGTCGCCGAAGAGTATCGCGTTGGCGGCACATGCGTCATTCGCGGATGCGTCCCCAAGAAGTACCTCGTTTATGCAAGCGAGTTCGGGCACGGCTTCGAGTACGCCAAGGGGTACGGGTGGTCAGCCGACAACGTAAAGTTTGACTGGGCGACGCTGATCGCGAACAAAGACAACGAAATTGACCGGTTGAACGGAATCTATATTCGCAACCTCAAGAATGCGGGCGCCGATATTTTTCAATCGCGCGCCACGTTGAAGGACGCCCACACAATTCACCTGGAAGCAGAAGGCCGCGATATAACCGCGGAACGCATCCTGATTGCAACGGGCGGCGCTCCCTGGGTGGATGAATCCGTTCCCGGCCACGAACTAGGCATAACGTCAAATGAGGCGTTTCACCTCGAAACTCTTCCGAACCGAGTAGTGGTCGCCGGCGGCGGATACATCGCCATCGAATTCGCCTGCATCTTTCAGGGACTGGGGTGCGATGTCTGTCTCGTCTATCGTGGCGAAGATGTCTTGCGCCACTTTGACGCCGATATCTCAACGCAAGTTCACAAGGAACTTCAAAGGCAAGGCATACGCGTCGTCACACAAGCCGTATTCGAGAAAATCGAAGAGCGCCAAGGCGGCGAAAAGCGCGTGTCATTGAGCAACGGCCAGCACATCGACACTGACCTGGTGTTTTGGGCGGTCGGCCGTAAGCCCGCAACCAAGGGACTGGGCCTGGAGAATGCGGGGGTCGAGGTCGATAAGGCCGGCGCGATCGTTGTCAATGAACAATCCCAATCGACAGCGCCTAGCATTTTCGCAGTCGGCGACGTCACGGACCGTGTAAATTTGACTCCGGTGGCCATTCGCGAGGGCGCTGCGTTTGCTGAGACTTTTTACAACAACAATCCGACTGTCACCGATTACCGCTTCATTCCGAAAGCCGTGTTTTCACAGCCGCCGGTAGGGTCGGTCGGATACGCTGAGCATGAAGCCCGCCGCGAATTCAAGAACGTCGATATTTACAAGACCGACTTCCGATCGATGAAGCACGTCCTAACTGGCTCGGAGCAACGCGTACTGATGAAACTCGTTGTCGATGGAGACAGCGACCGCGTGCTGGGCTGCCATATCGTCGGTGACGATGCGGCGGAAATGATTCAATGCGTCGCCATAGCGGTGAAAGCCGGCCTGAAGAAAAAAGACTTTGATGACACGGTCGCGCTGCATCCAACCATCGCCGAAGAACTGGTGACGATGAAAAACAAATTCGTCCCGTCAGCGTGAGCTAGAGCCGGTCGGCGTCTATCGGCACTCCGCCGCCGCGCGATCAAGCGCCGCAGAAACGCCGCGCAGCGAAATTACGTAGCTCGTCGCAGTGCCGCGCTGTGAGACAGCGCTGACGCGCATGTCCGCGCCTTGTCGCATGGCGCGAACCAATCGCCCCTCTTCCGACGAAGCCTCGATAAACGCCTCATTGTCGGAGGCGTACATTTCCCACTTGTCGGATCCGATCCGCAATGTGGGCTCCGGTTTTGCATTCAGACTGTATCCAGTCATCAGGCTGGGCTGCTCCTTGGCGACGCCCGACTTCCATGTGGCGATCAGAAAAAACACGTCGCCGTGGTTCACCGATTTAGGAGTTTTGTCTTCGGCTTCCGTGGCCGCAAAGCAGATTTTGTCGCCGTCAGTTTCGCGCACAAAGACGCTCCAGTCCCTGAAAGTCGCCTTGGCCTCGGGTTGCTGAGCCACGGCCACGCCTGTGGAAAATGAGGCGGCCAGCCCGGAAAGTGAGGCGAGAACAATGACTAAGGTCGAACGAGACATGGAAAAAAGGCTCCCTGGGTAACGGCGGCGCACAGCGCAATTATGCGCTCCTTACTGGGGCAATAACATAGTTCGAAAAAGGGCGCGACCGTGACGATGTGGGAGAATTGCAAGCGCGTAGCCGTTGCGCCATAACGGCGCGGAATTTCACACTTTTTTCCAACCGGAGGGACTTGATGATACCCGGACGCGACACCTTGAAGACGAAAACCACGCTTTCCGCCGGCGGCGGCGCATACGCCTATTACAGCCTCGCCGAAGCGCAAAAGCATATCGGCGATATTTCCCGCCTGCCGTTTTCGCTGAAGGTGCTTCTTGAAAATTTGTTGCGATTTGAGGACGGGCGCTCCGTCAGCGTCGATGACATCAAGGCGTTCGCCGATTGGCTGAAGACCGGCAAATCCACGCGCGAGATTGCCTATCGTCCGGCGCGCGTGCTCATGCAGGACTTTACCGGCGTTCCGGCTGTGGTCGATCTCGCAGCGATGCGCGACGCGATGAAGGCGCTCGGCGAAGACCCCGAGAAAATCAATCCGTTGGCGCCGGTGGATCTGGTCATCGATCACTCTGTGATGGTTGACTATTTCGGCGGCAAAGACTCATTCAAGAAGAACGTCGACCGCGAATATGAGCGCAACTCCGAGCGCTACCAGTTCTTGAAATGGGGCCAGGGCGCGTTCGACAATTTCCGCGTTGTCCCGCCGGGAACAGGCATCTGCCACCAGGTCAATCTCGAATACCTCGCTCAGACAGTTTGGACTGCCGAATACAAAGGCGAGAAATTCGCTTACCCGGACACGCTGGTGGGAACCGACAGCCACACAACCATGGTCAACGGATTGTCCGTGCTCGGATGGGGTGTCGGCGGCATTGAAGCCGAAGCCGCCATGCTCGGTCAGCCTGTATCAATGCTGATTCCTGAAGTGATCGGCTTCAAATTGACAGGCAAGCTCCCAGAGGGATCGACCGCCACGGACCTCGTCCTTGTCATCGTCGAGATGCTTCGCAAGAAAGGCGTGGTCGGAAAATTCGTTGAGTTCTACGGCTCAGGTCTCGACCATCTAGCGCTGGAAGATCAAGCGACGATCGCCAACATGGCGCCCGAGTACGGCGCAACATGCGGCTTCTTCCCGATCGACGACGAAACCTTGCGTTATCTCCGCGCAACCGGTCGTGACGAAGATCGTATCGCGCTGGTCGAAACCTACGCAAAGGCGCAAGGCATGTGGCGCGACACGAAGACGCCTGATCCGATTTTTACCGACACATTGGCGCTCGACCTCTCAACGGTAACGGCATCTCTTGCGGGGCCCAAACGTCCGCAAGATCGCGTCCTGCTGCAGGATGCGGCCGCGCAGTTCAAGAAAGACGTCAAGACGATCAAGGGCGGCGCCGTAGCTGACAACAAGGCGCCGGAATCCCGCGCTGAAGCACGCTTCGAAGGCGAAGGCGCAAATATGGAGAACACCCAGCCTGGAGACTACGGCGTCAATCACTTTGCCGTCTCCGGCGAGGACTATCGAGTGCATGACGGATCGGTCGTCATCGCAGCCATAACTTCATGCACCAACACATCAAACCCTTCAGTGCTGGTCGCGGCTGGTCTTTTGGCGCGCAAAGCACGCGCGAAAGGGCTCCAGGTCAAACCGTGGGTGAAGACTTCACTGGCGCCGGGCAGCCAAGTCGTCACGGACTATCTGGACGCCGCGAATCTTACCGATGACCTCGACGCCCTCGGCTTCAGCCTGGTCGGTTACGGCTGCACGACGTGCATCGGCAACTCAGGACCGCTTCCCGAGCCCATTTCAAACGCAATCAATAATAACGACTTGGTCGCGTGTTCGGTTCTGTCCGGGAACCGCAACTTTGAGGGCCGTATTTCCCAGGATGTTCGCGCGAACTATCTGGCCTCTCCTCCGCTGGTTGTCGCTTACGCCCTTGCTGGCTCGATGCATGTCGACCTCACATCCGAACCGATCGGCAAGGGGACTGACGGCAAGGACGTATTCCTGAAGGACATCTGGCCTTCAAACAAGGAAATCGCCGAAGTGGTTCGCGAACATGTAACGCGCCAGATGTTCGCCACGCGCTATGCGGATGTTTTCAAGGGAGATGAGAAGTGGCGCGCGATCGACGCCGGCGATGGCCAGACCTATCGCTGGCCAGCGTCTACCTACGTAGCCAATCCACCCTACTTTGAAGGCATGACGAAGACACCAAAGCCTGTGGAGCCGATCAACAGCGCCCGCGTATTGGCGCTGTTCGGCGACTCCATCACAACCGATCACATCTCTCCCGCAGGATCGATCAAGGCGACAAGCCCGGCCGGCGAATACTTGAAGTCGCACCAAGTGCCGGTCGAAGAGTTCAACTCCTACGGATCGCGGCGTGGCAACCACGACGTGATGATGCGAGGAACCTTTGCGAATATCCGCATCAAGAACCAAATGCTCAAAGGCGTCGAAGGCGGCATGACCAAGCATGTGCCAGATGGCGACGTCATGCCAATCTATGACGCTGCAATGAAATACAAGGCGGCCAACACGCCGAGCGTCGTCTTCGCCGGCAAAGAGTATGGAACGGGATCGTCACGCGATTGGGCTGCGAAAGGCACCATTCTGCTTGGCGTTCGCGCAGTCGTCGCGCAGAGTTTTGAACGCATTCACCGATCGAATTTGATCGGCATGGGCGTGCTTCCTTTGCAGTTCAAGGAAGGCGAGAGCTGGACCACGCTCGGCATGACCGGCGATGAAGAAGTCACCATTGAGAATGTCGACAAGATTGAACCGCGCACAAGCGTGAATGTTTCAATCAAGTTCGCCAATGGCGACACGAAAAAGATCGAAGCTCTGGTTCGCATCGACACCGCCGACGAGCTCGATTACTTCCGCCACGGCGGCATTCTTCACTACGTTATCCGCAATTTGGCGGCGTAGCACCCGCTTCATTCTAACAAAACGGCCGAAAAATCAGCAGTTTCGGCCGTTTTTCAATATAGTTCTGGTCTATTCTTGAGTAATCTGAAATAAATCGCCTCCCAGGATTTGCCAGAAAGGCGGGCGGGGTGGCGATGGGGGCGGCAGGAATACGGGCGCAGATTTGCGCGTTAGCAGCTGTGTGCTGGTCTGGAACCGCGCCTGGAATCGCTAACGCGTCGCCCTGGACCCGCATTGATGGCGAAGCGCTTGTCATTTCGCGGACGGACTATTTTCACGCAGACCTCACCCCTCAAGATCCTGCCGGCGGTTCATTTCGCGCATTCACCAGCGACACTTACATCGAATACGGCTTGACCGATAACATCATGTTGGGCGGCAAGGTCGCCTACGGTTCCTCCTGGCTACTCAGCACACACTCGAATCTCACCAGCACGGGATTCTCCGAACTCGAGGGCTTCCTCCAATACCAACTCATTCGTAACGAGCGACACGCCGCTTCGCTCAGAGTTTCCTCGGGCAGGCCCGCAGCATTCCACCCAGACGCGCGCAACGATTTGAAAACCGGCGGCGCGGACGTTGAGCTCGCTGCGCTATATGGTAACGACCTTTTTCGCGCGCCCCTCAAGGTTTTTGTGGCCGCCGAGATCGGCTATCGCAAAAGAATCGGCCCCTCCGCCGACATCATCAAGACTCAGTTCACTCTGGGCGTTGAGCCCTCGCCGCGTTGGGTGTTCATGCTGGAGGGGTTCTCAACAACATCGCTTCGCAATGCTGAACCGGGCGGGGGTGACTACGACCTGATAAAGCTGCAGCCTTCACTCTTATACCGTTTCAATCACCGTTGGGCCGTGCAAGGCGGCATGTCGCAGGACGTTTCCGCGCGGAATTTATCGCCCGGAAGAAGCTATTTCATCAGCTTGTGGAGCGCATTTTAGTGCGTGAGGCGCCTAGCGAACGCACAACGTCCGCCGATGCGCGCACGGGCTGGCTGGGTTCTTTGTGGGGCGAGTCCGACAACACACGCATCCGCGCGGCGAGCCGGACTTCGTGGTGGCGCGATTTCGACAGGGAATTGCGCCCACTTTCTCCCACCGACTTTAGCGACGAAGTCGGGAGGCAAGCGGTTCACGGCCTCTTTGAATCTTATCCTAACGACTCGGCCAAGCAGCTGCTTTCACCGCAACAGCGAGTTGCGCTTTTTGTCGCCATTTTAGCCGCGGGGTATTTCCTGGCTGTATGGCCGATTGCTTTCATGATTGCTTTCAATGTCGCAACGACCCTGTATTTCTTGAGCGCGATCGCTTTTCGCGTCTTCCTGGTTGCGCTCGGCTGGCGCGACAAGGTAAGCGCCCCTACTCCGGAGACAAGATCAAACTGGTCACTTCCAACCATCACAATATTACTGCCGCTGTATCGGGATGCCGAAGCGTTGCCTATGTTGGCGCGGGCAATACGCACACTGGAATACCCTCAACACAAGAAAGATGTGAAGCTCCTGCTCGAAGAACACGATCAGGAGACGATCCAGGAAGCCTATCGCTTGCGGCTCGACAAAGACTTTCACATCATCATCATTCCAAGTCAGGAACCGCGCACAAAACCCAAGGCCTGCAATGTGGGGCTGGCCCTCGCCCGCGGCGAGCTGACCGTCATCTACGATGCGGAGGACGCGCCAGAGAGCGATCAGCTGCTCAAGGCGGCGGCGGCATTTGAAGGACGAAGCGACAAGCTCGCCTGCGTGCAAGCTCGGCTGAACTACTACAACCGCGATGATAACTGGCTGACGCGAATGTTCACACTGGAGTACTCGCTCTGGTTTGACTGGCTGTTGCCGGCCTTGCAAAAAATGCGAGCGCCCATTCCCCTTGGAGGAACTTCCAACTTCTTTAGAACTAGCATCCTAAAGAAAGTGGGCGGATGGGACCCCTACAATGTCACCGAAGACGCAGATCTCGGCATTCGCCTGGCCAGATTTGGATACGATGTGGAGGTTATCGCCTCGACGACCTTTGAAGAGGCCAACTGCGATCTGTCCAATTGGGTGCGCCAAAGATCGAGATGGTTGAAAGGGTACCTGCAGACCTGGCTGGTGCATATGCGCCATCCTCGGCGCATTATAGCAAAGACTGGCCTGCATGGCTTTCTCGCGGTTCAACTGTTCGTCGCAGGAAACCTGTTCAGCGCCCTGATCTATCCGGTGATGTGGTCGGCATTTCTGGTCTGGCTGATCTGGCGGCCGATTATATTTGAACAGATTTTTCCGGCGCCGGTTTTCCAACTGAACCTGTTCGCGCTGGTTTTCGGAAATCTGTTTTTCATTTTCATGTTGATGATCGGACCTCTCAAGCGAGGCTGGGGATCGCTGTCGTGGTACGGGCTCACGGCCCCGGCTTACTGGTTGCTAACCTCGCTGGCCGCATATAAAGCTTTGTGGCAGGCGGTTTGGCGCCCGCATTACTGGGAGAAAACCGAGCACGTCATCAGCGACGCCGCCCGTCAACGGCAAGCCGAAGCGCTTCGGACATATTTTCAAATGGCGAAAGTGGAAGAGACAGCACCGCATACCGCTGCAACGCAGTCGACGCTTGCAGGGCGATGCTATTTGAAAATGAACGGCCTCGGCAATGAGTTCATTATTCTCGATTTGCGCGAAGATCCGGTCCGTCTTGATGAAGAAGACATCGTCAAAGCGGCCGCTCCGAAAACGGGGCCCGGTTGCGACCAGTTTATAACGCTGGAGCATCGCAAGGGCTATGACGGCGTATTCATGGGCGTTTGGAACGCGGACGGCACGGAAGTTGGCGCCTGCGGAAATGCAGCGCGTTGCGTCGGTTGGTTGTTGATGAACGAAACCGGCGAAGACTCAACAGTCTTTCACACCGAGAGCGCAACCCTGAAGGCGCAGCGCGTGGGCGAAAAACGCATCGCGGTCGACATGGGCGAACCTAAATTTGGCTGGCGTGAAATTCCCTTGTCCGAGCAAATGGACGATACGCGCTTTGTCGATGTTAAGCTCGGCCCGATTGATGCGCCAGTCTTGTGGGGGCCTTCCGCTGTCAATGTTGGCAACCCTCATTGCGTATTTTTTGTCGAGGATGCGGAGGCGCAGGCGCTCGATCGCTTCGGTCCGATGATCGAAAACCATCCGCTCTTCCCCGAACGCGTCAATGTTTCGGTGGCGCAGGTGACGAGCAAGCACGCCATTCGTCTGCGTGTGTGGGAACGCGGCGTCGGCATCACCAAAGCCTGCGGCACCGCCGCCTGCGCCGCGCTTGTATCCGCGCACCGCCGCCGCCTGACGGCGCGAAAGGCGACGGTGACGCTCGATGGCGGCGATCTCGCGGTCGAGTGGCGTGAAGAAGACAATCATATCATCATGACGGGGCCCATCACACTTGAAGGCGAAGGCCGTTTCAGCGAAGACTTCTAGGATGGCCAAGCTGTACTTCAATTACGCCGCGATGAACGCCGGCAAATCAACCACGCTGCTGCAAGCGAGCTTTAACTATCGCGAGCGCGGCATGGAGACCATCGAGTTCACCGCCAAAATTGACACCCGCGAGGAGCAGGGCGTCATCGCATCGCGGATCGGCCTGCGGAAAAAAGTTCACGTATTCGACTCCGAGACCAATCTGTTCGACATCGTGCAGCGTGAATCGACATCAATGAATGCGGCCTGCGTGTTTCTGGACGAAGCGCAGTTCCTGAGCGCTGAACAAGTCATGCAACTGGCGCGCATTGTCGATCAACTCAACATTCCTGTTATGTGTTATGGTTTGCGTACTGACTTTCTTGGGGAGCTGTTTGAAGGAAGCGCCCGGCTCCTTGCTGTCGCCGACGAAATTCGCGAACTCAAGACAATCTGCAAATGCGGCCGCAAAGCGACGATGAATCTTCGTATTGACGCGAACGGAAAAGCGGTGACCAGCGGAGAGAAAATCGAAATCGGCGGAAATGACCGCTATGTGCCGCTTTGCCGCGCGCATTTTTACCAAGCGTTCTCCGCCTAACCGAATGCGCCATAATGATGCGCGATCCCTTTCGCGATGACGTGCGAAATTTCTGCAATCTCTTCGATTGGCTCGATGATGGTGCGGTGAATTTCCGGATACGCGCCGCCTTCGAAGGAATGATCCTCCACATGTTCGGCAAGCCCGGAAAAGGCAGCGTTTTCACTCGTCTTGGCCGGAAAAATCTCCCGCAACATTTCCGCTGCTTCGGATAGCCGCCAATCAAGGGCCATATTTACGAGATCCCGGTGCGCGACGTCGTGACGACGGGAAAATGCCGGCGCGCCCGCCACTAACGAAACGGCGCGCGCCATCAGTGCTTGTCGGATTGCGTGCAAAACCTGCAGTCTTTTGTTCGGAGCCGTAGAAGCGCGCTCGTCACACGCCGACAGGATCGCGTCAAAACGGCGAACATCTTGAGCGAGAAAATCTGTCAGCCGGTGAAAAGCCATGGAGGTATCTCCATAGCCCAGCGCGCTCTGCACGCTTTCATAAACTTCAGCCTTTCGTTCATCGCCAGCAGACGTCGCCAACAGCGACCAGTAGCCCGGTGCGTATAACGCCGCATAAGCGCGTAGCGCCGAAAGGTCAGTCACACTTCGCGCGTGCTGCGCCATCGCGGCGAGATCTCTCATGCGCGCAGATGACTGAATGTGCTCCACGAGCCGGTCCATTTCACGTCCGGCCGCGGCGCCGAAGCCACCGGACACGTTCACCGGCGCTGCGATCTGTTGGAGGATGGCGTTGTGCGGAATTGCGCGCAATGCGCTCAAGTCGAACCCGCCGGCTTTGGCTCGTTTCGCCTGGCGCGAGCCGGTCTTGTACAAAAACCGCTGCGCAAACCCGGACAATATCTGGCGGTAGTCCTCGCGTTGAAACAGACCTTCCTGCCATGACTTCAAACCGCGGTAGAAATCCCAGGAATAGTTGATGTCAGAATAAAACTCGTCGTCCTGATCGGCATGGCGTTGCGTAACGATCGCGTCCCAGACAAGCCCTAGCGTCGATTGCGCCAACGCTTCGGTTTGAAAATGCAAATACCCTTCGCCGCCTTGAAAGCTGCACTCTTCCGCCAGCGCGATACCTTCTTTGGCGAAGCGGCTGCGCGCCCATGGCGTCGACAAATGATTCATTCTTGACGCAAAGCTGCCCGGATGAGCGCCACGGCCCATGGACTCGCCATGCGTATTGAAAACCAGCGCCTCCAGATGCGTCATCTTCGCGTCAACGAGCGCGCGCGCAAACAATACCTGAAGCCGTTCGGTAGCGAGCCCCGCAGCGCACTGCCCCATAAAGCGGCCGCTGTCTGAAAAGCCGAGCTGGATCGAGATGCGCCCACGCTCTGAGACATAGTCGCGATATTCGGCTTCGCGCAGCAGGCGCTCGATGAACCGCCCGCCGCTTTCGAGCGCCTGGGGCGTTTCAAACAACGGTGAAATGTCGAGCTTTTTTTCAACGCCATAAAGGCGGGCAAGATAGACCGCACCCATCACGGTTGCGGGCGATTCACATTCCGCGATCAGAAATCTGATCGGCGTATCGGCGTCTATGTGTTTGAGTATTTGCGCGCACAGCATGAATTGTCGTCGCGCGGTCATTTTCTCCAGGAAAACGGAACCGAAATTGACAGCGCGCTGTTGCGCGGCCGTTGACTTTTTCGCCGCCACATCGAGCGCCGAGCGCCCTGAGAACCCGGTGTCGGGATCAAGCCCCAGATCGGCGCGCAGCGCCGAGCGAACTTGCGCAGCGTTAACGCGAAGATGAATACGCGCCAGACCAAGACCGAACGCCTCCATTTCCGCGCGCAAAAGGATCAGCTCGGTCGTGAGCTCATCTTCATTGGCTGCGCCGATTTTCTGGCTGAGTATGTCGATCGCGTCTGCCAGTGAAGTTAGTCGGCCATCCGCATCGTCAGTCAGCAGATTGGCGGCTCGAACGACAATGTCGGGATCGTTCAGGTTTCCGGCGAACGCTTCTGCCTGCTGCTCCGCCAACAAAGCAGCGCGTCCGAAGCGATCGCGCAGCGCGGCGAGATCTTTGTCGTTGGAGGGTTTTGCAATTTCGCCCAGCGCATTTTCATAGCGCCGAAGTTGCGCGGCCTTTTCAGCGATCCGGATACGGATCGTCTCTCCCCAGTGGATGTCGCTTCTTCCATCAAGGTCATAGCCGACCCATGTGGCGATGCTCACCGGGTTTGGCCGCAGTGTCGCCCAGTCTTTGGGAAACGCTTGTTTGGCCGCATCCAGAAATTTCTTATTGAGCGTTCGAAGCGCTGCTTGCGCATTGGAAATGGCGGCGCTTGCTTCTTCATGTTCGTAGCGCAGCGAGATTTCATCGCGCGGCTCGCTCGCCAGCGCCCGCGCTTCGGCGCGCCACTCTTCGAGTTTCTTGCTGTTCTCGCCCGGGTACTTCGCCACCAGGGCGCCCTTCGCGCGGCTGAGGGAAAATGTAGGGTGCGCCGTGAAGACGACGCCGGCGCCAGCGCGCTCGACTGCGGCGCGAAAAGTATCGAACCCGCCCGCCGCCAGTCTGGCGATAGCGGCCGTCACATCGGTTCCACCGGCGCGGCGGGCGTGAAAATCACGGGTGCGGTCTTCAAAAGCTTCATTATTGAGGGCTTGTGCGGCGGTTCGAAGCGCCGACGCAGACATGGTCCCCGCCTCCAGTCTCAAAAACAGGTCCGTCGCCAACCGCTCAACGGGATTAAACTGAGGGTCGTCGCCTGCAGCGGCGCGATAGTGGTCGAGCTCTTCGATCAGCTGCCGCCCTTCCTTCGCGCCGTGCTGTTGAGATTTAGTCATTTTTGCTACTTGCCTGTCTTTTTTGATATTTTCGCGCTGTTTATTCGCATGCGCAACATAACCTCACGGGTTTCAAGGTAAAGGGCTGCGAGCGCATTCCTGGCGCCTCCCGTGAGGGCCTAAGGGTTCTTCCCTGGCGACTTCAAAGTTAACGATTGAAGCTGCACTCTTTTTCCTGATCTCACAGTTGCGCCCGTCGATTCGACCCGCTAGACACCCCGTCTTCGAGGTGAGGCGCCAGAGTGGTCGCCCGCCGGCCTTGCCGGCGAGTGTTAAGTTTAAATCGACCACTTTCGACGTATCTTCGATGGAATACCGGCTGTTCTCGACCAGCAGCCGTGCGGAGAGGTGCCAGAGTGGTCGATTGGGGCGGTCTCGAAAACCGTTGTGCGCGCGAGCGTACCGTGGGTTCGAATCCCACCCTCTCCGCCACCCTGCTTCGCCAAGGCTTCGCAGGGTTGGCGTAAGACAACCCAAGAAGACTTGAGGGAAGCCGGGTGTCCTGCGAAGCTTTAGCGAAGCAGGACGCGACCATGCACTATGTCTACCTGATCGTAAGTGAAAGCTCTCAAAATCAGCGCTATGTGGGCCTGACAGCCGACTTGCCGCGCCGATTAGCTGAACACAACGCTGGAAAGTCGCCCCATACGTCGAAGTATCGACCTTGGGTCCTGCAAACCTATATTGCCTTCTCCGACCTGACCATGGCCCAATCCTTTGAAAGGTACCTGAAATCCGGTTCCGGACACGCATTCGCCAAAAAGCGTCTCTGGTCAGATACGGAACACCCCTCGCCCGCTTGACGGACCCCGCCTCGCGGGCTAGAGAGCGCGCCTTATTCAACAACCGGGCACAAGAAACCGGGGTGAAAAAGGACAACCAGGCGCAAAAAGACGCCTGACGGAGTCGAATATGTACGCAGTCGTGAAGACTGGCGGTAAGCAATACCGCGTTTCCAAAGACGATATCATGAAGGTTGAGCGCCTGCCCGGCGAGGCTGGCGACATCATCACGCTCGACGAAGTTTTGATGCTCGGCGACGGCGGCAATGTGACCGTCGGCGAACCGATGATCTCCGGCGCAGCGGTTGCGGCCGAAATCCTCGAGCAGAAGCGCGACAAGAAGATCATTGTCTTCAAAAAGCGCCGCCGCCAGAACTACCGCCGCAAGAACGGCCACCGCCAGCACCTGACCGTGCTGCGCGTCACCGACATTCTGACCGACGGCGCCAAGCCGAAGCCGGCTGCGAAGAAAGCCGCCAAGAAAGAAGAGCCGAAGGCCGAAGCCAAGAAAGCGGCGCCGAAGGCTGCTGCGGCGGAAGCCGATGATCTGAAAAAACTGTCGGGCGTCGGACCGGTGCTCGAAACCAAACTCCACGAAGCGGGCGTGACCTCGTTCGCGCAGATTGCAGCGTGGGGCCCGAAAGACATCGAAGAATTTGACGAGAAGCTTTCTTTCAAAGGCCGGATCGAACGTGAAGGCTGGGTTGAGCAAGCCAAGAAACTCGCAAAAGGCGAATAGGAGTAAGTCATGGCGCATAAAAAAGCAGGCGGTTCTTCCCGCAACGGGCGCGACTCGGCTGGACGCCGTCTCGGCGTGAAAAAATACGGCGGCGAAGACGTCATTCCGGGCAACATCCTGGTTCGTCAGCGCGGCACCACGTTCCATCCGGGCGAGAATGTCGGCATGGGCAAAGACCACACATTGTTCGCGCTGATCAGCGGCCGCGTTCAGTTCGCAGAAAAGCGCGGCAAAAAGAATTTCGTCTCGATCATTCCGGGCGACAACTAATATCGCGCCTTTCGGCGCAACCGCGCCGTCATGGTTCGACGGGATCAAAGAGGGCGCGAGCAGCGCCCTCTTTTCATTTCGGGCCCTTGAATCATGATTATTGAGACCAATCGCTTTACCCTGCGCGCGATCACTGCGGCCGACGCGCCCGTTTTCGCTGTGCTGTGCAATGATGAATTGCTGGCGCGCAACACCGCGCGCATCCCGCATCCTTACACCTTCGCCGATGCGAAAAAGTTCGTCGCCTATGCCAGCGCCGCGTTTGCCGCCGGCTCGGAATATCCCTTCGCGGTGTGCGAGGGCGACGACATCGTCGCCTGTGTCGGCGTCAAGTGTGACGATGGCGCGTTTGAGCTTGGCTATTGGGTCGGCCCGGGAGCGCGCGGACGTGGCGTCGCAACGGAAGCGGCGGGCGCGGTTGCGCATTTCGCCTTTGAGCGCCTTGGCGCGCAGCGGCTCGTCGCCGGCCATTACATCGACAACCCGGCGTCGGGGCGCGTGCTGAAAAAACTCGGCTTCAAACAGACTGGCGAAACGCCGATGCTGTTCTCGCTGGGCCGCGGCGCAGAAGCGCAAACCGCGCGCGTTGCGCTCGTCCGTGCTGACCTCGCCACGCAGGAGAACATTCGCTTCGCCTGAAAGTTTCGGCGGCCGGCGTGAACGCGCAAGCGTGAAACAACGTAAAAAACACCCCTGTCTGTGTTTTTCTGACCCGCTTGTTTATTGGCCTGCAGCCGAGTCTGGCGCCATTTGGAAGATTCTGTCGTCGTTGTTTCACGGCCTTTCGCAATTCGGCGCCCCGTCCCGTTTTCAGGACGCGCGCACGCACGCATTCGATCGAAAAGCATTTTACGCCAGCCCGGGAGGTGGTGGATAACTATTCACCAACACTGGGTTTCCTGAAAGAATTCGCCTTTGAGGACATATAACTGCACGGCGCACTCAACCTTTGCGTGCCCGGATGTTAGCCTCACGCAAAAGAAACTGAGGCTCAAATGACAACCATCAGCGAATTCATCGTCAGCAAGACAAATCTGGCCGAGACACGCCTTGAATCACGCGAAGCGCCGGCGCTCAAGGACGGCGAAGTGCTGGCGAAGGTCGACCGCTTCGCGCTCACCGCCAACAATGTCACTTATGGCGTTGTCGGCGAGCGCATCGGCTACTGGAAATTTTTTCCTGTCGCCAGGGACGGCGACGGCATCATACCGGTCTGGGGCTTTGCCGACATCGTCGAGTCGAAACATCCCGATGTGCCCGTTGGCGACCGGCTCTACGGTTACTTCCCCATGGCGAGCCACCTTGTGATGGCGCCGGCGAAGGTGAAGGAGAACCGCCTCTTTGACGGCGCCGCGCATCGCGCCGAGCTGCCGCCGGTTTATAACTCCTACGCCCGAGTCAAAACTGAACCGGGTTACGACAAGGATATGGATAACGACCGCATGGTCCTGTTTCCGCTCTATGCGACCTCGTTCTGTCTTTACGACTTTATGAAGGACAATGGCTGGTTTGAGGCCGAGCAAGTGATCATCCCGAGCGCGTCATCAAAGACCGCGATCGGCTGCGCCTACGCCATGGCGGCGGATGCGGGCGCACCGCGCCTTGTCGGGCTCACCTCGCCGCGCAACAAGGCGGCGGTGGAAAAGCTGAAACTCTACGCCGATGTGCTGACCTATGACGAGCTTGAGAAAATCGACGCGTCGAAGCCCGCAGTGATCATCGACATGTCGGGCGATGGCGGGGTTTTGGGCCGCCTGCACAAACATCTCGGGGCCAACATGAGATACACCTCGAATGTGGGCGCCACCCACTACGACGCCAATTCCATGGGCCCTGATTTCATCCGTGAACGGAGCGCCATGTTCTTCGCCCCCGGCCATATCCAGAAACGCACCCAGGAATGGGGACCGGGCGCGTTTGAACAACAGGCTTTCGGCTTCTGGAAAGAGGCGGCGCTAAAATCGCGCGACTGGCTGATCATCCGCCGCGAGGACGGCCCCGACGCGGTCAAGCGCGCCTGGGACGATGTTTATCAGGGCAAGACTCCCGCCGATGCCGCGTGGGTGGTTGGGTTTTAGGCGCTTGCCGGAAACTGATCTGGCCCGTAACGTCCTAAATTGATACGCTCGGCTGGAAGGCGACTCTCATGCGGAAAATACTGTTTGTCGCGCTCGCACTATTTAGTGTCGCGCCGGTCACGGCCAACGACCACCTGCTACCGGAAGAATCTATTTTTGCAGGCACTTTTGGCAAGGAAGGTCTCAGTTACCTCGCGCAACGTCTTGGACGAATGCATGACACCCACACGTTCGCAAACGCCGTAGTCTTGCCATCGTTCAGCAAAGATTATGTGGTCTCGTTTGAAAAACGAGCAGATAACTATTTATTGGTATGTATGCAGACTAAAATTTCAATGGGCGCCTATCGCCAACTGGAGTGGTTAAAGAACGGGACGTTTCAGTACTCGACTGAGGAAGAAACGCAAAAAGCCATATCTGAGTTGGAAGCCAGGCTCCCTGCAAACTTCATGGACGTCGAAGCCGAGGTAATTGAAATTGAACTTGCCCCAGTATTGGGTCGAAAATTGTACTCAGCTTGGGGGCAGGTGTTGTACGACACGCGGTACCCCGCTCCGGGTGAAATTACACCGGAAACACACGCCAACTTTGGTCCGGGATACGATGGGACATATTTTCACTTTTCATTTTTTCACAACTACACGCCACTGTCCGGCTGGATTTGGGATTACCCTCCAGGAGGCCGCGTCGCCAAGCTCGTGACTGTTGTGACTTCGGCCAAAGCTGCGTGCGAAGCGAATAATCACGGCGCGATGCAAGAATTCACCAAAAGTGTCGATATGCTTGTGGAAGCCTTGGCAAATTAAGCAACACCCCAAAGGCGAACGCCGATCCTAAAACGGATTCACTGCGTAGCCCTGCGCCTGCAACACTGCGTGCGCCGTCATGGCCGACAGCGCCATCTCAACGCCGGGCAGCAATTCGTCATTGTCGACTTCGTGATAGGCGGCGCTCTGGCCGCAAACGATGACGCGCACGTCCTGTTCAATGAGCGCGGCGATCAGCGCCGCATTGGCGTTTTCGCCGCCGACTTCCTCGCCATAATGACTTGCGATCGCTACGTCATCGACGGCGCCACCATGCACAACAATGGCCAGCTTGATCTTTTTCAGGGGCACGCCTGCACGTGCATGCATATTGATAAAGCGCGCAGCGGACATAAAACCGCCATTGACGGCGCCGGCCTCACCGCGCGCTTTCACGTCGAAGCTGGTTTTCAGCGTCATGTTTTTGGGGATCTCAAAATCCGTCTCCACATCGGCGACGGGCCCGTAATCCTCAAACACCGGGCCGGTTGAGAATTTCCCATCTTGCGCATGCGTTGCGCCCGGCGCCGAGAGCGCGGCAGCGGCGAAAGTGAATGCGAGCGCGCTGATCGGATTTTTCATGTCAATTTCCAGTCTTTCAATCTGCGCGCGATGCTGGCGGCGCAGGGCGTAATCCGCCTATAAGTCTTCCCCAAAAGGAGTATTCGCCATGTCCGAACCGCTCGTCAAATCCGCCATCGAAAACGGCGTCGCCGAAGTGACGCTTAATCGCCCCGATGCGCTCAATTCGTTTACGCCGGACCTCCTCAAAGCGCTGATCGCGGCGCTGAAGCAAGCCGAAGCGAAGGCGCAAGTGATCGTGCTCGCCGGCGCGGGCCGCGCGTTTTCCGCCGGGGTCGATCTGAAGATGCTGCAGAACGCGACGTTCAAGAGCGGCAAGGTCGATAATGTGTTCGACAATGTCTCGGTGCTGGCGGTCGATGCGATCCGCCTGTGCGCCGTGCCGGTGATCGCCAGGGTGCATGGCTTCTGTTTCACCGGCGCGCTTGAAATGGCGCTCCACGCCGATTTCATTCTCACCACCGCCGACACGAAATTCGGCGACACCCACGCCAAATGGGGCCTGCGCCCGAGCTGGGGCATGAGCCAGAATCTCGCCCGCGCCGTCGGCGTGCGCCGCGCCCGCGAGCTTTCCTACACCGCCGCGACGTTCACCGGCGCGGATGCGGAACGCTGGGGCCTCGCGACCGCCGCCTTCGCCGACGTCGAAACGCTGAATGCGGAAACTGCGCGCCGCGCGCGCGCCATCGCCGAGGCAAGCCCTGGCGCCATCGCCGCCTATAAAGACCTCTACCGGCTGGCGGAGGAAAATCCGGCGCTTGAAGACGCGCTCAGTGAAGAACAGCGCCGCGAATACCCACAGATCACCGACACTATGGATCGCCTGAAAGGATTTGCGAAAGCATGAGCGACGAACGCCCGCGCCTGATTGTCGACATCGTCTCCGACCCCGTCTGTCCGTGGTGTTATGTGGGGATCAAATCCTTTCTCCTGGCGCGCGACCGGATCAAGGGTCGTTTCATTGTCCTGCCGCGCATTCGCGCCTATCAGCTCAATCCCGATACGCCGCTCGAAGGCGTTGATCGCCGCGCCTATTACGCGAAAAAATTTCCCGACGAGAAACAGCGCGAAGCGATGACCATGGAACTGAAAGCCGCGGCGCTTGGCGCCGGGTTTACGTTCGATCCGGGCAAGCCGGAACACCTGCCCAATACGCTCAAAGCCCATCAGCTGATCCGCCTGTCTCATTTCGACGGCGCGCAGGAGCGGCTCGCGCTGGCGCTCTATTCGGCATTCTGGGACAAGGGCGCCGATATTGGCGATGAAGAAACGCTGGTCGCCATCGCTAAGGAAGCCGGGCTCGATCCTGAAAACGCCCGCCGCGATCTCAACGATCCGAAAAGCGCCGCCGAGGTCAGGGACGAGGCCGACGCCTTCCGCGGCGCAGGCATTTCCGGCGTTCCGACCTATATCGTCAATGAACGCAATGGCTTCGCCGGCGCCATGCCGCCGGTTCGGCTGGCCGAAACGTTGGTTAAAGCGGTGGAACTTCACTAACCGCCGGCGAAATGATTGGCCGGCTGGCCCGGAATTCGCTTAATATCCTTTCATGAAAATCTCGCCGCTCCTCGCCATCGCCGCCTTCCTCGGCTCCGCCACCGCAGCGTGGGCCGACATCTCTGTGAACAGCGCCGCCGCGCTTCGCGACGCGGTCGACCGCGCCGGCAAGGGCGAGACGATCCTGATCGCCGCCGGCCGCTATGACCTGACGGATCTGAAGCTGCCGCGCGACATCACCCTCAAGGGGCAAGGCGACGTCACGTTTTATTCCGCCCGGCCTACGGAAAAGGGGATATTGAATCCGCTCTGGGGCGCATCACTCCGTGTAGAGAACATCAAGTTTCTCGGCGCCCGCGCGCCGGACCTTAACGGCGCCGGCATCCGCCATGACGGCGAAAACCTGACGGTCATCAACTGTATCTTTGAAAACAACGAAGACGGCATCCTGTCGACGGGCCAGAATGAGTTCCACGTGGTGATTACGGGATCATCTTTCATCAATAACGGCTATGGCGACGGGTACTCGCACGCACTCTACGTGGTGAGCGCCCGCAGCCTGACGATCACGTCAAGCCGGTTCGTCGGCACGCGCATCGGCCATCACGTGAAATCCCTGGCTGACGAAACCAAAATCACCAGCTCCAGCTTCGACGACGCCGACGGACAGACCAGCTATTCGGTTGACGCCTCGAAGGGCGGACGCGTCACCATCACCGGCAACAGTTTTATTCAGGCGGCCGATGGCGATAACTCCACCATCATCAACTATGACCAGACACGCGGCGGCGGCGCGGACGGCCTCATCATCACCAATAACCGCATCGTCAACCGCAACCGAAACGGTCATTTGTTGCGAAACGGGACAGACCTTGTCCCGGTGGTGGAAGGCAATGAAATCATCAACGAAGCCGGCGGAAAACTTGCGCTCGATTAGCCGAATACTACACCTTACAGTTTCTTAGGCGCACCCTGCGCAGCCTTGACGCGAAGCCGGAGCTGTATTCTATTTCCATACTGCGACTTTGTTTTGCCCGACCTTTACGCGACCCCCCAGGGGGAGACCGGCCTAAAGCTACGATCCCAAGACATGGTTGCCTACCCAAGGTCCGGGGTGGGAACGCCTCGGAGCGAAGCCATGAATAGGAGATCGAAGAATGGCAACAGGCGCTGTAAAATGGTTCAACGCCACCAAAGGATTCGGATTTATCGCCCCTGACGGCGGCGGTAATGACGTGTTCGTTCACATTTCCGCTGTGAAGGAAGCCGGATTGGCCGACCTGCAGGAAGGCCAGAAGCTTTCCTATGAGTTGGTTGAGCAGCGCGGAAAAACATCCGCCGGCAATCTCAAAGCAATCTGAATCGCTGGTTCGGTTTGAAACCGCCGTTGCTTGTCGACGGCGGTTTTTTTTTGCGCGCTGATTTCCGCTTAGCGATATTCACTTACGCGCATGACAGCGACGCCGGAACGGCAAGCGGCAAACGCTGAGCGAAGAGAATAACGAAAATGGCGGACCCGACAGGATTCGAACCTGTGACCTCTGCCTTCGGAGGGCAGCGCTCTGTCCAGCTGAGCTACGGGTCCAGCGGCTGGAGCACGGGGTGTACGCGATCAGCGCCCGCCGGGCAAGGCGCTCCATTACATGGCGGAAAGCCTTCATTTCGCCCCCTTGATGGTCCAAAGTGACTGCGTCAAATAAGGACCAGCGGCGCATTACGGACGCCGCCCGCCCGCTTGTGACCGCGCGACTGAAAGGCGTTTCTCATGATCTTCCGCTTCCGCTCAATGATCCTTCCGCTCCTCCTGTCGACCATCGGCGCCGGCGCGGGATACGCGCAGCAAAGCGCGCCGCAACCCGCTGAGCTGAACGTTTCGGAAACCGACGCGCTGATCGACACGGCAACGCCCGCCATGTGGCGCGTGCGCGACGCGGATTCAGAATACATCCTCGTGGGCACATTCCACATTCTGCCGCCGTCGCTGAACTGGCGCACGGCGCCGCTCGACGAAGCATTCAAGAACGCAGACGTCACCTATTTCGAAGTCGATGCGAACGCACCCGATGCTGCGGCCAAGACATTGAACACCGTCATGTCGCAAGGCTTTATCGAGCCCGGCGCCTCGCTCGCAGCCATGCTTGATCCGACCGATGCAGAAAAGCTTCGTTCAATCGTCAGAGAGCTCAAGTTGCCCTTCGCCGCCGTCGACACCATGCGGCCGTGGAATGCGTTTTTGTCGCTTAGCGTGCAATTCATCATCAATCAGGGATTCGAGCCGGGTAACGGCGTCGATAGCGTGCTGCTGAAGGAAGCCAAAACCGTCGGCAAGGATGTGCGCTATTTCGAAACGATCGAAGAGCAGCTTTCATTTTTCACCGGCCTCGAACCCAAGGTCGAAAAGGATTTGCTGGTCATCACCATTCGCGACTGGGACAAGCAGGCCGGCGCATTTGATGAGCTGTTCAACGCCTGGGCGGCCGGCGATATGGAGTTTGTCGACGTTCAGATGAATCAGGACATGCGCGAACAGGCGCCCGAAGTTTACAACCGCCTGATCGTTGAGCGCAACGCGGCCTGGGCGGAAGAGCTGGACGCGGCGATGAAGAACGAGACCGGCAAGGGACTGGTGGCCGTCGGCGCAGCGCATTTGGCGGGCGATGAATTTTCCGTGCCTGCCCTGCTTGCCGCAAAAGGATACGAAGTTTCGCGCTATGGCGTTGAAGCAGCAGAAACGACAACGGATGCTGCATCAGAAGAAGCAACACCCGAATCTGAACCAGAAGCCGCAAACGATAACGAGCCGTCGCAGTAAGCGGGCGCCGGGGCTCTAAACGTCCAGTGCCGCAGACAGCGCGTTGGACTGAATAAATTCGCGGCGCGGCTCGACGACGTCTCCCATCAAACGAGAGAAAATGTCGTCAGCATCGTCTGCTTCCTTGACTTTGACTTGCAGCAACACGCGCGCTTCCTTGTCGAGCGTGGTTTCCCAAAGCTGTTCGGGATTCATTTCGCCCAGCCCCTTGTAGCGCTGGAACGTCAAACCCTTTTCGCCCGCCGCGCGCGCCGCCCGGAGCAGGCTGTTGGGTCCGGTCACCAACATCCGCTGTTCCTTGCGCACCCAGGTTGCAGGCTTGGCGAATGCGTCGGCCAGACCTTCCATGCCCGCCTGCACTTTCTTGGCGTCCGCCGACAGCAACATGTCGCGCGACAGGGCGTGCGTTTCTTTAACGCCGCGCAGCTCACGTTCGAATACGTAACCGCCCTCGCCATCCGGCGCGCCTTTCCAGCCGCGTTCAAATTCGTCGGCAATCATGTCGAGCCGTTCGGCAACCTTGTTCGCCAACTCTTGCGCCCGCTCGCCATCAGGCGCTTCGGACAAAGCACGCGCCAGCGCCGCCTGAACGATGATGTCGCGATTGAAACGCTGCGGAAACTCATTGATCGAGTCACGCACTTTGCGCGCCCGCGCGACAAGATCGGCGAGATCCGTTCCGAAAATGGTTTCGTTATTGTCGAGCGCCAGCGACGCGTCGACAATGCCCTCGGCATACAAGTGATCTTCAAGGGCCGCGTCGTCGATCAGATACTGCTCCGATTTTCCGCGCGCCACTTTGTAGAGCGGCGGCTGAGCGATAAACAAATGTCCGCGCCGGATGATTTCCGGCATTTGCCTGAAGAAAAATGTGAGCAGCAGCGTGCGGATATGAGCGCCGTCGACGTCGGCGTCAGTCATGATCACGATCTTGTGGTAGCGCAGCTTGTCCGGATTGAAGTCGTCGCGGCCAATGCCGGTGCCGAGCGCCGTGATCAGCGTGCCGATCTCCTGGCTGCTCAGCATCTTGTCGAAACGCGCTCGCTCGACATTGAGGATTTTGCCTCGCAAGGGAAGCACCGCCTGATTTTCGCGATTGCGCGCCTGCTTGGCCGATCCGCCCGCCGAGTCACCCTCGACGATGAACAGTTCGGATTTCGCCGGATCGCGCTCCTGACAGTCAGCGAGCTTGCCGGGCAGCGACGCGACGTCGAGCGCTGACTTTCGCCGGGTTAGTTCGCGCGCCTTGCGCGCCGCTTCGCGCGCGGCGGCGGCTTCAGCGATTTTTTGCACCACCCGGCGCGCTTCGGCCGGATTTTCTTCAAACCATTCGCCGAGCTTTTCGTTGACCGCGCCTTCAACCACCGGACGGACTTCGGAAGAAACGAGTTTGTCCTTTGTCTGCGAGGAAAACTTCGGATCAGGCACCTTCACCGACAGCACGCAAGTCAAGCCTTCGCGCGCATCATCGCCGGTGAGCGAGACTTTTTCCTTTTTGGCAATGCCTGACGACTGTGAGTAGCTGTTAATGATGCGCGTTAGCGCGCCGCGAAAGCCCGCCAGATGAGTGCCGCCATCGCGCTGCGGAATGTTGTTGGTGAAGCAAAGCACTTTCTCGTGGTAACTGTCATTCCACCACATGGCGACATCGACCGTGAGGCCGTCTCGCTCCGAGGTGAACGAAATCGGCGCGGAAATGAGCGGCGACTTGGCGTTGTCCAGATAGCGCACAAACGCTTCGAGACCGCCTTCGTAGATCATTTCCTCTGTGCGCGTTTCCACATGGCGTTTGTCAATCAGACGGATGGCGACGCCAGAGTTCAAAAACGCGAGCTCTCGCAGCCGGTGCTCCAGCGTGTCGAAATCGAACTCTGTGCCGGTGAAAATTTTATCGGACGGCGTAAACGTGACCTCGGTGCCGGTTTTGTCAGCATCGCCGACAATTTCGAGATCGCCTTGCGGCTCGCCCATGACAAATCGCATAAAATGTTCTTTGCCATTTCGGCGAATACGCAAATCCAATGTCTCTGACAGCGCATTGACCACTGAGACGCCGACGCCGTGCAGTCCGCCGGACACCTTGTATGAGTTCTGGTCGAATTTTCCGCCCGCATGCAGCTGGGTCATGATGACCTGCGCCGCAGAAACGCCCTCTTCACTGTGAATGTCCGTCGGAATGCCGCGGCCATTGTCGGTCACCGTAACCGAGCCGTTTTCATTGAGGATCACTTCAACGGTGTCGCAATAACCGGCAAGCGCTTCGTCGATGGCGTTGTCGACCACCTCATAGACCATGTGATGCAAGCCTGATCCATCATCAGTGTCGCCGATATACATGCCTGGACGCTTGCGCACGGCATCGAGACCTTTGAGCACTTTGATCGAGTCGGCGCCGTACTCTTCTTGCGGCGCGGCGGTATTCGCCATGGGTATTTTCTTTCTTTTTACGTCAGTCTTTTTTCGTGAACGGCGCCGCCAGCGACGCCGAAATGTTGCGCTTGCGCGCCCCAGGCGTCGAACAGGGACTGATCCGTTCCCGTCATGAACGCCTGGAAACCTAACTCATCGAGGATCGCAAACAGGCTTGCCCGGCGATCAGGGTCGAGGTGAGCGGCAATCTCATCCAGCAACAAAATAAGCGGCGCATCCGGGTCCCCGAGACTGAGCGCGCGCGCATTGGCGAGCACCAGACCGATCAACAGCGCTTTTTGCTCGCCAGTCGAACACAGCCTCGCGGCGCGCCCTTTGGCGCGGTGCACGACGGACAGATCGCTGCGATGCGGGCCCGTGAGGGCGCGACCCGCTTCCATGTCGCGCCGGCGCTTGAGGCGCAGCGTCTCTGCAAATTCCTGTTCAACTTCGTCTTGCGCCGCCGCGCCCAGCGCAGCTTCAATCTCGCCGTCAAGCGCAAGGTCTGCTTCCGGAAATGCGCTTTGCTCCGTTGTCACTTCCGCCGCCTGCAACCGTGACAGCATCGTCCGGCGGGCCGCGGCGATGGCTGCGCCCGCTTCCGCCATCTGCCGCTCTACTGCGGACAGCCATTCTTCGTCGCGGCCGCCATCCTCAAGGAGCCGCTGACGCTGACGCATCGCCTGTTCGTACGCATTGGAGCGGCGGCCATGCGCCGGATCGTGCGCGAGCGTCATTCGATCCAGAAAGCGCCGGCGCTCGCCTGCGCCTTCCATGAATAAGCGGTCCTGCGCCGGCGTCAGCCAGAGGAAACGCAAGTGCTCTGCAAACGCGCCCGGCCCGGAAGCATCGCTGTCATCAATGCGGCAAATGCGGCGCGCCGGATTGGCCGCCGTCGCGCCAACACCGAACCGGCGTTCGTCCTCGCCGTCATCGACCCGGGCGGAGACCGCCCATCCGCCATCGCCTTCGATGCGCGGCAGTTCGTCGAGCCGTGCGCTGCGAACCCCGCGCCCCGGTCCGATCAGCGAGATCGCTTCAAGAATGTTTGTCTTGCCGGCGCCATTGGCGCCGCTGATCGCCGCCGGACGGCCGTCAAAATCAATTTCAACACGCGCGTAAGAACGAAAATTCGTGATGGTCAACCGCTTGATGCGCGCACGTTTGCGCGCGGCGTCTGGCGCCGTTTCATCCCATATGCTGACCGCCGCCTCGCTCAAAACCTAAACCCTTAGCGGCATGAGCACGTAAAGCGCGCGCTCGTCTTCTTCATCAAGGATTACGGTAGGCGAAGACGGATCAGCGAGCCGGAAGGTCGCCGTCTCGCCGTCAACCTGCTGCGCGACGTCAAGCAAGTAGCGCGCGTTAAAACCGATCTCCAGCGGATCGCCGCCATAGTCGACGGACAACTCTTCGAGCGCGGAGCCGGCTTCCGGATTGTTGACCGCGAGGCGAAGGCGGTCCGCCTCAAGCGCAAGCTTCACCGAACGCGTGCGGTCGGCGGAAACCGTCGACACACGATCCACCGCCTGCGCGAAGTCCTTTGTCTCCACCCGCAATATGTTGGAGTTCCCCTTGGGAATGACACGCTCATAATCAGGAAACGAGCCGTCGATCAGCTTCGACGTCAGATAGCCGGCGCCGAAACCGAAGCGGATCTTGGCCGCAGACACCGAAATCTCGACATTCTCTTCGGCGTCCTCAAGCAAACGGCCCAACTCGGCGATGGCCTTGCGCGGAACGATCACGCCCGGCATGGCGGCCGCGCCGTCAGGCAGCGGCGCATCGATCCGCGCCAGCCGGTGGCCGTCAGTCGCCGCCGCACGGAGCGCCGGCGCATCGCCATCAGCGAACGCGTGCAGATAAACGCCGTTGAGATAATAGCGCGTTTCCTCCTGCGACATGGCGAAACGCGCCTTGCCAAGCAGCCTGCGCAAATCGGACGTCGGCATGGAGAACTTTGTCTCGAGCTCATCGGTCGAAAGGCTCGGAAAGTCGTCTTCAGGCAGCACCGCCAGCGCGAATTGCGAACGGCCCGACGACACCTGCAGCCTTCCCTCTTCCGCCGAAAGCTCCAGCCGGACCTGCGCGCCATCCGGCAGACGCTTGACGATTTCGAACAGCGTGAGCGCCGATACGGTCGTTGCGCCTTTACCGGCGACATCGGCCGGCGCCTCTTCGGATATTTCGATATCGAGATCCGTGGCGGTCAGCGTCAGCGCGCCGCCTTTCGCCTGCAACAACACATTGGACAAGATCGGAATCGTGTTTCGCCGCTCCACAACGCTTTGCACATGCCCCAGCGCCTTGGATAGGGCTGACCGTTCAATCGTAACTTTCATGCGGAATGCTCTCTCGAAATGATGCCTGGCCAAATGTCGGCCAAGGGCCGGCAGCCGGTTAGCGAATTAGAAGCGACGCCCCGATAGCGGCGCCTCAACAACGACGCCGCATCGGCGACAAAGCCATCGCCCGAAAACGCCCCTCTTTTCGGCATCCCGGAGCCCGCACAGACGGGCCGTGAAACAGCGAATCGAGAGGCGAAAAACCCTTGTTCATTATAGCCGAAAGAGGCCTGAAAAAGCTAGCGCCGGCGCGTATTTCACGCGCCGGCGCCGGTCGATTAGCAGCCTGAATTTGCAGCGATTTTTTTGCCTCGCATCAGGCGCCGAATTTAGCCTTCAATCGCCTCGCGAATTCGCTTCACGCCGTCCTGAAAAGCCTTGTCGCGCTCGATCAGCGCCTGGGCCCGGCGATAGGAGGACATGACCGTCGTATGGTCGCGTTTCATCGCCTTTCCGATGCGCGGGAACGACTCCTTCAGGACCTCACGGGCGCACCAGACGACGGCGTGTCTTGCCCGCACGATGCGTTGCGGCTGGGCGCGGCCCGTCATGTCTTCCAGCTTGAGACCGAACGCCTCGGCCCCGGCGGCGATCGCATCCTCGATGGTGGCCGCACGGCGGCGGTCGTCGAGGCGTGACTTCAGAACCGACTTCGCTTCATCAATATCCACCGTGACCTGCTCCGGACCGTACATCAGCAGCAACTGATTAAGGGCGCCGATGGTTTCGCGCGTGCTTTGCGTAAACGTCCTCGCGATATAGGCGAGCGCCTCGTCGGACACGCTGCAAGCGGCCGGGCTCTGGGCCACGCGCTTTTTCAGCACCGCCATGCGCAAGCTTTCATCGCCAGGATGGATTGGCGCGCAAATGCCGCCGGCGAGACGGTCTGCGAGGCGCTGGTTGATCCCTGCTTCGGCGAGTTTCGCGGGCGGAAGTTCTCCTGCGATAACAACCTGTTTTCCGCTGTCGAGCGCTGCATCGATCACAATAAGTAGCTCCTCTTGAGTGCGATTTTTTCCGTTCAAAAAATGGATGTCGTCAAAAGCCAGGAAACCGTGCGCCAGCAGCGACTTGTGCAACGCCGCCGTCGCATTCGACCAAACTGCGCTCACGCAAGCATTCGACAAATTGTTGTAGGTCACATAACCGGCGGCGCCGCGCTGTTCATTCTGAAGCCAGGCATGAGCGATCGCCTGCAACAGATGTGTCTTGCCAACGCCGGATGGGCCGTAAAAATAGATCAGTTCACGCGCACGACCTTCGGATAAAGCCTCTTGTGCGGCCGCCCAGGCGATGCGGTTCGACGCATCGACAGCAAATGCGTCAAAGGTCCGGCGCGGATCGAGCGGCGTCGCGACATCGTCAAACGCGGTCTCTTTGCTTTCCTTTGGGCCACGCGTTTTCAGCGCGGGCGCAGCGGCTGCGTCCGCCGCACGCTGTTCTTCCTGCGCATCGACGCGCGCCGCGTGGGCGCTGAGATTGTTCTTCCAAACGGTGAGCTGCATCTTGCGAAACGGCCCGACTTCCTTGCGCCAGGTTTCCGCAAGCACAGGAAAAAAGCGATGATCCAGCATGTCGCGCTTCACTTCGGAAGCGGTAGAGAGCGTCACGCAGTCTTCGCTGTATTCCTCAAGCCCGAGGTCCTTGAACCAGGACAAGTACTTTGCATCGCCGACGCGAATGCGCAAAGCCGCATGATATCGCTTGAACACTTCTGATTGAGACTCCCGCCCGCCCAGGTCGTTGTTATTTTGCATTTTGAAGCCGCCCGAAATTTGAAGTCAAATCCCCACCTGCGCAGACCGCGATTAAACGCAGCACAACGCAACGATTCTTTTCAACTGTGGTTGTTAAATTGCCCGGCGAATTAAGCCGGAAAACACGAGCCGGAGTTAAGTAAGAAGACCGGCGAATTCCATCACGTCAATATCTAAGAATAGTAACGAGGGAGAGTCGCCGCTTTTCATGTTGTATGTCCCCGACTTTTATAAGTCAAAAGCGTGCCTACGCGGCAGCCGCTCGAGAGAGCCAAAGCGGCAAACCAAAACACTAACCTAACTGAAACTGATTGCTCGGAAATTCGTCCGTGCGCGTCGTATATCGACAAGGCCTAGCATAGTTAATCTATTCGACTGCGGTCAAGCATTAGATTCCCGTTTGTGGCATTTTTTTTACGGTGATTCACCTAACGCAATGCCAATGAAAATCACGCTTACAACAAAAACAATTCGTTACAGTTTGAAACGCACAAAATGACATAAGCGCAATTTATGCAGATGCATGTTGTGCGCTTGAGACTACACAAACTTAATCAAAAAACAAAACGCAAAAACAAAAACGCGCCCGCAAAAATTTGCGAGCGCGATTAGTTTCGTCAAAACAATGTGCGAAGCGTTATCGACTATGCTGCGAGCGATTTGATGCGCGACGACAAGCGCGAAAGTTTCCGCGAAATTGTTTTCTTCGGAAACACGCCTTTGGTCACTGCGCGATGCAACTCAGGTTGCGCGCTCTTGAACGCTGCTTCAGCGACAGCCTTGTCGCCGCCAGCGATGGCCTCTTCCACTTTGCGCAGGAACGTTCTCACGCGCGAACGGCGCGCCTTGTTCACAGCGGTGCGGCGCGCAATTTTGCGAACCATTTTCTTGGCGGAAGATGTGTTAGCCATATATCGTCACTCAATCTGGATTTTGCCGCCCCGGAGCCTTCTGTCCGCAGCGCGAGCGGCGGTGTATAGACTCCGGGTTCAGGGGCGTCAACACGTGATTACGCCCTATTTTCGGCCATAATTCAGCGCTGGCATCGCGAGCAGAAAAAGGTCGAACGGCCTCCCTGAACGATCCGCCGGATTGGCGAGGCGCAGCGGCGGCAGCCCTCCCCTTCCCGGCCATAGACGTCAAAGCGGTGCTGGAAGTATCCGAGGGCGCCGTCAGCGCTGGCGAAATCCCGCAATGTCGAGCCGCCAGCCTCGATGGCCTCCCTCAAAACGGCGATAATCTGAGGATAAAGGCCGTCACTGCGCTTGCCGGCGACAGAGCCCGCTTTGCGGCGCGGGGAAATGCCGGCCCGGAAAAGCGCTTCGCATACATAGATATTGCCGAGGCCGGCGACGATCCGCTGGTCAAGCAGGGCGGTTTTGATCGGCGCGGCGCGGCCTTTCAGCGCCTGCCCGAGAATGGCTGCGGAAAAGCCGTTGCCCAACGGTTCCGGCCCCATCCCGTTGAAATGCCGACAAGTCTCGAGCTTGCCAGCGGGCGCAATGTCCATGAAGCCAAAGCGGCGCGGGTCGTTATAGGTGATCCGCGCTGGCGCAGCGCCGGCCATCTTGAACACCACATGGTCGTGTTTCGGATCGATGTCGTGCGCCCGCGCGAACGCGCCTGGAGCCCTCTGAGAGGCGGATTCAATCGTAAACCGGCCTGTCATGCCCAAATGCATGATCAGGCTCTCCTGACTGTCGAGACGGCCGATCAGGTACTTGCCGCGCCGGTCGAGGCTTTCCACACGCCGCCCCTGAAGCCTCTCGGCAAATTCCCCGGGAAACGGAAACCGCAGATCGGACCGGCGCGCCTCAACGCTGGCGAACACCGCACCCTCCATGACCGGCGCCAGGCCGCGCCGGACGGTTTCCACCTCGGGCAGTTCAGGCACGAGATCGCACTCCGATTTTGGCGCGCTCTACGCGCGCTGGTTAACCCGTTGCCGCATCGATCAAATTGGTCTGGGCTTGTCTTGCGCCATAGAGCTTCGGCCGCAATCTGATAAGAGCAAAGACGGATGCCGACTAGCGGGGTCGCAGTCGTGACTATGGCAGGGGGACGCAATGCACAAATTATCACTGAAGCGGTCAATACAGGCGACCATTCGGCGCTTATCAGTCCTGTTGATCGCGGCTGTCGCGATATCTCCCTCGCCAGCCGCGGCAAACCCGGAGGAGGCCGGCCCTTCAGTCGCAAAAGCAAAAGAAGACGCGGCAAGCGCGGCGTTTGATCTTCTGAGCGCCCTGGAGGGAACGTGGCAAGTGGCCGACCGTGAAGATCACCCTCTTCGAATTAGGTTTTATCGAACCGCCGGAGGCAAAACATTGGTCGAGGCATGGGAGGCGAACGGCCGCTCGCACTCGTTGACGATCTATCACCGTGATGGAAACACACTGCTCGCTACGCATTATTGCCCGCAGGGCAATCAGCCGCGCATGGAGCTGACGCCGGGCGAGAACGGACAGATACGCTTCACTTTTCGTGACGTGACCGATCTCGATGCCCAAAAAGAGCAGCACCAGCACGAATTATCCTTTAATTTGAATGCCGGCGACCGGATCGTCCGCAGCGAACAATACATGGACGGCGAAGGAAATTTGCATCCTTCGACCCTCATGCTGAGCCGCGTCGCCAACGAGTAGCCGTCTGAGCGACGTGAGCGCCGGAGCGCCATATACGCCAGCATCTGCGCGGCGTGATTGCCTAATTACACGGATTATAGTTAACCAGTTGCAGCATCAAACAAATTGACCGCGCCACATTGAGCAAGGTAGCCTCTCTTTAATCTTTCGGAGGGGCGAAATGACTGACATGGATCTGGCCGCGCCGCGGGCGCCTGAGGCGCCGCTTGCGGTGAGCAACAATTCCCGCATTTTGCCGATGTTGTGGATTGGCGTTTACACCACCCTGCTCAACATCGTCACCTTGACGGTATTCCGGTTCTGGGGACGGACGCATTTCCGGCGCCGCCTCTGGTCGGACACCACGGTTGGGGGCGAGCCGCTCGAATACACCGGCACCGGCCTTGAACTCTTCATCGGTTTTTTCATCGCCATCTTCACCTTCATGCTGCCGTTCGTGGCGATCATTTTCGGCGTGCAGTTCTTTATCGGGCCGGACACGCTCTACCTCGCAGCAGTGCCATTGCTGCTCTACATCCTCATGTTCTTCATTCTCGGCGTGGCGATCTATCTCGCCCGCCGGTATCACCTGTCGCGCACGAAACTGCGGGGGATACGCTTCGCGCAAACCGGCTCAGCGCTCGGTTACGGTTGGGCCACGCTCGGCTATTTGGTGTTGTCACTGATTACGCTTGGCTGGTTTTGGCCTGCCGCCCGCATTCGATTATCGCGGCGCCTTTGGAATGGCGCATGGTTCGGCAGCGAGCAGTTCCGGTTTGAAGACACGCCGGAAGCAAAATCCGAACCGGTCTATGCGAGCTTCGCCGTCGCCTGGGTCGGCTCAGTTCTCGTGTACGGCGTCTGGATCGCGTGGTTCATGAACGCCATGGGCGGCTCGATGACGGAAACCGGCGCAGTTCCCGATCTCAAAGTCATCGGCATGCTCTACCTTTCGATGATTCCGATGATCCTGGTGATCAGCATTTTTGTATGCTGGCACGAAGCGGTGATGATCCGCCGCATCGTCAAAAGCCTCAATGTGGCTAGCGCGCGCATGTCGAACCGGATCGGCACATTCGACATTGTCGAGCTGGTTATCACCAACATGCTGTTGCTGATCTTCACGCTCGGCTTCGGTTTCATGGCCATCCAGATGCGCGTGTGGAAACGCATCGCCAACCGCATGGAAATTTCCGGCGATGTCGACTTCTCGCGGATTGAGCAAACGACGGAAGCAGCGCCCAAGCAGGGCGAAGGACTGGCGGACGGTCTCGACATCATCTCCAATTTCTGATGGAGAGCCACACGACGTTTGACGCCCGCTATTTTGACGGCAAGAGCGGTCACGCGCAGTCAGCGACTGTGCGAGTAACCGAAGACGGGCTTAACATCGACGCGGAACGCGAAAGCGTTCACTGGTTCTATCGAGATTTGATATCAGGCCCCAAGCGCGCGGCAGACATCAGGCTCGGCAACCGCAAGTTTCCCGATGCGTCGCTCGTCCTTCCCGCAGCGGCCAGTAACGCACTCATGGCGGCGGCGCCGTTGCTGTTTTCCGGCGTGCAAGAGCGCAATCGCATGGCGGGATTGATCGCTGCGCTGGTGGCCGGCGCGGCCTTAGTCACCGCCGGCGTTTTCTGGGGCGTGCCCGCCATCTCCGGTCCGCTCGCAAACCGCACGCCGAAAGACCTTGAAGTCCAGATCGGCGAAAACCTCGCGGCGCAAATCAATACTTTTCTCAAACCCTGCGGCGACGAAAAAGCGCTGAGCGTCATCAGGCCCGTGGTCGAAGAATTAGCCGCCACCGGCAATGTTGGTTTTCCCATCACGTTCAAGTTTGTGCGCGCAGCAGCGCCAAACGCCATGGCGCTGCCCGGCGGTCAAGTGATGGCGACATCCGGACTGCTCGAGGCGATTGGCGACGATCAGGAAGCGTTTCTCGCCGTCATCGCTCATGAGCTCGGACATGTGCGGGCGCGCGACGGCATGCGCGCCGTTTACCGGAATGCCGGTCTCGGCGCCGCACTTGAAATCATCACGGGAGGATCGGGCGCCGCTCAACAGCTCGTGCTCGTCGGCGGCCAGCTCAGCCAGCTGCGTCACACGCGCGTTCAGGAAAGAGCGGCCGACGAGGCGGCGATGGAAATCCTCGCAGCGGCCGGCCATGACCCAGCGGCGCTGGCGCGCGCTTTCGAAGCCATCACCGGCTACGACTATTCGCCGGAAGAAGACGCGGACAATGACAAATCCGATTTGCCCACATGGCTGCGCACGCACCCGGACACCGATGAGCGCATCAAGGCTGCGAACGCGCGACAATCAACACCCGGCGCGCCGCCGCTGAGCGACGAAGACTGGCGCCGCGTTCTCGCCGCTTGCCCCAAAAAGGCCGACGGCGAAGACGATCAAAAGGAAGACTAGGCGCCAAACAAAAACCCCCGCCAAAGAGGCGGGGGTTTTCGTCAGATTTGGAATGTGCGTCTAGCGCTTATTCCTTGTCCTGCTTTTCTTTCAGCGCAGCGCCGAGAATATCGCCGAGCGACGCGCCGGAGTCAGCCGAACCGTACTGTTCAACAGCGTCTTTTTCTTCCGCGACTTCACGCGCCTTGATCGAGACATTGATGCGACGCGTTTTGGAATCGATCGTTGTCACGCGCGCATCGATCTTGTCGCCGATCGCGAAACGCTCAGGGCGCTGTTCGCTGCGGTCTTTCGACAGGTCGGACTTGCGGATGAAGGCTTTCGGGCCGTCGGAGCCGCCGATCTGCACTTCAATGCCGCCGCTTTCGATGGCGGTGACTGTGCAGGTGACGTCAGAGCCGCGACCAATATCGCCGATCGAATCCATCGGGTCGGAACCGACTTGCTTGACGCCAAGCGAGATGCGCTCTTTTTCCGGATCGACATCGAGGACTTTGGCCTGAATGACCTGGCCTTTTTGGTAGTCCTTGATCGCCTCTTCGCCGGAACGGTTCCAGTCGAGATCGGAAAGGTGGACCATGCCGTCCATCTCTTCGTTGAGACCGACAAACAGACCGAACTCGGTGATGTTCTTGATCTCGCCTTCGATCATGGAGCCGATCGGGTGCTCTTCTGCGAAGCGCTCCCACGGATTGTCTGCGCACTGTTTCAGACCGAGCGAAATCCGGCGCTTGGTTTCGTCGACTTCGAGCACCATCACTTCGACTTCCTGAGACGTCGAAACAATCTTGCCCGGGTGGACGTTCTTCTTCACCCAGCTCATTTCCGAAACGTGGACGAGGCCTTCAATGCCGTCTTCCAGCTCAACAAAAGCGCCGTAATCGGTGATGTTCGTGACCTTGCCGGAGAACTTTGCGCCAAGCGGGTATTTCGCTGCGACGCCTTCCCACGGATCCGGCGACAATTGCTTGATGCCGAGCGAGATGCGGTGGGTTTCCGGATTGATCTTGATGATCTTGACGCGAATGCTGTCATTGACGCCGAGAACTTCCGACGGATGGTTGACGCGCGACCAGGACATGTCGGTGACGTGAAGCAGACCATCAACGCCCGGCGCGAGTTCGACGAACGCGCCGTATTCGGTGATGTTCTTGACGATGCCGTCGCGTTCATCTCCCTCGGTCAGCTCTTTAACGACTTCCTGACGCTGTTCTGCGCGATCTTCTTCAAGAATGGCGCGGCGCGATACGACGATGTTGCCGCGGCGCTTGTCCATTTTCAGAATGCGGAACGGCTGTGGAATGTTCATCAGCGGGCCGGCGTCGCGCACTGGGCGGATATCCACCTGGCTGCCCGGCAGGAACGCCACGGCGCCGCCGAGATCGACAGTGAAGCCGCCTTTGACGCGGTTGAAAATCTCGCCGTCGACGCGTTCGTTTTTCTCGAGGGGTTTTTCGAGGCGGTCCCAGGCTTCTTGGCGGCGCGCGCTCTGGCGGCTGATCACCC
>CAZAOB010000025.1:0-44895 GCA_964486635.1 uncultured Caulobacterales bacterium | reverse complement strand
ATGCATATTACGCAGCGGTCACCGGCGACCTCGAGCCGTTGCGCAAACGGCTGTTCGATGAAATGCGCGGACGCATCAAGGAGGACGACAGTTCAGTTCCGTTAAGAGATGGCGGGTGGATCTACTGGAGCAAGTTTCGCGATGGCGGGGAATATCCCGTTTTCATGCGCGCGCCGCTTTCTGGAGACTACAGCGTCCTAGGTGCGTCAGGCGCCAGTATCGCCGGCGAGCAGGTGCTCTATGACGGAGACGCGGAAGGCGGCGATGCAGAGTACTTTAAAATATCGTCTTTCGCTCACAGTCCTGACCATAGATTGGCCGCCGTCGCCGTTGATCGCCTCGGTTCGGAATATTACTCGATCGGGGTGCGCGATCTTGCGACAGGAGAAAACCTCTCCGACATCATCGAGAGCGCCGATAGCGGCGGGGCCATCTGGACGGCGGATTCAAAGGCGTTCTTCTATGTGGAGCGCGACGACAACCAGCGCTCAAAGTGGGTGAAGTTGCACCGCCTCGGCGCGCCGGTGAGCGAAGACGTGCTGATCTACGAAGAAACGGATGACGCCTTCTTCCTCAATGTGTCGAAGAGCCAGAGCGGCGAGTATATTTTCATCTATTCAGGCAATCACATTACAAGCGAGGTGCGGTTCATTCCCGCCGGTGAGCCGGGCGCATCAGCGGTGCTGATTGCGCCTCGCGAAAAGAATGTGGAGTATTCGCCTGAACATCATGGCGATCAGTTTTATATCCGCACCAATGCCGATGGTGCAGTGGACTTCAAGATTGTCACGGCGCCAATCGGCAGTCCTGGACGCGAAAACTGGAAAGACTGGGTGGCGCACAAGCCGGGCAGTCAGATTATCGACTTCACCACTTACAAGAACTTCATCGTGCGAATGGAGCGTCAGAATGCACTGCCGCGCATCGTCATCTCCGATTATGAGGGGAATGAGCACAGCGTTGCGTTTGATGAGGCGGCGTATGCGCTTTCCATGTCTGACGGCTACGAATTCGACACGCCGCGACTGAGATTCACATATGAATCGCCCTCAACGCCAACGCAGACTTTCGATTACGACATGACGGATCGCAGCAGAGCGCTGGTCAAGACCATGGAAGTGCCAAGCGGGCACGATGCGTCGCTTTACGCTGTCGAACGCATCGAAGCGATTAGCGAAGACGGGGCGAAAGTGCCCGTGACGATTCTGCGATTGAAAACGACGCCGAAAGACGGTTCGGCGCCGGCGCTCCTCTATGGCTATGGTTCCTACGGTCTGTCGGAAGCGGCGATTTTTTCACCAAATATACTTTCATTGGTTGATCGCGGCGCGGTTTATGCTGTCGCGCATGTGCGGGGCGGCGCGGACAACGGGCGGCAGTGGTATCTTGACGGAAAGCTCGACAAGAAAAGGAATACATTCACCGATTTTGCCGCGTCAGCAGACGCGCTTATATCGGGCGGGTATACGGCGCCGAAAAAAATCGTCATTTACGGGGGCAGCGCCGGCGGATTGCTGGTTGCGGCGACGGTTAATTTGCGGCCCGACTTGTTTGGCGGGGTGATTGGCGCTGTGCCATTCATTGATGTGCTCAACACCATTTCCGATGCAGACTTGCCGTTGACGCCGCCGGAATGGGAGGAGTGGGGAAATCCCGTCACCAGCGCAGAGGAGTTCGGCTGGATCGAAGCATATTCGCCCTACGAGAATATTCGCCATACGGACTATCCGCCGATCATGGCGACGGGCGGCATCACGGATTACCGTGTCACCTATTGGGAGCCGGCAAAGTGGATTGCCCGCTTGCGCGATGATGCGAAAGGCGGGCCGTTTGTATTGCGCATGAATATGGGCGCAGGCCACGGCGGTTCGGCGGCGCGCTTTGAGCGGCTTGATGAACGTGCTCACCTATATGCCTTTGCGCTGAAGGCGTGGGGGATTGAAGACGCCGAACCGGTCGAGCATAAGATTCCGTAATTCCGCTCATCCCCACGAAAGCGGGGATCCATGAGGCAGGCGTGTTTTTGTGTTTCTGGATTCCAGCTTTCGCGGGAATGTGCGGTTGGAAACGGTTCCCGGGTTAACTTCTTCGCGGCTTTGCGTTCGCCTTGCCGCGCTTTTTCTTTTTGTCCGGCTTGGGCCGCGCAGCTTTTCGTTTGGCTGCCTTCGATTTCTTGCCAAAGCCAGGCTTTGACGGTTTGCCGCCGCCCTTGCGTCGCGGCCCGCCGGGAAGAGGCTCGGAGATCATCTCAAATCGCAATCCGCCGGTCAGCGGCGCAGCTTCGGCGAGTCTTACTCTGACAGGTTGCCCAAGACGGAAGACGCCGCCGGTCGTATCGCCAATGACGGAATGTTCCTGTTCCACAAAGGTGAAGCGCTCTCCGCCAATAGACCGCATTGGGATGAAACCATCTGCGCCCGTTTCATCGAGCATGACGAACAGTCCGAATTTTGTGACGCCTCGGACGCGCGCGTCGAATTCGGCGCCGACGCGTCCTTCGAGAAAGCCTGCGAGATAGCGGTCATTGGATTCGCGTTCTGCGGCGATGGAACGGCGCTCGAGATCGGAAATGTCTTCCGCGATTTTGGGAAGTGCCTTGGCTTCCTTTTCGGTTTGACCGTTTTCGCCGAGCTTGAATGCTTTTACCAATGCGCGGTGCACGGTGAGGTCGGCATAGCGCCTGATCGGCGAGGTGAAATGCGCATAGCGGGCGATGTTCAGTCCGAAATGGCCGACATTGTCGGTATCGTACACCGCTTGCCGTTGTGAGCGCAGCACAACTTCGGAAACCATTTCTTTCTGGTCGCGTTCTTCTGCGATCTTCAAGAGCTGATTGAAGTTGGCGGGGCGCACGCCGCCGCCCTTCACGAGCGAGTAATCCAGCGTTTCGAGATACTCGCGCACGGACTCCAGCTTCTCCGGGTCCGGGGTATCGTGGACGCGATAGATCAACGGCGTTTTTGCGCGCTCGAGCGCCTCTGCGGCCGCCACGTTTGCGAGGATCATGAATTCTTCAATCACCTTGTGCGCATCAAAGCGTTCGCGCTTGATGACTTTTTCAACTTCGCCATTCTGGTCGAGAATAATCTTGCGCTCCGGCAAGTCGAGGTCGAGCGGCGCCCGCTTTTCGCGCTCCTTCATCCGCGCGGCGTAGGCGGCGTACAGGTGATGGACGATAGCTTTCAAACCAACGGCGGCGTTGGCGCCATCGGCGATCGCCTGCGCTTCATCATAGGAGAGTTTTGCCCGTGACCGCATGAGCGCACGCATGAAGCGGTGCCGTTTCTTCACGCCATTGGCGTCAAGAATCATTTCAACAGCAAGGCAAGGGCGGTCTTCATTTTCGCGCAGCGAGCACAAGTCGTTGGACAGCCGTTCCGGCAGCATGGGTACAACGCGATCGGGGAGGTAAGTGGAGTTGCCGCGCTTGATGGCTTCCCGGTCGAGCTCGGAATCCGGTTTTACAAACCAGCTGACATCGGCGATGGCGACGATGACGCGGAACCCGCCCGGATTGTCTGCGGCGTCGTCAGGTTCAGCGAAGACGGCGTCGTCATGGTCCTTTGCATCCGCAGGGTCGATGGTGATCAGCGGCGTGTTTCGCAAATCCGTACGGTCGCCCAGCGGCGGGAGTTTCGCTTTCTCCGTTTCCGCAATTACAGCGGCCGGGAAAATGGTTGGAATGCCGTGATTGGCGAGGGCGATCGTTGAATAGGCGTGCTTGTCGTCAATGTGTCCGGCAATGGCTCTGATGCGTGCTTTCTTTGGGCCATAGCCGCGCGCATTTTTGGTTTCGATCCAGACGAGATCGCCATCTTTCGCGCCGCCATCGTCCCCATCATCAATAGTGAAGCTGTCTTTGGCGCGGCGCTCCACCGGATCCGCGACGCCGCCTTTGCGCTTCTTGTGGTAGACCGCAAGAAAGCGGTGCGCGCCTTTGCCGATAGCTTTGATGATGTCGGCGTCATAACCGTCATCGCCAGCCGGGAACAGGCGCGCCAGCAACCGGTCACCAACGCCGGGCGCGGGTTTAACCTTCGCAGCGCGTTTGGCCGACAGCCGGATGATGGGCGGCGGGCCGTCGGCGGTCCATCCCGCCGGCATACAGATGAGGTCGCCATCATCATCCACGGACATCACGTCAATCGGCGCAACAGGCGGCAGGGCTCCGGCGCGTTCAATCCGCTTGCCGGGCTTCACGTTGATTGATCCGTCTGCGTCCATTTCCTTGAGCATGGCGCGCAATTCGGCGCGCGCTTCACCCTTGACGCCGAACGCGCGAGCGATGTCGCGGCGCGCCGTCGCGCCATCGGCGTCCTTGAGATAGGCGAGGATTTCCGCTTTGCTCGGCAATCCGGGTTTCTTGACGCGGGGTTTTGGCGAGCCGGACTTCTTGGACCCGCTAGAAGACTTGGATTTTGGTTTTGCGGGCTTTGGCAACGGACTGCTTCCTGAAAGAATTACTTCAACAAGTGCAGTAACATGCTTCGCAAGCGGTTGCGAACACTATGACGCAATGAAACGGGGTGGCTACCGGCCAACGGTCAGGGGATTGTGGCGGCGCCCGTCTACGATAATTTCGTAATGAAGGTGTACGGCGGTTGCATTGCCGGTGCGGCCGGTCATGGCGATGGGCTGGCCCTGTGCAACCCGGTCGCCTTTTCTCAGACCCGGCGTGATCTCGGACAAGTGCGCATAACGAGTCTCCACGCCTCGCGCGTGACGGATCAGGATTGTTTTGCCGTAGCCGCTCAACACGCCAATCGAAATGATGACGCCATCGCCGCCTGCGTAAACGGTGGAAGGCGAGCGCGTGTACAGGTCAACGCCATGATGAAATGAACTGGCGCCGCCATTGCGCGGGCCGAAGCCTGACGAGACGCAAGCGTTCACGGGAGCGCGCAACAGAGTCGAGCCCCCGATAGTGGCCATGGAGTCGTAGTTGACGATGCGCCCGGCAGGATCGGTCGCTGGCGCGTTTGAGATTTTCACGCCATTGCAAAGTCGGAGCGAGGCGTGCGGCGCATTCGAGGCCGGGTGCGGAGCATTGGCCGGCGCAGTCGCACACGCGGCCAAGACGCCAAACAACCCCAAGGCCAATGATGTACGCAACAAACCCATGAAACGGACCCAACGAAGTAAAGTGGACCCCAGTTTAAAGCGCGAGAAGAATACGGGAAGGTTAAGCCCTTAAACAAATTTTGAACGGCAGAGGCGAGGGCGTGAGAACCCTCGCCAGAAGGTGTTGAATTAACTGGAAAGTTCGTCCGAAACGAGCAGCAATTCGCCATTTTCAGCGATCTCGATATTGAGGCGTGCGCCGTCCAGCCGACCCTCAAATTCATAGACGAAGTAGCGGCTGGATTCACGCACGGACAATTCAATGTAGTCGGGCGTAAACCCCGGCGCCGTGTTTGCGAGCGTGATCATCACTTGTGGAGGCACGTCCTCAAGGTCGGTCTCCATTTCGATTTCTTCGAGACGGCCGTTTTCATCGACGTCGATTTCGATATGCCGGCCGGCGTGATCTTCGGCTTCGAACTCGTAAACAGTGAGACCATTTTCCACCTCAATGCTGACGCGATCAAAGGTGACGCCCGGCGCAGTGCGGCTCGCCATGTCGAGCACATTCTCCGGCACATCTTCCAATGAAATTTCGTCGCTGGCTGTGGCGATTGCGGTCGCCAGAAGGGCAGTGCATGCAAGTGATGTCATGACGCGGGTCATCGTCAAACTCCTTCGCGGGTTCAATGTTCAGAACCGGCTGGGCGCGCCGGTTCGCCCGCGAGATAGGCGTCATTGATGACGGTAAGGCGAAAGTTTCGCGAAGGCGGCGTGAAATTCTATCGCAGCGCAAAAGAAACTTCATGCGCCCTGTGAGCGCAGCATAAGAGTGTGCAATGGGTGCGCGAGAATAGGAATTCGCGCGGAAATAGCGAACGGCTAAGCGGACTACTTCGCAGCTTTTTTCTTGGCGGCGGTCTTTTTCTTCGCCGACGCCTTTTTAGTCGTGGCTTTTTTAGCTGCCGCCTTCTTAGCGGGCGCTTTCTTGGCCGCTTTCTTTGTCGCCGCCTTTTTCTTGGCGGCTTTTTTCTTCGCCGGTTTCTTTTCGCGCGCAGCGATCAGTTCCAGCGCATGCTCAAGCGTGATCTTTTCCGGTTCGGTTCCGGCCGGGATCGTTGCATTGGTCTTTTGGTGTTTCACATAAGGACCGTAGCGTCCGTTCATCACGTTGACCGGGTCGCCGGTTTCGGGATGTGCGCCAAGTTCTTTAAGCGGCTTTGCTGCTTGACCGCGTCCGGCGCGCGGATTGGCCTTCTTTTCCGCGATGAGGGTCACCGCGCGGTTGAGACCAACTTCGAATACTTCGTCGATGCTGGCGAGATTCGCATAGGTCTTTCCATGCTTGACGAACGGTCCGTAACGCCCGAGTCCGGCCTCGATCATTTCGCCGTCTTCCGGATGGGCGCCGACTTCGCGGGGCAACGCCAGCATCATCAATGCTTTTTCGAGATCGGCGTCGGCGACGGACCACGTCTTGGGAAGACCGGCGCGCTTCGGCTTTTCCTTCGAGCCTTTTTCTTGTTCTCCGAGCTGAAAGTAGGGACCAAAGCGACCGATTTTCAGCCAGACATCCATGCCGGACTTTGGATCCCGCCCGAGCAGCTTGTCACCGGACTCGGTGCCGTCTTCGCCTTCGCCAAGCGCGGAAAGCTGGCGGGTGAAATTGCATTCCGGGTAATTTGAGCAGCCAATAAAGGCGCCGAACTTTCCGGTCTTCAGCGATAAGCGTCCGTCGGCGCGGCCGTCTTCGGCGCAGGAGGCGCAGGCGCGCGGGTCAGAGCCGTCTTCTTTCTTCGGGAAGATCAGCGGCCCCAGAGATTCATTAAGCGCATCGAGCACTTCGGAGATCCTGAGCTCGCCTGTGTCCTCGACTGCGGCGTGAAACTCGGACCAGAAGTTCCTCAGGAATGCTTTCCAGTCAGCGTCGCCAGCGGAAATCTTGTCCAGCGTTTCTTCGAGGTCGGCTGTGAAATCGTATTCCACATATTTCCGGAAGTAGTTTTCCAGAAACGCCGTAACGATCCTGCCTTTAGAGTCCGGAATGAAGCGGTTGCGATCCATCGTGACATAGCCGCGGTCGCGCAAAACCGAGAGGATCGATGCATATGTCGATGGGCGGCCAATGCCGAGTTCTTCGAGGCGTTTTACCAGGCTGGCTTCGGAATAGCGCGGCGGCGGCTGGGTGAAGTGCTGGTCAGCAGCAACATCTGAAACGCTGGCGCCGGCGCCGGCGGAAAGTTTCGGCAATACGCCGCCGCCACTTTCGTCCTCAGCGTCGTCCTGTCCTTCTTCATAGAGCGCAAGAAAGCCGTCGAACAAAATGACGGACCCGGTAGCGCGCAGTCCGGTCTTCTTGTCCGATGAAAGCAAGTCAATCGTTGTATTCTCGAGCCGCGCTGATTCCATTTGGCTGGCGATGCTGCGCTTCCAGATCAGCGTATAGAGTTTGAATTCATCGTCACTCAGGCCGCGCACTTTTTCCGGCGCGCGCGCGAACGACGTAGGACGGATACATTCGTGCGCTTCTTGCGCATTCCTAGCCTTGGATTTGTACATGCGCGGGCTGGCGGGAACGTAGTCCTTGCCGAATGTCGCTGCGACGGCGCTGCGCGCATCGCTGACTGCTTCGGGCGCCATGTCGACGCCGTCGGTACGCATATAGGTGATGAGGCCGGTGGTTTCGCCGCCGATGTCGATCCCTTCATACAGTTTCTGTGCTGTGCGCATGGTGCGTTGCGCATTGAAGCCAAGCTTGCGCGCAGCCTCTTGTTGCAGCGTCGAGGTTGTGAAGGGCGGCGGCGGATTGCGTTTGCCGGGTTTGGCCTCGACGGAGTCGACGGTGAATGTCGCTGCTTCCACGGCGGCCTTTGCAGCCATGGCGGATTTCTCATCGCGGAGCGTGAACTTTTGAACCTTCTCGCCCTTGTGCAGGACGAGCCGCGCCTCGAACGGCGCCGACGAACCGGAGACGGCTTGCGCTTTGACGCTCCAGTATTCCTGCGCGACGAAGGTTTCGATCTCCAGCTCGCGATCGCAGATAATGCGCAGCGCCACCGACTGAACACGGCCTGCGGAACGCGATCCGGGCAGCTTGCGCCACAGCACCGGAGAGAGTGTGAAGCCGACCAGATAATCGAGCGCGCGGCGGGCGAGGTAAGCATCGACAAGCGCGTCATCGATCTGGCGCGGATGCGCCATGGCTTCTTGCACCGCCTTTTTGGTGATCGCATTGAACGCGACGCGGTCGATCCGAACGTCTTTGAGCGCTTTCTTCTGGGTCAACGTCTCCAGCAGATGCCAGGAAATAGCCTCGCCCTCGCGATCAGGGTCGGTGGCGAGGATCAGGCGATCGGCGCCCTTTAGGGCCGCTGCGATGTCGTTGACCCGCTTCTTTGAGCCGGCGTCGAGCTCCCACACCATGGAGAAATCGTCATCGGGCTTAACCGACCCGTCTTTGGACGGCAGGTCCCGGATGTGGCCGTAGGAAGCCAGCACTTTGAACCCTGAACCCAGATATTTGTTGATGGTTTTCGCTTTGGAGGGCGATTCAACGATGACAACTTGCATGCAGCGCGGGTCCCGGAACCAAGAAAGGGGAAAAATGGCGTGGCGCGCCCTATGGGGCGGGCTGCCACGCCCTGTCAACTGTGCGGGCGGCGGTTAATATAATGTGTGACTGGCCGCCGGAGCCTGTTTTGGCGGTTGTGAAGTGGGAGTTTTCACCGCCTCGGCGCTTACTGAAGGCGCGTGCGCCGCGAGCCCATTACACTTTTATAACAGAGACTTAAACCGGGAATCGAAGGCTTAGGGCGAATTGGTCCAGATGATCAGTCGGCGCGCAGGCTGAACCGCCCGCCAGAATGTTCTACCGCCTCGCCAGAAAGCACCAGCTCAAGCAACACATCCGCCAGCAAGCCCGGTGGCGCGTCCGCCTCCCGCAGGATTTCATTGCGGTGCAGCGGCGTAAAGCTGAGCAGTTCGAGGACCCGCCGACGCAAGGAAAGCAGCGCAGCCGGGTCGGCTTCTTGCTCGCTCATGCCATCGGACCAATCGAGCAGGTCGCGCGCTCCGTCTGCGGCCCCTCTGCTTTGCGCGGCCAGGGCGTCAATAATGTCCTGCGCAGTTTCGACCAGCGTTGCGCCGTCGCGGATCAATCGGTTGGCGCCTGTACACCGCGGATCGAGCGGGGAGCCCGGCACGGCGAAAACCTCGCGTCCCTGATCGAGCGCGAAATTAGCCGTAAGCAACGTGCCCGATCGCGCGGCGGCCTCGACCACCACCACGCCGCGCGACAGACCTGAGATCAATCGGTTGCGCTTGGGAAAGTCCCGCGCGGTCGGCTGCGCGCCCATGGCGCATTCGGAGATCACCGCGCCTTGGCGGGCGATGCGTTCGGTGAGTTCATCGTGCTCCGGCGGATAGATGACATCGACGCCGCCGGCGACCACGGCGATGGTGCCAGACTTCAGTGCGGCGTCATGAGCGGCGCCGTCAATGCCGCGCGCAAGGCCGGAGGCGACCACATAGCCCGCTTGCCCGAGATCGGCGGCGAGCATGCGCGCGATCTTGCGGCCGACGCCGGAGGCGTTGCGTGCGCCAATAATGGCGACGGCGGGCTTTTCAAACATCGAGGCGTGTCCGCGAACATAAAGAACGGGAGGATGATCCGGGATCGTCTTCAGCGCTTTCGGATATTCTTCTTCGCACGCCGTGATCCCCCGCGCGCCATGTCTTTCCGCATCTTTAAGCTCTTGTTCGCATACGCTGCGGTCGGCGGCCTTGAACGGCGCGGAACGTCCCGCCTTGCGCGACAGATCGGGAAGAGCAGCCAGCGCATTCGCCGCGGATCCGAATTTCGCAACAAGGCGATGGAAAGTAACCGGACCGATATTCTGGGTGCGGATAAGCTGCAGCCAGTCGAGGCGCTCCGTGTCGCTGAGCGCTTGGCTAGGCACTAGTCTGGACGCTTGCAGCTTCGGGTTTTTTATCGCCGATCTTTGGCTCTGCGCCGGATAGAAGTCGCGTGATGTTCGCCTTGTGGCGAATGAAGATCAACAACGTCATCACCAGAGCGGCGATGGCGTAGGCGGGCTTGCCCAGCGCGAACAGAACGAACGGCGTCGCTGAAGCGGCGACGAGTGCGGAGAGCGATGAGTATTTCATGACCTTGGCGACGGCGAGCCATGTCGCCCCCGCGAATACGCCGGCGACAACATTCAGCGCAAACAAGGTGCCCATGAAGGTCGCAACGCCTTTGCCGCCCTTGAAGCCGAGCCAGACCGGAAAGCAGTGACCGAGAAACGCCGCCGCGCCCGCGACTTCCGGCCGCCAGCCCATCAGCATCGCAATGACGACTGCTATCGCACCCTTGCCGCCGTCGAGCAGCAATGTCGCCAGCGCCAGATCCTTGCGGCCCGTGCGCAGGACATTGGTCGCGCCGATATTGCCGGAGCCGATGGCGCGAATATCGCCGAGCCCGGCGGCCTTGGTGATGACGAGGCCAAACGGAACCGAGCCGAGGAGATAGCCGAGAATGAGCGGGAGGATGATGGTCATAGTTGATGCTTATAGTCTGGCTCGTTCGGACAATCTATTCCGTAATTGAGCTAACTGTAGTTTGATGGTGGGGCTAGAGGGTTTGGCGGTTGGCTAATTTGGAGAAACGAATGTTTGGAAGGCTAAAATTTTATCAGAAGGGGACAGTGCAGAACCTGGCTAACGAACGTGATCGTCATGCGGGCGATATGATGACGGCCATTCCATTCGACCACTATATCGTTTCCGGGAAAAAGGCTCTCAAGGTCATTGAAGAGACCAAGTCCGAAAACGCACAATCAACTCCATTTATTGCGGGCGATGCTTTTTCCGTCTCACGGATGGTGGAAGCGTATGAAAGTAATGTGGAGGACGACGCGCAAACCACAGAGGACATAATTAACGCGGCCAAGGACTTTGATATTCAAACGTGGCTTGCATTACGCGAAGCCGAATACAGAAAATATGCCGAGGAAGACGGAATCGAGTTTCCTCCGCGCGGTGAAATAACAGGCGAGGTAGAATCGCAAAACGGACTAATCGGCAATTTGGAAACTCTTTCGCGGGCGCCGATCAAAAAGCTATTTATTGGCGTCGCCCCGGTTCCGGTGAAAGAAAGTTGGAAAATATTCGCCCACCTAAGATACGGCAACTGGAATGAATGTCCCGCGCCAGTGGTTCAGTGTGCATTGCACAAGTATTGGGCGGAAAAATATGACATCACGCTTGCCACATGCGCATTCGATACAGTGGAAGTCGTTGTTGGAACGCCAGCAAGCACGACAAAGGAAGCGGAAGCGCTCGCAATGCAACAGTATCTTTACTGCAACGATATAATTGATCAGGGATACGAAAGTTTCGACGCGTTAGCAGCCAGCTTGCTTGGCGCCAAAACGTGGTTCTTCTGGTGGGACTAATGCCTCATTCGCCGCGGGTCAGTAGCGCATCGAGGCACGCCATGCGCATGGCGACGCCGTAAAACACTTGCCGCAGGATCAAGGATTTTTCTTCGTCATCGGCGAGGGCGCCGCAAATTTCAACGCCTCTGTTCATCGGCCCCGGATGCATCACCCGCGCGCCCGGCTTGGCGTATTTAAGTGTTTCGTGGGTGAGGCCGAATTCCTCGAAGAATCCCTTGGCTGCTTCGCGTCCGTCGCCGTCCATGCGCTCGAACTGCATTCTGAGGCCCATGGCGACATCGGCGCCGTCGAGTCCGTCCTTGAGATTATCGAAGCGCGGGATGTCGATGAACTGATCGTCAGCCGGCATTAAATGCTTCGGCCCGACAAAGCGGATATTTGCGTTGAGCCGCTGGAACAGACGCGCATCGGACCCGGCGACGCGCGAATGTTTAACGTCGCCGCAGATCGCGATGGTGAGACCTTCGAGCGTGCCGAATTCCGAGCGCACAGCCGCCGCGTCGAGCAGGGCCTGCGTCGGGTGTTCGCGCTTGCCGGCGCCGCCATTTACCACCGGGCAGTCGAGAACCTCATCGAGCGTGTAGTGGAGGTCTTCTTCCTTGGCGCGAATAATCATGATGTGTGCGCCCATGGCGGCCATGGTCTGCGCGGTGTCCACCATGGTCTCGCCCTTATGGACCGATGAGGCCGAGACCGGAACATTGATCACATCGGCGCCGAGTTTCTTGCCCGCAAGCTCAAATGAAAGATTGGTGCGGGTTGAATCTTCAAAGAAGAGATTGATCTGGGTTTTGCCCGCGAGCCGCCTTGGCGCGGGCGCTGCGCGACGCAGGAAGCCGGCGTAATACTCAGACAGCTTCAACAGGTAACGAATGTCGCCATCGGCCAGATCGTCGATGGAGATCAGGCGGCGCGCGGTGAAGCCGCCTTTCGGCGGGACGGGGCGTTCGGATGTTGTCATTAAAACAGAAGCCTTAACGGCTCGGCGCGCCCGCGGCAATGGCGATGTTGGCGCCCGCGCCTCATCGCTTTTTCTTGGCCGCCATTTTCGAGATCCACATGGCGCCAGCAGCGATAATCGCGAGATCGACAAGCCCGACAATGAGCAGGGCGACGTAACCTTCCGTGCGCGACATGGCGTAGAATGCGAAACCGATATTTAACAGACAGGCGACGATGGCGGCAATGATGGCGTTGCGACTGTGCGTGCGTGAGCCGTCTTTCGTGTCGGCGCGGACGAAGAAGCCGATAATCACGAACAGGAAGCCGAAGCCGGCGACAGGACCGGCGAGTCCCGGTGCGCCGCCAAGCATGGCGAGCAGCAACTGGAAAATTCCGCTGACCGTTAACAGGCCAATGATGAGGTGACGCAGCGGTTTTGGTTTCATTTAGCGAGTCCCCTGATGCGGTCGATAGCGCCCTGCAGTATAAACGCCGCCGCCATTTCGTCGATCTTTTCGGCGCGTTTCGCCCGGCTGGTGTCGAGGGCGATCAACTCGCGGTCCATAGCGGCGGTGGAAAGCCGCTCGTCCCAGAAGGCGAGGGGGAGGTCGAGTATGCGCGGCAGATTGCGGGCGAAGGCGCGTACGCGCTGGGCGCTTGGCCCTTCGCTGCCATCCATATTCAGCGGCAAACCAAGGACGAGACCGGCGATGGTCCGTTCGGCGGCGAGGGCGGCGAGCCTTTCGGCGTCCTGGGTGAATGTCTTGCGGCGGATTGTCTCCACTGGCGTCGCCACCATGCGGGCCGGATCGCAGACCGCGACGCCAATAGTCTTTTCGCCAATATCGAGGCCAAACAGCGCGCCCGACGCCCCAAATCTTGCGGCCTGTTGTTCAAATCCGTCTCTCATGGCTTGATGCTACACTGATTGCTCAAGCGGCGTCGACGGAAGCGGTGAGAAGAAGTTTGATGAAGTACGGCGTAACGGGCCTCGTTATTGCGGTGATCGCAGCGCTCGCTGTCGCATTGGCAAACCGGAGCGACCCGGCGCCCGATCTGCGCGTCTTGGTCACGCAGGTCGGCGAGGCCGAGCTGAAACTGGTCTATGAGTGGAAGCGCCCGCAGCGGCAGATCGTGTTTGACGACATCGCCGGCGATTACCGCGAGCAGTTCTGGACCATCGACACGGCCGGTTTCAACTTGCTGCATTTTGCGGACGGCGACCGCATCCTGCGCGCCGACGAAAAGAAGTTCACGAGGGTTGAAGTGACCGCGCGCCCGAGCGACGCGCGCCTTCCCAAGGAATACCAGCCGGTGATCCGCTATGGCGCGGGCGGCGCGCTGGTTTACACAGGACACATTTGGCCGCTCACGAGGGCGAAGCAAAATGGCGGCGGACGTGTCAATGCAACGTTCGACTTCACCTCGGCGCCCGGCGGGCATGTTGTCGCTTTCGGCGCCAATGAAGCGGCGCTGGAGGACTGGCGCAGTCCCATGGCGCATCCGGCGTTTGTCTATCTGGGTCCGCTCAATCCGGTGGAGACCGATCATGTCATGGCGCTGATCGACCCCGATGCGCCGGCATGGATCATTGATGCGTTCAACGAAATCGTGCCGGAAAGTTTCGCCGCGCTCGCCGATATGTTCGGGTTTTCACCGGAAACCAAACCCAACTTGTTTCTCGCTGCAGCGCTTGGCGATGATCAAGCACGGTTGAGTTACACCGGCGATGCGCTCCCGGCGCAGTTCCAGATTTTGCTCGAGGGCGGGGCCTGGCGAGAGGAAAGCGAAAAGGGGCTCGGCATTTTCAATTTCTCGACCGTCCATGAAGCCGTGCATCTGTGGCAGGCGGCGGCGCGGCCCGGCGCCGGCCCCGGCTTTGGTGATGCGCCGGAATGGATTCACGAAGGCGCCGCCGACGCCATCGCGGCGGAGGTAATGGTCGCGCTCGGACGCTGGGACGGCGCCATGCTTACCGAGCGTGAAGCTTCGGCCCGGATGGAGTGCGCCGCTGAACTCAAAGACGGCTCGTTGAACGGCGCCCGCGCGCGTGGGCGTTATCGCGCGCTTTACGCTTGCGGCCATGTCATCGCCTCGGCGGTGGGCCGGGCCGAGCGCAAACCGGCCGCCGATTTCTGGCGCGACTTCATCGCCCGGTCGGAAGCCGCCGGCGGTTATGATTCCGACCTGTTCTACGACCTCGTCGCCGACCGCACCGGCGACCAGGACTTCGCCGACCGAATCGAGGATTTCGCCCGGACCCCGCTCGCCGACCCCGAAACCGCCATTGACGGCCTGTTTGCGGCGGCCGGAAGCCTTGCGCGCGAGCGGGGGCGTTGATAGGCACGGGTTCCGAAGGGTTTTGAGAGAATATCATGTCGATCGATAAGGATACGGTGCGCAAGGTGGCGCGGCTGGCGCGCATCGCCGAGCCGGAAGAGCGCCTTGAGCCGCTGGCGAAGGAAATCTCCGGCATTCTGGGCTGGATCGAGCAGTTGAACGAAGTCGATGTGGAAGGCGTCGAGGCGATGTCGTCGACCGTCGATATCTCGCTGCCCATGCGCGATGATGTTCTGCAGTCCGGTCCCACCGGCGGCGGCCAGCCCGACAATGTCGTCGCCAATGCGCCGAAGACCGAAGACCACTTCTTCGTCGTGCCGAAGGTGGTGGAGTGATGACCAACCCCGCTGACCTCACTCTCGCGCAGCTTCGCGACGCGTTGAAGAAAAGAGAAGTGACCTCTCTGGAGGCTACAGACGCTTATCTTGCGCGCATCGAAAAAGCGAAACCGCTGAACGCCTTCATCACGGTCACCGCCGATAAAGCGCGCGAGATGGCGAAGGCTTCCGACGCCAAACTTGCGAAGGGCGAGGGCGGCGACATCGAAGGCGTGCCGCTCGGCATCAAGGATCTGTTCTGCACCGAGGGCACGCTGACCACAGCGGCCTCGCACATTCTCGACGGCTTCACGCCGCGTTACGAATCGACGGTGACGACAAATCTCTGGCGCGACGGCGCGGTGATGCTCGGCAAACTCAATCTGGATGAGTTCGCAATGGGCTCGTCCAATGAAACCAGCTTCTACGGCAACGTTATCAATCCGTGGCGGCGCGAAGGCGATGATACGCCGTTGACGCCGGGCGGATCGTCGGGCGGGTCATCGACGGCGGTGGCCGCGCGGCTTTGCGCCGCGGCGACGGCGACCGATACGGGCGGCTCTATCCGTCAGCCGGCTTCGCTCACCAACACGGTCGGCGTCAAACCGACCTATGGCCGCGTCTCGCGCTGGGGCGTCGTCGCGTTTGCATCCTCGCTCGATCAGGCGGGCCCGATTGCGCAGGATGTGCGCGACGCGGCGATCATGCTGAAATCGATGGCGGGCCATGACCCTAAAGATTCAACCTCGGTCAATCGTCCGGTCCCGGATTATGAAGCGATGCTCGGCCAGTCCTTGAAGGGGCTCAAGATCGGCGTGCCGAAAGAATACCGCATGGACGGCATGCCGGAGGAAATCGAAAAACTCTGGCAACAAGGCATTGCATGGATGAAGGATGCGGGCTGCGAGATTGTCGACATCTCCCTTCCGCTCACCAAATACGCCCTGCCGGTCTATTACATCGTCGCGCCGGCGGAAGCCTCGTCGAACCTTGCGCGCTATGATGGCGTCAAATACGGGCTGCGGGCGAAGGACTTCAAAGACATCACCTCGATGTATGAGAACACCCGCGCGGAAGGCTTCGGCAATGAAGTGAAGCGCCGCATTCTCATCGGCACCTATGTGCTGTCGGCTGGCTATTACGACGCTTACTATCTGCGCGCGCAGAAAGTGCGGAAGAAAATCTTCGACGAATTCGTCGAGGCGTTTTCAAAAGTCGACCTCATCCTGACCCCGTCGGCGCCGTCGGCGGCCTTCGGACTGGGCGAAAAAACCGGTGATCCGGTCCAGATGTATTTGAACGACATCTTCACCGTGACGGCGAACCTCGCGGGCATTCCTGGCGCGTCAGTGCCGGCGGGCTATGACAAACAGGGCCTGCCGCTCGGGCTGCAACTGCTGGCCAAACCGTTCGATGAAGAGACCATGTTCAAGGGTATGTTCGCGCTCGAGCAAGCGGCCGGGGCCAACAAGCGCCCGGCGGAGTGGTGGGGCTAGATCGCGTCGGCGCGCATGCCTTCGCGCGCCAGCAGTTCTTCGCCGTGATCGTAGATTTTTTCCAGCGCGTGCCACGGCACGTATGGATAAAGATGATGGATCTCGTGGTAATTGTGGAAGTTGAACAGCCACACCAGAATCCGCCCGCGCAAATCTTTTTTGGTCACCAGCACGCGCGACACCTTCATCAGCTCTAACTCGTCGCGCAAGACGTGATGGGGCAGGTAGATGAAGCGATAAGCGTTGAACGCCCACGAATTCCACGCAGGCAATATCCACAACAATAATGCCTCAACGCCGTAGCCGCTGGCGAACAGCATCACGACCACGCCGTAAACAACGCCAAGCTCGATCGCGATGCGGGTTAGATAGCGCGCCGGGCGCGGGTGATGTTTCGCGTTGACGAAGCCGTGATAGGTCGCCGTGAAGTAATAAAGGTAACAGCGCAACACGCCTTCGGGGAACGACCGCGCGCGGGCGACGAAATGCTCCGGATCGCGCTCGCGATCATTGGCGTGGAGGTGATGCAGGCGGTGGTTGTGTTCGTGCATCGAATAGGAATGCAGGCCATAGCCGATGTTCACCACGCCGTAGAAATAGTTGAGCCAGTGAAAGCGGTTGTCCTTGCCGTGGATGTTTTTGTGCACGCCTTCATGGGCGGGGGTGTAGCCCTGGATCATCCAGAACGAATTGATCAGGAACCCGACCCAGAGCGGAATCGCGCCGGTGACCGCGAAAAAGGTGGTGGTGAAAATTACGACCTGCGCGATCGTGCCGAAGACCAGCGTACGCCAGCAGACGCCCTTGCGCTGTTCCAGGGCGAAGGTTTTGAGTTCAGCCATGGTCGCCGCCTGCGCGCGCGGTTGCGTCGTCGCCGCCTCGGTCGTCGCTGAAAGGGTTGCGCCCGTCATTAATGCCTCGTCTTGCGCCCCCACTAGATGAATTTGCCTGAAACTTTCTCGCGCCTCAAGCCAAGAAGGCGCTTCGCGCTGTCGCATGTCCCTGTTAACCTTTGACAAAATGGAGGGCGGTTTGTTCGGATCCGGATTTCACGAAGTCACCTATACAGCGCCCTTGTCGCAACCGCTCGAAAGCGACGCCTTTCACCGGCCCGGCGGCGGCGACTGGCGCGTAATCGTGTTTCCGGGCACGCCCTGCAACAAGCTGCTCTTCACCCGCCTATTGCGAACGGCGCCGGTGGGCCTCGATATGGTGGTGTTGTCGCGTCCGGGTTTCGGCCGCGGCCATCAGGAATGCCATCCCGATTTCGATGAGCAGGTCGCGGCGGCCAAACCGTTCCTTCCGAAATCAGTTGGGGGCGGAGAATTCGGCGACAAGAAAATCATCACGCTCGGGGTTTCCTATGGCGGCGAGCTGGCGCTGAAGACGGCGCTCGATTTTCCGGAAATCGTGAAAGGCGTCGTAACTGTCGCGGCGCTGATCGAAGAGCCGTTCGATTACGCCCTGCAGCTTGAAAAGCTTGGCAGCGTTAACGGCATCGAACCCTATGTGCCGAACCGCTGGCTGAAAGTGAAAAACGAAATCGCCGCGCGCCGGGCGCAGATCGGTCCGCTGCTGGATCGTCTCACCGCCATCAATGCGCCGGTCGAAGTGTTGCATGGCGATTTCGACGCGCTGGTGCCGAAGTCGAACGCCGAGAAGCTGATGGAAGTCCTTCCCGGCGAGCGGGCGAGCCTCGAAATCATCCCCGGCGGCACGCACTATCTGGAGCTGCAATATCCGCGTCGCGTCCACCGGGCGATCCAGCGGCTCATCGACCGGGCCGAGGCGGGCGACTTGCAACCGGCGCAAAGCGCGGGCAAAACCGCATGAACCTGCGATTTTGAATGAGGACGACGATGGGCGCGGAGCCAAAAAAACTGTTGCAAGGGACAACCGGCGACTGGGAGGTCGTGATCGGGATGGAGGTCCATGCGCAGGTGTCGTCCAAGTCGAAGCTGTTTTCCGGCGCGTCGGCTGAATATGGCGCCGGCCCAAATGAGAATGTCAGCCTCGTTGACGCAGCCATGCCCGGCATGCTTCCGGTCATCAACAAATTTTGCGTTGAACAGGCCGTGCGGACCGGGCTTGGCCTCAACGCCAAGATCAATCTCTGGTCGCGGTTTGATCGCAAGAATTATTTCTATCCCGACCTGCCGCAGGGCTATCAGATCTCGCAATATAAAGACCCGGTGGTCGGCGAGGGTGAGATCGAGGTTGAGCTTGACGGCGGCGAGGCGATCAAGGTCGGTATTGAGCGGCTCCACCTCGAGCAGGATGCCGGCAAGTCGATCCACGATCTTGCGCCGAAAGAATCCTATGTCGATCTGAACCGTTCTGGCGTCGCGCTGATGGAAATCGTTTCCAAGCCTGACATGCGCACGGCGGAGGAGGGCTCGGCCTATTTCTCCAAGCTGCGCTCCATCGTGCGTTATCTCGGCACCTGCGACGGCAATATGGAAGAGGGTTCCATGCGCGCCGACGTCAACGTCTCGGTGTGCCGCGCGGGCAATTACGACAAATTCCGCGAGACCGGAGACTTCAATTATCTCGGTACGCGGACGGAAACCAAGAACGTCAATTCGATCCGCTATGTGCGTCAGGTGATCGACTACGAAGCGCGCCGTCAGATCGAAGTGCTGGAAGGCGGCGGAACCATCGATCAGGAAACGCGTCTGTTCGACGTAAAGTCCGGCACGACCCGGACCATGCGCTCGAAAGAAGACGCGCATGATTATCGCTATTTTCCCGATCCTGACCTGCTGCCGCTCGAAATCGAGCAGACCTGGGTCGATGAGATCAGGGCGAGCCTTCCGGAACTTCCCGACGCGAAGAAGCACCGTTTCATGTCGGAATACGGATTGTCGGCCTATGACGCTGCAGTTCTGGCGTCGGACAAATCAAGCGCCGCCTTCTTTGAAGAAGTTGCAAAATGCGGCGACGGCAAGCTGGCGTCGAACTGGGTCACCGGCGAACTCTTTGGCGCGCTCAATAAAGCCGGCAAGGAAATCGACGACAGCCCGGTCAGCGCCGCGCCTCTCGGCGAGCTGATCGGCCTGATCCAGAACAATACGATCTCCGGCAAGATCGCGAAGGATGTATTCGCACTGATGTTCGAAGGCGAAGAATCCGGTTCACCATCAGAAATCGTCGAAAAGCGCGGCCTGAAGCAGATGACCGACACCGGCGCTATCGAAAAGGTCGTCGATGAAATCATCGCCGCTAATCCGGGCCAAGTCGCACAAGTGAAGGAAAAGCCCAAGACCATGGGCTGGTTCGTCGGCCAGGTAATGCAGAAAACCGGCGGCAAGGCGAACCCGCAAGCAGTGAACGAGATTCTCAAGAAGAAACTCGGCGTCTAGAGTCTGCTGAGATTGTTGATGGCGTTTGTCATCGCGCTTGTGAACGGCCTGCAACTGGACGGCTGCGGCCGCGAACTTGTATCGTGCGTTTGGGTGTGATCGTCGTCACTGAACAGGCTTCGCGGCTCGCCTATCTGGCGGCCCGCAAAAGGAGAAACCCATGACAAAAAAATTCGACAGCATTCTCGGCACTATTGGCAACACGCCGGTGATCCGCATCAATCGTCTCGCGCCCGATGGCGTGAACATGTTTGTAAAGTTCGAGGCCTTTAACCCGCTCGGCTCCGTGAAGGACCGCCTTGCACTCGGGGTGATCGAGGCGGCGGAAAAATGCGGCGACTTGAAACCCGGTCAGACAGTTGTTGAGGCGACGTCGGGCAATACCGGCATCGGCCTTGCGATGGTCTGCGCCGCGAAGGGCTATCCGCTGGTCGTCACCATGGCGGAAAGCTTTTCGGTGGAACGCCGAAAGCTGATGCGCTTCCTCGGCGCCAAAGTCGTGCTGACGCCAGCCAAGGAAAAAGGCACCGGCATGGTCGAGAAGGCGAAAGAGCTCGCCGCGAAAAACGGCTGGTTCCTGACCCGGCAGTTTGAGAACGAAGCCAATCCCGACATGCATGAACGCACAACGGGACGCGAAATCATCGACGCGTTCAAAGGCGAAAAGCTCGACTATTGGGTAACTGGTTTCGGCACTGGCGGAACGCTCACCGGCGTATCGCGGGTTCTGAAAAAGGAAAGCCCGAATACCAAGATCGTAGTTTGCGAGCCGCCGGACGCGGCGATGCTGTCGAGCGGCGCAACGCAATCGCGCAACCCGGACGGCAGCCCCGCAGCATCCCATCCGGCCTGGACGCCGCATCCGATCCAGGGCTGGTCGCCGGACTTCATTCCAAAAATTACGTCCGAGGCCGTGGATTCAGGCGTCATCCACAAAATCATCAAGACGCCGCCCGCCGAAGGCATCAAGTGGTCCCAAGCGCTGGCTAAGAACGAAGGCATTTTCACCGGCATTTCCGCCGGCGCGACCTTCGCCGGCGCCATGGAGATTGCCAAGTCGGCCCCGAAAGGCACAACGATTCTGGCGATGTTGCCTGATACCGGCGAGCGCTATCTATCGACGCCGCTCTTTGCTGATATCGAAGCCGATATGAGCGCAGAGGAGGCGGAGATCGCCAAATCAACGCCCGGTTATCAGCTATCCGCTTGACGCCTCGCGTGAAATTGATGGTCAATGGCCCCCGCAACCGGCGCAAACTGGCCTATAGTTGATGCTGGTTGGCGTCTTGACGGACGCAGAATCCTCGGGCGGGGGCCTAAAGGAGGAAAGCTATGAAGGGCAAAATTGCGATTGCAGGCGTTGCGGCGGCGAGCATGTTCGCCGGGGCGGCAGCGTTTGCCGGAAGCGAGATGTCGGACAAGGTTGCTGCAAAGTTGGCGGACTTTGAATCCACTGGCGAAACGATCTCGTGCCTCAACACCACGCAAATTCGGACCATGGATGCTTTAGACGACTGGAGATTTTTGATCCGGGCGTCAGGCGGTGATTACTACCTCAACGAGGTTCCCAACCGGTGCAACGGTGCCGCGCGTGCGGGCAATTACATCCAGTACAGGATTTCAGGAAGCCAATTGTGCCGTAATCAGATTGTTACCGTTGTCGACCAAACGAGTGGCATGACAGTCGGCTCATGCGGACTGGGCTCTTTTGAAAAGCTCGAGAAAGCCCCTTCACAGTAGAAGGCCCAATCACCTCTTGCATGTGACACAGGAGTTTCGTCATGCGTTTACCAAAAATCCTGACATCGGTTTGTGCTGGCGCAATCGCCATCGGCGCAATTGGCGCATACGCGGCGAGTTCGAGAGCGGACAAGGCGCAAGAAGAACTGTCAAAATATGAGAAGACCGGAAACTCTGTTTCCTGTTTGATGCTGCGCAGTATTCGCGACACAGACATTCTTGATGACTTCACCATGCTGGTTGAAGCTTCCGGCAAGACATATCTGGTGGAAATGAGCGGACGGTGTTCGGGGCTGGCGAGGGAGGGGCGTTACGTCCACCGCGCCAACGGCAGCAGCATGTGTCAGGGCGATATCATTCAGGTGATCGATTCATTCGGCACAATGCGTGGTTCGTGCAGCCTGGGCGATTTCGAAGAACTGTCCGAAATCCAAGTGGAGCAGTGACGCAACTCCGTAGCTGAGCAATTCATAAAGTCGCCACGACAATCGACGTGGCGGCTTTTTATATCTGTATACTGACGAAATGAATTCATTAACGAAACGTTTTCAATCCGTAAAAACTTCCATAATGCGCTGTTAATCAGATTTTAGCTTCGCGGCACTCATCCTTGCCATGGTTAATCCGCTCGCTTCGGGTGTGAGCGGTTCGAATAGCAAGGGGCTACAAAATGACAATCGCTTTGGGTGTGGAAACGCTTGAAACCGCCGAACAACTGTTGAGTGATTCCGAGATGTATCGTTTGGGGCTGCAGGCCTCGACGGGCGGCGACGAAGGCGGGTTTGATCTCATCATCGCGCACAAATGGTTCAATCTGGCGGCGATGCAGGGAAACCTGGAAGCGCGCGCCTACCGCGCTGAACTGGCCAAGGAAATGACGGCGGAGGAAATTGCCGAGGCTCAGCGCCTTGCACGCGAATACCTCTCCACGCACCGCGCCCGGCCAAACGCCTGAAATATCGCTGCTGACTAAATATCGCCGAGCGACGAGCGGTCGCCGGTGGCCGCGGCCCCCAGGGTCTCGGAGGCGATGCGGCGGAAAGTTTGCTTCTGTGAACTGTCCAGATTGGCAAAGCTCGGACGCTTGACGCCGCGCAGCGCCGATTTCTGATTGGCGCTCATCTCCCGCCAGCGTTGCTTCCGTTCCGCGCGAAAGCGGGCCTTTTCCGACGCATCCAGAGACAAGTACCGTTTTGCGGTCTCGGCCTCGATCAATCGCGATTGGGACAGGCGCAGATGTTCTTCGAAAAACTCCGCGGCAAGCGCATCCACCAAACCGTCGGTCTGGGGCAGGGATGCCAGCTGCGCGCCGTCCGTAGACGGCGGCAAGGGCGAACCCGCATGCGCATGGTTTATGCTGATCAGCGCGAACGCGCCGGTCGCCAATACCGTGAAAATCGTATTCAAGACTGAAAATTCCCCGAGGCCGTACACCACCATACCCAGCAGCCGTTGCCAGCTGTTGAAGAGGAATGTCGCAAATTAGCCATTTCCGGTAAATCAGGATTGGCCAAACGGGGAAAAATTCCTTCCAGTCGGCAATACCGGCCTTGCCAAGCGCCCTCAGCTGTCTTAGACGACCGGGCTTCCCATCAATGCGCGCGCTTGCGGGGGTTTTTCCCCTGTCTGCTGCGGCGACTAGAATTAGACGATTTAGAGGTTATCCATGGCCGTCCCCAAGCGAAAAACAACTCCGTCCAAGCGGGGCATGCGCCGCAGCCACGACAAGCTTTCTGGCGCGACCTATATCGAAGACAAGGATTCCGGCGAGCTGCGCCGTCCGCACCATATCGACCTTAAGACTGGCAAGTATCGCGGCCGTCAGGTTCTCGAAGCCCAAGACGACTAGATCCGGCCCAAAAGTCGAATAGTTCATGCGCCGCCCCTAGAGGGCGGCGTTTGCATTTTCCAGGCCCGATCGTATGCTGTCGCCGGGATGTGGGCCCAGCGAGGGATTTTCAGCATGAAGTTCGTCAAGTTCGCCGCCGCGCCGGCGCTAACGCTGCTGGCCGGGTGCATAACCTATCCCTATCAGACGGCCTTTGACTCCTGCGACGCGGAAGCGGGCGCGTGTTACCGCTATTGCGAGGATGTGGCGCGCAGCGACTACGAACTCGGCGCTTGTCACAATGAATGCGACCGGGACGCCAACCAGTGTTTCGCCAGCGCCTATGACAGTTATTCGTACGGCGGTTCCGCCTATGGCGGGACTTACTACGAGCCTTCATGGCCGTGGTACGGGCGATACGGCGCCTGGGGCCCGAGCAGCGGCTACTATTTTGACTTCAGCTATTATGGCGGATCGCATGGCTATGACCGCCCGAGGCGCGGCCGTGGTCATGGCGGCGGCGGACGCGGCGGAAGAGGGGGATATGGCGGTGGCGGCCAGAGCGGGGGAACTCCGCCCAATGACGGTGGCGGACAACGCCCGCCGAGAGGTCCGCGCGGCGGCGAGGACGTCGACCAGACCGGCGACTATCCGACACCGAACCGTAAGGATCGCATAGCTCCGCCGCTGCGTCGCAGAGAAGCGCCGCCTCAGAGCACGACGCCGCCGCCCCGACGCGCAACACCCACTCCGGCGCCGCAATCATCGCCGCCGCCACAGCCGGCTCCTCAGCCAGCGCCGCAGTCGACTCCCCAGCCAGCGCCGCAATCGGCGCCAGCGCCACGGCCGGGGAAGCCGAAAGACGCGCGCGGAACTCCGCGCGGGTCCCAGCCAGAAGATTACTAGGGAACGAGGTAAAGCCCCCGCGACGTTGCACTGCGCTGCGGCCAAGCTATAGAGGCTCCGGAAACTTTAACCGGAGCCTGCCTTCATGACCGCTATCGCCGACATCTTCGCCCGCGAAATCCTCGACAGCCGGGGAAATCCGACAATTGAAGTCGATGTCACGCTCGAAGACGGCTCAATGGGCCGCGCCGGCGTACCCTCTGGCGCGTCGACCGGCGCGCACGAGGCGCACGAGTTGCGCGATGGTGGAAGCCGCTATGGCGGTAAGGGCGTCCTCAATGCGGTTGAAGCAGTGAACGGCGAAATTTTCGATGCTTTGTCCGGTTTCGAAGCCGAAGAGCAAACGCTGATCGATGAAACCATGATCGCGCTGGACGGAACGGACAATAAAAAACGCCTGGGTGCAAACGCGATCCTCGGCGTCTCGCTGGCCGTTGCGAAAGCCGCCGCCGACGCCTCCGCATTACCGCTCTATCGCTATGTGGGCGGCGTTTCGGCGCGCGTGCTGCCTGCGCCAATGATGAACATCGTCAATGGCGGCGCGCACGCAGACAACCCGATCGATATTCAGGAATTCATGATCATGCCGCTCGGCGCGGATACTTTCGCCGACGCGTTGCGCATGGGCGCGGAAGTTTTTCATACACTTAAGAAAGGTCTTCAGGCCGCGGGCCACAACACCAATGTCGGCGATGAGGGCGGTTTTGCGCCTGGTCTGAAGTCGACCGACGAGGCGCTCGGCTTCATTATGAAGGCGGTGGAGGGCGCTGGGTACCGTCCTGGAGAAGACATCTTCATTGCACTCGATGCGGCGTCGACAGAATTCTACAAGAATGGAAAGTATGAACTGTCCGGCGAGGGCAAGACGCTCGATGCAGCCGGCATGGCGAATTACTATGCCGATCTGGTCTCGCGTTATCCGATTGTTTCCATCGAAGACGGCATGGCCGAAGACGACTGGGAAGGATGGCGCGCCCTGACAGAAATCATCGGAGCCAAGTGTCAGCTTGTGGGGGATGATCTCTTTGTCACAAATGAAAAGCGTTTGCGCACCGGTATCGAAAAGGGGTGCGCCAATTCAATTCTCGTCAAGGTAAACCAGATCGGCACACTGACGGAGACCCTGGCGGCGGTCGATGCAGCACATCGCGCAAGTTACACGGCGGTGATGTCGCATCGCTCCGGCGAGACGGAAGATGCAACCATTGCTGATCTCGCAGTTGCGACCAATTGCGGCCAGATCAAAACCGGATCGCTTGCGCGTTCGGACCGGCTTGCAAAATACAATCAGTTGCTGCGCATCGAGCAGGAACTTGACGGCATGGCCCGCTACGCCGGCGCCAGCGCTTTCGGACGGTAAGCAAATTGAGCACTCCAGTGATCAGGCCTGCAACCAATGCGGACGTCGCGAAAGTTCGCGCGCTGATTTTCGCCGTTCTGGACGAATACGGGCTGGAGCCAGCGCCCAAGACCACGGACAAAGATCTCGACGATCTGGAAACTTTCTACGCGAATGGCGCATTCGACGTGCTCGTCTCCGCTGACGGCGACATCATCGGCACTGTAGGTCTGTGGCCCATGGGTGATGGCGCCGTCGAATTGCGGAAAATGTATCTGAAGGAAAACGCGCGTGGACGCGGCTACGGCAAAAAACTGCTGACCCATGCGATCAAGCGCGCTCGTGAACTCGGATTTACGCGCATCGAATTGCAAACGGCCCGCGTTCTGGAGGAAGCCCTTGGACTCTACGCGAAGTACGGGTTCCAACATTCGGAAACGGCCGCGCTTGAACGGCGTTGCGATCAGGCGCTGGCGCTGAACCTATAAAAAGACCCCGCCGATTTTCACCGGCGGGGTTTCTGCAAATAAAATTCAGATGTTCAGTCTAGTTCTGGGTCGGCCAGGCAGACCAGTCACTGCAATGTCCGCCCTTATCAGAACCGAGGAGCGCACGTTTCACGCCGCCATAGATTGCGTTCATGACCGCAGCCGGCGATGTGGTGAGACCCTTCTTGTGGTGAAGGGCGACATTGCCGAAATGCGCGCGGCTTAATGCATGACCAGATTCGTGAATCGCGACTGTGGCGAAGTCAAATACGCCGTCCCCACGCTCGCCAAGCACGCCGTCATTCACCCAAGTGAAGTTGTCATTGTAGTACAATTCACGGATGGCCGCGTCGGCTTTGCCGTTATTGTCCCAGTCTGTGCCCGTCCAAGTGAATGTAAACGTGACGCCGAGAATATTGGCGCCGCAGCCAGCGCCCGGGGCGCAGCCTGCGATTACGTCGAAAAAGTCCGGCCCAAGGAAGCCGCCATGTACAATATCAACTTCGCCGAGCAATGGGCCTACGGTGATTGGAGATCCGCCAAACCCGGTCTGGAATTGAACAAAGCCGAGGTCAGGCGCCGCTGCCGGAAGTTTGTCGATGCCGATGTTAGAGCACTGCTCTTCGTCCCAAATCTGCAAAGCAGCATCGACGACGTCATCCTGTTCGGCGGCGGAAAAATCGCCGGTGTAGTCAACGGAATCGACCATGTAGGTGATATTTGTCCGGCTGCCGCGGAACTCGTCATTCAGCGCCCAGTCATGAGCGAGTTGCTTATTGCCATGGTTGGATGCGATGACAGTGCGGCCCATTTCAACGCCTTCGCCGGAGCCGACCATCTCGGCGCTGTAAACGCGCACTGAAGCGCCCTGCGCTTCGAGCTGGTCATTGAGCGAATTCAAGAAGAGGATCGCGCCATCCTCTTCCTGCGCAAAGGCGGGAGCCGAACACATAGCCAAAGCAACTGCAGTTGAAGCTAGGAACTTTTTCATATTTTCCTCCGGTGTTTATGAGCAGCGAGCGGAGGATTTGAGATTTAATCTTAGGCTTACCCCCGTTCGCCTGCGCGCAGCTTATTGGTACGGACTGCTGCGCGGTAGGGCGTGATTTCAGAATCCATTATTCTGCCAATCTCAAGCATGGGATAGGTAGAAACTGCTCGCACCTCACTCATTATGGGCAAAGCTCGTTGCAAAATTGCAACCGTTACATTGCGTAGAGAGCGACCAGCCAATATAGGCGCGATTCTCGAAGCGAACCGCGCAGATGATGTCGCCACAAATTTTAATTGCGCAGTTACCTAACTAGGTGGACCTCTATTGTAATCGCGTCTGTAGGTTTACTTTTTCGAGTTCGCGAAAATCTATATTCAGCCGAGCGATTCGCTGCGAATTAGCTCGCGAAGCAATATTTCTTCATCAACTCTTCCCGGGTCGCCGTTTCGGGAACGGCGCCCGGCATGCGGATAACCTGCTGATAGACGCCGGGCTGAACCTGCTTCCAGTAAGGCAGGTCCAGTGCGCTCAATCCCTGCAAATGCGCGAGGTAGTCATCGAGCGTCGCAAAAATTTTGCCATGGGAATATGGAAGGTCAGCCACGCCTTCAGCAGTTTTTGTGCACGGCTTTTGCGATTCGGTGGCAGGCGACTTCATGGAAACAACTTCTGCTTGTGCTCCGGACTTGCTCGAACTGGAGACTGATGTTTCTGGAGCACTACTCTGGCAGGATGTCGCGACGGCAGTTACAGCCGTAGCGGAAACGACCAAAGCAATCACATTTTTCAACATCGCGAAGTACTTTTCGGTTGCCAGCTGAACTCACGCAAATATGATTAACGCTGAATATGGTGTGAATAAGGCATTGTAATCTGAAACCTTTCAATTCGTTCAACTTGGGGGACCCTCATGGCTTACGATAATCGCCGCTCGTACGAAGGAACAGCATCGGGCGAACTGGTCGTTCTTGAAGATGGCCAAAACGCTACTTTGCTCGGCACAGGCCAAACATATACCCGCGAAAACATCGCTGAGACTTTCGGCAAGCAAATGTTCACCGACTTTGCGGTCTATCCGGAATGGGATCCCCATTATAAGGGCAGCGGCTCATTCATCGCAGCGCCAAGCACGGCGGCTCCGCTGACTGGCAATCTGTCGATCATCGGCGCCGTACCGTCGGACATCGCGGTTGACGGTTCAATCGGCGAACCCGACGGCTTTGATGTCTATTCGATCAGTTTGACGGCTGGCGAGACGTACATGATCTCGCTTTACGGTTCGGGCGCGAGCCCGCTCGCCGACACGTACCTGTCTGTCTACAACAGCAGCTTCGAGTTGGTGGGCTTCGATGACGACGGCGGCGCTGGCGTCAATTCGCTCTTCACCTTCATGGCTGATGCTTCAGATACCTACTATATTGTGGCGGAAGCCTATCCAGGCGTCGGCCTGACCGGCGATTACACGCTGGATGTTTTGATCAGCCCTGGCGCCGATGTTGTCGGCGACACCTTTGGAAGCGCTGCCCCACTGACGCTCGGAACGGTGACATACGGATTTATCGAAGCGGGTCCGGGCGTTGTTTATGGACCGGGCTTCTCTGAAGTGGACACTTATTCCTTCACTGCGGAAGCCGGGCAGATCTACTCATTCGAAGTCGCGGGCGGCGCGGACTATGCGTCTGACTGGGCCGCCCTTCCGTTCGGCGAGCTCGATACTTATGCCGTGATCTACGATTCGAACGGTAATGTTGTGGCGATCAGCGATGACATCAGCTTCCCGGGCGACATCAGCTCGCGCGTCGACTTCTTCGCAGAAGAAGACGGCACATACTACTTGGATGTTTTCTCGTACCAGCCTTGGTCGGGCGGATTTTCCATCACATCGAATGTCTACAACCCTGAAGACTTCGATCCGCTTGAAGCCCTATTCTGGGACAGCGCAGACAATGTTCCGTTCGACGGAAACAATACCGCCTACGTGTATTTTGGCGAAGCCGGAGAAACGTTTGGCGAGCCGGGCGTGTCGCTCGGCTGGAACGACTACGAAATCGGTCAAGTCATGCTGGCGCTCGAGGAGTACGAGAAAATCCTCGGCGTCAATTATGAAATTACTGACGACGTAAATCAGGCGACGTTCCGCCTGTTCACGACCGAGTCGCAGCAGTTTGGCGCCTATTTCTACCCGCAAGATCCGGCTTACGGCTCGCAGCAGGGCATTGGCGCGTTCAACGTATTGAGCGGCGGTTGGACTTTTGACCAGCAGCAAAGCCTGGAACAGGGCGGCTTCTCGTTCGCCGTTATTCTGCACGAATTCGGGCATGCTCACGGCATCGCGCACCCGCATGATCAGGGCGGCGGCTCCGAAATCATGCTCGGCGTGACGTCTTCGACCGGCTCTTTCGGCCTCTATGACCTAAACCAAGGCGTCTACACCGTCATGTCTTACAACGACGCGTGGGAGTTGCATCCGGACGGCCCGACGCCGTTCACCGCCAACAATATCGACAGCGGCTGGTCGGGAACGCTCGGCGCGTTTGACATCGCCGTGCTTCAGCAGCGCTATGGCGTGATCAATCCTCACGCCGCCGGCAACACTGTCTACATGTTGCATGACGCCAATGATCCCGGCACGTACTATGAGACGATTTGGGACACGGGCGGCCACGATGAGATCCGCTACGACGGCGCGTCGAACGCCCGCATCGATCTTCTGGCGGCGACGCTTGACTATACGCCGACCGGCGGCGGCGCCATTTCGTTCGTAAGCGGCATTTGGGGCGGCTACACCATCGCCAATGGCGTCAATATCGAAAGCGCCACAGGCGGTTCGGGTGACGACGCATTGCTGGGCAATGACGGCTCCAATTGGCTGACGGGTAACGCCGGCGATGACGTGCTCATGGGTCGCGGCGGCGGGGACCACCTCGATGGCGGCGCCGGCTTCGATACGGCTTCCTATCTCGACTCTGACGAAGGTGTGTCAGTCTATGCAGGTGGCTGGAACATCTTCGGCACCGGCGACGCTGAAGGCGATTCGTTCACCAGCATTGAAGCCATTCAGGGCAGTAATCACGATGACTTCCTGCAGGCCGGCGTGAGCGTTGAAATGCTCCACGGCATGGGCGGCAACGACACGCTCATGGGCGGCAATGGTCTCGATACTGTCTCCGGTGGCGACGGCGATGACCAAGTGTTCGGCGACAACGGCAAAGACCTGCTTATGGGCGATGCCGGCGACGACTATCTTGACGGTGGGAACGCCGTCGACACACTCAATGGCGGCGAGGGCAACGACACGCTGCGCGGCGGCAACGGCAACGACATCTTCGTCTTTACCGACCTCGGCGGCGTTGATGAAATCCTCGACTTCAAGCAACGGAAAGAGAAAATCGACCTTAGCGGCCTCGATGCGATCGATGGCGGCGGTATGGACGCTTTCTCATGGATCGGCTCAGGCGCCTTCAGCAATACGGCGGGCGAATTGCGCGCCTATCGCAGCGGCGGCGAGAACTACGTCGAAGGTGACACGAACGGCGACGGTGTCGCTGATTTCACGATCATCACGAACGTGCTGGTTCAGGAAAGCGACTTTATCTTCGGATAAGCGAGTTCCAACAGTGAAACAGGAAACGGGCCCTTCGGGGCCCGTTTTTTTATCAATTCGAGTCAGGTGATTCGAAAATTAACCATTCATTAACCGCAATTGATTCTTTTGAAACGCAACCAGAAAAAGAACCAATCCATGTTGCGTAATCGCTTCCTGTTCGACATCGCCTTTCCCGCGCTCGTCATGTGTTTGACGGCGATATTGCTATACAGCGCGGTAGCGAGCGACACCGGCTATCGCGCCCTTGCCAACCTCCGTGATGACAAAGTGCAGCAATCCGCCGCCCTCGACGGGTTGACCGCGCGGCGGCAGGAGTTGGAAAAGCGGGCCAACCTGCTGAATTCAAGGTCCCTAGATCCTGATCTTCTGGACGAACGCATCCGGGCGATACTCGGCTATTCCCGCGAAGGCGATGTGGTGATTTCCCGGCGGGAACTCGACCGGCTGCTCAATTCGTCAGAAAAGTAGACTTTACGGCTCTTTGCGCCGCAGCATTTCCCTCGGCCAACTTGTTCGCCAGCGTTCGCCCGCGTAAGAGGAGGGCGAGTTTTGCCGGAGACATCTGAATGGCCGCTGACGCCCCAAGCCAACCCAAGACCAATCTGACCGCCACCAACGAAGAGCTGCTCCAATACTACCGCGACATGCTCCTCATCCGCCGCTTTGAAGAGCGCGCCGGACAGCTTTACGGCATGGGCCACATTGGCGGATTCTGTCACCTCTATATCGGTCAGGAAGCCGTCGTCGTCGGCATGGAGGCGGTGAAGCAAAAGGGCGACCAAACGATCACCGGCTATCGCGACCACGGACACATGCTCGCCTGCGGCATGGACGCAAAAGGTGTGATGGCTGAGCTGACCGGCCGCGAGGGCGGTTACTCAAAGGGCAAGGGCGGCTCCATGCACATGTTCTCCAAGGAGGCGGAGTTCTATGGCGGGCATGGAATTGTCGGCGCCCAGATCCCGCTCGGCGTCGGGCTCGGTTTCGCCAATCGCTATCGCGGCGAAGCCAAGGTGAGCTTCACCTATTTCGGCGACGGCGCGTCGAACCAGGGCCAGGTTTTCGAAGCGATGAACATGGCGCAGCTTTGGAAGCTGCCGGTCGTCTTCATCATCGAAAACAACCAGTATGCAATGGGCACCAGCGTCAAGCGCGCGCACTCGGAAACCCATCTCTATCGCCGCGGTGCGGCATTCGGCATTCCCGGCATGGAAGTCGACGGCATGGACGTGCTCGCCGTTCGCGAGGCTGGCCGGCAAGCGGTCGACCACGCGCGCTCTGGCAAAGGGCCTTATGTCCTCGAAATGAAGACTTATCGCTACCGCGGACACTCCATGTCCGACCCGGCGAAATACCGCACACGAGAAGAAGTCGACGATGTGCGCGAGCACAATGACCCGATAAAGCGCTGCGAGCAGCGTCTGTCGAACAACGGGTTCAGCGACGAGGCGGCGCTCAAGGAGATCGACAAAGAGATCAAGGCGATAGTCAAGGAAGCGGCGGACTTTTCGCTGGAAAGCCCGTTGCCCGAAGCAAGCGAGCTCTTCACCGACATCTACGCCTGATCGAAGCGCGACGCGCTCAGAAACTCGAATTCGGGAGAGGTCTCGCCGGAAAGCGCGAGGTCGGCGAGAGCTTCGCCGATCACGGGCGCGAACTTGAATCCGTGGCCCGACAGTCCGATGGCAAACGACACGTCTTCGCAGTTAGAGAGCGTGTCCACGATGAAATGTCCGTCAGGGCTCATTTCATAAAGACAGGATTGCCGGTTCGAAATCGCGGGCGACAATCCCGGCGCCCTGCGTTTCAAAAAAGCCTTGGCGTCGCTTTGCGCCTGTTGCGCGGCGTCCAGCGCCTCGTCGTCAATTGAGTCGATCCACGCGCCGCCTGTATGTTCGCCGATTTTGACGCCGTCATCGTCAATGGCGGGAAAGCCGTAGAAAAACCGCCCGTCCGTTTCCTCAACGCCGAAAGGAAGCATGCCAGCGCGCAGGCGAAACTGATCGTCGCCGGGCGATGTCCAGAAAAGAGACTTTCGCATTGGCTTGACGTGCTCACCGACGGGGCCAAGCAGGTTGGAGGCATACGCGCCTGGCGCCATGACAACGCGGTCGAATGAGAATGCGCCCGCGCTGGTTTCCAGCTCAACCTGCGATCCCGACGTGCGCCACGAAAATACAGTTGTCTGCTCACGGATTTTTACGCCGCGCGAGCTGGCGCCATGCAGCAACGCGGCGCAGGCGAACTGCGCATGCAGAAAGCCGGCTTCCGGCTCTATAAATATTTCCGAAACTTTATCGAGGGTCAGCCAGCCGAAACGCTCTCGGGTTTGCGTGTGGGTCAGGCGTTCAATCGGCAAGTTATGAAGCTCCGCGGCGCGGAGAGTGCCGGCGATTAACTGAGCGTCGGAGCGGCCGGCCATCAACACGCCGCACATGTTCAGCAAAGGCGTTGAGCACTCAGTTTCCAGTCGGCGCCACAGTGCGGCTGCGCGCCTCAGCAGCGGCACATAGTCAGGATGCTCAAAATAGGCGGTGCGAAAGAGGCGCGTTGGACCATGAGAGCTGCCGCGCCCGTGGTTCAACTCGAACTGCTCGAACAAGGTCACCGTCGCGCCTCGCTCCGCCAGTGCGCGCGCGGCGGCCAGGCCGGTGACGCCGCCGCCAATCACGGCGCAGTGTGCCCGCGTTTCCGTCATTTTTACGCCCCTCGCGGAGGAGTATAAACGTGCTTTGCTTTGCACGAAAGCGCGAAACCTGTCACAGCAGCACCATGCAGGATAGTGAACTGGTCAGTACAAAAATCAGCGCCCCGTCAAAAGAGGTGGTGATTCTGCATGTGTTTCCGAGTTTCGCGATTGGCGGACAGCAGGCGCGCCTCGCGTCGCTTGCGCGCGGCCTGGGGCGCGGCTATCGGCACTTCATTGTAGCGCTCGATGGCGAGCATGGCGCGCGCGCATTGTTCTCACGCGAGATCAAAGCGTCGTTCAGCACGCTCAGAATGAAGAAGACATCGTGGATCAGCGCATCAAACATCTGGCGGCTTCGAAAGATCATCATATCGACGGCGCCAAATCTACTGTGCACGTATAACTGGGGCTCTATCGAAGCAATCATCGCCAACAAGACCGGTACTCGCACGCCGCACATTCATTTCGAAGACGGCTTCGGGCCGGACGAAACTCTTGAGAAGCAATCATCGAAAAGGGTTCTGGTTCGGCGCTGGCTCTTGCGCAATACACAAGTGGTGGCGCCGTCGGCCGGGCTTGAAGCTGCCGCTAAAACAAAGTGGAAGCTACGGAACGTCTGCCGGCTGGAAAATGGCGTCGATTTCGATCGGTTGCAATCCGGTTCGCGCAGCCACAGTACAGCCGTTGTTGTCGGTTCGCTCGGCGCGCTGCGCAAAGAGAAAAACTATGGCCGGCTCATTGCTGCGTTTCTCGCTGCTGACCGTTCAAAGGCTGCACGGCTGGAGATTGTCGGCGGCGGCCCCGAGCATGACGAGTTGCGACAGCAGGCGCGAAACGATGAGCGCATCAGTCTCCCTGGCGCGACGGCTAATCCCGCGCAGGCCTATTCCAGGTTCGATATCTTTGCTCTTTCTTCAGATACCGAGCAGGCGCCGATCAGCTTGATGGAAGCGATGGCCTCCGGGCTACCTGTGTTGGCCACGAATGTCGGCGACATTGCAGACATGGTGTCGGAGGAAAACCTTCCCTATGTAACGCCGCTTGGCGACGAGGAGGCGTATGCATTTGCGCTGGCGCAACTGCTGCAAAACCCATCAGCGCGAGCGTCCATCGGCGCCGCCAATCGTAAGAAGGCCAAGGAATGCTTTTCCCTGGAACGCATGATCGATGCGCATCGCGCGCTCTATGATAGAGTGATGCGGCAATGACGGATGTTTCCATCGCGTCACTCAACGATCGTGAGCAATTCCTGTCAGACTGGAGGTTGCTGCATCCTCGCGTCACTGCGCCAAGTTTTTTTCACTCTCCCGCCTGGATGAAAGCATGGCTGGAGACGATTTCTGACCGGACGCGGCTTCATCGTATCGAAGTAAGGAACGACGGCGATATCGTGCTTTTGGGTGCGTATTCGATCGCGCCGAGGCGGCAAGCCGGACTGGGCCTGCGTGAAACATGGTTTCAGCAGTCCGGAGAGGCTGCGCTCGATTCAATTTATGCCGAGTATGTGGATTTTCTTTCAGCCGACTCGGTAGGGTTCAAGCCTCGGCGCGACGCAATTTGCGCCATGATCGAGACGTCGCAGGCCGACAATCTTGTTTTCTGCAACCTGCACCGCAAAATGTCGTCCGCCGTTTTTTCTGCGTCAGCGGTCTGCGGGCTTTCAGGACGGGTGCTGAGCGAACAGCCGGTCTATGTCTGCGATCTTGGCGGCGACCCGTTCATGGCAACGCTTAGCAAGTCCTTGCGTTCGAAAATATCGCGATCAATGAAGCTTTACGAAGAACGCGGCCCATTGACGGCGCATCTCGCGCGAACCGATGCCGAAAAAGAAGCAGCGTGGGAATCGCTGAAGGCGCTTCACAAACTTGGATGGGAAGCGCGTGGCGGAGAAAGCGTTTTTGAAAACCAGAGACTGATGTCGTTTCACCAGCGCCTCGCAAGCTATGCTCCCGATGCGGTTCATTTGTTCGAACTGAAAGCCGGAGGTGAAACCGTCGCTGTACTTTACAACTTTGTGCACGGCGACCGCGTCATGAACTATCAAAGCGGGTTCAAGTTTGAAGAAGACAACAGGTTGGCGCCAGGGTTTGTCGCCCATGCGCTCGCGGCACAACATTATCAGGATGCAGGCTTTGCCGTGTACGACTTGCTGGCGGGTGAGGCGGACTACAAATCGCGCCTTGGCCGCGTAGATGAAACGCTGACGTCGCTTGTGGTCGAGCGGCCGACTTGGCGAAACCGGGCTCGAGCCATGTTGAAACGCTAGCGCGTTGACACTCTCAGAAAGGCATCGAACATGATGACGCTCCAAAGTTCCTGAGCGCAGTCGGCAGTCCCGCTTCGATGGCGGCTCACCATTATCTCGACTGCTTTTTCGTCGAAAATGCCGCTTTCCCTCCAATGCCGGGACGCGTTGAGGCGCAGCGCCGGATTGGCGTGCTCGCGCCGCATCCACGCCGACAGCGGCGGCGCGAAGCCTTGTTTTTTTCTCGCTATGAAATCGGCGCCGAGGCGTGAGGCGAATGCGTCTTTGAGGATTCGCTTTCCGACCCGTTCGTCCAGCTTGTAGTAGGGCGGCAACGCGCCCGCCCATTCAACGATATTGTGGTCAAGCAATGGCGGGCGTACTTCGAGGCCATGCGCCATTGAGGTGCGGTCGACTTTCGCCAGCATGCGCCCCGGCAGCCAGGTCATGAGATCCGCGTACTGTGCGCGCGACAGCGGGTCGTCTGCGCCGGAAAATTCCATCGCGTCAGCAATGATCGTTTCCGGCTTGTAGCCGCCAAGCGTGCGACGAAAGTCTCGATTCAACATCTGCGCGACACGCGATGGAAGGTTGATCGCTGCGGCGGCGGCGTAGCCCTGTGCGCTCGACCGGGCGAGCGCTTGCAGCGTTGTCTTGGCTCGGAAGATCGGCGGCGCCCAATCGAGCTTTGGATAGAGTGCGCCCAATGGGCCGAAAATTGCGGCGCGCACCGGACCGGGCGCAATCCTGCGCATGCGTTCTTCAGCGAGAAAGAATGGGTAGCGACGGTAGCCTGCGAATATTTCGTCGCCGCCGTCGCCGGAAAGCGCGACGGTGACGTATTTTCGGGCAACTTCAGCTACTTGATATGCCGGAAACGCCGATGCGTCTGCGAACGGCTCGCCCATCGCGGCGGCGACCTGGTCAATGAGTGCGAGCGAGTCGACGCTGGCGTCGGCGACGTGATGGCGAGCGCCAAACAAGTTGGCGATGGCGCGGGCGGCGTCGCGTTCGTCGTGACTGGCTTCGTCGAAACCAACAGTGCAGGCGGTGATGGTTCCGCCGGCTTGCGACATTGACGAGACGATGCTCGCCGAATCGACGCCGCCGGAAAGAAAGGCGCCGAGCGGGACGTCAGACATTAATTGCGCCGCGACGGCCGCGTCGACCCGGCCCCTTAACTCCTCTGCCGCCTCTTCGTAAGAGGGCGCTACACCGTCGGTGAACACCGGGCGCCAGTATCGTTCCAGTCGCAAGGTTCGGCCCTGTTCGGCGATCAGATAGTGACCTGCCGGCAATTTGTTGACGCCGCGATGGATGGATTGCGGCTCCGGCACATATCCAAAGTAAAAATAGTCTGCGACGGCGCGCGGATCGAGACTGAGGTCGATGAGACCGGACGCGGCGATGGCGCCAATCTCGGAAGCGAACAGCAAGAACCCGTCATTGGTCTGCGCATAGTAGAGCGGGCGTTCGCCCAAACGGTCGCGCGCGAGCGTCAGGCGCCGCGCTTGCGGCTCCCAAAAGCCAAACGCGAACATGCCGCGCAGATCATGCAGAAAACTTACGCCGTTAAGCGCCAGTCCTTCGGCGAGCACTTCCGTATCGGATCTCGTTTTCAGCTCAATGCGCGCGCCTAGTTCTTTCGCCAGCGCCCGATGGTTGTAAATTTCACTGTTGGTTGTCAGCACCGCGCCGCCAGTTTGAGCGTGGAAGGGCTGGGCGCCGCCGGTGCGGTCGACAATAGCGAGACGGCGATGTCCAAGGCCGGCGCCCGGGGCCAGATAAAACCCTTCGCCGTCCGGGCCGCGGTGAGCGAGCGCGCGCGTCATGCGAACGAGCGCGTCACGATCGATTTCGCGTACGCCGTTCAGGTCGATAATGCCCGCTATGCCACACATTTATGAGTTGGCGCCGCCAATGCGTTTACGCCAACTGTCGAACGCTTCGACGTCGCTGGTGAAGGCGCGAATGCGTTGCAAGGCTTGCGAAGGCGTTCCGGAATAATCCGAGGCGATCATGATGACCCCGCCGGGAGGATTGCGACCGCGTAGCTTGTCATTCATCTGCGCCCACTTGAAAGCGATCTTGTCCGTATAAACGGCGTCGCCGCGCCAGTATACCGTGGCGACAAGTAAACGCCTGCGTTCCGGCCCGGCAAGAACCGCGAGCGGTACCGGCTTTGACTGGCCGAACAGATAAACCACTTCGTGCAGCGCTGCGATGCGCCGCCAGCCGAGTCCATCAGCGGGCGTGTTCAGAGCATTTACAATTTCACGACCTGGCCGGTCCTGAGCGATGTACGCTTGCGATACATAGACGCGTTCGCCATCGCGCTGGTAGGTGGCGGCGCCGGTGCTGTCGGCGTTGAGAGTTGGCGACCAGTTTTCCGGAGCGGGAAGAATGCGCCAGCCCGGCGCGTTCAAGGTGAGATCGCGCGGCGGCGACGGCAGCGTGATCGCGAAGTCAACAACGAAGGCTGCATAGGCGGAAGCGGCGAGCACGGGAACAAGCGCCAAACCGGAAACGAGGGCGCGCCACGGGCGCCGCGGTGCAACGGGCGCATGCTCGGGGCCCACGCTCTTGGGATTGCGCATTTTTGCGCCGATCCAGAACAGCAAGAAAAATATCGCGCCGTAAAAGATAAAGCCGATAGCCAGATGGTCTGCGCCGACTGCAAATCGCATATTGCTCAGCGTTGCGATGAGGATCAGCGCGAAGGCGCGCAGGAAGTTGGCGGCCAGGGCTACGAGCGCCGCGATGATGATGAAGGCGGCCCGCACGCGCTGATTATGCAAGGTCTGGCAGGCGTACACGCAGGCAATCATCAGCGCCGCCAAGAGGAAGTTCAGCCCTGCACACGCAGCGGCGATTTCAAACACGCCGCTCTTCGTCGTGATGAGAACGCCGTCAAGCGTCGCGGCCATGCCAAAAAAATTGAGCAAACCGACAACGGCGTGCGCAGTGATTTGTTGTAGGAGCGGAATGAGCACTTCCCCAAATGGGACCATGAAATAGAGGAACATGAGCGGCAACGCCCATACGCGCAACGCATTCGCGCCGAAGACAACGCCCGCGCCAGCGATCAGCAGGCTGACAAAGGCGATCTGTTCAACAAGCGCAACGCCCGCGGCGTGACCGGCAAGCCAGAGCGCAGCGCCTCCCGCCACGGCCACGAGGCTGAGCGGACCGCTGGCGGGCGCGATATGCGGGCGTGACATGATCATCCAGATGGCGAGCGGCGCCACGACGACGCCATGATGATAGCTTGACGATGAAAGCCATGTTTGCGCCATGGTGAAGGCGGTCGGGTGCAGCGCCAGCACGCAAAGCAATGCGTACACGCCATATAGCGCGACAGGACCGGTCCAGCCGCTGCTTTTCGCATGGGGTAATTCGGCGGCGAGAATGGCCATCATTCTTCCGGCTTTGCCTCTAGACCCGCGAGACTAAGGGGACGGCGTTTCCGTTTTGTTAAGAATAGGCGCCGCCACGGGTCCATCTTAGCGGTTTTTACGGCCTTCGATCAGGGCGTCCACCACGCTCGGGTCCGCCAGGGTCGAAATATCGCCAAGGGCCGAGAATTCGTTTTCGGCAATTTTTCTCAGGATACGGCGCATGATTTTGCCAGAACGGGTCTTGGGCAATGCGGGTGTGAAATGGATATGGTCCGGCTTGGCGATAGGACCGATCTCGCGCCGGACGACTTCGATGATCTGCTTTTCGGTTTCCGCGGAAGGCTCGACGCCAGAAAGCAGCGTCACATAAGCGTAAATGCCCTGACCCTTTATGTCGTGCGGATAGCCGACCACGGCGGACTCAACGACGGCGTCATGTTCGTTGATTGCGGCCTCGACTTCCGCGGTGCCCATGCGATGACCGGAAACATTGATCACGTCATCGACGCGCCCGGTGATCCAGTAATAGCCGTCTTCGTCGCGCCGGGCGCCGTCTCCGGTGAAATACATCCCCGGATAGGTTTTGAAATAGGTGTCGATGAAACGCTGATGATCGCCATAGACGGTGCGCATCTGGCCTGGCCATGAATCAGTGATCACCAGATTGCCAGAGCAGGCGCCGTCAAGAAATTCGCCATTGGCGTCGACGATAGCGGGAAAGACGCCGGGCAGGGGCAATGTTGCAGAGCCGGGTTTCAGTTCCGTAGCGCCGGGAAGCGGCGAAATCAAAATGCCGCCGGTTTCCGTTTGCCACCACGTGTCGACGATGGGAAGTTTACTGTCGCCGACAATGCGATGATACCAGTTCCAGGCTTCCGGATTGATCGGCTCGCCCACCGACCCCAGCAGGCGCAACGACTCGCGGCTGGTGGATTGGACGCACGCATCGCCTTCGCGCATCAAGGCGCGAATAGCTGTCGGCGCCGTATAAAAGACATTGACCTTGTGCTTGTCGATGACCTTCCAGAAACGCGACGCATCCGGGTAGGTCGGCACGCCCTCGAACATCAGGGTCGTCGCGCCATTGGCGAGGGGTCCGTAAACGATATAGCTGTGGCCGGTGACCCAGCCCACGTCGGCGGTGCACCAGAAGATTTCGCCGGGCCGGTAATCGAACACGATTTCATGGGTGTAGGCGACATAGGTCAGGTAGCCGCCAGTCGTATGCAACACGCCTTTCGGCTTGCCGGTCGAACCGGACGTATAAAGGATGAACAGCGTATCTTCGGCGTTCATCTCTTCGGCCGGGCAATCTGGCGACACGTCATTTCGCGCTTCGCCATAATAGTAGAGGTCGCGGCCGGGCTTCATGGGGACGTCGCCGTTGGTGCGCTCCACCGTCAGCACGAGCCTTACGCCGCCGGCCTTTGCCAGCGCCTTGTCCACATTCTCTTTCAGCGGAACGGGCTTGCCGCCGCGCACGCCCTCGTCTGCGGTGATCACGGCAACAGCGCCGCAATCTTCAATGCGGCTCGCCAGTGCGTCAGGCGAGAATCCGCCGAACACAACGGAATGAACCGCGCCGATGCGTGCGCAAGCGAGCATCGCATAGGCGGCCTCAGGGATCATCGGCATGTAGATGATCACCCGATCGCCGCGCTTGACGCCGCGCGCCTTTAAAACATTCGCCATGCGGCAGGTTTCATCAAAGGCTTCTGCGTAAGTGATATTTTTCGATACGCCCGGATCATCGCTCTCCCAGATGATCGCGATGTCGTTGGCGCGTTTCGGCAGGTGCCGGTCAAGGCAGTTCACGCACGCGTTCAATTCACCATCTTCAAACCAGCGAATGTGAAGATTGTCCGCGTCGTAGGACACGTCTTTGACCTTGGTGAACGGCTTTGACCAGTCGAGTCGCTTGGCGATGGCCGCCCAGAACGCTTCGGGCTCCTCCGTGGCGTTCGCCCGCAGCGCTGATGCCTTCGCCTTGTCGGTCAAGGTGTTGCTTGCGGCCGCGGCGCTGATTTTGATTGTGACATTATCCGACATAACCGCCTCCATCGTTCATGGAGACCGTAATCGATTGTCCTGAGCCGCGCAAAGGGCGGGTATGTCAGTTAAGTCAGAACGCTGAGCGGGAAGGGCTAATTTACAGCGCCGCCGTCGGAAACGATAAAGCAGGAAAGCTTCTTGTCTTTCAGGGTTTCGCAGGCGGTGGCGGCTTCGATTTCGGTCAACCGCGTGATGCGTGCGCGATACAGCGTGTCGCCGTTGCCTTTGGGAGTCGGGAGAACGACTCGCTCGCGCTCTTGCATGCCGGCTTTTGCAACAGCCGCTTCGAGTTCTTTCTGGGCCATCTCTTTGGTTGAGTAGGCGCCGATCTGCACGCTCCAGACGAAGTCGGCGAGGTTCTCAAAGTCGCCCTGACCTATGATGCCGTCAGTCAGGTCGAAGCCGGCGAGGCGCGTACGCTCAAACTCATTGAAATCATCGGGATCGATGCGGCTGTCGGTTTGAGCGATCAACGCGCCGATGCCGTCATTGATCGATGCCTCGCCCGAACCAAAGCTTGCGGCTGCAGTCATGATTTCCGCGCGCATGGACTCATTGTCTGCGATGGTAGGCGCCGGATTCTTCGCAGCCAGCGCAGCGACCAGTGTCGGCTTGAGCCTTGGGCTCGGCGTGTCGCGATGGAGTGAAGCGATCAGCGCGGGTTTGGCTTCGATCTGTGAGAACGCAGTGTTCAAGATGGTGCGCATATGCGCGTCACGGGTGGCCGACGATCGTCCGCCAAGCACGACGCCGATCAGTTGGTTGCCGTCACGCGTCGCCGACGTCGCCAGATTGAAACCCGATGCGCGCGTGTAGCCAGTCTTCAGGCCGTCGGCGCCTTCGAATGTGCGAACCAGCGCATTGTGGGTCCGGTAAGTACGGCCGTCCCATGCGAAACTCTGAATTGAGAAATAATGAAAATACTGAGGAAAGTCCTGCATCAGGCGGCGCCCAAGCGTCGCCATGTCCTTCGCCGTTGTGACCTGCCGGGAATTGGGCAAGCCCGAAGCGTTCTTGAAGGTCGTCCGCGACATGCCGATTGAGCGCGCCTTGGTGGTCATGTTCTGCGCGAAACGCCACTCTGAGCCGGCGATTTCCTCTGCGACGGCGGCGGCGACATCGTTGGCGGATTTGACGACAAGCGCCTGGATCGCGGTCTCAACGGTGATTGTCGATCCGCTGGTCAGGCCAAGCTTGGACGGCGGCTGACCGGCGGCGTGCGCCGACACCTTGATTTTGGAATCCATGGTCAATCGCCCTGCCTCGAGTTCCTCGAACAGGAGGTACAGCGTCATCATTTTGGTTAAGGAGGCGGGGTATCGCTGGCCGTTGGAGTAGCGGTCAAAAAGGACATCGCCTGAATCGGCGTGAACCACATAGGCGGCGTATTTGGAGTTCGCCGACGCTTGAGCCGGCAAAAGCAGCGCAAAACACAGCGCCAAGGCCCATACTGTTACACTACGAAACGCCATGACCATTTAACGAGCCTCGCCCATTCCTGTGCCGTTTTCAATATTCGGAAGACGCCGCCCCCGGGGAAATCTGCGTTTTAGCCGCCCAACCCCTAGAATTCCGGCGCCCGCCACCTGGCCTCCGGTCTTCCATTGAGCAAACGCTGTGCCGATGAGCCCCGTTTTCGGGTGTCTCCTGGCGAAACGAATCATCTCTCAACGCGGTAAACGGACAGTTAACGAAAGCTTTACGATTGTGGCCAAACTAAAAATTGTGCAATGCACAAAAAATTCCTTGACCTTGGGGACAACCGTCCATATGTTGCGCTGCACAAGAGGCGCGTTTCCGCCTTTAACGCAATTGAATCAATTGTTTACATTGATTCCTCAGGGAGACTGACATGGCGACTGCCAAGAAAACCACCGCTTCGGACGCTTTCGAAGTCAACGCTTTTGGCCCGGAATCGTTCAAGGAAGGCTACGAAAAATTCGCTGAAGGCGTTTCTTCGTTCGCTGACTTCCAAAAAGATTCGCTGACCGCGCTGATGGCGTCTGCATCCGCATTCACCAAGGGCTTTGAAAAGCTTAGCGCCGAGCAGGCCGCGTTCACCAAAGCCAGCTTCGAAGACACTGTCGCGACCGCAAAAGCTGCTTCCGCCAGCAAAACGCTGCAGGAAGCCATTGAGCTGAACAGCGAATTCGTGCGTGGCGCGGTTGAGAAAAACCTCGGCCAAATCAACAAGGTGGCGGACATTTGCGCTGCTGCGACGAAAGAGACCGTAGAGCCGCTCACTGCTCGTTACACCGAGCTGGTGGAAAAAATTCAGGCCTACCGTCCGTAAGTTCTCAGTACCTGTTCTGCGTACACAGTTGCGTAAAAGGGCCCGGTGCGTATCGCCGGGCCCTTTTTTTTATTTGTTAAGTTTCTGCTGCTGGCGAAAAATTTGCGTCTTTTCAACCTCGACCAACTACTTATCTAATAGAGCCGAGGACGATTTCGCAGATGCGGTCGGCGGCCCGAAAGGGCAAAGAGTTGGAATTTGAAGGACCTATGGCTGAAGACAACGATCACGACCAGGAAAGAGGCCCAGGCCAAGGCAATGGCGACGGTCAGGGAACTGGCAACGGCGTCGGCGTCGTCACCAAAACGGCGCCAAAGACCAAGCGCCCGTCGCTATACAAGGTGCTGCTGCTTAATGACGATTACACGCCGCAGGAATTTGTGGTGTGGCTGCTTCAGGCCGTCTTCAAGAAAGACGCAGAAGAGGCCGTGCGCGTCATGTTGCACGTCCACCAGTCTGGCGTAGGCGTGTGCGGCGTATACACTTACGAAATCGCGGAAACGAAAGTGGCGCAGGTGATGGAGCTCTCGCGCCGCAATCAGCACCCGCTGCAATGTACAATGGAACGGGAGTAGGTTTGTGGCGTCATTCAGCAGAAGCCTCGACGAGTGTCTGCACAGCGCCATCGCGCTTGCGACGGAACGCGATCACGAGCTTGCAACCCTCGAACACCTCTTATTGGCGCTAACCGACGACCGCGATGCGGCGGCCGTGATGCGCGCCTGCAATGTCGATGTCGATCTGTTGCGTCGTCAGCTGTACGAATTCATCGAGAATGAACTTGCAAACCTGAAACTGGAAAATGGCGAACAGGCGAAGCCGACCGCCAGCTTCCAGCGCGTCATCCAGCGCGCCGTCATTCACGTGCAGTCTTCAGGCCGCGAGGAGGTGACCGGCGCCAACGTGCTCGTTGCGCTGTTCGCAGAGCGTGAGTCTCACGCCGCGCATTATCTGATGGCGCAGGATATGAGCCGGTTTGATGCGGTGAATTACATTTCTCACGGCAGCGGAAAGCGGGCTGGCGAGAGCCAGCCGCGCGCGCCGAGAGGTGCCAGCGAAGACGCCGAAGCCGCTCAGAGCAAGCAGGAGAGCGCGCTTGAATCCTATTGCGTCGATCTCAACGCCAAGGCGCGTTCGGGCAAGATCGATCCGCTGATCGGCCGCGACGCGGAGGTTGAGCGCTCGATCCAGGTTCTCTGCCGCCGCCGCAAGAACAATCCGCTGCTGGTCGGCGATCCGGGTGTCGGCAAGACCGCCATCGCTGAGGGGCTGGCGCTAAAGATTGTCGATGAAAACGTGCCGGAAGTGCTGGCCAAGTCGACGATCTATTCGCTCGACAT
>CAZAOB010000024.1:6938-45208 GCA_964486635.1 uncultured Caulobacterales bacterium | reverse complement strand
GTGATCGGCGTGTTTTTCTCGGACAAGAAGGACAAGGACCGGAAGAAAGCGCTCACAGGATTGCATGAAAGCCTGACGCTGGGCAGCGAGGCAGGCTGGGCAGAGGCACGGGAGTTTGCGGCAAGCCTCAGGCGCGGAGGGCATCCGATCCGGCCCTTCCACTGGCAGATAGAATTTCCCGAAGTGTTTGCGGGGGCGACTCCCGGCTTCCATGCGATGATCGGCAATCCGCCTTTTGCGGGGAAGAACACAGTCGCGGCGGGCACGCGCACGCACTATCCCGACTGGCTGAAAGTCATTAGCCCCGGTGCGCATGGCAATGCGGACCTCGTCACGCATTTCTTCCGGCGGGCTTACGGACTGATCCGACAGGGCGGGACGTTCGGCCTGATCGCTACCAATACAATTGGCCAGGGCGATACGCGCGAAAGCGGGCTGAGGCATTTGTTGATGGATTTGGGCGGCGTCATTTATCGGGCGCAGCGGCGGGTAAAATGGCCGGGTGCGGCGGCGGTGGTGGTGTCCACGGTGCACACAGGCAAAGGCGAAGGTGACTGGCCCGGGCCGGAGCTGGACAAGCGGCCCGTCGCCCGCATCTCCGCTTTCCTGCGCGAAGGCGACCAAGACGAGACGCCCGCCGTGCTCGAGGAGAATGCGGGGATCGCCTTTCAAGGCTCGATCATTCTTGGCATGGGTTTCACCTTTGATGATGTGAATGCGGAAAAAGGCAAATGTGAGCCACTCTCAACCATGTACGCGCTGATCGAGAAGAACCAACGCAATGCGGAGCGGATCAAACCCTATCTCGGCGGTGACGAGGTTAACAATGACCCTGAGCACAAGCACCATCGTTATGTCATCGATTTCGAGGATTTCCCACTTCGGCGAGATGAAGATCTAAAACCGTGGAATGAGGCGAGCGAGGCAGAGCGCCGCGACATGCTGCGTGAGGGTGTCGTGCCCCGAGAGTATAACGGCCCGGTAGCGGCAGATTGGCCAGATTTGCTGGAAATTGTAGAACGTTATGTACGACCCGAACGCGAAAAACAAAAAGACGAAGGTGCAAAACAATTTTGGTGGAGGTTTCTTAGATCTCGGCCCGAGTTGGCCGAACGATTAATTGGCAAGGAACAGGTTATATCCACACTATTTACCTCTCCTCATTTGGGTGTGGCGGTGATAGACGCTGACCAAACGTTCGCGAACACGCTAAATATTTTTTGTTCCGAAATTGGTGAGGGCGGTATTATTCAATCCCGCGTTCACGAAATATGGGCACGGTTGTTCAGTTCAAGCCTAGAAGACCGGCTGCGTTATACGCCGACTGATTGCTTTCAAACTTTTCCAATACCCGCTGCGTGTGTCAAAAATGGCAAAACTAAAAGCGTCTCGGAGCGTTACTTTGCCTATCGCGCCGAAGTTTTGAAGTTTCGAATGGAAGGGCTTACAGAAATATATAACCGCTTCCACAATCCGCTTGAAAACGGCAACGACATCGTGACGCTCCGCCAGCTTCATGGCGAGATGGATGACGCGGTTCTGCGCGCCTATGGTTGGGGCGATCTCGCCGAGCTATGCGCGCCCGGCGCCGAGTTCGCCCCGCGTTACCTAACCGAAGACGACGAACCAGAATTCGCCTATCAGAACCGCCTGTTCTGGCCCGCGCCCTTCCGCGACAAGGTGCTCGCCCGCCTGCTCGCGCTAAATAAAGAACGCGCCGAAGCTGAAAAAAAAGTGAAGAAAACGAACACGGGCAAGAAGAAAGCGCCCGTCCTGCAGGTTGAACAAAAGGGAACACTTCTGTGAACGAACAAGCGTTCTTAAATTCGGCTGCGGTGCGCGATAACCTGATGACCGCCTTGCGTGGCGACATCTTCGGCCCCGATACGCGCCCGCAGGCCCATGACGCGCATATGGCCGACACAGAAACTCTGCGCCCCGGCATCCGCCCCTCTTCGTTCTATCTCTTCGGCTTTCTCGTCCCCGCCGAAGAAGTCGCCATGGCGACACCCGCCGAAGAATCTGAGATCGAACAGGAGCTGTTCGGCGAGGAACAGGACGACGCGAACGCGCCTGCCGAGGAAGACGAAGTTGGCGGGCGCGACCATGTCCAGCGCCGCCGCCTGCAACCCTCCAGCCTTGGCTTAACTGTATTTGTCAAGAAGGAATGCGCGGGGCTCGACGCAACGGTGCGCTTTGCGAACTACATCCCTGAACCGCCGATTTCTGAAGAGATATTGAACGGCGCGCCGAAATCCGTTGCCGACGAAATCATGTGGCGGCGCGACCCGCGTACGCTGACGCGCCGCATCACAAAGGACGACATCACGCGCGCCCTCGACACGCCTGGCGGCCATGAAATTCTACTTGAGGACTCTGCTGCGCCGAGCCTTCGCGGCGGCGGCGTCGCCTTGCACATCGTCGCCATGCCATGCCCTCTACCACGCCCCGTGCCTCGCGCAGACTGGCCGGAAGGCGTAAGCATAACAGTTTTTGTCGTCAACAAACGCCGGGCAGCGAACCGCTTCAAGGACGTCTCTAACATCTTTCAGGTCGGCCTGACCCTTGAGACAGAGAAGGGCTTCATCGGCAATCCCGACATGAGCGGCTTCGCCGCGCGGGACTTCGACCTCCGCCTCCACGATTTGCACTATGCGGACATCCTGCGCTTTGTCGGAGGGCGGAATATCGGCACCGGCCATGACGGCGTGACCGGAGAGCGCTGCGCCCGCGTCTGGAGTGACCCACTGCCAACGGCGCATGCCGAAAAGGTCGACCAGAACGCGGCGTTGAACGACATCACCGAGTTCAAGATGGGCGCGCTCGCGGACATGACCGTCGACCCCGGGGCACTCGCCGACACCCTCGCGCGTTTCCCGGCAGCTTACTTATGTGACTTCATCTCCAGGCAGGCAGGTGACGTGGCCACCATCCCAGAAGCACAGCGGCGCGAAGTCGCGCAGACTCTCGTCGACAACCAACGCGCCGCCCATGCCCGCATGGTCGCTGGCGTTGATCTGCTCCGAAGCAGCAAGTCAGCGCAGATCGCTTTCCGCGCGATGAACCTCGCGATCAAATCCTATCTGGAAAACACGCGCGGTATCGATGAGCCGGCCTGGCGACCGTTCCAACTTGCCTTCATCCTGCTCAATCTGCGCGGCCTCACCGACAAGCTGTCCGATGATCGCGACATTGTCGATCTGCTCTTCTTCCCAACCGGCGGTGGCAAGACCGAAGCCTATCTTGGGCTCGCCGCCTATCAGATCGCGCTGCGGCGTCTGACTCATTCGGACTGGCTTGGCAGCGGTGTCAGCGTCATCATGCGCTATACCCTCCGCCTCCTGACGCTCGACCAGCTTGGCCGCGCCGCCGCCATGATTTGCGCGCTGGAACTCTTGCGCCGCTCGGATGACTGGAAGGACGAGCACGGCCAGCCGCTGCTTGGGCCCGCGCCGATCGAGATCGGCCTCTGGGTCGGCTCCGGCGCGACGCCGAACAAGATCGGCGGTCGCGGGCAGCAGGACACATCACCGCCGAGGAACGCCTACGGAAAGATTGAGTGGTATCGAAAGGGCCGTGGCTCTTCGCCGGCGCCGATTACGGAATGCCCGTGGTGTAATACGGCGTTCAACAAGGACACGTACCGGATCTCTGGACAGCGCATGCTGATCAACTGCGATAATCTCGGTTGCGATTTCAGCGCAGCGAAAGGCGGCCTTCCGGTACTGGCAGTGGACGAGGAAATCTATAACCGCTTGCCAGCTTTCATTGTGGCGACGGTGGATAAGTTTGCCGCCTTGCCGCGCAAGGGCGAGATCGGGCGGTTCTTCAATCATGTCGACCGAATTGAGAGCGCGGATAATCTGCAGCATCTCGCTTATCTCGGCGCCGATGCGCCGAACACGGGGCGATTACTTGATCCCCAGCGACAATGCCTGCCGCCGCCGGATCTAATTATCCAGGACGAATTGCATCTGATCTCAGGACCACTCGGCACAATTGCTGGTCTTTATGAAGCTGTGATCGACCGGCTCGCCAGTCGCAATATCAACGGACGGCTTCGAGGTCCGAAGATTATCGCCTCGACCGCGACGGTGCGGCGGGCGGACGATCAGATCAAGAAGCTCTTCGATCGCAACAAGACTGCGATCTTTCCGCCGCCGGGCATTGACCGCCATGATAGTTACTTCGCTGTCGTCACCGAGAAGCCAGACCGTCAGCGATTATACGTCGGCATCAGCGCTCTCGGTATTGGTCCGCGTAAGGTATATCTGCGCACCGTGGTGCCGTTGCTGGCCGCGGCACAACACGCCTATGATTTGGCGGCGTCTGATGCGTCGGGCAGCGCCAACCCCGCTGATACTTATATGACGGCGCTTTGCTATTTCAATGCCTTGCGCGAACTTGGCGCCACAAGGCGCATTGTTGAAGACGAAGTGGCGAGCAACCTTAGGGATTGGCGCACACGGCGATTGCGACTTCTCCAGGAGCCGTCTGATAGTTCCTTTGCCCCGCGCCAGATCGGCGCGCCCGAAGAGCTGACCTCACGGGACTCGACGGATAAGGTTGCGGAAACGAAAAAGCGCCTCGCGCTTGAGTTCGGTGGCGCAGACGCGGGCAATCTCAAGCCACTTGATGTGGCGCTGGCGACGAACATGATTTCGGTCGGCCTAGACATTTCCCGGCTTGGGCTAATGATCGTCCAGAACCAGCCGAAGAGCGCCGCAGAATATATACAGGCGACAAGCCGCGTCGGTCGGGACGACAAACGCCCCGGCCTCGTCGCTGTTATCCTCAACATGCACCGTGCACGCGACAGAGCGCACTACGAAGACTTCGACACCTATCATCAGGCCTTCTACCGCGCGGTCGAAGCGACGAGCGTTACGCCGTCTGCATCAGGTGCGCTCGACCGGGCGCTGGGGGCGGTGTTTGCTGGCCTCGTGCGCCATCTCGATCCTGCCTTTACCGTCACGAGAGGGCCGCAGGCGCTGAACGTCGATCACCCGATGGTCCGGGAGGCGGTAAGTTTCCTGAAGACGCGCTTCGGCTGTGGCGAAAGCATCGATCGCCTTATAGATGGCTGGCTTGCCATTCTCTCAGACAGACAGGGCGAGGGATTAAACTGGGATACGCACGGAAACGACGATGGCGGGCTCTTGCACACGCCTTTGCAAGACCTTTCAGCCTTACGGGCCGAGTTCCGGCTCTTTGAGGCGGGATGGTCGATGCGCGACGTTCAGCCTGGCGTCGCCATCGAAATCGAACAGTATCTTGAGACGAGGTAGCCAAAATGGCGCGAGACGAAATACGGCTATCTCAGCTTATTCAGACATTCGGCCCAGGATCGATTGTCGATCTACCCAAGACATCGGTCATGGTTCGAGGACTTTCGGATTGGCCTACATGGAGAGCGCGCAAGATTCGAGAGCGACGTTTAATCCACTATCTCACCAAGCTGCTGGAAAATGCTGAAGGCGGGAGCTGGCTTGAAGACGGCGTAGAGCTTGAGCTTTGGGAACCGCCGTTGAATGAAGAGCTCTATCAGGGAATTGAACCGCCATCCGTGCCTGCTGTGGTTTTTCCGCGGTGGGTGACGGCACCGCTAAAGGACGATGACGGCAGCCAGCGAAACCGCCAGCGCTTAGAACGGTACACGGCGAATGACCGGGCTCGTCGTCAGGAGACAAAGTCTCCCATTCGATGGGTTGCAGCATGCGCGAATGGCCATGCGCAAGACATTGACTGGAGATGGTTTGTTCACGCCGGTTCAGAAGACCGAAATTGCCAACAGGACCTCTTCATCGAAGATCGCAGCTCCGGAAGCGATCCCCAATATATTGAGATCACCTGTCAGTGTGGCGCTCGGCGTTCGCTAAAGGATCTCTACGCAAGCGAACAGGCGTTAGGGCGTTGTCAGGGACGAAGACCATGGCTTCGCGGCGCGCCATCTCAAGACTGCAATGAATTCCTGAAACCGATGACACGGGGCGCGATTAATAACTATTACAGCCAGGTCCTACGGCTAATCGCACTTCCAGAAGATCCGGATAATCTTCAACAAATTATCGAGAAATTCCCTGTATTTCGACAGATTGAGACGTTTGAAGATATAGGTCCGGCCCTCAAGTTCAGCGAAGCCGACGTCAAGCAGGCAGTTGCTGCCTATAGCCAGCAAGAAATATGGGCGGCCATACAGGAAAATAAGAGACGCGCTCATAGTGAAAGCGCAAACGCTGCGGCGGCGCCCAACCCTAAAGAAGCTGAGTTTGCGTTATTCACCTCAGGGGATCAAATCGGCTCCATCGCGTTAAATGCGCGACTGACGGGACTGCGTTTAGACGGAAGCAATTGGAACGCGGATAAAAACGAGAACTTCCATTTTATCCAAGATGTTGTTGCGATAAGAAGGCTTTGCGTCGTTTCAGCCCTATATGGCTTTACGCGTCTCGAGCCAGCTCCTTCGCCATTTGACGAAAATTTTGAAGAGATCACACTGCACGTTCGCGGGCAGTCTCTCGCCGACAAGGTCCGGTGGCTCCCGGCGATGGAACAGTTTGGCGAAGGGTTCTTCATCAGGGTAGACGCAGATTGGTTTTCGAAGCAGTTGGGCGATGCTGGTAAGGCGAACAGCTTCGCTAAGGTAGAGGCGCGTTACAATGCATGGCGTTCGAAGCAAGCTTCGCGAAGCCCCTATCCTGGCCATGCCTACCTCTTTGCTCATTCCCTCTCACATATGGTGATGGAGCAGATAGCGCTCGAGGCAGGTTACCCATCAACTTCGTTGAGCGAGCGAATTTACGCACTCTCGACACCAACTTCCACAAAAATTTCGAAGATCGGAGTTCTTATCTACGCAGCCGGGAGCGGTTCCCAAGGAACTTTGGGCGGATTGCTCCAACAGGCTCCGCAAATTAGCGGTCTAATTCAGCGCGGGCTTGAACGGATTTCGGTGTGCGGCAACGACCCGATCTGTTCCACGGCGCCAACGCCGATTTCGAATGATGACTTTTCTGGCTTTGGCGCAGCTTGCCACGGCTGTCTATTCAGCGCCGAAACTAGCTGTGAAAAGCGCAACATGCTTCTGGATCGAAAATCGTTGATTGTTCTTCTCCACGCCAACTAACTTGAGGGAACCAACCAATATATTGGTGCTGCCGCCGAACGATTGGTCCGCGCAGTCAATGACCGGGTGCCGGTAAACTTCTACCGCATACCATTCAAGACATTGCCGCATACTGAATAACATGCTAACTGTGATTCGGGCAGCGCTGAGCGCAGGCGGAAAGGTTAGTTTCGGATCTGTGGGGCAGAGCCCTCGCACTGAGTTCGAAAGCCGAATTATCCGCACAACTCTCGGATTTAACTCGCAGAGCGGGTGTTTTCGAGAAGGATACTCCGCCAGGGGCGGAAATATCAAAATCGGTAGAGCGTGGATTGCCCTGGCGCATTTGCGTCAGGTTCGCGAGTGCGACGGACTTCCCGTCAGCACGGGTCCGAATTCGTGGTCGCAGAACCGTCTGCGCACGAAGCGATGTCTTGCGCCCTGCCGAAATCATCCATTTGAGCGAATAACAGGAACGATTTTGATATGACGCAACGAAAACCAAAACCGAACGGACCCGATAGGCTCCAGATAGAACACAGGAATCTCGCAGATCTGCGTCCGCGAGCGACAAACCCCAGAACGCATGACGCAAAGCAGATCGCCGGTCTCGGACGGTCGATCAAATCATTCGGCTTCAACAGCGTGATCGCCATCGACGAGCAGGGCGTGATCCTTGCGGGCCATGCGCGGTATGAAGCGGCGAAACTCATCGGGCTAAGTGAAGTCCCGACAGTGACGATCAGTCACCTCACCGACAAAGAGAAACGGGCTTTCGTCATTGCCGACAACAGGCTTGCGGAGAGATCTGACTGGGATCTCGACCTTCTCCGGCATGAAATCGCCGAACTTGGCGTCGATATAGGTTTCGATGTGACCATCACCGGCTTTGAGACGCCAGAGATCGATATCCTGCTGGCGGATGCGCAACCGGCAAAACAGGACGCCGACGATGAGCGCCCGCCCCTCGCCTCGGTCGCGGTTTCAAGGCGCGGCGATCTGTGGCGGTGCGGGGACCATCTGCTCCTTTGCGCCGACTGTCGCGACAACTCTGCGCTTGAGCAGCTTATGGGAGAGACGCGAGCCCGTCTCATCATTACCGATCCGCCTTATCAGGTCAGAATCAGTGGGCATGCGCGCAAGCGCAACGCGCACCGTGAATTCATAATGGCTTCCGGCGAGATGACATCTGCAGAATTCGCAGCGTTCCTCAAGGCGTCGCTGGGCGCTATGGCGCAAGCGTCAATGGACGGCGCTGTTCACTATGTCTTTATGGACTGGCGGCATCTGCCTGAGCTCAACGACGCCGCGTCGAAGATATACCGCCATCAGCTCAATCTCTGCATCTGGTCAAAAACCAACGGCGGTATGGGAAGCTTTTATCGCTCGCAACACGAGCTTGTCGGCGTGTTTAAGGTCGGGACGGCGCCGCATGTCAACAATATCGCGCTTGGATCTTATGGACGCTACCGGACCAATGTCTGGACTTATGTCGGCGTCAATGCGTTCGGACGCGGGCGCGACAAGGACCTTGCCGACCATCCGACAGTGAAGCCGACGGCCCTGATCGCAGATGCGATTCTTGACGCGTCGCATCGCGGCGACCTCGTCCTCGACGGATTTGCAGGTTCCGGAACCATTCTTGTTGCCGCGGAGCGGGTCGGACGTCGCGCCCGCGCCATTGAGATCGATCCTCTCTACGTCGATGTGGCCCTAAGGCGATGGGAAGCGCGCACCGGAAGTGCAGCCGTGCTGGTTGAGACCGGAGAGAGTTTTGCGGCGGTCACCGAGCGGCGATGTTCTGAGGCAGACCAATCATCAGACGTGGAGACGCGTTGTGCCGAGTGATGCCAAAAAGAAAGACCCGATCAAGGGCGCCGATACGGACCCAACCGAAAACATCGAACAGCTGAATGGTCACGGTGGAGAAGATGGCGAATACCAGGTCGGCTACAAACGGCCGCCTCCGGAGCATCGTTTTAAGCCCGGGCAGTCCGGCAACCCCAAGGGACGCCGGAAGGGAAGCAGGAATCTGACGACGCTCATCAATGAAGTGCTCAATCGCCCCCTTTCCGTCAATGACGGCGGAACCCAGCGGAACGTTTCCGCACTCATGGCGATGCTAATGAGGCAGGCGAGCAAAGCCCTGCAGGGAGATCATAAGGCTGTGACGATTTTTATTGAAGCTGCAAGGGAAAACGAACGCGAACAGGAAGCGAGAGCCCGCGAACGCGTATTGAAGGAGGAGGATGAAGCGATCCTCGCGGATTTCCTGCACCGCAACCTCGATGGGAACCGCAATGAGTGACCTCAGATACCTGCGCGCGGTCTTGAGAAAGGATTTCCCGGCCTTTCTCCGGAAGAGCTTTGCCACGCTCAATCCTGGCGTTTCCTTTTCGAGCGGCTGGCACATCGAAGCGATCGCTCACCATCTCGAAGAGTGTCTGGCCGGCCGCATCAAACGTCTAATCATTACAGTGCCGCCGCGGCATCTGAAGTCGGTCACGGCGTCGGTTGCGTTCCCAGCCTATATCCTCGGACGCGATCCGGGCCGCCGCATCGTCTGTGTCAGCTATGGCGATGAGCTCTCAATAAAACTTGGACGCGATTGCCGGCAGATACTGGACAGCGACTGGTACAAATGGGTCTATCCCGCGACGCGCATATCGGTGGGAGCCGCAAAGCAGGCGGACTTTGAAACCACCAGACACGGAGGACGTCTTTCGACATCGGTCGGCGGAGCCCTCACTGGCCGGGGCGGCGACTTTATAATTGTCGATGACGCCCATAAGCCAGCCGAAGCGCTCTCCGAGGTTAAGCGCAAGGCGGTGCTGGACTGGTTCGGATCGACGCTCGTCTCCCGCCTCAACGATAAGCGCGATGGCGTCATTATCGTCATTCAACAACGTGTCCATGAGAACGATCTGGTCGGGCATCTGCTGGAACAGGGAGGCTGGCGCCATCTCAATCTTCCGGCGATTGCGGAAGACGATGAAGAAATCGCGATCGGCGCCGGCCGCGTCCATCGCCGGAAGGCAGGCGATATCCTTCATCCTGAACGGCAGCCGAAAAGCACGCTTGATCAAATTAAGATGGAAATGGGCGCCTACGCTTTCGCCGCGCAGTATCAGCAGCGCCCTACGCCGATCGAAGGAGGGCTCGTGAAGCTGGCCTGGCTACGCCGCTATTGTGAAACTGAACGCAGAGCCGCGACTGATGGCGGCATGATCTTTATCTCATGGGATACCGCCGTTAAGGCCCATGATCGCGCAAACTACTCCGTGGCGACGGTCTGGGCTCGGTATAATCGCCGCCATTATCTTCTGCATGTTTTTCGCGGACGTCTTGAGTATCCGGAACTGAAGAAAAAGGCGCACGCTCTCCATCAGCAGTTCCGGGCTTCGAAGACCTTCATTGAAGACGCTGCCGCCGGGGTGCAGCTCCTGCAGGAATTGGGAAGATACCGATCCAATGCCTTCGTCGGCGTCAAGCCTTCGGCCGACAAGGCGACGCGGCTCATGGGCGTTACGCCGATCATTGAGGCGGGCGATGTGCTTTTGCCGGAGACCGCACCCTGGCTTGCGGACTTCGAGCACGAGCTTTCATTGTTTCCGGCGGCAAAACATGACGATCAGGTCGACAGCCTTTCACAATATCTCGAATGGCAGAAACGTTTCTTGCCCGGCATTCGGATTACCGCGCGAGTTTGCACCTAAGCAGCGCCAGGAATGCTGAGCTAGTCAGGCAGGAGAGCGAACCCGGAGCGCAACATCGGGTTTATCCTCAAAGCGGACGTTGAGTGACGCCAACTTGCTCACTGCCGAGTGGCAAGACTCAGCCTTCCAGTGGAATCAACTGCCAATAATCTGAACCAGAAACTACATATTGCTTTCGGAAGAACGAACTCTCATCCTTGAGATCAGCGGGAAGCGACTCCAACGCCTCAGTCGAAAACAATGCGCCTCGCTGGATCCAACGCTCGAGGTAGTTTTTGCGTCGAAGGCCGGGAAGAAATTCAGCGTCCAATGGCGTGGTCGCCCACGGGTTTTCAATGACAAAGACGCTATCGCTGTCCGTCCAGCTTTTAAACTGTTCGTAGCGCCAGCCGCGGCCAATCAGCACCGCAGACACCATGGGATATCGCCTCAGCCAACCTACATCGACTGATCGATCCGCTGGGGCCGGTAAGGGAGTCGATTCAATTTTCGAAATCATCGGCAAATAGTACGGATCGACTGAAACACAGCATGTGTCGTTTAGGCCATAAAAATGAAGCGCGCCAAGACCATTATGAAATTGGTCGTCTACGTCCGCTATATCGAGGGCAATCACGAATGGGCTGTCTTTAAACAATTCATTAGAAGCCAATCTCTTTTTATGATTGGCAATTTTCTCAGCCATTCGCACAGCAAATCGGTCTGCAAGTAGCTCGTGATCCGGCCTAAATGTTGCGTCGTCAGATAGGTAAATGGCGGCCCCACCTCTGATCACCGCGACTGCCTGACGCCGATCACCTAGGTAGGATTTGCCACCCTGTGCACCTCTAGAGCAGGAGGTAGCTTCTACCAACGCTACTCTCGCGGCGCGTGTGATGCGAAAATCTGGGTAGTCGCCAATCCGTTCTGGGTTATCACCCCGGCAAGACATGAAAAGCCCGAGACGCATTTCCCACAGATTTTGCCAAAATTGGTCTATTAAAAGGAGACGCTCGAAAAATCGCTCGTTACCCAGCCCGGCACGCTCGAATTCAATTGCTTCTCTGGCAAGCTGGGCGCGCAATTGCTTGATATCGGCGCTGCTCTCGTTTGCAAATAAGAGTAATTCAGGATGCACTTTGGTGGCATCGACTTCATGCAATCTAAAGGCAAAGGGATTTAAATTCACGATAGGTCCTATCCCCATTAAAGTCGGCGGCTAAGGCGAAAATCTTACCGGCTGTTGTTTTCGCTTGGCTACTTTCACACTTCGGCTTCTCCGCGCGACTCGGGCTTCAGAAAGATCCTAAAAACGGACGTAAGTTTTCGAAATCTAAAGTCTTTAATCAATAAAACTATCGCGCACTTGTCAAATGCTGTATTTTGTTCAATTCCGTATTCGGTCCAGTAAAATGCAAGTTGAACACGAAAAATATGCGACAATCACATGGCCCGCATCCGAAAAATAGAAATTCAAAATTTTCGCAGCATCAATGAATTTGATTGGTTGCCACAGCCGGGCGTCAATTGCCTCATAGGGCCCGGCGACAGCGGAAAATCGACAGTCCTCGACGCCATAGATTGGTGTCTCGGCGCACGACGCAACGTTCCCGTCACCGACGCCGACTTCCACCGAATGAACATTGAGGATGAAATCGTCATTGAAGTCGCCATCGGCGATCTTCATGACGGCCTCAAAAGCCTCGACGCCTACGGTCCCTACCTTCGGGGGTTCAATGAAGACGGCGAAATCGAAGACGAACCAGGCGAAGGCCTCGAAACCATCTTGTCTGTCCGCCTCACCATCAGCGACGATCTCGAGCCGCAATGGGCGCTCGTTTCCGAACGGGCCGAAGCGCAAGGACTGTCGCGAAACCTTTCCTGGGCGGACCGTCTGAAAATTGCACCTTCGCGCATCGGCGCTTTCGCAAACCATCACTTGAGTTGGCAAAAAGGGTCCATCCTCAATCTTCTTTCTGATGAAAAGGCCGACGCCTCGGCCCGACTCGCCCAAGCCGCACGCGAGGCGCGCAATAGTTTCGGCGACTCTGCCAGAGAACAGCTTGAAGAAACGCTTTCGCTCGTCGCGGAAGCCGCCCAGGCATTGGGCGTTCCGGTCGGAGATGAAGTCCGCGCCATGCTGGACGCACATTCGGTCTCTTATTCCGGGGGCACGATTTCGCTGCACAACAGCGATGGCGTTCCCTTGCGAAAACTTGGCCTCGGGTCGAGCCGCCTTCTCGTAGCCGGTTTGCAGAATAAAGCCGCCGAAGCAGCGTCCATGGCTCTTGTCGATGAAGTCGAGATCGGTCTTGAGCCTCATCGCATCGCCAAGTTTTTAATGGCGCTTGGCTCGAAATCACCGGATCAAGATTTTCAGGTCTTCATGACGACCCATTCGCCTATTGCTCTGCGAGAACTTGCCTCCACCCAGCTCCACATCATCCGTGGCGGAGACAAACACTCTATTACACATGCCGGCGACGAAGACGACATACAAGGCACGCTCCGGTCGGCGCCAGAGGCTTTCTTAGGCAACCATGTCCTCATCTGCGAAGGCGCGACGGAAGTCGGCCTCATTCGCGGCATTGATCTTTACCGCGACGAAAACGGGCTGCCAACATTCGTTGCCGCGGGCGGCGTTTGTGTCGATGCGGGCGGCGTGACGAAAATCTACAGAAACGCCAATCCGTTCGTCCAACTCGGCTATCAAAGCGCCGTATTGCGTGATGATGACCGAGAACCAGAAGCCGCGGATGAAGAGAGGTTCGAGGATCAGGGCGGCGTTGTATTCAAATGGACAGACGATTGGGCGTTTGAAGACGAGCTGTTCGCCTGCTTGAGTTATGGCGCCGTTTATCACCTATGGAATTTAGCCGCCGAAATTCACGGTCGGGATAAGGTGGAAGCGCATTTGACGACAGCCTGCGGCGAAGCGCTTGAATTTGACGAATGGTTCGAAGATATCGACCAAGATAAGCGCGGCATGCTCGCTAAGGCCGCAAAGAAAGGGGGATGGTTTAAGCGAATTTCGTACATGGAGCGCGCCGCTTACGAAATTGTTGCCCCAGACTTGCAGAACGCACATGAAGATCTGCGATCCGTCATTGATGGAATTTACGAGTGGGCGGGCGTTGCGTGAGCGGCCCCAATCTTCTTGAGATTAATCGCGGCTTGATTGTCGCTCCTGCGGGCTGCGGCAAAACCCACTTAATCACCGATGCGTTGAACTCGACCACCGACGAAAAGCCCATTCTCGTCTTGACTCACACTAACGCCGGCGTCGCCGCGCTACGACAACGCCTATCAAAACTGCAAATCGAACGTAAATCATATAGACTGGCGACGATTGACGGCTGGGCGATCCGTCTTGCATCGCCTTTTCCCATGCGGGCGGAATACAACGCCGGACCAAACCCAAAAACGCCGAACTACCCTGCGATCAGAAGAGCCGCCTGGACGGCCCTCAAAAACAATCACCTCACGGATATTCTAAAAGCCAACTATTCGCGCCTCTTGGTGGACGAATATCAGGATTGCTCGGCGCATCAGCACGCCATTGTCTTTTTCGCGGCGCGCCACCTCCCCACTTGCGTTCTTGGTGATCCCTTACAGGCCATTTTCGGGTTTGGCGCCGACGGTTTGGCGAATTGGAAGGAACATGTCTGCAAGCACTTCCCAATAATTTCCGAACTCGATACGCCTTGGCGCTGGAAAAACGCCAATAATGAAGACCTCGGCGAATGGCTCCTGGAAAAACGCAGAGCCTTACTCGCCGGCGAGGCAATCGATGTCAACGACGCGCCAGACTCAGTGCGATGGGTAAAACTAGACGGCGACGCGAACGATCATCTGAAACTCGTCGCAGCGGCGCGATGCAATCACAAGGCAGTGGGAGAAACGTCGCTCGTGATCGGTGACAGCCTGTCAGCGGCAAGCCGGTACAAAATCGCGAAGAATGTGCCCGGCATCATTACCGTCGAACCCGTCGATCTGAAAGACCTGACCTTTTATGCGCGCAATCTCGATCTTGGAGACGGCTATGTTGTTTCCGAAACTTTGGAGTTTGCCGAGAGCCTGATTACCAACGTCGGCGCACAATCCACGCTCGCTCGTCTCAAATCTCTGACCGCCGGAACGGCGCGAACGCCGGCAACCAAGCTCGAACAGGCGGCGTTATCTCTTGAAGAGAACCCTTCATTCAAAGGGATCGCCGCGCTTCTCTCCGAATGCTCCCGCCAGACAGGATGCAGAACGTATCGTCCAGGCGTCCTGCGCGCGGCTCTGCGCGCGCTCACGATATGTGAGTCTGATCGCGGCGTGACGTTCGAAGAGGCGGCGATCCGCGTCCGCGAGGAAAATCGGGCCATCGGCCGTCAGCTCCCCAAAAGCGCTATTGGATCGACGCTTTTGCTGAAAGGTCTTGAGGCCGATCATGTTGTCGTTCTGAATGCCGGCGATCTTAATGCCCGCAATCTCTATGTCGCCATGACTCGCGGCGCAAAATCAGTCACTTTGTGTAGCACATCGAATGTTCTACTTCCTGCTGCATCCTAGGGTCGGACAATATCCTCCTGGCTCAATTGGGTACGTCGCCGGGAGCGCGCTCAGCATTTTTGGCAGTAGATTCGGCAGTGGAGGTCGCGAACTAATGTTTAGATAAATCATGCGAATCGCAGTATAATTACGGCACCTAAGAATAGTCCATACAGGCTATATGTTCGCCTAGCGCTGGTATTATCCGCTCGCAACGCAGATATTTTTCCTTGACCTTGCCGCCTCGATACAATCAGATTAAGCACCAAATAAATAGGGGAAATGGGCAAGTATAAACAGCCATATTGCGGTTTTTTCCTTTTTTGATCTTATAGTTACTTAGCACCCTACCAATACCGGAGACGTCCATGGAGTATTTACCTGAAATATTGAGCTTCTTTGCCGGCCTCCTTGGCGGCTCGCTCGTCACACTCAAATTTACGTAAAGAAATATCGCCTCGGGCGGCTCGAACATCACCGACCAAAGCAGCGCTAAAGCTGGCGGCGACATTGTAGGCGGCGATAAGAAATCCCGACTCTAGTCTAATTCACGAATGTCGAAACGCCCACCTCAAAATCAGATCGACCAGTCCGGCGCAGCGGCCGGCGGAGATGTCGTTGCGGGCCACAAATACTCAACGACCTATATCTCCAATGGCGGGCCGATATCTGTTGTTGATACCTTATTGATAAAATTGCAAGCCGAGATCGATAAAAACGCAGAAACCCGTCATAAGATCGAATCGCTCCTCTACTACTATGAGAAGAAGTCCGTCGACGGCGTTGACGGCTTGGAACAGAAGCTCAAAGCCGGCGGCCGCGAGGGAGAGACTTTTTTTGCGCTTGAGAAAAAGGAACTCTTCGCCAAGTCTCTGGAGCGCTGGTCGCTTTACGCGTCGGCCCAGGAAATTTTTGTCTATCTCCTGGCGAAGGTCGAACATGAATTTTCAATGCATGTTCATCCCCAGGTCGGAATGCTGCCGTCGCACCAGATCAATGAAATTGTCACTAAGAAAATCATTGAGCCGGTCGTTACCGAATGCGGCGCAACTATATTCAAAATGAACCACGCACTTGCCATGGGCATGGTCTATTGGCTTGCCGAACAGTGCTTCATAAGGTGGCATAAATGATTCAGCTTACCTATCAGCCCGCCTTCGACCCCTTTCATGCCGTCTTTCGAATTCTCCGCATGCGCGAAGCACTATTCAACGATATCGCCCTGCATGAGGATCATGTGAAGATTCTCGATTTTTATCTGCTATTTCCCTTTCGGATTTCTGATATCCAATTCAAACAAGCCCACCGGAAATTACGGCGGTTGTTTAAACCATTTGACGACACGCGCCCTTACGGCGATTTACCGGAAGATAGAGTCCTGTTCGGACGCATGAACGCGATGCAAGATGTAGCGCTTGATACTCTGTCAGGTAAGAAATTGATCGAGCCAGCGCAGCTTCAATTGGGCATGGTCAAATCAACCAACGACAAGGCACCGGAGACGGTTTTGGCGCGCATATCGGAACTTAATGCCAAAGAATCCCACCTAATGGAAATACTAAACGTATTGGCGCGGGAATATGAGCTGCTCGGTGCGGATGGTTTAAAAAAGCGATCCGGATTAATGGAGTACCGCTACGATGCGGCTTGACCCGAGCATTATTATCAAGCGTCTGCGTGTCGAGCGGAGTGTCCATGTCGCTTATGACGAAGAATTTCATGAGGGCGTTAATATCATCCGCGGCGAGAATTCTTCCGGCAAATCTACGATTTTGAATTTTATTTTTTACGGTCTCGGCGGAGACCTTTCCGATTGGAGCGAGATCGCTCTACTTTGCACGCGTGTTATCCTCCAAGTTCAAATCAATGGGATGCCTGCAACACTTGCACGAGACATCTCCAGCCAGTCCGGCCAGCCGATGGACATTTTCGGCGGGGATCTTGAGACTGCTCTCAAAGGTCCTGCCGCCGAATGGGTTCGCTACCCCTATAAACGATCTCAAAGCAAGGAAAGCTTTTCTCAGGCTCTTTTTAGGCTGCTCGGAATGCCAGAGGTTGGCAGCGATGTCTCCGGCAACGTCACAATCCATCAAGTATTACGCCTACTATATGCCGATCAGCTCAGTCCGGTTGAAAGCCTGTTCAAGTTTGAACGGTTTGATCCGCCGACACTGCGCGAGGCAGTTGGGCGCTTGCTTTGCGGAGCCTATGACAACAAGCTCTACGAGAACGAAGTAGAAATTAGAGCGCTGACGAAAGAACATGATTCAGTATCTGCGGAATTGCGGAGCCTAATTTCGGTCCTGGGCGCCGCGCAAGAAAGCATGACTCTCGATTGGATCGCCGCTGAACGCAGCTCGCTCGCAAACCAACGCAGTCAGTTGCGATCTGAAATCGAGGCAGCGGAAAAAGACTTGTATGCAAGCGACGTTCAAGACCAATTAACCCTGAAAGCGCAGCGAGAGGCTTATTCGAAGGTTCAAGATTTGCAGAGCAAGCTTGGCGGCGCGCAAGAAGAAATAGACCGTATAGAATTCGCCGTGGCTGATTCTGAGGCTTTTATTTTGAGCCTTGAACGTAAGCTCCGCGCGCTCAATGATGCTGAAAGCATTGCTGATTTCGTCACGGAAGTTCGCTTTGAAACCTGCCCCGCTTGCTTCACGCCAATACACCAGAATGGCGTCGACCATGCCTGTCACCTGTGTAAGACGCCGTTTGATTCGGAAAGGGCCAGGAGCCGGATCGTTGCAATGATCAATGATACCGCGCTCCAGCTTAAGCAATCTCGATCACTCCAGGACCATCGTCAGTCCCAATATGAGCAAGCACAAAGCAACTTATCGCGACTTGAAGACGAATGGAGCATCGCGTCTCGCCGGCTTGTAGAAATCCGAGCTTTGCCCTCCAGCGAACTGCAGGACGCCCTACGCGAACTTCACCGCAAATCCGGATACCTTGAACGCCAGATAGAAGACTTGGAAAATAAGGCTTCTATCGTTCAACTCGTTGATCAGCTTTCAAAACAAAAAGCGTCGCTCAATCAGAAAATCTCTCGGCTCAAATCCGACAATGAAGCCCGTCATGCATCTCAGCAAAAGCGCCTTTCCATCGCCTATACGAGTATCGCTGACGAGATTCGGAAACTGTTGCGCAACGATCTTCGCCGCCAGGATAGTTTTGAAAATCCAAAAAGCATCGAGTTCGATTTTGGCGCCAACACCATTTCCGTTGACGGCCAATCTTACTTTTCCGCCAGCTCGCGCGTTATCTTAAAGAGTAGCTTCTTTGTTGGATTTTTGGCTGCCGCTCTTAAGGAAGATTTTTTCCGCCATCCCCGCTTTACGATTATAGATACAATCGAGGATAAAGGTATGGAGCCAATACGCAGTCACAATTTTCAGTTGCAAATCGCGGAAATCTCAAAAAATACGTCAGTTGCTCACCAGTTCATTTTCGCGACAGCCATGATCGCCCCTGATCTCGATGAGGATCAGTATACAGTAGGCAAATATTCAACGCGTGACGATCCGACCCTGGCGATCGCTACATAGGATTCCGCATGAACTGGGGGCCGATAGCACGATTGATTTTTAAACCCCGTGTCCGCTTTTGCGCGCATAGCGGAAGCCCCAATAAGTCCATGTTATTTCCGACTTGCCGCTAAACCCGACGGGACTTCCCTCCCGGAAAGAGCGTTGCTGTTTGTGCGCCATCCACGCTTCCAGCGGCGCGCCTTCGCCCGACCGTCCCTGGACGCCGGGCTCGTTGCAGTGCAACGACAAGGGAGGCGCATATGGCGCGCAAAGCATCAATCAAGACTGGCCAAACGACTAAAGCAAAGCCGGACAGGAGGACCACGAGACCGGCAATATCGAGCAAAGCGACGAAACTGAAAGCGGCGAGAAAAGAGGCTCCGTCAAAAGGGCGAACAGACTCGAAAAAAGGCATCATCCTCACGCTTCTTCGCCGCAAGAACGGAGCGAGCGTTGCAGAACTCTCCGCAGCGACGGGATGGCAGGAACACTCAGTACGCGGTTTCCTGTCCGGCACGATCAAGAAGAAACTCGGCCTTCCGCTTGAAAACGAAAAGGCCGCAGGCGGCGACCGTCGTTACTTTCTGCGGGGCCGGGCATGAGCAAGAGTGCTGCAGTGATGACCAGCGAAAGGGACAGTCCGATCGTCGCACTCAACTATCTGACCAGGTCGGAACTAGAGGCGCAGTTCCTGTCGCTGACGCATAAACCGCCGCCGCGAATGACCAGGTCGTTACTCGTCACGGCTGTCGCCACGGAAACGGTCCGGCGTCGCCTTCAGAAAGGCGCGACGTCCCCTACGTGGCTTACGGATGATGACCATGAACCTCGCTGATGAGATCGCCGCGCTTGACGGCATGAAAGTAGAGGAGCTGCGCACATGCTGGCGGCGGGTCCGCAATATCGACCCGCCGCGTAGCCTCTCCGCCAATCTCCTGCGCGGCGCGCTCGCCTATGACTTGCAGGCGGCGCGCTATGGCGGGTTGTCTCCGTCAGCAGCGCGCAAGCTTGCCCGGATCGCCGCCCGGCTTGATAAAAATCCAGATGCATCAGCACTGGAAACTGACGGCCCGGCGCCGGGCGCGAGACTGGTGCGCGAATGGGGCGGCAAGCGCCATGAGGTGGAGGTCTTGCAGGAGGGTTTTGCTTATCGCGGCGCTACTTATGCGAGCCTTTCGGAAATCGCCCGCTTGATTACCGGCGCGCGCTGGTCAGGGCCGCGCTTCTTTGGCCTGAAAAACCGGCGCAAGACCAATGTCAGTTGAGGCCCTGCGCTGTGCCGTCTACACGCGCAAATCGACCGACGACGGCTTGGAACAGGAGTTTAACTCACTTGATGCGCAGCGCGAGGCTTGCGAGGCGTATATCAAGAGCCAGGCCTCGCAGGGCTGGGCCCTGGTTGATGATCGCTTTGATGATGACGGCTTCTCCGGAGGCGATTTGAACCGCCCGGCGGTCACACGCCTGATCGATGAAGTTAAGAGAGGCCGCATTCAGGTCATCGTCGTCTATAAGATCGACCGGCTGACGCGATCGCTTGCGGATTTTGCGCGGCTGGTTGAGGTGCTTGATGCGCATGGCGCGTCATTCGTATCCGTCACCCAGCAGTTCAATACGACGACGTCGATGGGTCGGCTGACCCTCAATGTTCTCCTGTCCTTTGTGCAATTTGAGCGTGAAGTGACGGGCGAACGCATTCGCGACAAAGTCGCGGCGTCCAAACGCCGCGGCATATGGATGGGCGGGCACCCGCCGCTAGGCTACGACATTGTGAACCGGCGGCTCATGGTGAATAAGGCCGAGGCCGAGTGTGTGAAGCGAATCTTCCAGCTTGCCCTGACAGAAAGGTCGCTGACCCGGCTTGCCGATCGGCTTGACGCAGAAGGCGCCACAGCCAAGAAATGGGAAACCCAAACCGGCAAAATCATGGGAGGCGGAGCGCTGACCCGCACAACGCTGAGCCGCCTGCTTCGCAACCCGGCATATATCGGCAAAGTGATGCAGGCGGGCGAGCTGTTCACCGGTGAACAGGAAGCAATTGTTGATCGGGCGGTGTGGGACGAGGTGCAATTGCTGCTGGACGCAAACCAGCCCGCCGTCCGCAGCGCCCGGAACAACAAAGCCAACGCCCTGCTGACCGGCCTTCTCTACGATGACGCACAATGCCGCATGGTTCCGAGCCATGCGAAAAAGCGCGACACCATCTATCACTATTACACCAGCACGCCGCTGATACGCCGCTGCAATCGGAAAGCGGGCAGTGTCGGCCGCGTCAGCGCGCCCCGCATTGAGCGCCATGTGCTTGATGCGCTGCAAAATGGAAACATCGCTGCGCCAACAACCGACCTCGCAAAGCTGCTTGTGTACGTCGAGAATATTATCCTGCGCCCTGCAGAAATTGAAATCCGGTTAAAAGACACGAGCAAACACGGCGGTGTCATGCGTATCGCCGCGGATTTGCGCTCATCAAAGAGCGGACTGAGGATTGTCGAGGAGCACGGCGCCAATCAGCGAAGCGAAGCGCTGATCCGATCAACGGCCCTGAGCATTGACTGGCGGCGTCGGCTGGAGCGCGGTGAGTTTAAGACGGTCAAAGCTCTGGCTGACGCCAGGGGACTATCGGAAAGCTACGCATGGAAGCTCTTGCGGCTTAGCTATCTGGCGCCCGACATCGTCGAGGCGATCCTCGACGGGCGCCAGCCAATCCATCTCAGTCTGCACAAAATCTACGCCGCAAAGTTTACGGGAGACTGGCGTTCGCAGCGACGTGCGCTCGGCTTTCCTGAAAAACTCTAAGGGTCTCTCGCATGATGCGTGAACACCGAAAATGCTGCCGGAGACTTCAAGCGTCGAAGCGACATTCACGCCTAGCAATTGGTCTCTGCGCCACACTCTTGATGCGCCGATACTGGCGCAAGCCTTTGAAATGTCGGCGAGAGTGCGAAGGACGGAAATCGACTGCGAGTTCGCGGGAATTTACTGGCGGACAGAGAGGGATTCGAACCCTCGGGACGCGTTAACGCCCACACGCTTTCCAAGCGTGCGCCATCGACCACTCGGCCACCTGTCCGTTCAGAAGCGCCGGACTATAGCCATGGGGCGGCGTCGCGCAAGTCAAAATCTCCGCAGTTTCACTGGCGTTTCACGGTGCGTGCATCCGCCCGACGATTTATTTGCAGGCCGCGCTCGCCCGGGTTATCCTCAGTCCTGTTAAGTTTGCGTTAACCATTCGAGGGGGCCTGTTGATGGCGGCGTTTCGTATCATTGCGTGGGTGCTTGTGGCGGTCGCGATCGCGTTATTGGGCGCGGACGGTGTTTCATCGCTGGAGACGGGTGAGCCGGTAATGCGCTCGACGGAGTTTGTCTTGAGCCTGATCGGGGTGGACGGCGCGGCAATCGCCAAGAACTCGCCGGGCGGAATCTCCCAAGCCATCGGCACCATTATGGGGCTGCCGCTTTGGGGCGTCATTGGCGTCATCGGCGTTGTGATGACGCTGATCTTCCGGCCCATGGAATAGCGAGTAGGCGGCCTCCCCAAGAGTCCGCCTGAACTTAAGGCGTCGCGGCGTGCTCTTGCGCACGCAGTTTCTCGAGCTTGTTGCGATAGCGCGTCTGCACCAGTGAGACGATCACCATCACAAAGATGACGAAGTAGAAGCTCGCCTTCGACATGGCGACCACTTCGAAATTGAACAGCTCCATATGCGCCAAATGCCCGCCTTCGGTGATGAGAAGCACGCCGACGATAAACAGGATAAACAGGCCGATAACTTCAAACATCCTGTTTTGCTTCAAAAAGTCAGACACCTGGTCGGCGAGAACAATCATCATCACGCCGCTGATGATAATCGCCGCAGCGATCACCCAGATTACATGCGTGAGCGCAATCGCTGACAACAGCGAGTCGAACGAAAATATCAGATTCATGAAAACTATGGTGGCGATCGCCACCGGCACGGACTTTGTGTGCTTTTTGTCCAGGTTTTCCACGTGGTCGACCGCGAGCAGATGCATGATCTCTTTGGTCGCCGTGTACATGATGAAGCCGCCGCCGAGTATGGACACCACCGAATGGAAGGTGAATGACGCCTCAAAGACGCCCTCGAAATGCATGCTGAACAACGGTTTGGTGAGCGAACTGATCAGTCCCAGCAGCACCAGCATCAACACCAGGCGCAAGACGATCGCCAGGAGAATGCCGAAACGTCGAACGAACCTCTGGCGACTTTCAGGCACCCGGGACGACTCGATGGAGATGTAAAGCAAGTTGTCGAAACCGAGGACGGCCTGCAACAATATGAGCATCATCAAGGTAAAAAGGTTTTCCAGTGACAATAGCGATTCCAGCATCTCTCGCCCTCCGGTTTGCGTTTCCCTACAGGGCCATGCTTCGTCCCGGATAATCAACCCATCCGGTCACAGCCCCTTTATCCGATTGGAAAATCCCACTGCAGCGACGAATCGAAAGCCGCCGGCGGCAGGCCGAGCTACGAGTTTTTGTCATTCGGCGAGGCGAATTTTTTTCGCGGCGAAACGCGGCGGAGGCGTCTTTTCATGCGCATACCGCAATCCTATCTCCCGCTCATAACAAGAAACGGAGAGAGACCCATGGCTAGATTGATCACCCTGTTAACGACTTGCGCAGTTGTTGTCGCCGCCGCCTACCCGGCAGTCTATGCGTACACTTCACTCGTTTAGTCGCGAAAATGAACCCACGCCAAAGGCGCCGCCCCATGACAGCCCACCCCCTCCACAGCTGTCAGGCGGCGCCTTTTAGTTCACGCTGAACGAAGGCGTCATAGTCTTCCGGCGTATCGATACCTGGCGCAGCATGCGGAACAATCCCCACAGCGATGCGCTCGCCCATTTCCAAAATTCTCAACTGTTCTAGGCGCTCAGCCTGTTCGAGCGCGCCTGGCGGCGCCGACGCAAACCTCGCGAGGCTTTGCTTGGAAAAAGCGTAAACCCCGAGATGCAAGAAATAGTCGGCAGGCGACACAATGGCGCCATCGTCGTTACGCGGCCAAATCCCCATGCGCCGCGTGAAATACCTCGCCCACCGGGCGCCATCATCAATCTGTGCGCCAAGAATCGCCTTCACCGCCGCTAAGTCTTCGGGCGATCCGGAACCGCATGTGGCTGACGCGTCGAAGGGACAAGCAAGCGTCGACGCAAACGCGCCGCTCGCTTCCTGAAGTGCGACAAGGCGGTCGATGTGCGCCGGATCTATCTCTGGTTCGTCGCCTTGAAGATTGACGATAATGTCCGCAGCCAACTCACGAGACGCCTCCGCCACACGCCCGCTGCCCGATTCATGGTCGTCGCGCGTCATGACCACACGCCCGCCAAACCCTGCGACGCAGTCGAAGATGCGTTCGTCATCGGTCGCTACAATCACCTGTTGCACGGATTTCACTTGGCACGCTCGCTCGTAAACGTGCTGTATCAACGGCTTCCCTGTGCGCGCCAGAAGCGGCTTTCCCGGCAGGCGGGTCGAGGCGTAGCGCGCCGGAATAACAATTGCTGCACTCATGTCGCGCGCCACCGCCGATAGATGCGCCCGAGCATAATGGCTCCGCCGACACCCGCCACCGCGCCAAGACCATTCGCAGCGGCGTCGGCGACTTCCGGCGTGCGCACGCCGCCAAGTCCCTGCAACCCTTCCAGCACTATTCCGTAGACGCCCAGAGCTAACGCCGTGAACCGGCGTTTGGACAGCAAAGTTATGTGCGCCCATGCCGCGGCCGCTCCCAAAACGCCATAGGCGGCGAAATGCGCGACCTTGTCTGCAAGCGCCGGATTGCCAAACAGCAATTCTGCAATCCACCGCGTCATGGCGAAGCCTGCTTCCGTATCGTCAGGATTGGGCGTCAGCGTCAGAAATGTAACCAGCAGAAACAAAAAGCCGAAAAGAATGCGCGGCCAGAACAACGGGTGCCCTGTCATGCGGCGTCCTGTCGGTTGGCGAGACGGCGCTCCCAGTCAAGCGCAGTTTCGACGATGAAATCGAGATCGTCATAGCGCGGCCGCCAGTCCAGCACAGTGCGGATCGCTGCATTGTCGGCGATGAGCTGCGCCGGATCGCCAATACGGCGCGGGCCAACTTCATATTCCATAGGTTTTCCCGTCACGCGGCGAAAGGCATCGACCACTTCGTAAACGGAATAGCCGCGCCCATATCCGCAATTCAGCGTAATTGATCCTTCATTCCTGCGCAGGCGTCCCAGCGCCGCGAGATGCGCCTGCGCGAGATCGCTTACGTGGACGTAATCGCGAATGGCGCTGCCGTCAGGCGTCGGGTAATCCCCTCCGTGAATCTGCAGTTTCTCTTTACGGATTCCCAGCGATATTTGCGCTGCCGCCTTGATCAGGTGGGTCGGCTTTCCGATTTCGCCTGCACGACCTTTCGGATCAGCGCCAGCAACATTGAAATAGCGCAACGTAACAAATGACAATCCATGCGCTGCCGCGGCGTCTTCGAGAATGCGCTCGCTCATGGCCATGGAAGCACCATAAGGCGTGATCGAATGAATGGGCGAGGATTCCGAAACGGGCGTGCGTTCTGGCGTGCCGTAGACCGACGCGGTTGAGGAAAATATGAACCGTTTGACCCCAGCGTTCACGCATGCGTTCAACAAATGAAGCGTGTTGGCGGTATTATTTCGATAGTAGTCAAGCGGATGGCGAATGGACTCCGGCACCAGAATTGAGCCGGCAAAGTGGATGACGTCGGTGATCTCATGCGCTGCGAACACCCTGGAGAGCGCAGCTTCGTCCCCGGCGTCGGCTTCGACAAAGGCCGCCTTTTCCGGCGCCAGCCAGCGCGCGCCAGTGGACAGGTTGTCCAGCGCAACGCCGTGCTCTCCAGCGTCTTCCAACGCCAGCAACATGTGCGCCCCGATATATCCAGCGCCCCCTGTTACCAAAACGCTCATGTGATTTCGCCCTGCTCACGCCCTTAGATCGTGATTCTTTGTCAGATTTTTAATAGCCTTTTTGCAAGGCTAAGTGTACCGGCATTCCATGCCATCGAGAGCTTGAGACGCAAATGAACACCCGTTCAGCCCGAAAATCCGGTCAGGAGCTGCACAAGCACGCCGCTGTGCCGGAAGACAAACGGGTCTACGCGATCGGCGACATTCATGGCCGGCTCGATATGCTGGATGAGTTGCTCAACGAGATCAGCGAAGATTGCGGGGGGCTGGAACAGTGTCAGTTGATCTTTCTCGGTGACTATGTTGACCGCGGCCACGATAGCCGCGGCGTCCTCGAGCGGCTGATCGAGCTGAAGCGCAAATTCAAGGATTCCGTTTTTCTAAAGGGCAACCACGAAGCCATCATGCTCGACTTTCTCGATGAGCCGGAAGATCTTCCGCATTGGCTCGATTGGGGGGGCGAAGAGACACTGGAGAGCTACGGCATTGACCCGGTCGGAATCGGCAAGTCCGAACTTGCTGACGCGCTGCGCAAAGCAATGCCAAAGACCCATCTCGATTTCCTACATTCACTCGCACTCACCCATATCGAGGGGGACTATCTGTTCGTTCACGCGGGCGTGCGCCCCGGCGCGGCGCTCGAAGACCAGTCGGAAACGGATCTGCTTTGGATCAGGAAACGCTTCCATAATGCGGCCCCGGCTGAACGGCCGGATTATGTGGTTGTCTACGGCCACACGCCGGTCAACAAACCGGAAGACGCGGGTTGGCGCATTGGCGTCGACACTGGCGCCTGTTATGGCGGCATGCTAACCGCAGTCGCGCTTGAAGGAACGACGCGAAAATTCCTGAGCGTCAAAGACTGATCGGGCGCCGGATCAAACTTCTGCTTTCAAGTATCTCCGGGTGCCGTCTAACGAACTGGCGTGGAGCACAGACCTTCCGGCCGCCGAATAATCCTGCCGGATTTTTCGTACCGCTTAGCCGTTCACTGTTTTTGCGACGTTCGGATTATCTGCGATCAGTCGCGGACCGCCGGCGGCTGCGAGGATGGCGCGCAGCGTATGCGCGCCGGCCGGACCGTCGCCATTATTGATCGCTTTGCCATACTCGCTGGCGAAGTTCATCGATGTGACGATGTGCGGGCTCGGTGTGACGAAAATGATCTGCGCGCCCAGCATCACCGCCTCACGCCAGCGCTCCATCACTTCACGCTTGTAGCGCGCTGAGGCGATCAGAAAATCTGGCTCTGCGGCGCGGCTTTCGGTTTCGGAAATGATGCGCGGCCCCCGCTCGCCCAGACTTTCTTTCTCGCGAGCGACGCCGGTGTCGACTGCTGCGGAAATAACTTTCGCAGCCGGTCCCGCCCAGCGCAGCAGCGCGTCGGTTTGCGCATCGGCTCCGAGGACGTGTACACACTCGCCGCGTGAGGCGATGTCTTCGAGAATCTCGATAAAGTCTTCGCGCACTTCTGCGGCGCGTTGTTCAAACGACTGGTAAGGCTGCAAAGCGCGCATGGCGAGCGCGTTTTCTTCGTCCCAGAGCCGCGCAAGACGCTCGAACCAGGGATCGAAGTCATACTCGTCATTTTCTGCATGGGTAATGAAAAGCCGGATCGAACCGCCTTCCTTGGAGGTCAACGCAGCTTTGAAGACTTTCAGCCCGGCCTCGCGCAGCAACCACTCGATCACGGAGAGCGAATAGACCGCAGTGACGCCGGTTTGCAACGTTTCGACGCAGGTGCGCGTCAGTACGATTGGCGCATAAAGTGTTTCGAGCGCGAAGACGCCGTCAGCGGAAAGAAGAGACTTGACCCGTGACAGGATCGCTCGTGGGTCATCAACAAATTCAAAGGTCGAAACCGCAGTGATGATGTCAAATTTCTTGTCGCCGAAGGCGGCATCGAGTTCGGGCGAAGGGAATCTTGATTTTCCGGTCCACGCCCAATCGCCGATCTCTTCGATGTGATCGCCCGGATCGACGCCAAAGCGGTCAACCCAGCGCGGATAGAATGACAGCAAGGTTCCATCGCTGCAGCCAATATCCAGCGCCGCGCAGTCGCGCCCGGAAATCATCTCAAGAGCTTCGGTAGCCACCGCGCGCAAATGATCGCGCGTCGATGCGTGGTGTCCGGACGGCAAATAGGAGAACTCATCGTGATCATGCGCAGACTGCAGCAAGCCGCAGGCGCGCGCATCGCGGGAAGGATCACATAGAACGTATGTGGCCGAAGGGTCCGCTTTTCGGCCAAGCGCTTTGCGCCGGGCGCCGAGCGGCATGGAAAAGGCCGGCGTCAGCGCTTTGGAACCGCATGCACGGCATTGCGTTATTGGTTTCACGTCATGCGCCTTTCGGAAAAGCAAAGCTGCGTTTCGCGAAAGTTCGCAGGACAGGGTCAACAAATTGTAAAGGCGGACAAAAAGCCCTTGTAAAGCGGGCGCTTAGACACGCCCCGCTTACCGAAGTTAACAGACTATGACTAAAACATCGCGCCATAGATCAGCCACAGGCCCGTGACCAGCAATGTCAGCATGGTCAGCGCCGTGCCGACCATCCGTCCTTGGGGCCAGACGCCCATGCCCAGCCCCAGCAAATGCGCAACCCGGCCGAAAAAGAAGACGCCGCCCAGAATATGAATGACGAGCGCAGAGGTGTTCAACAAAGCAAGCAGCACCAGGCCGCCAATCGCCGCCGGCGCATACTCGATGTAGTTGCCCTGCGTACGGATCGCTTTCACCATTTCAGGGTTGCCGCCATCTCCAAGGTTTATCTTTTGCTTGGTGCGCACCATCCCGACGCGCGCGCTCAAAAAGATAAGCAGCAGCGCGTTAAGTCCGACCCAGAGAGCAGCAGCTTCGAGTGACGTCATTGATTCCTCCGTGATGTTCTTTTGAATTTACGCGCTCAACCGTTCGATCAGGCGGCGCATGAACTGGGTTCCCTCACGGACTTGGTCGAGCGTGATGAACTCGTCGGGCTGATGCGCCTGATCGATGGAGCCCGGCCCGCAAATAACGACGGAAAGCCCCGCTTCTTGAAACTGACCTGCTTCGGCCGCGTACGCCACGACATCCGTACTGTTATGTCCCGTGATCGCTTTCGCGAGATCTGCCGCCGGATTCTCCGGCGACGGGGCAAGCGACGGCGCGTTGGTCATTTGTGTGATCTCCACACGGCATCCAGGGGCTTTGGCGCGCATTTCCGCCTCTACGCCGAGCGCATAATCAGTGAACTCTTCGATAATGTCGTCGCGGCAATCTCCGGGGACCACGCGCATATCCCAGTGGAATTCCGCTTCGCCGGCCATGATGTTCAACTGCGTGCCGCCATGCACAACATTGACCGTCATGGTTGAATAAGGCGGCTCGAAGGGGGAGTCCGCATCCGCGCGCGCCGCACGGGCCTCGCGCATGGACGAAATCTTGGTGATCAGTTTCGCAGCAGCCTCCACGGCAGAAACACCGCGATCGGTCTGGCTCGAATGGGTCGTATAGCCAGTGACCTTGACCTTGAAAGACGCGATGCCCTTGTGGCCGTCGATGACTTTCATATTGGTCGGTTCGCCAACGATGACAGCGGCGGGCGCCGGGACCTTCTCGACGATTTCGGCGATCATGCGCGGCGCTCCGAGGCAGCCGATCTCCTCATCATAGGACAGAGCGAAAATCAGCGGCCGCTTGAGCCCCGACTTCAGCATCTCCGGGACCAGCGACAGGCCGATGGCGGAAAAGCTTTTCATATCGGCGACGCCGCGGCCGAAGAGCTTGCCGTCTTTTTCAACGACGGCCCAGGGGTCGGTGGACCAGTCCTGCCCGTCCACAGGCACCACGTCGGTATGCCCCGAGAGGACCACGCCGCCGGCGACTTTCGGTCCGACGACTGCATAGAGGTTGGTCTTCGTGCCCTCGTCATTTCCCACCCGGAACGTCTCGACGCCAAGTCCGGCAAGATAGGTTTCGACATCTTCTATCAGGGCGAAATTCGACTTCGACGACGTCGTGTCAAAGGCAACCAGTCGGGCAATCCAGGCGAGCTGTTCAGCAATTTCGTTCATGGGTGCAAGGTGCGCGAAAAGCGTCCGTGAACGCAAGCTGATTGCGCACGCGACGCCGAACTATTGTTCATAATTATATAAGAAAAACGGGTGTTTAGCCTCGCCCGTCCGAGTCCGCCTGAGGGCGGCGCTGATGCCCCGGCGCGATGGCCGGGACATCAACAATTCGCCAAGTCGGCTTAAGCAGCCTTCTTGCGGCGGACCGTCTTGCGCTTCGCAGTCGTTTTCTTCGCAGCTTTTTTGGCTGTCGTTTTCTTCGCTACTTTGCGCTTGGCGGGTTTCTTCGCCACGGTCAGTTTGGTTTTCTTCGCGGCTTTACGCTTGGCTGGCGCCTTGCGCTTCGCCGGAGCTTTTTTCGCCGTTGTCTTTTTCGCGGCCTTGGCTTTCACCGTCCGCTTTTTCGCTGCTGGTTTTGCAGCTTTCTTCGTCGCTTTTTTCATTACAGGACGTCCCCTGAAACACTGACCAACTGTCAGCAAGAATTCCCCATATCTTGATGCGGGTAAACGAACAATAAAAAAATCAACGGTGCAGTTTGCTCCACCGCGCGCTGATCAGGACTCGGAACGTCCGCGATCAGCTCTGAGCGATATCGTCGTCGTACTCTTTCAGATGCAAAAAACCCCTGCTCAAACGAACAGGGGCTTTTACAAATCGAATGCTTCCGGACAGCTATTTGACGGCGATGAGCTCGACTTCGAAGATCAATGCTTCGTTGGGACCGATAGGTCCGCCTGGCGTACCCACCTCGCCGTAACCGAGCGACGGCGGGATAAAGAAGCGAAACTTGTCGCCCTCGCTCATCAGCTGAACACCTTCAGTCCAGCCGGCGATGACACGGTTGAGCGGAAACTCAATCGGTTGCCCCCGCGCATAAGACGAGTCGAATTCCGTGCCATTGAGCAGCGTGCCCTGATAATGCACCTCGACAGTGTCCGTCGCCGCAGGGCTTTTTCCATCAGCCGCGCCTTCGGTGAGCACCTGGTATTGCAGGCCTGAAGGGGTCGATTTGATCCCGGATTTCTTGGCGTTTTCTTCAAGAAATTTTCTCGCAGCCTCGAGATTTCGTTCAGGGCTTTGCACTTTAATCAGCTCCACTTCAAAGATCAGGGTTTCATTCGGACCGAACGGCGCGCCCTCGCCAACCTTGTCGCCATAGGCGAGATCGGGAGGAACGAAGAACCGATACCGGTCGCCTTCGCTCATCATCTGCAGCCCCTCGGACAGACCGGGGACATCCATGGCGAGATCGGAGACGCGAACTTGCGGCGCCGCACCGCGCGCGCGCGATGAATCGAACTCTACGCCGTCCGCCGTCGTCGTTGCATATTCAAACACCACCAGATCCGTCGAAACCGGCGTGGCCCCGCCATCCGGTCCCTGCTGAAGCGCCAGATACTGAAGACCGCTACCGGTCACGTTGACGCCGTCGCGGGTTTTGTTCTCAGCCAGAAACGCGTTGCTGGCTGCAAGATTTTCTTCCGCCAGCTTTTTGAATTCCGCCGAGCGCTCCGCCCCGGTCTTCGCTTCTTCCGCCAGTTCATTGACTGGCGCCTCTTCGCTCGCGGCGCTTACCGTTTTCTCTGCGCTGTCTGCGTCGTCAGCCTTGCCGCAAGCAGTGAGCGCCAACAGGGCCGCAGCGGCCATCAATCCAGTCTTACGCACACGAATACTCCTTTTGATGCGTGAATCGGGTTCGGGGCGACCCTAGCCGATTGCGGGAATAAGGGAAAACAGGCGCCGGGCCTGAACGGGTAATCTGGTGTTACATAAAGGTAAGGCGGTCAGGCAGGGCAATCAGGCTGTGAGCCGCATTCCCACATAGAATGCATAGATCGCCGCCCAGATCAGCGCGAGACCATACGGAACAAATCGCTTCAGGCCGACACGCACCGCAATCGCAGCGCCAAACGCCGTCAGCCCAATCGCGAGCGAAAAACGCGCCAGCCGGGCCGCAAACCCCGCGAGAGCGAATGCGACGGGTTGGATGCCCGCGGCGCCCGCTTCCACAGAATATATTTTGAATGGCGCCCCGGAGATCGCGCCAAGGGTCATGTCAACTGGCCAAAAGCCTTCCAGTTCGCCGTGGACGCGAAACAGCAAATCCTCGCCAATCAGCGGCACGGACATCAGGAACTGACGCGCAGCATTGGAATCGCTGGCGCCCCACAACATCATCAATAATCCGCCGGCTGTCGCCGCCATTGCAGCCGCAACCGACAGCCGAAATGCGTGGGCCAGGCCGAACATGATGACCGCCGCCGTGAGCAAGATGTCCGGCACGATGAAAAAGAATGTCGCCTCAGCGAAACCCCAGACAAGGGCGCCCGCCAGCCACAGCCTCGGGTCTCTTATTCCCATGGCTGGAATTTTCCCTGCGCCGCGAGACCGTTCATGCAGATCTCCAGCGCCGCCATAAAGCTCGACGTGTCGCCAGCCCAACGGATCGGCGCGCCGGCGATCACATCGCAATTGAAGGGCACAAGGATCATGCTCCCCTTCGGCAGCGCCTTGCCGAGCCCATGCATGAACACCGGATAGACTGGAACATCCGGGCGCGCTTTGGCGAGGAATGCAACGCCGCGCTTGAACTCTGCGCGCTGTTCGGGATTGCCGCGCGAGCCCTCAGGAAACAGAATCAGGATTTCATCTCGATCAAGGGCAGCCTCAAGATCGGCGAGCGGGTTTTTGCGCACGCCCCCGCGCGCCAGCGGGATGATGTTGATCAGATTGCTGGCGATCCACGACATCCATTTGTTGGCGAGGAAATAATCCGCCGCCGCTGCCGGTCGCAACCGGTGCAAGTCTTTCAGCGGAAAGAGGGCCATCAAGGTCAGCGTATCGAGATGCGAGTTGTGATTGGCGACAATAACCGCCGGACCTTTTTCCGGCAGATGCTCGCGACCACGCACATTCATGCCCAGAATGATGAGCAGCACAGGCCGCACGATCAGTGTGAAAAACGCAAGCTGAAGGAATCGCTTCATCAGATACGGCCGCTAAAGACGAAGAAATGCATGGCGTGATAAAACACCGGCGCTGCATAAGTGAGGCTATCGACGCGGTCGAGAATGCCGCCATGGCCCGGAATAAGCCCACCAGAGTCTTTGACCCCGAGATCGCGCTTGAACGCCGAAATGGTGATGTCGCCAAGGAATCCCGAAATGGCGATGATCGCGCCAGCGACGGCTGCATACTGCGCTGACATCGGCGTCAGATAGGGCCCGGCGAAGGCAGCCAGCGCAATCGTTGAAACAAATCCCCCAAGGAAGCCTTCCCAGGTTTTCTTCGGGCTCACCTTTGGCACGATCTTGTGCTTGCCGAACAGTTTGCCCCAGGTGAATTGCGCCACATCGTTGAACTGCGTCAGCGCCACCAGAAACAACAAGAGACCTGCGCCGCCGGCCGGGCCGGCGATCGCCGGATCCGTCGCGAGCAGCATCGCCGTATGGCTGAGGGCAAAAACGGTGATCATCATGCCCCAGCTGATGGTTCCCACCGCGCGCAAAAACCCGTCAGTGCGGCCGATCAACGTCATCGCCATGGGAAAGAAGAGGAACGCCCAAACAGGAATGAAGGTCAGAAACAAGCCGTAGCTGTTGAAATGGGCGAAGGTGAACTGCACCGGTATGGCGAGATAGGCGAACAGCAGAATGATCCGATCCACCCGGCGCGTCGGGATCAGCGACAGATATTCTTTAAACGCCAAGAACGTCATGAACCCGAGGAAGACGGTCGACACCACGCGGTTGGTGACGATGGCGATGGTGAAGATGGTGATCATGAACCACCATGAGGTCACCCGCCGCGATAGCTCCGCCGTTCCTTCACCCGGCGATGCGCGCTTCATCACAGCAGAAATGATACTGGCGACGATCAGCAGCCCGTAAATGGCGGCGATGGCGTAGAAGACATTTTCCGGCAAACCGTCAGGGAGTTTCATGTCGGGATTCTTTCAGTCCTTGTCGCGCCCGATTGATAATCGTCGCCGCCCCGAGCGCGCAAGCAAAAGCCATAAGCACTGTGGACCACCGCCCCGGCTCAATGAACACAAGCAAAAACGCGAGGGCGCCAAAGAAGAAAGCACGGTCAGATTTTCCAAACGGGCCGTCATAGCGCCGCGAAGCCCCGATCTGAATGGCGATGACGCCGGTCATCTCGGCGATGACGCCGAGCAAGACCGCGACAACCACAAGCGAGGGATGCAGCCCGGCGACCAATGCAAATGGAAGATAAAGCGCCGCGTCGGAAAGAACGTCGGTCAATTCGTTGAGGATGGCGCCGAGTTTCGATTGCTGGCCAAACTCGCGCGCCAGCATGCCGTCTATGGCATTCATCCCCATACGGATAAATAACACCACTGGAAGAAGCAGCAAAACCCAATTTGCGGCGCCGGTCGCGAGGTTGAGCGCGCCATGCGCGAAGCTTACGCCGCAAGCCGCCAGCGTCACCTGATTGGCGGTGACGCCCCCCTTCGCCAGCGCGCTGCATAGCGGGCGCAACAGCGCCTGAAATTTCGGTTTCAGATCGTAAATGGTCGGCAAAGTCTGGCGCTCCGTCGCGAAGGGCGGACCTTAGCCGGATTCCGATCTTGATGGCGAGCGCCCAGGCGCGAATCCGGCCTTTGCGAGTTTTTCTGCGGCGCGATCATAGAGCGATCTTTTCTCCAGCGCGGCGCTCAATCGATCGAGCGCGGCGACCACGTTTCGCGCCTCGTCGTTCAATTCGTCGGAAGTCTCTTCCAGCACTTGCCAGAGCGGTTGCAGTTTTTCGCAAAGCCGCCTGCCCTTTGCGGTCAGGCTGAGCAAGCGCTGGCGGCCATCACTTGCATCGGCTCTTGACTGGATGATGTTTTCCTTTTCCAGCGACCGCCGCGTTTCACTCACCGAAGCGTGGGTAATGAGCAGTTCAGCGGCAAGCGCCTTCACTGTCATGGCCTTGTTCTGCATCAGGAGATTGAGAACGCCGAACCAGCGCTGCTCGAAATTGACGCCCGCATCGAGATAAAGCCGCCGCGCATCCTGATCGATGAGCCCAGACAAGCGGCGCAGGCGCTTACCGATTGCTGTTTTGTCGTCAAAGCCGGCCAGTTTCATTTCAGTTGACTCCGTTCGGGTATTTATGTAGGTGCCTACGTAAATAAAGGCAAGCCGGAATTCCGGCGCAATCGGCGCTGCCCACGAGGAGGAAGTTCATGCTGCAATCGAGACGACGCTTCATGCAGGCCGCAGGCGCGACGACCCTGACCACCGCAATGACGACGGGCCTCGCCGGCTGCGGCGAACGCAGTCAGGCGGCGCGGCGGCTGATGATCAACGGCAATATGGTCATCGCTTTTGAAAGCGGCGGCGCCCTCAGCGACGGGCTCAAGGAAAAAATTCGCGCCACAGGCCTCACCGCGATCAAAATCTCAATGGGCGGCAGCGGCGGCAGCTACGCCGACACGCTTGAAGAACTCGCTGCCTATGACAAGGCGATGGCGGACAATGCCGACATCCTGATGCCGATCACGTCCGTCGCCGATATTGACGAAGCCTACGCCTCGCAGCGCCTCGGCATCATCAAATCTTTCGAGGCCGCCACCATGCATGACGGCCAGCCGGCGCGCATCGCCGAATTCGCCGCGATAGGCGTCAAGGTGATGCAGCTCGGCTATAACAATACCGGCCCGTTTGGCGCCGGCGTCATGTCGGTGGAAGAACCGCTCGGTCTTAGCGAGCTCGGCCGCGAAGCGGTCGCGGTGATGGAACAGAACGGCGTCCTTCTCGATCTCTCTCACGCTCACGAGCGGACCATGTTCGAGGCGATCGCGGTCACTACAAAACCGGTCGCGGTCACTCATTCCGGTTGCGCGGGCGTTTATCAGCATCAGCGCAACAAGTCGGACGAAGCGCTGATCCGCGTCGCCGATACGGGCGGCGTCGTCGGCATTTACGAGTTGAGTTACTTAACCCCCGATGACGAGCAGACGCCGCTCAGCGCCTATCTCGCCCATCTTGAACATGCGCTGAAGATTTGCGGCGAGGATCATGTGGGGATCGGCAGCGACGCGGTGATGCCCGAATTCGAGGTGACGCCAGAGAGCATCGCACAATGGGAAGCGGTGAACGCCGCGCGCAAGGAAGCCGGCGTCGCCGCGCCCGGCGAAGGGCCAATGCCGTTCGTGGTCGGCCTCAACGGTCCGCAGCGCATGCATGTGATCGCCGATCACCTCGGCAAGATGGGCTACAAGTCGGCCGCCATCGACAAGATCATGGGGCTCAACTTCAAGCGCCTCTTTGCGGCGACTTGGGGCGCCTAGTTCAACCCGAACTCGCTAACATTCTTGAGTTCCGCTGGGCTGATGAGGCGCTTGCCGGCGAGGCGCACCGAATGCAGCGGGCCTTCGAGCTCGCGGGTCCAGAAATCGAGGAAGCGCGACAACACCGGATATTTTGGGGCGATGTCGTAATCCTGCCAGAGATAGGTTTGTAAAATCCCGGGATGATCCGGGAGGTGGTAGAGGATCTCCGCCGTGGCGAGGCGATAGCCCTCCAACTGTTTCCTGAAGGAATGATCCATACCCATGGAACCGCCCTTTCACGCAACTGGTCTTGCTACAGGGTTAGATTGACGCCCTTTCGTTCAAATTTTACAAGCTTGACGAGCGTCGCTGAATCGAAATTCTTCAAGAATTTTCAATAGTTTGTCACTCAGGATGGGTGACTGCTGCCGGGAATTTGCAAAAATCGGCGGCGGGGCCCATTTTTTTCTTTACATGCGGGGCAGCGGTTCCTATTTCGCGCTTTCGTCATTCCCATGGGACCTCTCCGCAAGAATGGCGCTTTGGTTGAAGCAGCTTTAGCGAGGTTCCATGAGATGGAAAGGCACATTTCTGCGCTTGAACTGGTCGTAAACGGCCAGCCGGATCTTCCCGTCCATTGCGTTCGTCCGCACGCGGCCCAAAAGGCTGCGGACTGGTTCGTGCGCCGTTTTCCCGGCGACGTGCTGTATGCGGTGAAGGCGAACCCGCATCCGGCGATTCTCGACGCGGTCTATGCCGCCGGCGTGCGCTGGTTCGATGTCGCCTCCCTGCCTGAGATCGAGCTGGTGGCGAACCGCTTTGAAGACGCGACGCTTGCTTTCATGCATCCGGTCAAAGCGCGCTCAGCGATCCGCAAAGCCTATTACGATTACGGCGTGCGCATTTTTGTGCTCGACAGCCGTGAAGAGCTGGCCAAGATCGTTGAAGAAACCGGCGGCGCGAAAGACCTGCACCTGGTCGTGCGCCTCGCGGTCTCTTCCGACTACGCCCAGCACAAACTCTCCGGCAAGTTCGGCGCTTCCGGCATGGAAGCCGTCAGCTTGCTGCGCGAGACCCGCGCCGTCGCCGAGGAGCTCGGCGTCTCATTCCATGTGGGTTCGCAATGCATGCGCCCTGAAGCCTGGCGCATCGCCATGGAAGCAGTGAGCGAAATCATTCGCGAAGCAACCGTCACCATCGACATTGTCGATGTGGGCGGCGGTTTCCCAGTCGCCTATCCGGGCCTGACGCCGCCGCCGCTCGAAGACTATATGCGCGAGATCGAAACCGCGTTCGAGGGCATGCCAGTATTGGAGAACGCCGATTTGTGGTGCGAACCGGGCCGTGCGCTCTGCGCCGAAGCGGGCAGCCACATCGTTCGTGTCGAACTGCGCAAGGGCAATGCGCTCTATCTGAACGATGGCGCCTACGGCGCCCTGTTCGACGCTGCCCATGACGGTCTCGTTTATCCGGTCAAGCTGCTGCGCGGCAAATCCAGCCCGCGCCGGCCGTTGCGTCCATTCAAGCTTTACGGTCCGACCTGCGATTCCATCGACGCCATGGAAGGCCCGTTCCTTCTGCCTGCCGATGTCAGCGAAGGCGACTATATCGAATTCGGCATCACCGGCGCCTATGGCGCGGCGCTCGCCACCAAGTTCAACGGCTTCGGCGATTACATCGAAGCCGTGGTCGAAGATGCGCCGATGCTGAGCGTCTTTGCAGACACAAAGCGCACGGCCCGCGCGGTCAAAAAGGCGTTGGCCGCCAGCGGCTCATAGGATTTCAGCACGCAAGCTGGATATTGCAGCGCTCATCAGGTAGATGAGCGCTGCCTAATACGGCCCTCCGCGCGTCCTTGCCGGGCGCGGTCCGGATCCGGTTTTACGGAGCGTTTTCAGGAAAAGTGGTCTCCGGTTTTCCGTCGAAAACGCGACAAACAAACAAACCCGGTTACGAGAAAGGACCGACGACATGACCGCTTCAAAACCAGACAACCGCAAAGCCGAGCTGCTCTCCCAACCGGTTGAGCATATCGACATCACCACCTTTGATGCGCGCCCGATCATCGACGCCTGGGGCAAGATGAGCTTTACCAGCCGCGATCTGGCGCGCGCGACGCGTATCTACAA
>CAZAOB010000024.1:0-6928 GCA_964486635.1 uncultured Caulobacterales bacterium | reverse complement strand
GACGCCGCCCGCGCCGCGCAAATCCTCAACATGGCGCTGGAAGACCAGAACTGCTCCACATGGCTGATCATGGCGGGCTCCACCGGCGCCGGCGGCTGTTTGCATGTCTGGCGCGACATGGTCGAGTACAACATGGCCGACGCCATCGTCGCCACCGGCGCCTCGATCATCGACATGGATTTCCTCGAAGCGCTCGGTTTCAAGCATTACCAGGCGAACGAAATCCCCGACGACAACACACTGCGCTCGCTCTATATCGACCGCATCTACGACACCTATATCGACGAGGAAGAGCTGCAGCATGTGGATCACACGATCTACGATATCTGCGAACAGCTCGAGCCGCGCGCCTACACCTCGCGCGAATTCATCTACGAGATCGGCAAATGGCTGGCCGCCGGCAACGCCAAGAAAAAGGACTCGTTGATCCAGCGCGCCTATGAAAAAGGCGTGCCGATTTTCGTGCCGGCGTTCTCCGATTGCTCGGCCGGATTCGGCATCGTCAAACACCAAGTTGAGCGCCGCAAGGCGGGCAAGCCTTTCGTGACGATCGACTCCGCCGGCGATTTCCGCGAACTGACCGAGATCAAACTCGCCGCCGGCACCACCGCCCTCTTCATGATCGGCGGCGGCGTGCCGAAGAACTTCGCGCAGGACACTGTCGTCTGTGCGGAAATTCTCGGCCATGACGACGTCGAAGTGCATAAATATGCAGTCCAGATCACCGTCGCAGACGTGCGCGACGGCGCTTGCTCCTCTTCTACGCTTCAGGAAGCGGCGAGCTGGGGCAAGGTCTCGACCGTGCACGAACAGATGGTGTTTGCGGAAGCCACTTCTGTCGCGCCGCTCATCGTTTCAGACGCATGGCACCGCGGCGGCTGGAAAAAGCGCGAAGCGCGGAATTGGGCGAAACTGTTCACCGTCTGAGCCAAACTTTAGAAACATTTAATAGAGCCTAACAGATTGACGCCAGCGCATTGAAAAAATGCGCTGGCGTCATGCGTTTCGCGCGCAATTTCGCCAAGGCGGTTAACCAGATATTTTCCGCCCGCGGCCAAACTCCCCTCCCAACCGGCGCTGTTGGCGTTTGTATGTAGTGGGAGAATTATGTCATTGGCGGCGCGCCGTATTGGGACGGCATTAAGCACTCATTCCAGAAAACGCGTTTCCGAGTTGAGGGCATACCCCACCATTGAAACGTGGATGAACCCTGTCACGCGCGGTCTCGCTCGCCGTCTCGCCAATCTCGAATGGCAGAAGACGCTCGCCGAAATCGATTTCGAGTATCGCCTGACGAACACCGAAATCGCTGGCAATCCGTGCGTGGAATATGAAACCGCCGGGCCTCGCCGCGATGATCTGGTTATCCTGTACGTTCACGGCGGCGCATTTGTCAGCGGATCGCCGCAAACAAACGCGTCCATGATCTTGCCGATTGTCCATCTGACCGGCGCGAAGACCATCGGCGCATCATACCCATTATTGCCGGAAGGCCGGTTCCCGGCGCCGCTTGATGCGATTGACCGCGTCTATAGGTCAGTGCTGGAGCAATACGGCGATCGCCGTATCGTCATGTTCGCAGATTCCATTGGCGGCACGATCACGCTCGCCAATCTGTTGCGCTGGCGCGACGAGGGCATACGATTGCCTGAACGAATTGTGTTTGCATCGCCCGCCCTCGACGGCGTCGGCGCCAGCGACACGCATAGGACGCTAGACGGCCACGATCCGCTGCTGCGCTCCAATCGCGGCCGCAACGCGCAACGCCTGTTCCAGTTCTACGCTCCTGGCGAAAGTTTGAAGAATCCGATGGTCTCTCCGATCTACGGCGATTTCTCGGGCCTGCCGCCGATGCTCATTCATGTGGGCTCGCGCGAGGTCCTTCTCGGTGACGCAGCGCGGCTTGCCGAGGCGACGCGCCAATGCGGAGTTGAAAGCACATTGCGCGTATTCGACGGCATGTTCCATCTGTTCCACATGCACTGGTCGCTCGCCGAAGCCAAAACGGCGCACGAAGACGCCGCCAACTTCATCGGCTGACGCCCGCTCTACACGCTGCGATTGTTTCGCAATCTCCGCACCCGTACGACTTTGCCCGCGCGCCCTCAGATGTTAAGCTTCCCGTGGGGAGGTTGATGAGGGCACCATAAGATGACAGGAACCACCGCGCATTCCGGCGCGCCGGGAGAATGGCTGACCGCAGAGGCGCGACAGCGTGTAACCCGCAAGTCCACCGCAAAAGCGTGGCTTATCCTGTCGCTGCATGTGGCTTTCTATCTTGCAACCGTCGCCGGCGCGATCGCGCCGCTGCCGCTGATCGTCAACATCGCCTTTGCAATTCTCAACGGATTCGCCATCGGCCTTCTTTTCGCCATCGGACATGATTGCGTGCACAAGGCGTTTGCACCCGACCGCCTCACGAACCAGATCATGGCGCGCATTTCCTTCCTTCCCTGCGCTCATTCCGCGAGCCAGTGGGAAGTGGTTCACAACAAAAACCATCACGGCAACACGAACCTGAAAGGCGTCGACTATGTGTGGGCGCCGATGAGCAAGGCCGAGTTTGACTCCGCCCCTCCCCTGCGGAGATTCATGGAACGCGTGTATCGGAGCATTGGCGGTTCCGGGATTTATTATCTCATAGACTTCTGGTTGCGGCGCCTTGTCGTACCGGTCACACGAGAAATGCGCGCGCAGTGGCGCAAGCATTTACCGGATTCAATATTTGTGATTGCAACCCTGGCGCTGACGATCGTCCTGATCTTGATGATCGGAAAAGCCTGGGCTCCAGAGCGCAGCTATTTGACCATCTTCCTGATTGGCTGGGCCGCGCCTTACCTGCTTTGGAATTATCTGGTCGGGATCAGCGTTTATCTTCAGCACACCCACCCGGAAATTCACTGGAGCGATGACCCGAAAGAATGGACCTTCTACAATGGCGCCATTGCAGGCACGACCCATGTTGAAATTCCGTTCAAATGGGCGTGGCTGTTTTTCGACGGCATGGCGCATACGGCCCATCACGCGCTGCCCTCGATCCCGATCTACAATATCAAGAGCGCGCAAGATGTCTTGATGGAGCGATACGGCGGCGAAGTCGTGCGCTACAAGTTCACCATCGAAAATTATCGGCGCACGCTTTCCGCCTGCAAGCTCTACGATTTTGAACGCCATTGCTGGACCGGCTTTGACGGCACGCCCACGGGTCCGGTGCGCAATACGAGACCGGCATAGTGCGCAATTCCGCCGCATCGGAAATTTCCGATTTGAAGTCACTGCAACGCTGCGCCGACGAAGAGATTGGCGGCGTGGCGTGGCCGACGATTGCTGTAGCCGCCGCCGCCATTTCGGGCTTCCTGCTATCGACAGGCGCGGCGGCGCTTGATCTTTTGCCGCTCTGGCAAGCGGCGCTGATCAACATCCCCTGCTACTTCGTCGCTTACACCGGTCTGCATGAAGCGACGCACCGGAACTTCCATGGGCGAGACGCTGGGCTCGCCTGGCTGAACTCGTTTTTTGGGACAGCGATCGGCGCAATCATGTTCTATCCCTATTCGATGCATGATTATCTTCACCTCAGCCATCACGCGAACACGAACAATCCGCAAAAAGACCCGGACCACTGGATGTCCGGCGCCAGCGCCGGCGCCGTGGCGTTGCGTGCGTCAACGCTCGCCTGGCGCTACTGGTCATTCGCTGTGAGAACGAAAATGACATCTGCTGACGGCGGGCGCTTCTTCCGCCGCATCAGTCTTGAGATGACCCCAACGCTCGCAGGTCTCGCTGTCCTTGTTGGATCGGGCCGATGGGATGTGGCGCTTTTCGTCTGGTTCTTCCCGCTGCTGGTCGCCGTCGCCATGCTCGGCGTGTGCTTTGACTGGCTTGTTCACCACCCGCATGCGGAAAAGACTTTGTTCGGCGCCACACGCGTCTTGACTTCAAGCAACCGGGTTCGCTTGCGCCTGATGAATACTCTATTGCTCGGTCAGAACCTGCATCTAATTCACCACATCTATCCGCGCACACCGTTTTACCGGTACGGCGTCGTTTATCGGCGCGGCGAAAAATTTCTGAGGTCGCAAAACGTGCAGATCATCGACGTTGAAAGGCCCACCGCGGCCCAATAGAGCACACCTCCCCTCAGGCGCAGTCTTTCAACCCGGTCCTGTTTATGGCGACGATGCGGTAAAGCGCGCAGGCGCTGATGTAGGCAAGTTCGATGTCAAACGCCCGGTTGAGCAGGAATTTTTCCCAGTACACATCGCCGGAGTTCGCAAAAGTGCTGACGTGAAAGATCGCCACAACCCCGTGCAGAAAGCAAAGCGGCGCCGGAAATCTGCGCCTGCGCGACATTCGAAAGAGCGCCATTGCTGAAATGCTGTCGAGCGCAATGTATGCAATGGTGAGCATGGCGCCTTCAAGCGTCAGCCAGCATTGCAGTCCGACCACCCAATTTGCGCAGGCAATGCGCACGGCCGCCGAGATTTGCGGCGACCGCGACTTCAACGCAAGAATGAACGTGACGCCGATCAGGCCGGCGTAAAGGCTTATGGTTATCCAAGCCCAAGAATTGATCGGACCGCCTCACTGGGTTCGAACTTTGGAAGTCCGCCGCCGGCGGCTTTGAAAATGGTCGCCCCCGCCTCCAGCGCCTTCGCATTCAACGCTTCATGGGCTTGGCCGGTAACATCCGCGAGATTTATCAGCGCGGCCTGGATTTCGGCGTAAGCCTCCGCCCCTTCGGTTGCACGAAGCTTGCCATCGACGCCCTTCGCCAAGGCCGCCCCGCCGGCCAGTACGGCCGCAAGGCCCGCAATTTGCTTCTCGAAACGCAACAAAACCAACTGTTCTTTACGTAGGTCAGTCATCTCTCATCCTCGTAAGTAAATAGTGTGGTACTCATGGGAACTATGCAATCTTAGCGTGAGTTAAGGTGAAATCTATACTAAAATACAACCAGAGAGAGAATCTCGCGTGACGGCCGATGAAGACAGCTACGCCTCTCGGGTCGGCCGCACCATGTGGCGGGTGGCGAAGCGCCGCGCGCAGGAAATCGGCTTGGGAGACCTTTCCGGCCCCGTCCCTTTGGCTACATGCGCTGAAGGGGACGCCCCTGAAGGTAAAGTTCAGCGGCGAGTTCAGCGCCCCGCTCGATCGCAGCGGGACCTGGCGAGCCCCCTGTCTCTTTCAGAATTTCTTCGAGAACTGGCCGAAGAGCTTGCGCGAGACGAGCCGAACCCCGGCGGGTCGTGAGCTGCGCCAATGCGGCGTAAGTATTCACCACCGCTTCGGCCGCCACCGCCAACATCTCTTCGCCCACCGGCGCAGCAGCTTCAGCGCGAAGGTGATTGATCACAACAGCAAGCGCCAAGCGAAGCCGATCGCACTCGAGCAACGCTTCTTCGTCCGGGGCCTGAAAACCGATGATTTCTGCGGAATCCGGCGCCGAGCCGCCATACAGCATGTCGAGCGTGACGGCGCCGCCGGTCGCCTCGACGATGCGACGGGCAAGCATCGGCTTTGGGGCCTGCACGCCGGAAAAAATACGGTACAGGGTTTGCCGCGAAGCGCCGACCCGCTCAGCGAAATCCCGCACCGGCTCTTGAACGTCGGTCAGATAATGTTTCAACGGATGCATCGATCCATTCCCATCAACCAGCTCGCCGCATTGCAAAAAGTTGTCACGAGACTCGCAACAATCCGTAAAGAATTGCTGCGGCGCGAAAGACAATCTAAGACCGCGCCCTATGAGCGCGTTGCTGTTAACCCTGTCTGATATCCGCCTGACATTTGGCGGCGAGGCCCTGTTTGACGGCGCCGGTCTCAATGTCGCCGAACGCTCTCGCATCGCGCTTGTCGGCCGCAACGGCTCCGGCAAATCGACCTTGATGAAAATCGCCGCCGGCAGCGTCGAGGCCGATAGCGGTGAGCGCTTTATCCATCCTGGCGTCACCGTGCGCTATCTGCCGCAGGAGCCGGATCCATCCGGCCCTGCAACGCTCGGCGACTATGCCGCCGCAGGCCTCGATGAGACCGGCAAGGCGCATGAAGCGGAAACCATGTTGCGCGAGCTGGGACTCGATCCCGCGCTGTCGCCGCTCAAACTTTCCGGCGGCGAATTGCGCCGCGCGGCGATTGCTCAGGCGCTCGCAGCGGAACCCGATGTCCTGCTGCTCGACGAGCCGACCAACCATCTCGACCTTCCCGCCATCGCCTGGCTCGAAGAAAAGCTGCGCGCATCGCCGGCAGCGATCGTCCTCATCTCTCACGACCGCCGCTTCCTTGAATCTGTCACCAACGACACGGTGTGGATCGATCGCGGCGCCACGCGCGCTACCGGACAGGGCTTCAAAACTTTTGAAGCCTGGCGCGACAAGTTTCTCGAGGAAGAAGAGGCGAGCCTGCATAAACTTGGCCGCAAGATCGTCGCCGAAGAACACTGGATGCGCTACGGCGTCACTGCGCGGCGCAAACGCAATATGCGCCGGGTTGGTGAATTGCAGGCCATGCGGAAAACATTGCGCGAGGCGCGGCGCGTGCAAGGCGCCGCTGCGATGACCGTGCAATCGGGCGGCGCGTCAGGCAAGCGCGCCATCGTTGCGGAGCATGTTTCAAAGTCATTCGGCGGCGCGGCGATCATCGACAATTTTTCCGTCGAAATTGCCCGGGGCGATCGCATCGGACTGGTCGGCCCTAACGGCGCCGGAAAAACCACGCTGGTCAACTTGCTGACCGGTGCGCTGGCGCCGGACGCAGGCAATGTCCAACTCGGAACCAATCTCGAAATCGTTTCGCTCGATCAGCGCCGCGACCGGCTGAAACCCGACATGCGTGTCGCCGATGCAGTCAATGACGGGACCGGCGACTGGGTCGAGATCAATGGCGAGAAGCGCCATGTGGCGCCGTATCCCACAGACTTTCTGTTCGG
>CAZAOB010000023.1:38458-45730 GCA_964486635.1 uncultured Caulobacterales bacterium | reverse complement strand
TCGGATTCCGTTTCATCTCGTGATCCTCCATTTCCGGAACCATCTGCCATGACCGCCACTTCGGTTTTCCAGCTTGCATCGCTTGACGACCTGCGCCGCAGCGCCAGCAAGGTCTTCTCGGTCTGGATCTGGGTGCATCTGCCGGTGATCGCGCTGATCGCCTGGCTGAACGGCACCAGCCTCGTCTACAGCCTTGGTACCGCCGCCGTCATCGCGGCGCTGCCCGGCGCAACGCCGGTTCCGTCCGCCGCCAGCAGGGGCTGCGCGCCCACGGTTCCGATGACTCCGGCGGCCACAAGGATGTAAAACGCCGTGCAGATCGTCAGTGAACCGATCAAACCGATGGGCATGTTGCGTTGCGGGTTGCGGGTCTCTTCGGCGGCCGTCGAAACCGCATCAAAGCCCACATAAGCGAAGAAGATCGACGCAGCGGCGGCGGAAATCCCGGCAATCCCAAGCGGCGCAAACGGCTCGAAATTCTCGGCGTTCATCACCGGCAGAGCGAGGACGATAAACACTGTCAGCGCTGTGATTTTCACGCAGACCAGCACCGCATTGACCCTGGCGCTTTCGGTCGTGCCGATGACCAGCAGCCATGTGACGGCCAGCGCAATCAGAGCCGCCGGCAGGTTAACGATCCCGCCGCCGCTGGGCCCGGCGGTGAAGGCGAGCGGCAGGTCGACGCCTAAGACATTGTGCAGAATGCCGACCACATAGCCGGACCAGCCCACGGATACGGCCCCGGCCGCCACCGCATATTCGAGCACCAGCGCCCAGCCGACCATCCAGGCCAGCAGCTCGCCCATCACCGCATAGGTGTAGGTGTAGGCCGAGCCCGACACCGGAACCATCGAGGCGAGCTCGGCGTAGCAAAGCGCGGCCACAGCGCAGACCGCCGCAGCGATGATGAAAGAGATCATCATCCCCGGCCCGGCCTTTTGTGCGGCCTCGGCGGTGAGGACGAAAATGCCAGTGCCGATAATGGCGCCGACGCCAAGCATGGTGAGCTGGAAAGCGCCGAGCGAACGCGGCAGCGCGTGCTTCTCGGCGGTTGCGAGAATCGCATCGAGCGATTTCACCCGATCGAATAACATGTGAGGAAGGTCTTTCGCGGAAGTTGCGAGCGCGGACGCTACGCCGAATTATAAACTTCGCAAGCGGTATTTTCGGAAGCGGCGATCCTCCCGCCCTCGTGATTTGCGGGAGCCCTCGTCTTGCCTATCTCCGGTCAATCATTGACGTTGCACATGCGCTCATTTCAATGGCGCGACCAAGGAGAGCCAAGATGCCCCGCGACGCTGTTCTGATCGACAATCCCGCTCTGAAAGACCTTCCCTTCTCGCCCGCCGTCCGCGCCGGAGGGCTCACCTATTTGAGCGGTCAGGTCGGGCTCGATCCCGCCACCGGAAAACTCGCCGAAGGCGCGGCGGCCCAGACTGCGCAGGCCCTCGCCAATATCGCCGCCGTCGCGAAAGCCGCCGGCAAAACGCTCGACGATGTGGTCAAGGCCAACGTCTTCATCACCGACATGGCTGACTACGCCGCCATGAACGAGGCCTATGCGAAGGGCTTTGCGAAACCCTACCCGGCGCGCACTTGCGTTGCGGTCGCCGCGCTGCCGCTTGGCGCACGGGTCGAAATCGAAGTCATCCTGCGCTAATCCGAAACGGCGCTCATGCACACAAGGATCACCTGATGACCAACGCCATCTTTCTCGACGCCCTTGGCGGGCCGGAAAATTTCACGGCCCGACAGCATAACCCCCCCGCGCCGGGACCGGGCGAGCTGCGCGTTCGCCACGCCGCTATCGGCCTCAATTTCATCGATATTTACAAGCGCACCGGGCTTTATCCGACCTCCGTGCCGGTCATCCTGGGCTCCGAAGCGGCCGGTGTCGTAGAGGCTGTGGGCGAGGGCGTGGAAGCCTTCAAGAAGGGCGAGCGTATCGCCTATATTGGCGGGGCCGGCGCCTATGCGGAGGCCGCCAATGTGCCCGCCGCGCTTTGCGCCCGCATCCCCGACGCCGTCTCCGACGAGGTCGCAGCGGCGGTGTTCCTGAAAGGCCTGACGGCGGAAATGCTGGTGCGCCAGGTCTATTCCCTAAAGGCCGGGGACGCCTGTCTGGTCCACGCGGCGGCCGGCGGGGTCGGCACACTCCTTTGTCAGTGGGCGAACCATATCGGCGCCCGGGTCATCGCCGTGGTGGGCTCTCCGGAGAAAGAGGCGGTCGCGCGCGCCAACGGCGCCCATGATGTCATCATCCGTACACAAACGGATAGCATCGCCGGCGAAGTCCGCCGCCTGACCGAAAATGAAGGCGTCGCCGTCGCCTATGACAGCGTCGGCGCCGCAACCTTCGAAGCCTCGCTCGACAGTCTCGCCATGCGCGGCCACATGGTGACCTTCGGCAATGCATCGGGACCCGTGCCCGCCGTTTCGCCGCTGGAGCTTTCCCGTCGCGGTTCGCTGACGCTGACGCGCCCGACGCTTTTCCACTATGCGACGCCGGACCGACTTCCTAAGATGGCGGAGAATCTGTTCTCGATGGTCGCCGATGGCGCGGTCGTTCCCAATATCCAGCACCGCTTCGCCCTGGCCGATGTGGCCGACGCCCACCGCCTGCTGGAGAGCGGAACCAGCCAGGGCGCGATTGTCCTTAACCCTTAGAGTAAAGCAATTTCAAATGGTTAGATGGTTAACGCGGGCTGGGGTTTCGGCCGGGGCGCTGGCGGGGATCGCAGTTCTGGCGGGATGCAGCGAAACTGTAACCGACACGAGCGCAGTTCGCGCCACGCCCGCTTCCGGCGGTTGGTCGATCGATGTCGCCAACGCCTTCGACGGCGATCTCAATGCTTTTTTCGAGTGCCTTGAAATGTCGGATGCGACGCTGGTCTCGGCCCATCGCGGCGGGCCCTATCCCGGCCTTCCCGAAAACGCGCTCGAGACCATGGACGCGCTGATGACGCGAATCCCGGCGATCATGGAGATTGATGTGGCGACCTCCGCTGACGGGGTCCTGTTTCTCAACCACGACGACACGCTCGAGCGCACCACCACTGGCGAAGGCGAAGCGAGCGCGCTCGCCTGGGCCGACATCAAGCGGCTCAAACTGGAGGACGATGACGGCGGCCGCACCGCTTACGCGCCGTCGCGGTTCGATGATGTGCTCAGCTGGGCCGAGGGACGCACCATCCTGCAAATCGATTTCAAGCGATCGACCCGTTACGAAGATGTCGCCGCCGAGGTGAAGAAGCAGCGCGCCGAAGACCGCATCATCCTCATCGCCTATTCCATGGCGTCGGCGGAGAAACTTCACCGCCTGATGCCGGATGCGATGATTTCGCTCTCCCTCGACACCCAGTCGGAACTCAACCGCGCCGTCGCCGCGGGTATTCCCGACGACCGCATCATGGGTTTCACCGGCATTGAGGACCCCCGCCCCCGGCTCTTCTCCATTCTCAACAGCCGCGACGTGGAAGTGATCTTCGGCACGCTGGGCGGACGCGATTCCATCGACAACGATATCGCCCGTTCCGGCTATGAAGCGCTCTATGCGGAAATCGCCGCGCAAGGCGCGGACATCATCGCCACCGACCGCCCCATCGAAGCCTTTGCGGCGCTGGAAGACGCGGGCCGCGCCGTCGAGGCGGGCGAATGCGGCGTCTCCAAAGTCTGAAAATGCTGCGCAGCATGGGTGCAGCAAAAGGTGCAGCATTTTTCTGCAATCAGCCCGCCATGGCGCGCCGGATGGCACCCAAGATGGCGAACTGGGCCAACGCCGGATAGGATTGCGCCCCATGAAACTTGAGTTCAAACCCGGCCTGAAACGCACCATCGCGCTTTATGCGCTCGCCCTCGCAGTGGCGGCCATCGCGCTCGCCTGGCTTGAATACAAATACGTGACCCGGGTCTTTACCGGCGAGATCTACGCAATCCTGATCGCCGTGGGATTTACCGCGCTCGGCGTCTGGGCCGGGGCCCGCCTCACCCGAAAAACCGACGCCGCGCCGTTTGAGCTGAACCGGGCGGCGCTCGCCTCCCTTGGCGTCACGACCCGCGAACACGAAATGCTGCAAGCGCTGGCGGATGGTCTTACCAACAAGGAAATCGCCCGCCGCTTCGACGTCTCGCCCAACACGGTGAAGACTCACGTTTCCAGCCTCTATGAAAAACTTGAGGTCTCGCGGCGCACCCAGGCGGTGCAAAAAGCCAAAGAACTGGCCCTCATCCCCTAGGCCATACCGGCTCCAAGCCGTTGTTTTTGCTGAAATCACCCTTTCGGGCGATGGATTTTCCGGACGTTTCGCGGAAATCTGTTCGGCGAAAGGGAGGCGTTTGAAATGGGAAGTCCTGTTATCCGCTTCGACATTGGCTGCCGCGACCGCGCCGCCACAACGGCGTTCTACGAAAAGGTGTTCGGCTGGACCGGGCGCGAAGCGGGCTTCAACACCGAGATCGAGACCGCCGGCGGCAAGGGCATTGACGGCGCCGTCACCGCCCTCGGCCATGAACCGCACAATTACGTCATGATCTATATGGAGGTCGCCGACATCGATGCGTCTTGTGCGGCGATCAGAGACGCAGGCGGGAAGATCACCATCGGCCCGGTAGAAATACCCGGCGATGGCGGGAAGTTCGCCTGGTTCAACGATCCTGAGGGCAATCTGCTTGGCGTGTTCGAGCCGCCGGCAAAATAGAAAGAGACATCATCATGCTCAAAATCGCGGCCATTTACGGCGCTATCTCCGGTTCGATCATCATCGCTGTCATGGTGGCCGGCATCTATCTCAACCAGGGCGGCCACGGCAGCGGCACAGGCGGCCAGCTGTTCGGCTACACGGTCATGCCGGTGGCGCTGATCCTTATCTTTGTGGGCGTCAAACGCTATCGCGACCAGTCGCTCGGCGGGGTTATCAAGTTCGGCCCGGCCTTCGGGCTTGGTCTCGCGATCGCGGCGGTGGCCGGCGTCTTTTACGTGATCGGCTGGGAGATCAGTCTCGCCGCCACCAATTATACGTTTGCGGAGGAATATGCGCAGGGCGTCATCGCCGCCAAGGAAAAGGCGGGCGTCACCGGCGAAGCGCTCGACAAGATCGCCGCCGAGATGCGCGCCTTTGTGGAGCAGTACAAGAACCCCGCGTTCCGCCTGCCCATGACGTTTATCGAGATTTTTCCCGTGGGCTTCCTGGTGGCGCTGGTCTCCGCCGCCTTGCTGCGCAATCCGAAAGTGTTTCCGGCGCGCTAGGAGGGCTGGAGGCCTCCTCTAACGCATTGAATCCAATAGCGTTCTCAAGGGCGTCAGCTGGTCCAGAATGCCCGGCCAGTCAGCGTCGGGAAGCGCGGCGCGCAGCTTGGCGAGACCCGGGCCTACGGCCTCAACCGCCGCATCCCGCGCGGCGCGGCCCGATGGCGTCACCCTGACCCGCTTCACCCGGCGATCTTCCGTATCCGGAACAAACTCCACATGGCTCTTGGCTTCGAGCTTCTTCACTGTCGACGACATGGTCGGTTGCGCCACCTGCATGGCCGAGGCGATCTCGCCAATGGTCTGCTGCGTATCGAGACGCAGCAAGTGATTGATGATGGCGAACTGCGCCAGCGTCAGATCGCCCGGCATCACGCGCTCGAACTCGCGGTCGGCAAGGCGCGCGATAATCGAGATTTCCGTGAACACTTTGAAGATCGCCGGATCGCCCGGAAGGCCGGGTCCCGACGGCGGCGATTTTTTATTCATCGGCAATGATCAACCGGGTCTCTAAAGGCCAGCGCGGCGCCGGCGGCGAAAACTTGGCATAGCCGAAACGGAACAGTCCCTGCAACCGCCCGCCGAGCGCCGAGCGCGGCGCCCGAACCCCGCTAAAGTCATGAATTTCCTCGAATAATTCCGACATCTCCGGATATTCCTGTAATGCCTGGCTGAACGGCTGCATGGCGAGGCCCATGGACGTGGCGGCCAGGTGCAGGCGCACCCAACCGGCCCCGGCGCGCAGTTGATCCGTACGCGAATTACCCGTCGTCGCCAGCCAGCCAAACGCCATCGCCGTGTCGATATTGCGGTTATAGAACTTGCGCGTCTCGGCATAAGCGGCCGATGACGGGTCGTCCATTTTTTCCTGGGTCAAGACGCCGGCGGCGCCCATCGCCTCGATCACCGGACCGGAGAGCGAGATGCCATCCGGCGCAGCATTGATCTCTTCGTCGCCAATGCGCGTCAGCATTGTCGACTCATGCAAAGCGGCGGGCGTTTCCATCTCAACCGCCCACGCCCTCCGGCAGATGTCTTTGAGTGCGTCGAGATTGGCCGCATCATTGACCCATTCGAACTCCCCGTCGCCGGGACGCAAAATCGTATCAAGCGCGGTCAGCGTATCGGCGGTCACGGGCCGCGCCGGATCGAAAGGCTCGCGCGACGTGCGGCGCTCGCTTATGGCTGCAAATAAAGGATCTTTGACGGTGCTCACGTCCTCCACAAAGCGCACCGACGCCACGGGCCGCTGATCGAGGCGCGGCTGCGGATCGCCCTCGGGGAAGGCGGCGACCTCTAGGGCAAACCCCTGTTCGGCCGCAGCAATCCGCATGAGCTCCATGAACGCGCCGAGACCAATGGTGATCTGCCGATCGGGAGGATCGGTGACGGGCAGGCGGCGATCAAGATCGCAATACAAGGTGAGCGCGTCAGCGCCGTCGAGGCGCACCAGCCAGGGCTGGCGATTGTGCGGGTTCGGCGCCAGCACTGCGTAAGACAAAGCGTCGAGACGCGGATCGCCGAACCCGGTTCCGGCTGCGCTCCATGGCGCGCGCGCTTTTCTCAAATCGGAGTGCAGCAGCCTCGAGGCGCTGAACCCCACGAGCGCCAGTCCCGCGCCGCCTGTCGCCAACATGATCCGCCGAGACACCATGGCCATGCTCCCGGCAAGAACATAGCCGCCTATTATATAGGTGTCTATGTTTTTTGAAAAATTTGGAAAAAGCCACCGGTGTCAAACGCCTGGATGTCGAATTTATACAATCCGGCGAACGCGCAAGGGCGCAAACGTCACCCATCGCAAGCTGTCATCGCAGCCATGCAAAACATCTTTCGGGGGAGAGATGAACGCCGCCAGGTTCCGCCCGGCGGCGTTTTTCATTTCCGTACGGACTAAGGCTTTAGCGCTGTGGCGCGCTTCCACGCGTCGCGCGACGTCAACCGCTCGTAATAGGCTTTGGTGCGCGGTCCCATCAGTTCTCCGTTACGAGAAACATGGGTCAGAAACAGGATGTAGCCGAGCGAAA
>CAZAOB010000023.1:0-38448 GCA_964486635.1 uncultured Caulobacterales bacterium | reverse complement strand
ATCGGCCAGAGAAAACTCGCCCAGAATATAATCGCGCCCCTCAAGCCCGGCCTCGAGAAACTCGAGACAGTTCTTCATTTCTCCGACCGCCCAAAGGCGCATGCTCTCAATCCGGTGCTCCTTGGGGAGCAGCATGGAGTGACCCAATAGCTGCCCCACATAGCCGCCCATGCCAGCCTCGCCGAACTCCTTCCACTGCAGATAGTCGCCATAATCCGCATCCTGAGCATTTCGGGAAAGGTTGCCGCCCGCATATTTGTTGGAGAGATACTCGATGATGGCGACCGACTCGATCATGCGTTTGCCATTGTCGAAAAACACCGGCGTTTTGCCGAGCGGATTGAGCTCTCTGTAGTCGGGCAGCTTCAAGGACGCCCGGTCAAATGCGCGGGTCTCGATGTCCGCTTCGACGCCAAGCTCGTAAAGCGCCCAGACAACGCGCAGGCTGCGGGTCATGGGAAAATGGATGAGTTTGAGAGTCATGGCGATGTCCTGTTTTTTCAGTTTCATTTGCAATTAACAGCGCGCACGCCGATAAACGCAACGCTGTTGCGCAGTCCGATGTGCGCTGCTTGCGACAAGCCGCCGCTGCGGCGTTCGCGCCCCTTCAGCAGACCCTGTTGCATCCCTAATTTGACATCGAAACAATGGGGGCGAGCCCATGGAATTCGACGCACTCATCCTGTCCCGGCTGCAGTTTGCGTTTGTCATTGCGTTTCACATCATGTTTCCGGCCTTCACCATCGGGCTCGCGGCGTTTCTCGCGGTCTGTGAAGGGTTGTGGCTGAAAACAAAACGCGACGTCTTTCTTCGACTTTACCTGCACTGGGTCAAAATCTTCGCGCTCGCCTTCGCCATGGGCGTCGTCACCGGCGTGGTGATGAGCTACCAGTTCGGCTCCAACTGGTCGGTTTTTTCCGACAAGACAGGCAGCGTTCTCGGCCCGCTTCTGGGCTACGAAGTGCTGACCGCATTTTTCCTCGAAGCAACGTTTCTCGGCGTGATGCTGTTCGGCTGGAAGCGTGTGGGCAAGCGACTGCACTTTATCGCCACGCTCGCGGTCTCCGTCGGCACCATGATCTCCGCTTTCTGGATTCTCTCGGCCAATAGCTGGATGCAAACCCCGCAAGGCTTCGCCATCGATGCGGAGGGGCGGTTTTACGCGACCAGCTGGATGGAGGTGATTTTCAATCCGTCCTTTCCCTCGCGCTATGTTCACATGATGCTGGCGGCGTTCATCACCACCGCCGCCGTGGTGATGGCGGCGGGCGCAGCGCAGGTGCTGCGCGGCCGGGTCAGCGAGCCGACCCGCTGGCAGATGCGCATGGCGGCGGGAACCCTCGCGGTGCTGATGCCGCTGCAGATTTGGGCCGGCCATTGGTCGGGGGAGGTCGCTCACCACTATCAGCCGGCCAAAGTCGCCGCCATGGAAGGCTGGTGGGAAACCAAAGAAGGCCAACCGACAATCCTGTTCGCCATCCCCGATCAGGAAAACAAGCGCAACATCGCCGAGATCGGCATACCGGGCCTCGGCGATGTGGTCGTCGGCGGCGAAAAACCGCTCAAGGGACTCGACGCGTTTCCAGATGACGAGCATCCGCCAGTGCTCATTGTCTTCTGGTCGTTCCGCATCATGGTCGGCGCCGGGCTCGGCCTCCTCGCCATCGGTCTGTGGGGGCTCTATCTATGGCGCGCGAAAAAACTGACCAAGCCCGGCCTGTTTCACTGGCTCGCCATACCCGGCGGAACGCTCGGTTTCATCGCCGTCATCTCCGGCTGGGTCGTCGCCGAAGTCGGCCGCCAGCCATACACCGTGTACGGAGTATTGCGCACCGTCGACAGCGTCTCGCCGGTGCCCGCCGGTCAGGTTGCGTTCTCGCTGCTGGTGTTCATGACCGTCTACGCCATCATCTTCACCGCCGGCGTGGTTTACATGTCGCGCATCGCAACGCGCGGCTTCGACGATGAGCCCGCCTCGCCGCCGAAAGACGAACAGCGCGCGCCGGGCTCAGCCCTGGGGGCCGTGCGCGAACCGGCCGAAACCCCCGAAGACCACGCCGCCAGCGCCCGGTCCGGTCCCGCGCCGACCACCACATAAGGGAGGAAAAACATGGACTTACCCTTGATCTGGGCGGTGCTTATCGCCATCGCGGTGATGATGTATGTGCTGCTCGACGGTTTCGATCTGGGCATCGGAGTCCTCACCGGGTTTGCGGCCGACGAAGCCGAACGATCGATGATGACCGCTTCCATCGAACCGGTCTGGGACGGCAACGAAACCTGGCTGGTGCTCGGCGGCGGCGGCTTGTTCGCCGCCTTTCCGCTCGCATACTCGATCCTTATTCCCGCCTTTTATCTCCCGGTTCTGATCATGCTCGCCGCACTCATTTTTCGCGGCGTGGCGTTTGAATTTCGTCACAAGGCGGTTCGTCAGCCTACAAAGCGTTTCTGGAACGGTGCGTTTTTTGGCGGTTCGCTTGTGGCCGCCCTGTCGCAAGGCGTCATTCTTGGCGCCTTCGTACAGGGGGTGGCGGTCGAAGGCCGCGCCTATGCGGGCGGCGGGTTCGACTGGCTGACGCCGTTTTCGCTCCTCACCGGACTGGCCGTGGTGATCGGCTATGTGCTGCTCGGGACATGCTGGCTGATCTTAAAAACCGAAGGCGCGCTCCGTGACGGCGCGAAAAAATGGGCGCGCCGATCGCTTGCCGGCGTGGCGCTCGCCATGGCCCTTGTAAGCTTTGCGACGCTTTCCATCGACCCGCGCGTGACAGCGCGCTGGGGCGTTTCCACGGCCCATGTGGAATGGTCGAGCTTTTCCGTTCTGGCGCCGATCCCGCTGGTTGGCGCGGCGCTGATGGCAGCCCTGTGGCGAGACCTTCGCCTGAAGGCGCAGGCGCCGGACTGGCGGCCCATTCTACTTGCGGCGGGGATATTCCTCACGGGCTATCTGGGCCTTGCCGTGTCGCTGTTTCCCTACAACGTGCCTTTCGCAAAAACCGTCTGGGAAACGGCGGCGCGCGATAATGCGCTTGGCTTCATGCTGGCCGGCGCGGCCGTTATGCTGCCGGTGATCCTCGGCTACACGGCCTATGTCTATCACCTCTTCTGGGGCAAGGTGAAAACCGGCGAGGGCTATCATGGCTGACTGGTTCGAACCGGTTTCTCCACCTGCAGAAGAAGAGGCGTCCCGTCCGCTCGGCGCCAGGCTTGGCTGGTTCGTTCTGATTGCCCTGGCCGGGGTTCTCGCCGTCGCTGGCGCCGCCTATCTGCTGCGCGCCTTGCTGTTCATCAACTGACAGGCGGCAAGCCGCCGCACTTGCCCCATTCTCGCCGCAAACCCGGTTACAAAATGTAAAGACGGGGATGATCCTCTCGGTTGTGTCTCGCATCTCGCGCGGGGCGTAAGTATGCGGGACGAGCAGGGGCGGCATGGAAGACAATCAGCGGCGGGCGGTGACATGCCCGCAATGCAGCAAGCAAATTCTCGCTCCTGCAGACCGGGGCCGGCTGCGCATCACCTGCAAAGGCTGCGCGCATCAGTTCGACTGGAGCCCGGACGGGAGCGCGCCGTCGAACCCGGCGCCGGACAAGACCGGAAAACCTGTCCGCAATATCGGCAAGGGGTTATTGATCTTGATCGTTTGCGCGCTCGTAACGCTGGGCGCCATCGCTTTCGGCGCGCGCAATATCGAAAACCCGCCCGCATGGCTGGCGCTCGGCGGCGCGGTCCTCTCCATTCTCTTTTATTTCGCGGTCTATCGCGGCTTCCGGATGATGACCGGCGCGGGGAAATGGGCGTCCGTCGCGATGACGATCTTCGGGTTTCCTATTCTGCTCGCCGGTCTTCTGTTCGCGATCGGCGCAGTGCTGCCGATGATCGATGTGCCCGGCCTTCAGGAGAAAGTCGCCGGTCTGGATTTGGGCGGCGGCGGCGATCCGGGCGGCGACAAGGGCGCGCAGGATTCCGCCGGCGGCGACTATTTCGAGGGACTTAACGCAAACAACACCGACGTCGCCGAACTCGACGCCATCATCGAGGACTGGTGATGAAACTGATCATTTCTGCGTTGGCCGCTTTTGCTGCCGCCATAGCCGCCGCCAATGCTGCGCCGCAGGCGTCGCGTTTTTCTTATGAAACCACCTATTTTCCGAAGACGGACGAATCCGGCGACAGGATGGAGTTCGTCAGCGCCAGCGGCATCGCCCTCGATGGAAAATTTTCGGTCTGGTACCTGCTCGGCGAGCCGGTGATCAATTGCACCGCACGCTGGACCAATGCCGGCCGCGAAAGCATGGTGATCGACCCGCTCGGCGACGGCGCGCGCATTATCGAGCCGGCGCAGGAAGGCGAAATCGAGATCTACAACCTGCTGCTCGCAGCCTCCGGTCCCGATCCGCGCGACGCGAAATACGGCTTCGGCTCCGCGAAAACCATCGCCGTCCCCTGCGACGCCGGCATCGTCGCCCAGAACGGCCGCGACGGCTTCAATGTGGCGGGCAGCCCCTCATGGGACAAATTTCTCTGCGCGCTCCCCGATGCGGGTGTGCGCTTTCAAGGCGTCAACGCGGGAAACAAGGATCACTGCCTCGCCATGAACGGCAAATGGCTTAGTGCGGCTGAAGCCAAGGCGATCGCCATTAGCGGCCTCAACCTTGACGAAGTGGTCGCGCTGAAAGCCAGCATCAACGGCGCCGCTATCGTGAAACGCGCGGAAAAACGCCAATGGCGGGAAAAGTCCGCCGCCTTCAAGCAAGAACGCACGGCGGCGATGCTGGGTCGGATGAGGGTCCGCGATGGCGAAACCCCGCTCGACCTGATCGAACGGCGCAGCCAGGCGGATCGCCGCCTGCCGAAACTGCCGACAAAAGATCCAAGCGCAGAGCAACTCGCCGCCTATGAAGCCGCCTGGCGCGAGGTGACTGCCGACCTTGCCGACGTCGATAAGACGTTTACGGATGAATGGCGCGCGAAAGAAAAAGCCCTCGTCGGCGAACAGCTGGAGCGGCTGAAGAAACTCGACAAGCGGGCTGCGAAAGAAGAAGAGCGCTATTTCAATTATCTGCAGTCGCTGAACGCGTTGAAGAAAAACGAGCCCGTGGAACCTGATCCCATGGCGGCCTATCGGACCGATGCGCCCCTCACGGCTTATATTGAAGGCTCCGATTCAAATCGTGTTTGCGGGCTGAAGCGGCCTGACGGATCGGTGGCGATTCCGGGCGCATATTACCGCCCCTATTATGGGGGCTGCCCGGTGCAGGCCGTGGCGGGGTACGACATTTACAAGGCCGCGATTGAAGCCCGCCATCCCACCCTCGGCCCGCAAGGCCTCCTCGCGAATGATGCGGTTTGCACATATGAAAGCGGCTGCGCGATCTATTATGACCGGGATGGAAACGTCCTGCACAAGGCAGGCATCGAAGTCTATCCCAGCACGGAAAGCTCAAATCTGGCCTTTTCATACGGACTGATCGTCGCCAACCGGGAACGGGGCGGTATGTACGTCTATTCCCTGCTTACAAAAAAAGTTCTGCTTGAACCTTCAACCAGGGTTTTCCCGAGGCAAAGCGGTTGGTCAGCTGAACGCGTGAGCGCGACAGCCCTGCTCAGAAATGGCCGCCCCGCCCTTCGTTTAAGCATCCATAGCAGCATTAGCGAAGATCTCGGATGCGGGCCAAGTCACTATGTCTACGCCTATCTCTACATCGATACTGAGCGCGTCGAGGAAGTCGGCCTGTGCACAAAACCAGACGATGATCCGTTGAACCAGAAGATTGAATAGCACGCCTCAAATCGCAATTGGACCTGAGCATGCCATGAAGGAAATCAACCGCCCCGGCCGCATCCGAACCATCACGCTGATCATCCTTCTCCTGATGGCGATCGGCATGGGATACGATCAGTTGAAAGAGAATGAGAAAAATTCGCCGCCGCCATCCGCTGAAACCAATGCAGACTAGCGCAATGCCCGGTCGCCGCCGCGGCGATCTGCGCCTGCCCAGCCAGCCCAAATCTGTTGAGTAAAAGGAACGCAGCATGCGCTTGAAACGGTTTTCTGCAGCTCTCGCCCTTGCGCTGGCGCCCGTGGGCGCATCCGCGCAACCGGTGTTTGACGGATTTGAAAACGCGGAGATAGCCGCTTGCCGCGATGACGGCCAGTCGGTCCGCAAGGCAGCGGTCTACGCTTATTTCAAGGACAGTTACTACGATCTCGACAAACATTTCCTCGCCTTTACGGGAACGGCCGCGCAGCGTGTCGAAACCGCATCTGCGATGGCAGACGAGGCGAAACGCCTTGAAACCTACGCGTTCCTCCATGATCAGGCGAAGGGCCTCATTCCGCGCATGGGGCGTCTGCTGCCGCGCATGGAGCGGCCGCTCGACATTGCGCCGATGATCTCGCAGATGCTCGCCAGCCACATTCACGCGCCCTATGGTGATCATCATACGGAGTATCTGCGCGTCGCGCTGGCGCGTGAAATGCTCGCCGTTCCGGCGCCGACCGCACGCGATCCCGGCCCGCGCATCGCCGCCTTCCTCACTTATTTCAGCGTGGTCGAGGATTTGCTCCTGACGCTGAAAAGCGGCGAGGGCGATGAAAAAGACGTCGACGCGCTGCACGCCAACCTCGCAGCGCTCAAGCTTGGCTGGCGCGACGGGTTCCGGCCCATCGCCAAGCACGCCATTTTCGGGAACGACGCGGATGGCCTTCGTGACCGGCTGGCGCTTAGCGTTACGAGCATCTGTAAAGAGCGCCTCACCTGCGCCAGCGACAGTCTCGACGCGCCCATGGAGTGCAGCGAATAATGGCCTGGCTCACCACAGATACACCCATAGCGGCAGACGAACCGTTGCAGGCGCTGCGCATCTGCGAAGGGTGGACCGTCGCCTATAATTCTTTCTGTGAAGTCGACATCGATCATCCGGATGCGTGGACCTTGCTGAAGGAATCGCTCCTCCTGCTCAAACATGAGCGGCGAAACCGGCTCCTTGATCTCGGCTGGTATCCCGAAGGCGAACCGGAGGGCCGGTTCGTCATGCGGCTCTATGAAGGCGATTTCACCGGAACGCTCCTTCAGCAACATGAAACCAAGGACCGCGCCGAAATTGTCGGGGTCATTGAGCGCGTGCTCTACGTTGTGACGCGCGGCGAGCTTTAAGGCGAGAGAGCATGACCGACCAGAACCCGACGAACGATGACGACGACACGCCGCTGGAGTATCTGGCGATGCTGCCCATCGATTTCTCCATGAATCCGCCGGAAGATGTGAATGTGGAATCGGTGTGCATCGCGCTGTCCACTCATCCGGATGTGTTCGTGCGCGGCAACGCCATGATCGGTTTCGGCCATCTCGCGCGCGTGACGCGCAAGCTCAATCAGGCGAAGGTCAAGCCCATCCTTGAGGCGGCCCTGCACGACAAGGAACCCTCCGTACGCGGAAAAGCCGACGACGCCATGGACGACATCGAGCATTTTCTCGGCTGGAAATTCAACCGTGCGGAGCTGCCTGCGTTGCCGGCGGCGCCCCGTTACTTCCGCACGAAGGCCGCCTATCAGGTTTATCTCGTCATGGACGAGGACTCGAACATCCTTGTGGAGCGCCATGACCTTCCCGGCATCATCGCGCCTTCGGATAAATTCGCGCCCGACCCGCGCGGTCTTTCCCACGGTTATGAATGGCGATTGCCCGGCTTCAGCCTGATGCGCGACCTGTCGCCGAAAGCGCAGAAGTTGGAAGCGCTCTGGCAAGCGCGGCGCAAAAAAACCTGGCTGAATGAATCCAACACCTTCGATGAAAGCGCTGTTGTTCAGTCCCTCGCGCTCAGTGGCGGCCCCGATCATGAGTTTCGCGACTGGCTCGAGGTCAAATGCCGGGCCTATCTTTGCGACCGCGCCGATCATGTCTGGCCGCGCGAGGAAGGGATCGCCCAGCAATGGCTGACGGCGGAGCAGTTCATGGAAAGCTTTCCTGTCGGCGCCCATGACCGCTATGTCTTCGCGCTGTTTGAAAACTTCATGACCGGGCGATGAAGCGAGCCGCCTGAGCGGCGAGCCGATCAGCATTGCGGCCGAAACTGGCTATCATGGGCAAAACAGGGAGATGCGCATGGTCCGGTTCACCGTCAACGGTCAAAGGCTTGAATTCAGCGGCGACGAGACCATGCCGCTTCTGTGGTATTTGCGCGATTTCGCAGGCTACAAAGGCGCGAAATTCGGCTGCGGCGCAGCGCTTTGCGGGGCCTGCACGGTGCATGTGGACGGCGCGGCGGTCCGCTCCTGCGTCAGGCCGGTGGGCTCGGTCGACGGCGCCGAGGTCACGACGATTGAAGGCTTAAGCGAAGGCGAAAACCTGCACCCGGTGCAGCAGGCCTGGATCGATGAAGATGTCGCCCAGTGCGGCTATTGTCAGGCCGGTCAGATCATGGCGGTGGTTGAGCTCTTGTCGCGCATGCCCAATCCGAGCGACGCCGACATCGACGCCAATCTCACCAATATCTGCCGCTGCGGGACTTACACCCGATTGCGAAAGGCGGTGCATCGCGCGGCGGCGGCCATGCGCGAAAACGGCGGCGCGCGTCAGACCGGAGGCGCAGCATGAACGCGCCCTTCAACACATCCCGCAGAGACCTCTTCCGTTACGGCGCCGCCGCCGGCGCGCTTATTGTCGCGGCGCCGCTCGCCGCCTGTTCGCGCCGTCCGCGTGACGAGGCAATCGCGGCGGAACCCGCCGGCCCGTTTGTCGGCACAACCGGGCCTTTCGTCATCATCCGCCCGGACAATTCCGTGACCATCGCCTTTCCCAATCCGGAAATGGGTCAGGGCGTTGATACCTCATTGCCGATGCTGGTCGCCGAAGAACTCGATGTGGACTTTGAAAAGGTCGACACGGTGCAAATGCCGCTGGAACTCGCGGCCAATCCCGAAGGCGGTTTCCGCTGGAAATATGTGGGCCAGGGCTCGGGCGGCAGCACTTCGGTCTCAGGCCATTGGGAAAGTCTGCGTCAGGCCGGCGCGCTGGCGCGGCATCTGATCCTCGCCGCCGCCGCCGCGAAATGGTCCGTACCCGTGGCCGAGCTTGCAACCGCGAAAGGCGTCGTCACCCACGCCGGCTCGGGGCAGAGCGCGACCTATGGCGAACTCGCAGCAGATGCCGCCGGCATTGCCGCCCCGGAAACTCCGCCAGCGCTCAAAAACGCCGCGGACTTCACCCTGATCGGCTCGCCGCAAAAGATGAAAAACGCCCGCGCCATCGTCACTGGCAAGGCGGTTTACGGCATCGACGCGGAACTGCCGAATATGCTCCACGCGGTTATGGCGCGCTGCCCCTATTTCGACGGCACTGCGCGCTCGGTCGATGACAGCGCGGCCCGCGCGGTTCCCGGCGTCGTCGATGTGGTCAAGGTGCGCCGTCCGGCCCTCGATGGTGATTATGACGTTCAGGCCGAAGGCTATGCGGTGGTCGCGGAGAACCTGTGGGCGGCGATGAAAGGGCGCGAGGCGCTCACTATCGACTGGGATCATGGTCCGTATGCAGATGAAAGTTCGGAAAGCTTTCGCGCCCATTGCGCCGAGCTTCTGACCGGGACCGGGCAGGTGGTCCGCAATGACGGCGATTTCGATGCGGCTGTCGCCAGCGCCGCCGCCGTCGATGAGGCGACCTATTGGGAGCCCTATGTCAGTCATTCGCCGCTGGAGCCGCAAAACTGCCTCGCCGATGTGCGCGAGGACGGCGTTGATATTTACGCGCCGACGCAGATGCCGAGCGGCGCCAACCGCATGGTCGCCGGGGTTCTGGGCCGCGAGGACCGGCTCAACATCAAGGTCCAGCCCACAAGGCTGGGCGGCGGTTTCGGCCGACGGTTGAGCAATGATTATGTGGGCGAGGCGGCGCTGGTGAGCCAGGCCGTCGGGCGCCCCGTCAAGCTGGTCTGGACCCGCGATGACGACCTCCGCCACGACTTTTACCGCCCGGCGGGGATGCACCACCTCAAAGCCGCGTTTGATGCGGACGGCGCTCTCATCGGCTGGACCCACCGTCTCGCCAGCGCATCGAAATATTATCGCCGCGCTAATGTTCCGGAGACAGATTATTGGCAGGCCGAACTTTACCCGGATGATTTCCCGTCGCGCCTCGTTGACAATTACCGGGTCGAATATTTCTCGGCGAAATCCGGCGCGCCGCGCGGCTCCTGGCGGGCGCCGGCGCACACCGCCAACGCATTCGTGGTGCAGAGCTTCCTCGACGAAATCGCCGATCAACGCGGCGAAGACCCGCTGGCCCTGCGCCTGCGCCTTCTCGGGGAACCGCAGGAGCTGACCTATGAGCAGCATGGCGGGCCGGTGTTCAATCCGGGCCGGCTCGCTGGCGTCTTACGGCTCGCTGCGGAAAAAGGCGGTTACGGAGAAACCTTGCCTTCGGGCGACGGCGTTCGCCGCGGCCGCGGCATCGCCGGTCATTTCACCTTTGGCGGCTATGTCGCCGAAGTGGTCGATGTGGAGATCGACGCGAACGGCAATTTGCGCGTGCCGCGAGTGGTCGCTGCGGTCGATATCGGCACGGTGGTCAACCCGAACGGCGTCGCCGCGCAGGTTGAATCCGGCGTCAATGACGGGCTTTCAACGGCGCTGCGCCTCGCCATCAATGTCGAGGGCGGGCGCGTCACCAATGGCAATTTCGACACCTATCAGCTAATGAAAATCGCTGATGCGCCGCCGGTCGTCGAAACTCATATCATCGACAATGGCGAAGCGCCCGCCGGCATGGGCGAGATGAGCCTGCCGCCGCTGACCCCGGCACTCGCCAATGCGATCTTCAACGCAACGGGCCAGCGTGTTCGCAATCTTCCGATTGCGGATCAATTAAGGGCCTAGGTATTCATCGAGTCGAAGAAATCGCGGTTCGACTTGGTCTGCTTGAGTTTGTCGATGAGGAATTCGATGGCGTCCGACGTTCCCATGGGCGCAAGGATGCGGCGCAGCACGAAGATCTTCTGCATGTCGCCCTTCGGCGTGATGAGATCTTCTTTGCGCGTTCCCGACTTGGCGATGTCGATGGCCGGATAGGTCCGCTTGTCGGCGACCTTGCGATCGAGAATGATCTCGGCGTTGCCGGTGCCCTTGAATTCTTCGAAGATAACTTCGTCCATTTTCGAGCCGGTTTCGATCAGCGCCGTGGCGATGATCGTCAGCGAGCCGCCTTCTTCGATATTGCGCGCGGCGCCGAAAAAGCGTTTCGGGCGCTGCAAGGCGTTGGCGTCGACGCCGCCGGTCAGGACCTTGCCCGATGACGGCACCACAGTGTTGTAGGCGCGGCCGAGGCGCGTGATGGAATCGAGCAGGATCACCACATCGCGACCATGCTCGACCAGGCGCTTGGCTTTTTCGATCACCATTTCGGCGACAGCCACGTGCCGCGTCGCCGGCTCGTCAAAGGTTGAGGAAACAACCTCACCCTTCACCGACCGCTGCATGTCGGTCACCTCTTCCGGGCGCTCGTCGATCAACAGCACGATCAGATAGGCTTCAGGGTGGTTGGTGGCGACCGCATGGGCGATGTTCTGCAGGATGACAGTCTTACCCGTGCGCGGCGGCGCGGTGATCAGCGCACGCTGGCCTTTGCCGAGCGGCGCCACGAGGTCGATGACGCGGGCCGTCAGGTCCTTGGTCTTCTCGCCTTCGACTTCCATGCGCAGGCGCTCTTCCGGGTAGAGCGGCGTCAGGTTGTCGAAGTGAACCTTGTGACGGGTCTTTTCCGGGTCTTCGAAATTGATCGTGTGAACCTTCAAGAGCGCGAAATAACGTTCGCCGTCTTTCGGACTGCGGATCTCGCCCTGCACAGTGTCGCCGGTCCGGAGCGCAAAGCGGCGAATCTGGTTCGGCGAGACGTAAATGTCGTCGGGACCTGCGAGATAGTTCGCGTCCGGCGAGCGCAGGAAACCGAAACCGTCCGAAAGAACCTCGAGAACGCCGCCGCCGTGAATTTCAACTTCAAGATCGGCAAGTTCTTTCAGGATCGAAAACAGCATGTCCTGCTTGCGCATGGTGGACGCGTTTTCGACCTCGAGCTCTTCTGCAAAGGCGAGCAGCTCGGCCGGGGTTTTTTCTTTGAGCTCATCGAGCGTCATGGTCTTGGGCAGCATGGAAGGGCCTCAATCAGGGAAAAGTCCGCGCGGACAGGCGCCACGGGGAAGGGAAGGTCAACGATGGAATTACGGGGCGCTGGGGCGGCCTGCAGGCCGGGCGGCGCTCGAAAGGAAAGTTGGGCTAGATATAATCCCCTCTCGCGGTTCGTCAATGCCGCCGGGCCCGCTGGATTGGTCTGTTCAGACCCTCTTTACCAGAATGCGGTCTACTCTCCGGGCAAACCACCCGGGAGCCTTTTCCTTGGCCCGCACACTGATCCGGACCGGCGCCGCCGCCATCATTGCATTTGCCATCGTCGCCTGCGACGGCGGCGACGCAAAACGCACATTGCTCGACGCCGCTCAGCTCTATTCGGAAAACAAGGCGACCTTCGACACCATTCGCGCGGCCTATCCCGGCCCGTTTGAAGACTTCGACCGAATTCCCGCCCGTGATCCCGTCGATGATGACGGCCTCGACCGGGACTTCCTGAAAGTCCTGCGCGAGCAGTTTCCCGTCGAACACATCGACTTCTTTCCCATTGGCGATACCGGCGGCGACGAAATTGACGTGGTGATCGACCGGTACCAGTCCGGCGATGATTGGGTCACCTTGAGTCTCGTCTATTTCAGCGTGCCCCTGACCCTTTCGGACAGAGATCCGAATGTCAGACTTTTCGACACATGCGACGCGACCGCAATCGACTGGCTCGGCGCGCGAACGAAGCCCGGCGGGCGGATCGCTTTCTGCAAACTCAGCCCGTCCTGGTATGCGTATCAAAAAGTCGAATAGGGTTTGCTATTCTTGGCTGTCGAACCAGCCTTCCATCATCGGCGCGATCTCTTCCGAATAGAACAGCACTTCCGGCGGCTCTTCACGCCATGCGGCGTCGGACTGCGCGAAGGCAATGAACATCGCGGTGTCATGCGATGGCGCGCCGTAATGTTCCTTTAGCGCGGCTATGGCTTTTTCCCGGTCTTCAGCATCGACCATCACCCAGACCATTTGCAGCTTGTCATCGCCGATCACGAATTCCGTCCAGCGCGGCGCGCCGAGAAAATCGAGACCGTCGCAATCGATCTGCACCTGTTTCGCCGGCTGGTTCGGCAGGAACGGCGGATCGATGGGCCGGTTGATGAAACCCTTGGCGCACTTGCCTTCAAGCGCGGCTTCGATCTCTGCGGCGCTTGCGCCCCACTTGATGACGCCGGGCTTGAGATCGCCGGCGATTGCTGGCGCGAGGCTCGATGTGGCCAGCGCCGCAGACAAAATTGTTAGCTTGAGATTCATGGTTTTCGCCCTCCCGAAGATTGGTTACTTTCGGGCTACACCGGCGGCGGCGGCATGAAAACATGCACATCGCTGACCCGAGGCGCCGCTGCGACAGGCGGACTCTTTCGCCCTTAAAACGCGGCGGCGCCGATCGGCTCAACCAGTTCCGGGCCGGTGTTTTTCACTGACCCGACCGCCTTACCGACCGGGTAAGCGGTAAGCACGTCCTCGGGGCAAGGGCGCAACAGCGCACGGGTTTGATCGCTCCACGGCCCGGAACCAATCCACAGATCCACATCACGCGGGTTCAAGATCACCGGCATGCGCGCATGCAGCGCGCTCATGGTTTTGTTGGCGGGGCAGGTGATGATGGAAAAGCTGCGCATGCCGGCCGGGTCAATCTTGTCGTTGAACGCCCAAAGACCGGCAATCAGCATGGGCGCGCCGTCGCGGCGGCGAATATAGAACGGCTGTTTGGCGCCCTTCGGGCCGCGCCATTCATAGAACCCGTTGAAAGGAACCACGCATCGCATTTTGTTGAGCGAGCCCTTCCAGGTGGCTTTTTCCTCGATGGTTTCGCTCATGGCGTTGATGGTCGAATATTTCGGCAGTTCTTTCGCCCAAACCGGAACCAGCCCCCAGCGCATGCGTTCAACCACGCGCTTCCCGTCGCGCTCGCTGCAGATCAAAACGTCATGGGTGGGCGCCACATTGTAATTCGGGCGCGTGTTGTCGGGCGGTTCGGCGCCGATGATTTCCAGCAGCGCGCAAATCTCGCCCCAGGTCAGGGATTGGTCGCCGCGTCCGCACATCTTTCCACCTCAAAACGGTTTCACGATCACCATGATGACGATGACAATCAGGGCCAGAAAAGGAACTTCGTTCATCAAGCGCCAGAACTTCTCGCTGCGCGGCCGCTCGCCTTTTTCGAATTTCCGCCGCGAGGCTGCGTAGAACCCGTGCACCGCCGAGATCGCGACAACCAGCGTCAGCTTCACATGGAACCAGCCGGCGGACAGGATTGCCGGGTTGGCGACCAGCATCAAAATCCCCAGTACCCAGACAAGGACCATCGATGGATTGATGATGCCCTTCAGCAGGCGCCGCTGCATCTGGATGAAATAGCGCTCGGCCTCGCCGCCTTTCTGCGACTGGTGCTGGTACACGAACAGGCGCGGCAGATACATCATCCCCGCCATCCAGGCGATGACGAAGATGAGATGCGCGGATTTGATCCACAGATAGATCCCGCTCAGGAATTCCGCCATCAGCCGTTCCTCCTGACAAACTCAACCAACGCCGCGACGTTTTCCGGCGGCGTTTGCGGCGTGAAGCCATGGCCAAGGTTGAAAATATACGGGACGTCGTGAAACAGCTTCAGATAAGTATCCGCAGCCTTCGTCATCGCTTCGCCGCCGCTGATTGTCAAAAGCGGATCAAGTCCTCCCTGAACCACCACGCGCTCACCCAGTGCCGATCGCGCCCAGGACGGGTCCATGGCGTAGTCGATGCCGAATCCGTCGCAGGCGGGCAGCATGGCGTATTCTGACGCCTTTTCGCCGACACCCTTCGGAAACAGGATCACAGGTACGCCGGGCCGGGCCTTTTTGACGGCGCTGGAAATCTTGTCGAGGGGCCGCACGGAAACTTCGTCTAGCACTGGCCATGGCAAACCGCCGGCCCAAGTGTCAAACAGTTGAACTGCGTCAGCGCCCGCGTCGATCTGGGCGATGAGATACTCGACCGTATTCTCCACAAGAATGTCGATCAGGCCGTCAATAAGCGCGCGCTCTTCATAGAAGCGCTGGCGCAACACCGCCGGGTCCTTCATCGGGCCGCCGGCCAGCATATACGTCGCCACAGTCCACGGCGCCCCGGCAAATCCGATCAGCGCCTTGCCCTTGTCCAGCCCCGCCCGCGTCCTTCGCACCGTTTCAAAAACAGGCGCGAGTTTTTCGACCACGTTTTGCTCACGAAACCGGTCCAGATCTTTCAAACTTACAACCGGTTCGAGCTTTGGCCCTTCATTCTCAACAAAACTGAGACGCTGGCCCAGCGCGTGAGGGATCAGAAGAATGTCAGCAAACAAGATCGCCGCATCGACATCAAACCGGCGAACAGGCTGTAGCGTCACCTCGCTGGCAAGCGCCGGATCAAAACATAAATCGAGAAACGATCCGGCCTCCGCGCGCAACTTTCTATATTCAGGAAGGTAACGACCCGCCTGACGCATGAACCAGATTGGAGGAGATGCGAAAACCTCGCCTTCGAAACTTCGCATGAATTTGGAGTGCGTTGTCATTTGATGCGAAGCTTCCTTCTTAACCTTCTATAAAGGATTCTTAATAAAGGATTAATATGAAGAGTCAGGCTGGAAGCCGGGGAAAAACCGGCCACGCAAAACTTTCCGATGGGTATTCCTTAAGGACTCACAGAGTTATCACCGTGGAATAATAATCGATGACCCTGTTGGAAAGCGAGCTAATCGCCGCATCTGCAAAGGAAAAGTTTCAAAGCATCAATGGGGATCCTGGATTCATCACCTGGATTTTGAGCAATCAGGGAAAAAAGTATGACCAGTATGACTTTGCCCGGGCCCATGGGCGCCGAACCGGTATGACTCAAGGGTTTTACCTGCCCCGAAAAAGGCGCTCGCGATTTAGAGAGACTTTCCCCTATACTTCCCCAGCATGACGGACGCGCAGCTGAACAAAACTGACGGCAATCGCCAGACCCGCAAGCGCGCGCCGCTTGCGACGTTTTTTCATGTGCATCTGGTATCCGATTCAACCGGCGAAACGTTAAACGCCATGTTGAAAGCAACCGCATCGCAATTCGCGGCGGCGAAACCGCTTGAACATATCTATGCGCTGATCCGTTCGCGCGCGCAGATGGAAAAAACGCTGGCGGAAATCGAAGCCTCGCCGGGTCTCGTTCTATATACGGTGCTTAATCCCGATTTGCGCCGCCTGTTGGAAATACGCTGCAGCGAATTACAGACGCCGGCGATTTCCGTGCTGGATCCGCTGCTGCACGCCTTTACCGATTATCTCGGCCTCGAACAAACGCTCAAAGCCGGGGCGCAGCACGAGCTGAATGACGCCTATTTCCGGCGCATCGCCGCTCTCGACTACACCCTTTCCCATGACGACGGGCAGATGGTCTGGGATCTGGAGCCAGCCGATGTCGTGGTGGTCGGGGTGTCGCGCACGTCTAAAACGCCGACCTGCATGTATCTGGCGAACCGTGGCGTCAAAGCAGCGAACATCCCTCTGGTGCCAACCGCGCCGCCGCCGCCTGAACTCTTCACCTTGCGCAAACCCATGGTGGTCGGCCTGGTGGCCAGCCCGGAACGGCTTTCGCAGATCCGGCAAAGCCGCCTCGGCAACATGAATGCGGAAGGCGCAGCCGAAGAATATTCAGATCTCGACCTTATCCGGCAGGAAGTGCTGACCGCAAAGCGTCTCTTCGCGAAACATCGCTGGCCCGTTATCGACGTCACCCGGAAATCTGTGGAAGAAACCGCTGCGGCGATCCTCACCAAACTTTCCGCCCGGCAAAATCAGGCGTAATCCACCAGCATGTCAATTCCACGCATTATTCTCGCTTCCGGCAGCGCCATCCGCCGACAGATTCTTACCGGTGCCGGGATCCCGTTCGAAGTCATGAAACCCGATGTCGACGAGGATGTGATCAAACGCGAGGGCAATGCAGAAGGTCTCGATCTGGAAACCCTCGCAATGCGGCTCGCCGAAGCGAAGTGTCTTGATATCGCAGCCAAAGTCGCCCGCATCGACGCCGAAGCCATTGTCATCGGTTCCGATCAGATCATGGAGTTCGAAGGCCGCGCCTACGACAAGCCGGCGACCATGAGCGACGCCAAGGCAAGGCTGATGGAAACAAGGGGCGCGCCGCACACGTTGATCAACGCCATCGCCATCGCTCGCGACGGCGAGATCATCTGGCGCAATCTGGACCGGCCGAAACTGATCATGCGCGCCCTCAGCGAGCAGGAAATCGACGACTATCTGGAGGAGGCCGGGCCGGAGATCCTGCATTCTGTCGGCGCTTATATGGTTGAAAAACTGGGAAGCCGGTTGTTTGAACGCATAGAAGGCGATCATTTTGCCGTGCTCGGGCTTTCCCTGTTTCCGCTGCTTGGGCTTTTGCGGCGGGAAGGCGCGCTGGCGTTCTGATGTCGGAAGCCGCCGCACAAGTTCCCATTCTCGCCGGCGTGATCGGCCATCCGGTGTCGCATTCGCTGTCGCCGCTGATCCACGCCATCTGGGCGAAGCGCGCCGGTATTAACGGCTACTACATCCCGCTCGACGTGCCGCCCGACTATGACGAATTCGCCCGCGCCATGGACGGGTTGCGCACGGTTGGGTTCGCCGGGGTCAACGTCACCTTGCCGCACAAGGAAAATGCGCTCCGCTATGCTGACCGCGCGAGCGAGAATGCCTCGCGCGCCGGCGCCGCCAATATGCTGACCTTTTCGCAAAGCGGCGTGGCGGCGGACAATTCCGACATCTCCGGATTTTCAGATGCTGTGCGGTCGCAATCATCCGCACCCGGAAAGTCAGCGCTTGTGCTCGGCGCGGGCGGCGCGGCGCGCGGCGTTGTGCTGGCGCTCAAAAGCCTCGGGGTCACCGATCTTTTCATCGCCAACCGGACGCCGCAGAAAGCAGGAAAGCTCGCCGCCGATTTCGGCATGCACATTGTCGATTGGCCGAAACGGTCACACATCATTGATAACATTGACTTTCTGGTGAACACCACGAGCCTCGGCATGTGCGGCCAACCCGCGCTTGAGATGCGGCTTTCAGGATTGAAGGCGGGCGCCGTCATTGCCGATATCGTCTATTCACCCCTGCAAACGCCGCTTCTTGCAGAGGCCGCCGCCGCCGGTCACAAGACCATAAACGGCCTTGCCATGCTGATGCACCAGGCCGCGCCCGGCTTCCGGCAATGGTTCGGCGGCGACGCGATTGTCGATGATGCTCTTTATACAGAGCTTGTCCGTGAACTGACCCGGCAGGGCCGGACATGAAAGGGCGCGCATGATCAAAATCGGCCTCACCGGTTCCATCGGCATGGGTAAGTCGACGGTGCTCGCCATGTTCTCCGATCTCGGCGCAGCGGTTTGGGATGCGGACAGCGCCGTGCATCGTCTCTATGCTGCGGGCGGCGCGGGCGCGAAGGCGGTGGGCTCGATGTTTCCGGACGCGATTGTCGGCGGCGCGGTGGATCGGCGAAAGCTCGCCGGGCTGGTGCTCGGCGACGCGCAGGCTTTGCAATCGCTCGAGGAAATCATTCATCCGCTGGTGGCGGCTGATCGCGAAGGCTTCATGGACGCCGCCGCTCATGCTGGCGCAATGGCCGCGGTGCTTGATATTCCCCTCCTTTTTGAAAACGGAACCGAGAAATTCTTCGACGCCACTGTAGTGGTGAGCGCCCCGGCCGACATTCAGCGCGCGCGCGTATTGGCGCGTCCCGGCATGACCGCTGAGAAGTTCGAGGCGATCTTGAAGCTGCAGACGCCCGACGCCGACAAGCGCAAGCTGGCCGATTATGTCATCGATACGGGCGTGACGATCGAGGAAACAAAACGCCAGGTGGCTGACGTTTTCGCCGAAATCGTTCGATCGGCCACTGCCGGTTAGCGCACCGACTTCAGGAACGCTTCATAGCGGCCGACTGCGTCCTTGAAATACTCTTCATTGTACCAATGAATATAATCGGGCTCGAGGAACGGGTCGTCGAACACATGATTAGCGTTCGGATAAACAATCATTTCCAGATCGTCGCCCGCCCGCTCGCGCTTTTCAAAATATCGAATACATTCCGAGGCATCGACGACTTCATCGGCGCCCGCGACGAGGGCTAGGATTTTCGGATGTTGTTTTTCCGGCGAATAGCGCGATCGTGCGCCAAGCCCGCAATATGGATAAAACAGGATGGCCGCGTCGATGTCCGGAACATTCATCAGTGGACGGACAAAGCCGGGCGGCGCCTTGGCGGCGAGGTCCATGGTCAGGTAATCCATCACCGTCCATGCCCCGTGCGACCACCCGGCCAGCACCACCCTTGTTGGGTCAATCCGTTGATCTTGTTGAAGTATTTCCAGCGCAGCGGCGATATCGCCGGCCCGTTCCTGGCCGAGAAGCGTTTTGCCCCCGCACACTCTCTCAAGGCCCTGGGCGCGGTCCATACCGCGCGCGCCATTGGAATCGACAATCGCCGCCGCATATCCGGCCCGGTTGGCGATCGACGCCCATTGGTGTTGAAACGGCGCGCGAATGCCGGCGCATCCATGAAACTGCAGCACCACGGGAAACGGGCCTGCGCCCTCCGGCACGACAATTTCAATATGATCCGTCAGAAGACTGATCCGCTCTTCCAGCGTCGACTTTTCAATCTTCGATGCGAAATACGCCATGGCCAGCGGTTCGCGCCGCCAGACAATCAGGCTGGCGAGAACAGCGACACCGAGAAGGATGATCTGCCAGCGCTTCATCATCCGCCTCAGAGCAAGCCGGACTCTTGCGCAAGTTTCTTCAGTGACGATTCCGGGCGCGCGCCGAAATGGCTGATGACTTCACTGGCCGCGAGCGATCCGAGCGCGCCGGCGCGGGACAGCTCAAACCCCTGCGCCAGTCCGTACAAAAGCCCTGCGGCGTAAGCATCGCCGGCGCCGGTCGTATCAACCAGTTTCGTTGGCGCGATGGGGTCGACCCGGACCATCTCGCCGTCGCGCGGGATCAGAACGGAACCCTTCTCCGACAAGGTGACGGCGGTGAGCGGGCAAAGCGCGCGCGCCTTGTCGGCGATTTTCGAGACGTCGTCCGATCCGAACAGCGCCGCCGTTTCCCGGTCATTTGCGAGCAAGATGTCGATATGCTTGGGAATAAAGTCCTGCAGAACATCGAACTGCCGCTCAACACAGCTCGCATCGGAAAGGGTCAGCGCGGTGCGTTTGCCTTCCCGCTTGGCCACGGCGCAGGCGCGAATGAACGCCTCGCGCGCGACCGGCTGTTCGAACAGGTAGCCTTCGAAGAAACTGATGGCGCCGCGCGCAATCTGGCCTTCGTCAATGTCATCGGGCGCCACGAGGCCGGCGGCGCCGAGAAATGTCGTCATCGATCGTTGCGCGTCGGGCGTCACATTGACCAGGCAGCGGCCGGTGGCGGGCCCTTTGTCGAGCGGCGCCGTGTCGAACTCGACGCCCATGGCGCGCAGGTCATGGCGGAAAATCTCGCCCAGCGTGTCGTCCGCGACCTTGCCGACAAATCCGCCCTTGCCGCCGAGCGAGGCGATGCAGGCGATGGAGTTCGCCGCCGAGCCGCCGGAGATTTCCACAGCCGCCGCCATGCCGCCGTAAATCTCGCGCGCCTGCTCTTCATCGATCAGGATCATGCCGCCTTTTGGAATGTCGTGAGACTTCAAAAAGGCGTCGTCGGCCTTGGCGAGCACGTCAACAATGGCGTTGCCGACGCCGATAACGTCGAGAGCGGGTCCGGTCATGAAACTTCCTTATGGGCGCGTTAATCCAGCGGCGCTTATAGGTAGGGGGCTGAAATGAGGCAAGGCGAGGCGATTTCCCGCCTGTCGCGATTGTCACTTCAAGCGCCCTGATGGCGCCTTGATGGAGATTGGGGGCGGACATATCGTCCGCCGCAGCGTTTCGGACGCCTCGAGATGAGGCGGTTGTGAAAGGGTGAGGATCAGATGTTGCGTCTCGACAGAGTTTTGCCGGCGGCGGTTTTGGTGCTGGCGTCGGCCTGCGCAACGGCGCCTGATGTAGCGAAGCCGGTCTCGCCGGCCGCCGCCGCGCCCGCCGCGCCAGTCTATCGGCTGGGCGATCTCAAGGGCGCGCGCAGCAGCGATGTCGATGCGCTTCTCGGTGCGCCGGCGCTGACCCGCCGCGAGGGGAGCGGCGAATACCGGCGCTATTCACTCACCACCTGCACGCTGATTGTTATTCTGTACCCGGATGAAACGGGCGTCGCCAAGGTCGCCCATGTGGACGCGACGGCGACAAGCTCCAATGGCGATAAGCCGGATCTCGATGAATGCCTGGCCGCGGGTTAGGTTTGACGGGCGTTCGCGCGATGCGCGCATTCCATCTCCCGACCGTCATCGCATGCCTGACGATGGCGTTTGGCGCCCCTGCGTATGGCGAAGCGGAGACCGAGCGCGACCGGACGGGAAAGGTCTCGGTCACTCAAACCCTCGACGAGGTTTTCTCCGAGCCGCTCGATCCGGAAGCGATGGCGCAGTTCCCTGACGACTACCGGCTGAAATTTCAAATCTATACGCCTCAAAACTATCGTCCTGACAGACCGGCCGGCTTGATGGTCTATATCAGTCCCACAAAGCGCGGATCTGTTCCGTCCGCGTGGCGGGAGGTTTTTGACCGGAGAAACCTGATTTGGATCAGCGTCGACGGTTCCGGAAACGAACAGCAGGTTTTCATCCGCGTGATCGAAGCGCTGGCGAGTCTGAAGTACGCGGCGCGCGAATACAGTCTTGATCCGGATCGAGTTTATCTATCGGGCCTGTCGGGCGGAGGGCGCACGGCGAGCATCACCATGCAATACTACGCCGATGGTTTTGACGGCGTCATTTATATGATCGGCGTCAATCCTTGGGACCGAGAATTTCCCGCTGCGCAAGTCACGAAAGACGAAACCCGTTTCGTGTTTCTCACCGGCACGCAAGACTTCAACCGCGCGGAAACCAAGCGTGTTTACAAGGCGTACGAGCGTGCCGGTTTCAAGCGGATCAAGCTGATGGATGTGCTGGGTATGCGGCACGAATTGCCGAAGCCAGAGGCGCTCGATGAAGCCATAGAGTTTCTGGATTCGTTTGTTGAATTCGAAGCGGAAGCGCCAGTTGCGGACTGACAATCGTCGCCTTTCGGTCAGTCGGTTGCTTCGGGTTCTGCCGCCGGCGATTTGGCCGCATCGGGAGCGCCGTGACGTATCTGGCGCAACCACTCCAGCACGGAAGCAATGACCGCGACGAGGCCCAGCGCAGCTGTCAAATAGAATACGTAAGCGAAGCCGCGCTCTTCAATCAGTTCGCCGAGCGCGCCGCGTCCGAGTGAACCGAGCAGGAAACCCAATGACGCCAGCAGCGCATACTGCACGGCGGCGTAACGTTTGTTCACGATTGACGACAGATAAACGACAATCGCCGCACTGGCGAAACCGACCGCAAGGTTTTCAGCAGCAATCACCAGCATCAATCGCGACAGAGCGTGATTTGCCGTCACGTCCAGACCGAGGAAGTCCGCCAGCGGCTGCATGAAGCCGAAGAGGCCGTACAGGTGCGTCGCCGACATGAAGGCGTCGGTCGCAGCGCCGCCCAAAGCGAGATCAGCGAACAGGAGATTGGTGGCGGCGGCGAGCACAGCGCCGGCGACCAGGCACGGCATGCGGCCGATTTTGAGGATCGCCGCGCCGCCGACGCCGATGCCGACAAAAGTCATGAGCGCGCCGAACAGCTTCGAGGCGATCGCCACTTCATCCAGCGTGTGGCCAAGGGCGCCGAAGTTTTCGCCCAGATAAAACGGATAGGCGAAGGCGCCCCAAACCAGATCGGCGAAGCGATAAGACAGGACGAGCATGAGCACGAGAATTGCGCCAAATCGCAACCGTTCAATGATGTCGGCCATGGGAGCGAGAACGGAGCCGTACAGTGCATCGAGCACTTTCTGACCCGGCCAAGTTTGCATGGCGGACGCCGTCGGTTTCCAGCGGTCCTGTCCGTAAAGCATGATGGCGGCGGCGATGACCGGCGCGATAATAGACGCCACGATGATCAGCGGACCGGTGTGCAGCGTGAAATTTCTGGCGTTCGCCTGATCCGGCGCATTGAGTGCGAAAGCCATGAACCCGAACAGAGCAGCAAACGACCACGCCCAGCCGATAATCACCGGCGTCAGCGCAAGGTTTCGCCACAACGGCGGCGCATCGGTAAAGGCGCTGCGCGTGCGTTCGGCGACGGTGCTGTCCGTTGCGATGAATACGCCGCTGACGGCGACGGCCATCAACACGCTCAACACCGTGAATGTATCATTCCAGCCCAGCCGGGCCGCGATGATCAGGGCGCCTGCGCCGCCGAGGATCACTGAAGTTCTGTATCCCAACTGATAGACCGCCGACAGAAGATCGACAGTGATTTCTTCATCGGCGACTTCGATCCGCCAGGCGTCGATCAGCACATCCTGCGAGGCGCTTGCAAAGGTGCACAGAACGGCTGCGACGGCAATAAGCCCGATATTGGTGGACGGGCTGATGGTCGATATGGCGAAAAGACAGGCGACGATCACCGCTTGCAGGACAAGGATAGTCGCCCTTCGCTGGCCCATATTCAAAAAGCGCGGCGTTGGCGCGCGGTCGACGGCGGGCGACCACAAGAACTTGAAGCTGTAGATGATGATGATCCACGAAAAAACGCCGATCGTCGCGACCGAAATATTTTCGTTGGTGAACCAGGCGTTGAGCGTCCCGGTGATCAGCACATAGGGAAGACCGGCGGCAAAGCCGAGCACGAACATCGCGCCGGTTCTGCGCCGTCCGAGCGCGCGGAAAAGATCGCTCCAGGAGTACTTCTTATCTGCCATGCAATGTCGCCTTACCTGTCATTTGCGGCGCAGATTAGGCGAGTTCGGCTTGAAGGAAAGTCTGGAGGCTACGACGCCTCGCTCCACTCGCTTTTGCACGCGCCCCATTTGGCGAGCAGCGAGGTGAGGTCCGACGGCTCGAATGGTTTCGACAGAAAATCATCCATGCCGGCGGCGATGCATTTCTGCCGGTCGGCGGCCATGGCGTTGGCGGTCAGCGCGATGATCGGCGCCTGCCGCATGGGCCCGTCCAGCCGGCGAATGCGCCGCGTTGCTTCCAGGCCGTCGACCTCGGGCATGTGCATATCCATCAAGATGAGGTCGAAATGATTGTTCTTCGCAGCGTCTACAGCCTCCGCGCCGTTCTGGGCGACTTCGACGCTATGGCCGGCGCGCTTGATGATGGTGGTGGCGAGCACGGCGTTGATCTGGTTGTCTTCGGCGAGCAGCACTTTGTAGGTTTTGTTCTGCGACGCTTCGGTTGTCGGCGCAGCGGCGGCGGTTTCGGTCGGCTGTGCTGGTATTTCTGATCCATCGTCGGTGAGCTGCTTGTGCAGGGAAGACTGACGGATTGGTTTGATGAAGTACCCGTTGAAGCCTGCCTCGCGCAGCTCCGCAATGCGTCCGCGCGCCATGGGCGAGAGCAGCACGTAGGACTGCACCGCCTTGCGGGCGAGCGGCTGGGCGCTTTCGCCAGCGATATAAATATCGCACAACAAAATGGCGTTGGGATGTTTGGCCATCGCATCGAGCGCCGCCGCCGGCGTCGATACGGCCAGCACGCGTTCGGCGCCGATCGCCGCGAGCTGAAGTTCGAGACAGCGCGACAGAACCGAAGAACGGGTCGCGACAATAACCGGCGTTGTGAATGGCTGCGGGCGGGCGGGCGCCTTGCCGTCAAAACCGAACGAAACGCCGAAAGTAAACGTGCTGCCTTCGCCGACTTTGCTGTCGAGCGAGATCTCTCCGTCCATGGCGCGCACGATCTTGCGGGCGATGGCGAGGCCAAGGCCAGTGCCTTCGCGTTTGCGCTCGCCGACGGAATCGCCTTGTGAAAATTCTTCAAAGATCGACGCCATTCTGCCTTCGGAGATGCCGACGCCTGTATCGCGCACAGAGAAGGAGACTTCCGCCGCGCCATTATCGGCGTTGACCAGACGCGCCTCGATGGCGACGCCGCCGGCGTCGGTGAATTTAACGCCGTTGCCCGCGAGATTGATCAATACCTGCCGCAGGCGCGCTTCATCCCCAAACAACTCGGCGGGAATTGCGCTGTCGACATAGGCGGTGATTTCAATGCCCTTGTCCGCAGCTTTCGGCGACAACAGCTCGGCGACGGACTGGACGAGATTCATCGGCGAGAAGGCCGCTTTTTCGATGTCGAGGCGCCCGGCTTCGATTTTCGAGTAATCAAGCAGGTCGTTGATCAGCGCCAGCAAGGCGACGCCGGATTCACGAACAGATTCTGCATAAGCGCGCTGGTTGGGCTCAAGGCCGGTGTCGAGCAGCAGCGAGGTCATGCCCAGTATGCCGTTGAGCGGCGTGCGCATTTCGTGGCTCATGGTCGCCAGCAATTGCAGTTTGGGATCGTTCTCGCCGTCAACCGCTTGCGCGCGCGCCTCGGCGATAACTTCGTATACTGATGATGATGACGGACTGTCTTTTTCAGCGCCTTCAGGCGCGCCCACATAAAGGCGCTCGCCGCCGGAAAGGACGGTCTCGGTCCAGTCGACGATGAAAGCGCGGCCGGCCGAATTGGCCTCAGTGCGGTAGCGGGCGGGCGATCCAGGTTCTGCGGCCGCGCCGCCGGGGACGAAAGCGCGACCATGCCAGCTCTGGGCCGGCGCGCCAAAGAATGCTGCAAAACTTTGCGAGACAAACCGGATCATTCCGGCGTTGTCGCAAACGACGATCAGTTCCCTGACGTTCTTAGAAAAGGCGCCCGCTTGCTGCATCGATCCGGATTTCCCCATTGCACAACCGGGGACATCATGCGGTTTTCGCCTTGAAAAATGATTGACGGAGTTGGTTAACGCGGGCTGAAAACGGCGCCAGCGCTTGTTGTGGTGGCCGCGCCGGGTCGCGGCGCCGCGCTTTCTGACGTTCGCCGGAAACTGACCGCTTCGGCGATGTGGCGCCGCCGGACTGCGTTTGCGCCGTCAAGGTCGGCGAGGGTGCGCGCGACGCGAATGATGCGGGTATAGGCCCGCGCCGAAAGGCTCAACGCTTCGGCCGCGCGCGCCAGCAACGCCGCCCCTTCCGCGTCGGGGGCGGCGATTCCAGCGAGGTCGGCGTCGGCGAGCGCCGCGTTGGGCTTTCCGTTTTTTCCGTTCGGACCGCGCTCAGCCTGGGCGGCGCGGGCGGCGGCGACGCGCGCCGCAACGGTCGCCGTGGTTTCTCCGGTTGCTGGCGCCGCGAGATCGGCGGGTGTCACGGCGGGCAGCTCGATCGACAGATCCATGCGGTCGAGCAACGGTCCGGATATGCGTGACTGGTAAATCTCTTCGCAATTGGGGCCCTTCCCGCAATTGCGTCCGCTCGCGCGCCCATAACCGCAACGGCACGGATTCATGGCGGCGACGAGCTGGAACCGGGCCGGGTAGCGCACGTGAAAATTGGCGCGGGCGATGAGGACGTCGCCGGTCTCCAGCGGCTGTCTCAGACTGTCCAAAACCGGCGCTGTGAATTCCGGCAGCTCGTCGAGAAAGAGAACGCCGTGATGAGCGAGGGACGCTTCGCCCGGCTTGGCCCGGATGCCGCCGCCGATCATCGCCGCCATCGACGCTGAATGATGCGGCGCGCGAAATGGCCGCGCGCGGGTCAGCCGCCCGCCCTCGAGGAGGCCAGCCAGTGACTGAACCATGGAGATTTCCAGCATTTCCGGCCTTATGTAGCAACGGCACCAAGAAAAGGGACGCCTTTTCAACGCTGTAGGGCTATGCTGCCGGTATGGCTGAACCCCACGTTATTTCCGCTCTGGTCCGAAAGCGCGCCGAAATGGCCTGCGATATTGAGGCGACCCACAAGCGGCTTTCAGTGATGATTGCGGACCTCGAAAAGCTGGATGCGACCATCCTCATGTTTGACGGCAACTACCAGATTGAGGGTATCAAGCCCAAGGCGTTCCGGCCTCCGTCCGATTGGTCCAACCGGGGCGAAATGACAGGGACTGTTCGCAAGGTTCTCCGGCTGGCGACCGAGCCCATGACAACCCGCGATATAGCCTTCCAGCTCATGTCAGAGCGCGCCGTGGATACCGGCGATCAAAAGCTGCTCCGGCTCATGGCGAAACGCGTCGGCTGCGCTGTGCGCCGTATGCGGGAGACCGGCGAGACGGTGTCCACGCAAGGGCCCGGGCAATACATGCTGTGGGCGTTGGCTTGAAAGCCAAATGTTAGCTATTACCTCTCCACAGTAAGTTGGGGCGGAAGTTACAGCCTTCCGCCCCGTGCAAGCTTACTCGCTTGGGGCGGCCCCTTTTATGGGGCCGCTTCACCTCCAGAAGAGGTCGTAGGTCATCCAGATCGCACAAGCGACCTGCATGACCCACATCATATATGTGACCATGCCTTCCTTTCTGGGCACGCCCGGTGCACGCCCTTCGTCGATACAATCTGATATGGCTGGGTATTTACCGAAAGCAAGGAAAGGCTCCCGCCCAACAAACAGTCGGGCTGAAATTTCTGGCGTTTGCGCCATAATATCGGAAATGAGCAAGCCGTTTGATTTCGTCAGATACCTAAGCATGAAAGAGCGCATGGAGCGCCGCCGCCGGATATACGCGATAGCCGACTGGTGGGCGGATTACCTGCTGGCAAAGTATGGCGACCGGGGCCATGCCCTAGCGGCCTGTCGGCGCCGACAGGTGGCGACTAGCCGTACTCCGGCGGCGCTCAGGAACCATATTTGGGGGCAGGTGGCGGGGCGGCTAAAATAACAAACCCCGCCGAAGCGGGGCTGTCAGCACTGCGTGCTGCTTGTTATCGCGATCACGCAGTGGCCTCGTGAGAGGTCTTGAATGCAGATGCCTAGGCAGAGCTGCGGACGGGAGGTTCATGTGGCTATTACAAGTGTTTTGTCAACAACTGCATACCTAAACCGTTCAAAACGCATCTTTTTATCTGTTTGATGTGCTCGTTGGACAACGGTTTCTGGCTATAGATTCGTTTACCATTTTCGTCTCTGCCGTCACGAAATAGCTCAATCCTGTGAAAGCCTATGGCGTAAATCATATCCCCCTTAACCCAGTGCTTTTCGGCGTTCCAAGGGTCTGGCAAAGGATTCTCAAGCTCAATCTCACAATGAAATGATTGCGGGAAATTGGGTTTTGTAGTGCTAAGGGCAACCACGGTACACAGCTTTCCGCGAGCCCGAATATTGGGGCTCAAAACAACAGCCGGGCGGCGCTTTACCATTTCAGGCTCTCTGAAGCCCTTACGAAAATCGCAGAGCACTACACTGCCGGGAACAGGGTGGTATTCGATTGGCATGCGTCAACTCGCACATCTTGGGCGGTTGACGGCTAAAACGAACTAGCCAATACAATATTTTGTGTGCGGACATTCCGCCTAACCGCCCGGTTAGAAATTCAGATAAACCCCCTCCGGCCAGAGGGGGTTTATTGCTTTGGCGGTGTTCGAATTTAGAGTCCAGCACTAACGCTGCCAGTAACCTTTCCACTGTCGGCTAACCGGCGCCGTCATCGCATTGCGAACGATGCGACCAGCAAGCGCGCCGTTCGGCTCGCGGCGGTGATCTTCAAGCCATGCCGCATGTGCAGCATACTGATGAAGGTACTGCGGCGAGACGTGGTGATGCTGGCCAGCAACCATACGGCGCAGGCGGCTAAAATAGCTTTCAACCTGATTGGTGCAGATACCGTTCGCCGAATAGGCTTCCGAGTGATTGATGCGCGAGACCGGGAAAAAGGCGTCCAGCGCATCCCAATGCGAAGCCTCATCGGCATGGATCGCAGCGCCAGCAGCGACGCGCTGGCGGGCGATTTCGACGCCTTCGGCCTCTGATTTGCGGATGAATGTCAGGGTGCGGCCAGAGCGCTGGCGAAGGGCGATAACGACGCGGCGCTTGCCGGTCTGGTGACGGGCGAGGCGGCGATCAACCCGGTTGATCTCGTTATTGGCCGGGCGGATTTTGCCGCCGAAATAGGCGCCGTCGATTTCAACGGTTTCGGCCAGTTTGGTTTCGCGGGTTTCCAGCGAAAGCGCTTCGCGGATTTTGTGAGCGAGAACGAAAGCGGTTTTGTATTGGCAACCAAGATCGCGGCTAAGCTGGACCATGGAAACGCCCTTGGCGGCGTTCGCGACAATCGCGATAGCGGCCAGCAGGTCCACAAATTCCATTTTGCGGCTGGCGAAAATCGTTCCGCTCGTAACCGAAAACTGGTGCGAGCAAGCCTTGCACTTGAACTTGCGGCGGGTCGAAATGTTGTAGGTCTCGCAGCATCCGCAGCGCGGGCAAACGGCCTCGCCTTCCGTTTCCGGCCAGCGGATTTCACAGAATTGGCGGTAAGCGGCTTCCTCGCCAGCCTTGAAAATGTCCTTGATTTTCAGGGTTCTGGAAGCTGCAGAGAGGAGAAAATGTTGAGCCATGATGTAACCGTTTGCGATGCTTATGCATCGTAAATAGTTACACCATGCCATCACGTCAAGGGCTTTTGCCATCGTTTGTGCAACATTTGTGTTGCCAACGGCGATAAATCGACCTATCTAGGCCCCATGAAAGAACAATCCGACTGGGAAAACCAGGTTAAGGGCCTCCTCAAGGCCGAGCTGAAAAAGCGCGGCGTGACCTATGCCCAGCTAGTCGATAAGCTCGCCGCTATAGGGGTGAGCGAGACGGAACCGAACATCCGGAACAAGCTCGCTAGGGGCAAATTCACAGCGGTGTTTTTGTTTCAATGCTTGGAAGCTATCGGGACGACAGAACTCCGCCTGTCTTGAGTTTGATCCTAGGAACAGGCCCGATCTCGTCGTCAATTTCTTGACGCATTGCCTGTTTTAGAAACTCTCTGAGCGAAGTTTCGTCGTACTGCCTTACACCTTCATGATCTCGCACCGCGTGAAGATTATCTTCGGCAAAACCGTCAAGCGTGAACCCAACAAATAAATCAAACTTGAGCAATGACTTATCGGTATCGGTCATGCCTGTTGTTTTTTGGCGACCAAGCAGAGAGCTGACAGCGAAAGATAAATTGGCATATTCAGGCGAGTTGACCGTGGTGGTCGTGCGCGGTTCCCGGAGACGAGCCCAAGAACTAGATTTTATCAGCTTTTCAGCGGCATCACGGCTTATCCACACTTGCTCTGCCAAAACCCGCCTCCACCTAAAAATTAGCTTGTGACGCAATCGCCAAAATGGCCGAGCGCCCCAGAAAATTATTGCCAAGGCCAACACGACAAGGGTGACCCGCGCCCAAGGCTGATTGACGAACTCTGCGACGGCAACGGCCCGTTCGGCAAGGGCTGTGACACGGGGGTCACCCATGACGCTGTCGAGCCAGCCTAAGGCGGCTCCAATCCAATCTTCCCACGTGCCCAAATCGCCGGGCATGCCCGCGACGCCGATAATGCCAATCACCCAACCCCCAGCCTTGCGGACAAATCTGGAGATTGACCCTTTTCGAGGCTGGTGGACGCGAATCGAGTTCATGCGCCGACTGTGGGGCGCCTTTGCCATATTGTTGAGTCTGGAAAATCACCAGCCGCCACCTTCGCGCGGCGCTGGTGCGCTTGCTACATAAGGCCGAGCATTTCGGCCGGCGACAGAGGCGGCAGCAAGCCCGGAAGCCGGGCGGCCAGCATCGACTTGCCGGCGCCCGGCGGGCCCACCATCAACAGGTTGTGGCCGCCCGCCGCCGCGACCTCGAGGGCGCGCTTGGCAGTCTCCTGACCCTTCACGTCGGCAAGGTCAGGGATGGCCGGCGGCGCCTCCAGCGCGCCCGGAACGGGCGATGACAGGACTTGCGCGCCCTTGAAGTGATTGACCAGCTGGATCAGTGATTTCGGCGCCAAAATCGTGGCGTCGCCGCCCGCCCACGCCGCCTCCGCACCGCTCGCCGCAGGACAGATCAGTCCCAGCCCCATGGCGTTGGCGGCGACCGCCGCCGGTAGCGCCCCGGCGCAAGGCGCGATCGACCCGTCCAGCCCCAATTCGCCCATCACGGCGAAACCGGCGGCGGCGTCATGGGGCGCAGCGCCCATTTCCATCAGCAGACCGAGCGCAATGGCGAGGTCAAAATGACTGCCCTCCTTCGGCAGATCCGCTGGCGCCAGGTTGACGGTGATGCGCTTGACCGGAAGCCCGAGACCGACAGCGCTCAGGGCGGCGCGCACCCGCTCGCGCGCTTCGGAAACCGCTTTGTCCGGGAGGCCGACAATGGTGATCGGGCTGTTGCCGCCATTGGTGAGCTGCACCTGAACGGTGACGGGCCGGGCGTCGACGCCGTGAAACGCGAATGTGGTGATTTGAGCGACCATGTTTCTCCCCGGCGCGCAGATCATGCGACCTCAGGAACATAACAGGAACACGATTAATTGCAAACCACGAAAAACATCAGCGCCTGCGCCGTTTTTCCCCAGTGTTTCTTGCAAAACTTTTAGCAATGGCGGCCCGCCCGCCTATCGGCTTTTGCACCCGATTCGCCCTAGAAGGGCGGCTGATCTCTTGCGCTCTTCTTCTGCGCGAACCGCTTATTCTGATTCAGAAACGATATTGATGTCTTCCGTCGCTATACTGCACGCTCCGAAGGATCAGGCGCTCGGCGAAAAAATCGCCGCCGCGCTTGCGAGCGCTGGATTGTGCGCTACGCGCGCTGACGGCGTTGCGGACGATGTTGCGGCGGAGGACGCGGCCATCATCGTCTGGACCGACGCAGCGGCGAAGCTGGTTCACCTCCACGAGCAGGCGCGCCTCGCCATGGCGCGCGGCGCGCTTGTTCCGGTGACGGTCGGCGGCGCGGTTCCGCCGGAAGAGTTCGAGACCTTGCCGCCTGTCGATCTGTCGGGCTGGACGGGGTCGACAGACGATCCCCGCTGGCGGTTCGTGCTCGAAGAAATCCAGTTTACGAAACAGCGTCTCGGCCTTGAAGATGGCGTCGCCTGGTCGGCGCCCGTTGGCGACAGCGGCGCGCCTGCGGACCCTGATGACGAGTTGGCGATACAGGCGCAGCTTTCCCGCGCGCTTGCCACCGATGACGCGCCGCCGCCCTTCCTGACGCGCGCGCGGACGCGACGCTTCAGCGCCAGGGAAGTCGCTATCGGCGCCGCCGCCGGCCTCGTCGTCATGACGGTTGCGACGGCGCTTCTGGCCCCGGTTCTGCTGCCTGCACCCGATGCAACCGCGCCGCGTTCGGCGCAGGTCGAACGGGAAACGGACGCGCAGCATTTCCCCGACCCAACGGCGGACGCGCCTTCGTCACTGGCGTCCTTGTCGCCGGCTGCGCCGGGCGCGACCTTTACGGAGGTTATTCCGCCTACAGATGAGGTTCCCGTCCATGACGGAGCGGCGTCCAATCGTGACGCCATAAAGGATCTGATCGCGGCGGTTGACGCCGAAGCCGAGCAGGACGGTCAGATTGTGGTGGCCAGCGCGCCGCAAACCGCAGCGGGACAGGCGCTGGTTGGCGATGTCTTCAAGGTGAACACGTTTCGCGATTGTCCCCAGTGCCCGGAGATGGCGTCCCTTCCTGCGGGCGCCTTCCAGATGGGCGCGGCGCCCGGTGAAACGGCGCGATCGAGTTCGGAAGGCCCGCAACAGCAAGTGACCATTTCCAAAGGTTTTGCGCTCGGCGCCCGTGAGGTCACCTTTGCGCAGTGGGATGCTTGCCTTGCGGATGGCGGATGCAAGACAGCCGCGCCGGATCACGGCTGGGGCCGGGGCGAGCGCCCGGTGGTCAGCGTTTCGTTCGAAGATGCGCAAGCCTATGTCGCCTGGCTTTCAGAAAAGACCGGCCAAAAATACCGCCTGCCCAGCGAAGCGGAGTGGGAATATGCCGCGCGCGCCGGATCGCAGACAGCGTTTGCGCCGGGCGCGGGAATTACAACGGCGCAAGCCAATTACAATGGCCAGTTTCCCTATCGTGGCCCAAAGGAAAAGTTCCGCCAGCGGACGGTTGAAACCGCCAGCTTTCCTGCGAACGCATTCGGGCTTTTTGACATGCACGGCAATGCGTGGGAGTGGACCGCCGATTGCTGGAACGGAAGTCATACAGGAACGCCGGCGAATGGCGCGCCAGCGACGGGCGGTGATTGCAGCAAGCGCGTTCTGAAGGGCGGCGCCTGGAACACCGGCGCCTGGCGGTTGCGGTCGGCGCACCGGATCGGCAAGTCCCGAACGGCCCGAGAGTTCGACAATGGGTTTCGCGTCGCCCGGGATCTCGGATAGCGCCGCCGCCGCATTGCGCGGGCGTCGTCAGTAGTTGCGTAGACAGTGAAGGTTTGTAGCGGCAGGGCGGATCGCATTCGCATCTGTCGCTGTCGTTTCGTCATCGGGGGATGGATAGAGGGGTTGCCGCCAGCACATCATGACGGTGCAAGAGAAAATAGACCGGCCGCAGACGGGCGACGCCAAAGGCGTTGTTCAACTCATTGCGGCCGCTGGCAACGCCAACTTCGCTGACAAGATCGCGACCGCCTTGTTGCGCGCGGGCTATCGCCTTGATCCCGGTGATTTCGATACGAACCGCGTCGACGCGGTGATTGTGCTTTGGACTGGCGTCGCGCTCGACAAACCGGAGCTGGTGGCGGTCGCTCGTGCTGCATGGAATGCCGGGCGGCTGGCGCCGGTGAGCATTGGCCGGATCGAGCCGCCTTTCGGCGCGCGTGATGCGGCGCCGATGGATCTCGCCGGCTGGCGCGGCGACGATGAAGACCCGCGTTGGCGCTTTGTTTTGTCGGACCTGGAATCCATCAGGATCCGCCAGCGCGTTTCCGACGAGACAGATGCCGGCGATCTCGCGGCGCCGGTCTTGTTGGCCGCTGACGAGCCCCTGCGCATTCACCATCCCGCCCGCCGCCTGTGGCGTGATCACATTCGCCCGTCAGCGGCGCCGTTTGCAGCGGGAATGGCGGTGATGAGCATCGCCGGTCTTGCAGCATTTTTTCTCGGCGCGCGGAACGATCGAACGACGGCGCCGGCGCTGCGCGCGGAAATTGAACAAACGGGCGCGCCAAGACGGCTCCGCGACGGGGCAAGCCTCCAGGCCGCAGGCGCCGCCGATTCAACGGCGCAGCCAGTCCAGCTTGCTGCGCAAACCTCCGCCATTGAGACCGATATGGCGGCCGATGATGACTTGGACGAACCGCGCTTCGACGCCAATCTGGCGTTCGTTCGCCCGGCCGAAGACATTGCGGTCGATGAGTCCGCAGATGCCGGAGACTTGCTGCGGGCGCCAGCGGATACGGATGCAGAAGCGCCGTCCGCCGCGCTCGAAACTCAGCCGGAAGAGATCGCCGCCATTCATGCGCCGCGTCTTAAAGCCGATGCGCTCGCTCCTTCGCTGTCCGCGCCGGATGAACCGCCTGCAGCAAGCGATCCGCCTACAGAGGAATTGGCCGCCGCCGACCTTAACCAGCAGGCGTTAAGCGCGCTGTCGACTGCTGCTTCGGCGCCCGCGCCGGCGCCGACCAACTATCTCGGCGATTATTTCAGCGATTGCGCTGCGTGCCCGGACATGGCGGCGCTCGACGGCGGCGCCTTCACCATGGGCGCGGCGCCCGGCGAGGCAGGGCGCGATCCCGCGGAAAGCCCGCAAAGACGGGTCAATATCGGCTATCGCTTCGCCATCGCCACGCGCGAAACGACCTTCGATCAATGGGCGGCCTGCGTCGCCGACGGGGGTTGTCAGTCTTACGCGCCCGCTGACGCCGGGTGGGGCCGCGGCGCGCGCCCGGTGATCAATGTTTCATATGAAGACGCGAGCGCCTACGCGCGCTGGCTGTCGGCGAAGACCGGAAAATACTATCGCCTGCCGAGCGAGGCTGAATGGGAGTACGCCGCGCGCGCCGGAACGGCGACGCCCTTCGCCTTTGGCCGGAGCCTTAGCTCGGATCGCGCCAACATCAATGGGGCTTCGCCCTATAACGCGCCTGCGGGGTTGTTCCGTGCACAGACGGTTTCGGTTACCGCCTTTCAGCCGAATGTCTATGGTCTCTTTGATATGCACGGCAATGTCTGGGAATGGACCTCCGACTGCTGGAGCGCCAGTCACAATGGCGGGCCCGCCACGGGCGCGGCGCGGATTGACGGCGACTGCTCGCGCCGGGTGATCAAGGGCGGGGCGTGGAACACGCCGGCAAGCGACGCCCGCTCCGCGCATCGGCAAAGCGCCGGCCAGATGGCGCAGACCAGCGATATCGGCTTCCGGGTGGTGCGGGTTCTCAATTAGCGCCCTAATTTCGCCTTTTCTGACGGCGAACCTGCTGGAATTCGGTATCGGTAGGGCGAGTGCGAAGTCACCAGACGGGAGAGATATTCATGCGGAATTTGTTATTGGCGGCGCTGCCCTTTGCAGCGCTGGCGGCGTGCGTCACGAGCCAGCCAGCGATGGACGACTATGCACAGGACTCCGACGCCATTGTGGTCACCGGCAGCCGCGTCAGTCGAGAAGCGGCCGCCAAAGGCGCTTACGCCAGCGCGCCGCTGTTGCGTATGGCGCCGCCGCCAGAGCCGCAGATCACCGAACAATATGAAGAGACCGATCCCAATCCGGTGAAGCTGACCAGCGAAGAGCCGGTTTCGACCTTCTCCTCCGATGTGGACACCACCGCCTATTCGGTGATGCGGCGCTACATTTCCTCCAACAACCGCTTGCCGCCGTCGGATTCCGTGCGGGTCGAGGAATATGTAAACTATTTCGATTATCAGTATACGGAACCGAATAGCGCAACCGAACCGTTCACGCCGACCGTCTGGGTGACGCCGTCGCCATGGAACGCCGGCACGCGCCTGATGCATATCGGCGTTAAGGGCTACGATCTGAAACCTGAAACCACACCCGACGCCAACATCGTTCTGCTGCTTGATGTTTCGGGTTCCATGCAGTCGGAAAACAAACTGCCGCTGGTGAAAAAGTCGGTGGAACTCTTGATCGATGAAATGTCGAAAGACGACCGAATTTCCATTGTCGTCTATGCGGGCGCTGCCGGGGTGGTGCTCGAACCGACCCCGGGCAATCAGAAAACCAAAATCATGGCCGCGCTTAATGCGCTTGAAGCGGGCGGTTCGACGGCCGGCGGCGAAGGCCTTTCGCTCGCCTACAAACTCGCCGAAGAAAACTTCGCCAAAGACAAGGTCAACCGCATCATTCTGGCGACCGATGGCGACTTCAATGTCGGTGTTGTCGACGCGGATTCGCTGGAAGATTTCGTCGCAAGAAAGCGCAAGACCGGCATCTATCTCACCATTCTCGGCTTCGGCGAAGGCAACTATAATGACGTTATCGCCCAGAAGCTGGCCCAGGCCGGCAATGGCGCGGCGGCTTATATCGATACGCTGAACGAAGCGCGCAAAGTGCTGGTGCGCGAGTTCCGCTCGACGCTGTTCCCGATTGCGAAAGACCTCAAATTCCAGATCGAGTTCAATCCGGCCGTAGTCGCGGAATATCGCCTGATCGGCTATGAAACGCGGCTCTTAAATCGCGAAGATTTCAACAATGACGCCATCGACGCAGGCGATATCGGCTCGGGGCATACGGTGACGGCGATATACGAGCTGGCCCTCGCCGGTTCCGAGGCGCGGCTCATCGACGACCGGCGTTACACGACCGCTCCTGCAGTTGCGGGCAAGACCGACGAGTTCGCATTCGTCCGTTTACGGTATAAATTGCCCGAGGAAGAAGATAGCCGCCTCATCGAAACGCCGATCCCGACGGCGGACGCATTCGAGTCACTCGAGCAAGCGCCGCGCGATGCGCGTTTCGCAGCGGCCGTCGCCGCCTTCGGCCAGAAGCTGCAGCGCGCCGGTTATACGGACCGCTATTCCTATGACGCGATCATTGCGCTGGCCCAAGAGGCCAAGGGCGACGATCCTTACGGCGATCGCGCCGAGTTCATCAACCTCGTCCGCGCTGCGGCGAAAATCGACGCTGAGAAGAAGGATTAGGACGGCGCGAGCCTCATTTTCGCCCCATTGCCCGCCACAACTTTCAGGCGGGCAATAGGGCGACGTGCATACGGGGCTTATGAGAATGCATTTACTGAAATTATCCGCAGCGATGATTGTCGCTGCGACGACATTCGTCGCATCCGACAACAGCGCATTTGCGCAGCAATTGTCGGACGCCGATTACGAGCTTTGCAGCGTCTATGACCGCGACGATGATTTCGTCGGCTATGACAGCGTCTGTCTCGAGCGTAAGCGCGCGCAGCTTCGGCGCTATCAGCGGCAATCGGGATCGAGTTCTTCCGCCTATACGGGGGCGTATTACTGCCCCTCCTACGCCAATGGCGGGCGCGGCTATACCGGCACCGTCTATTCCAACGGCCGGGTCTCAACCGATTACTACGGGACCTATGATCGTCCGGTGGACGGGGTGCGCTGCATCTCGCGGCCGAACTACTACGGCACAGGATATTACTGATCGACGCTCCGGGCCGCTCGGCGCTGTGAAATCTCCATTCGCAGTGCGGCAGGCGCGAGGTCTTACCGAACGGTAAAAATCCTGGCGTGTCGCGATTGCACGCACACCGGGATTTTTTGCCGCGCCCGGCCCGCAGACGGGTTGCGGCTCCCAACCCCCCTCCTTATATCCCGCCCGAACGCGGGGCTTGGCTCTCATCAAGGGCTGCAGCATCGCAACTGTCATTTGTCACAATAGGGGCATGTCCGCTTCCGGCGCTTGATCGGCGCCAATCGTCTGTTGAGGGCCAAAAGGCCGGAAATAACGGGACAGCTCGCTGAAACGGAGAAGAGACTGAAATGGGCAAAGTAATTGGCATTGACCTCGGAACGACGAATTCCTGCGTCGCCGTCATGGATGGCAAGGAGCCGAAAGTCATTGAAAACGCCGAAGGCGCGCGGACAACACCCTCGGTTGTCGCCTTCACCGAAGACGGCGAGCGCCTCATCGGCCAGCCGGCGCGGCGCCAGGCGGTGACCAACCCTGAGAACACGTTCTTTGCCATCAAGCGCCTGATCGGCCGCCCGTTCACCGACCCGACTGTTGAAAAAGACAAGGGCATGGTCCCCTACAAGATCATCAAGGGCGACAATGGCGATGCATGGGTCGACTCGCGCAATGAGAAATACGCGCCGTCGCAGATTTCCGCCTTCATCCTTCAGAAAATGAAAGAGACCGCCGAGGCCTATCTCGGTCAGGACGTCACGCAGGCGGTGATCACCGTTCCCGCTTACTTCAACGACGCCCAGCGTCAGGCGACCAAGGACGCCGGCAAGATCGCCGGTCTT
>CAZAOB010000022.1:46396-46690 GCA_964486635.1 uncultured Caulobacterales bacterium | reverse complement strand
CCCGGCGGTCTCGCGGCACCCCAAGCGCGCACCTTTTGGTAGTGATTCTGTGACAGTTTATCTTTGTCGGCGGTCCCTATCCAAAAATTGGGCGGCGCGGCAAAAAGGGTGTGGATTCGCGGCATAGGCTTTGCTATACGCCGCATTCCAAAGGCGTTCCCTGATAGCTCAGTTGGTAGAGCAGCTGACTGTTAATCAGCGGGTCACTGGTTCGAGTCCAGTTCAGGGAGCCATTTTTCAAAATCAAATCAACCGCTTAAGCGAGACTCGAAAGTAGACAGCGCTTACTTCCGC
>CAZAOB010000022.1:0-46386 GCA_964486635.1 uncultured Caulobacterales bacterium | reverse complement strand
TGGGCGTCATAGGCAGACTTGTTAGCGACGAAATTTGGTTTGAAGCAAGCTAGCCTGACTCATCGAGGTGACCGGAGCCATTTGTCAGAGTCGGCGGCTTGTCGAACGGTGTTCATGCCGTCACCCCTGCACGCAATGCGGTATGAGCTTTTATGGCAAGGTCGTTTATGGCGCCGGCGATCGATAGCCGAGTGATGAGAGAGAACGGCAGGTGCATTCAACTGAGTTTCCTGCACTTAAGGCCAGGCTGTCACGCACCATCGGGGTGAAAAAAATTCACGAATGTCAAATTTGATTTCCGTTCGGATCGAGCCGGCCAACTTCAACGTTTGGTTTTCTCGAACAAGTCCACCAGCTCCGAAAACTTTTCTTGTTGAGCCTTGGCGCTGCCGGTCTTTATCGCCTCGGCGACGCAATGGTGAGCATGGTTTTTCAGGATCTCGCTTTCCGCCCGTGACAGCGCCGATTTAATCGCCTGCACCTGGTGCAGGATATCAATGCAATATCGGTCTTCCTCGACCATACGGGCGACGCCCCGGACCTGACCCTCAATGCGGTTCAATCGTTTAATGATGGCGGCTGAATCAGACATGGTTTTCCAGCATTGACATATACCCTTTGGGGGTATAGATAGTCGCGTCAGAAAGGCTGGTCAAGGCGTGATCACTGGCGTTTTCAGGACTGTTCTTTTCGCTGTTCTGGCGGTTCTCCTCAGCGCAGGACACAGCGTTTGTGCGAACACGGTTGTAGAAGGTGCGCCCGCCATCGAGCGCCAGCACCATGACACAGATGACAATGAGCATGCCGTCGGCGCCAGCGAGCATCATGGGCGGATGCCAGCCTCACAGGAGCCGCCCCCCTGCAGTCCCGATCAACATGATTGCCAACACTGCAACACGGCGCAGTTTTTCAAAGCGCCTATAAAGGTCGAGACAACTGCGTCGGTCGCGGCAGCGCCAATTGAAAAAGCAATTGGCGCCATAGTCGTTGCGCAGCGCAGTAAAGTCACTGCTCGCCGCATTACCCGCTTCGCGAAATTGTGGCGCGGTCCGCCGACGCCAACCCCTGTTTCCTTGAAAATCCGGCTGCTGATCTAGACGCCCGCCTGTCGTGTCGCCTTTGACGCGCACAAGCGCCGTTCGTTTTGGTTGAGACCAAGCGGCGTCGATGCTCAGGCAACTGTTCGCAAATGCGCTTGCGGCGGCTGCAACTTCAACAAACCAGACAACACCAATTCCGTTGCCAAAAGGAAACGCACCCATGTCCAGATTTCTATTCACAACTGCTGCAGCCCTGCTTGCGGGTTCCGCTTTGTCGCCAGCCTTCGCTGCGGACGAAAAAATGCAAATGGATCACAGCGCAATGATGACCAGCAAGGATCATTGCGGCATGCCCATGGGCGCAGGCGTGATCAACGCCCTTGACGTCCAGAAGTCGAAAGTGAACGTCACCCACGAGCCAATTGAATCGATTGGCTGGCCGGAAATGACCATGGACTTCGCCGTGCTGAAGCCCATAGATCTTAGCGCCTTCGCGACGGGCGAACGCATTCATTTCCTTCTCAAGGCCGAGAAAGACAAATCCTATTCTATGGCTGCGATGTGCTCGCTTGATGTTGAGGATGGCGCGCATCAGGCGTGCATGACGCATATGCATGATGTTGCGATGAAAGCAGCTGCTGACGCAGGCCGGTCCTGCGACACCGAAGGCATGAGCGACATGCCAGGCATGGATCACTCAGCCCATGGAAACACCGAAGATACGCACAAGGGACATCACTGAGCATTAAAGCGGCCCGCATGTTTCAAGCGGGCCGCCTTTTCACCTAATTGCGAAATGGAGATCGCCCCGTGTTCACGAGACGACGTTTTCTAGAATCAACATTGGCCGGCGGCGTTGCCGCGAGCATTCCCGCGATTATCCCCGCATGGGCGCGCAGCGCATCCGCGGGCAACAAAGGCGTTTTTGAACAAGCTGGCAATTCGTTCGACCTCACCGTCGGCCATAGCGCCGTGAACATTGGCGGCCGATCGGGCCACGCCATAACGGTCAACGGCACACTGCCGGGCCCTCTCTTGCGCTTTCGCGAAGGCGAGCAACTTTCCCTGCGCGTGAAGAACTTGCTTGATGAAGACACGTCCATTCACTGGCACGGGCTTCTTGTACCGTTTCACATGGACGGCGTACCGGGTGTTTCCTTTCCGGGGATCAGGGCGGGCGAAACATTCGAGTATAAGTTTGCCCTGCCCCAAAGCGGGACGTACTGGTATCATTCGCATTCCGGCTTGCAGGAACAGTCTGGTCACTACGGACCGCTGATCATCGATCCCGCCGGCGCAGACTCCATTCAGTACGATCGCGAGTATGTGCTGGTCCTGTCCGACTGGCTTTTCCAACATCCGCACAAAGTGTTCGCAAAGCTGAAGAAGAACAGCGAAGTGTTCAACTTCCAGGAGCGCACCTTCGGCGACTTCATCGGCGACGCCGGCGAGATGGGTCTTGGCGGGGTTATCAAAGACCGCTCCATGTGGGCGCAAATGCGCATGTCGGCCGCAGACATTTCCGACGTTACCGGCGCCGTTTACACCTATTTGATCAATGGCCATTCAACCGCAGACAACTGGAACGCCGAATACAATATCGGTGAACGCGTGCGGCTGCGCATCATCAATGCGTCGGCGATGACCATCTTCAACTTCCGTATCCCCGGCCTACCCATGACCGTTGTTGCAGCCGACGGGCTAAACGTGCAGCCAGTTGAAACGGATGAGTTCCAGATCGGCGTCGCGGAAACCTACGATGTCATTGTCGAACCGAAACGCGAGCGCGCTTTTCCGATTGTGGCCGAGACGATCGACCGGTCCGGTCAGGTCGTCGCGACTTTTTCCCCCTCCCCGGACATGCGCGCGACGGCGCCGCTCCTGCGCGAGCGCCCGATTCTGACACACAAGGACATGGCGATGGATCACGGCGCCATGGGACACAGCGCGATGAGCGGTATGGATCATGGCCGCATGGACCATCAATCAATGGATCACGGCTCCGGCGGACACGGATCGATGTCCGGTGCGCAGGAGCATGATCACAAGACCGGCGTCGGCGTTGATATGGTCGCCATGGCGCCGACAAACCGCCTAAACGAGCCCGGCCTTGGTCTTGATGATGTCCCGCACCGCGCGCTGACCTATTCGCAATTGAAAAGTCTTGAACCGAACCCGGACACGCGCAGGCCCGGTCGCGAATTGGAGATTCATCTCACTGGAAACATGGAACGCTACATGTGGTCGTTCGACGGTGTGAAGTTTTCCCATGTTGTCGATCCCATCATATTTCACGAGGGGGAACGGCTCCGCGTCACCCTTGTCAATGATACGATGATGACGCATCCGATCCACCTCCACGGCATGTTCTTCGACCTCGTCGTTGACGAAAGCGATCACAAACCACGTAAGCATACGGTGAATGTCAAGCCGGGAGACAAGCTGTCTTTTGACGTCACGGCCGATCATGTGGGCGACTGGGCGTTTCACTGTCATCTCCTCTTTCACATGCATGCCGGCATGATGCAGGTCGTATCCGTCCGCCCGCGCATGGCGATGAACGATCATGATGCTCACAAGGCGATGGACCACAACAAGATGGAGCACGGCGCCGGCGCTCATGGGGACATGGATCATGACGCGACGCGTCACGAAGAGATGGACCATTCAAAAATGGACCATGAGGGGAAGCACTGATGGTTCGCTTTTTGAAAAAATCAATTGCGTTGGCCGCTGCACTCACTGCTTCCACCGCAAGTGTTCAATCATTTGCGCAGGACGAGGTCCCAGCCAGTCCCCAACGCGGCTGGTCTGCAGCAGACGAATATTGGGACCCGGCATCGATGGCCAGGGCGCGCCACAACGTTCAAAAGGAACACGGCGCGTCGAAGACATATTTTGTGCAGGGTGACCGCCTGGAGTATCGGACCAATGGCGGCGAGCCCCTATTCCTTTGGGACGCCCAAGGCTGGTGGGGCGGCGACCGCAACAAGATCTGGCTCAAGACCGAAGGTGAATACTCTTTCGAGGAAGACGCGTTTGAAGAAGCGGAAGTTCAGGCGCTTTGGTCGCGCGCCATCTCCACATTCTTCGATGTTCAGGCCGGCGTCCGTCACGACTTTTTACCAGGCGACGACCGCACCTATGGCGTTGTCGGCGTGCAAGGACTGGCGCCCTACTGGTTCGAAGTGGACGCTGCCCTCTTTGTCAGCGATGACGGCGATGTCTCAGCGCGAATTGAAGCCGAATACGAGTTGCTGTTGACGCAGCGCCTTATCCTGCAACCGCGCACGGAGTTGACTTTCGCCGCGCAAGACGTCGCCGAATACGGCGTTGGTTCCGGCCTTTCGTCAGCTGAACTTGGCGCTCGCCTGCGTTATGAAATCAAACGCGAGTTTGCTCCCTATATCGGAATCGACTGGACACGATCCGTCGGAACAACCGCTGATTTCGTGCGCGCCGATGGGCACGATCCGTCCGGCGTGTCGTTCGTCGCAGGACTAAGACTTTGGTTCTAGCGATCGATGGCTGAATGAGGACACAGCCGAGCACCCCCGTGCTCGCGGGCCTTGCATACGTACTAGCGGCCACCGCTATTGCTACCCGATCGCTAGCCGAACAAGAAGTCGCTGTCCGTCAACTCGACAACACGAACGCCGATCAGCGTGATTGAGGCGCCGCCGCCGAAATCGATGGTCGTATTCACGCCGTCGTCGGATGCATTGGCCAGCACGTCCGAAAACTCGTCGAAGGCTGCACCGAACCCGATGAGACGGATGAAGTCTTCTGGTGCAGCGCCCGCGACAAAGTCATTGATGACATCCGAGCCGGCGCCCATTGCGTATACAAACTCATCGTCGCCGGCGCCGCCGAGCAGCGTATCGTCGCCGGCGCCGCCGATCAGAGTATCTTCGCCAATATCGCCAATCAGCAAGTCATTGCCAGCCCCGCCTCTGATCATGTCGTCACCGCCGCTGCCGTTTATGGTGTCATTGCCGGTGTCTCCGAGCAGCAGATCGTTGTCTGCGCCACCATTCATGGAGTCGTGGCCGCCGCCGCCGTTCAACGTATCGGCGCCCGCGTCTCCGTTCAACGCATCATCGCCAGCGTTGCCGTACAGTTCGTCGGCATCGGCTCCGCCAACGAGCGTGTCAGCCCCATTTCCGCCGAACAGCGCATCAAGCCCGGCGCCGCCGTCGAGGCTGTCATCTCCATCAGCACCCGCGAGCAAATCATCGCCGTCACTGCCATCAAGCGTATCGTTGTTGATGCCGCCATACATCTCGTCGTTGCCCGAACCTCCAAACAGCATATCGTCACCGTCGCCGCCGAGAACCGTATCGTCGCCCGCTTCGCCATAGACAGTGTCGTTGCCTAGCGTGCCTGCAACGAGGTCGTTTCCGTCTTGGCCGTGCACTTCGTCATTGTCGTTGCCGCCCACCGCGGTGTCGTCGCCGAGGCCGCCCCAAACCTGGTCAGAGCCCCGCGTGCCGGAAATATTGTCGTTGCCGTCACCACCACGGACGGTGTCGTTGTCGTCTCCGCCATAGACGGTGTCGTCGCCCTCACCGCCATCGAGACTGTCGTCGCCAGCGTTCCCTGTCATCAGATCATCGCCGGCGGCGCCTGTCATCGTGTCGTTGCCGCCACCACCATAGAGCTCGTCCGCTCCTGCGCCGCCCGACATGACGTCATTACCCGCGCCGCCCGACAGCGTGTCACTGTCGTCCCCGCCATGCATGGTGTCGTCGTCATTGCCGCCGAACATGTAGTCGTCACCTGCGCCGCCGTCCAATACATCGCCGCTGCCAATGCCGATGATTGTGTCATCGCCGTCGCCGCCGATAAGCGTGTCGGGACCGCTTGTGCCGGTTAGTGTCAAATCGGAAACACCATCGATAGTGATGGTGACAGTGGCTGTGTCCGTCGCGCCGTAGCTGTCGGTTATCGTGTAGGTGTAGCTGTCGAATGCCGTCTCGCCGTCATTGAGAGCATCAAACACGCCGTTCGGATCGTAGGCGAACGTTCCATTGGCGTTGACTGTCAACAATGCGCCCGAAGCCAGCGTAAACTGACCGCCGATATTAGCGGCGGATCCGTTCACAGAAGTCAAGTTGAAGCTGTCGCCATCGTCAACATCGCTGTCTGCGCCGGCGCCGTTGTCGACAAAGATGTTGCCGGAAAATGCGTGCTTCTCGTCCGTTGACACCGTATCGTCTGCGGCATCCGGATCGTCATTGGCGCCGGCAATTTGCATCGTCACGGTAGTGCTGTCGAATCCGCCCTGTCCGTCGGAGATGGTGTAGGTGAAGCTGTCCGTATCGTCATCGCCCGGCGCAAGGTGGTCGAATACGCCGTTCGGGTCATAGGAGAACGTACCATTGGCGTTGACCGTCAGCCGGGCGCCAGAGGCGAGTGTGAACTGCGACCCCACATTCGACGCCTGGCCATTGACCGCAGAAATCGTCAACATGTCGCCGTCAATGTCGGAATCGACGCCGCCGCCATTGTCGTTCTTCAGGTTGCCGCCGATCGTGTCGTCTTGGCCGAAAGAGAATGCGTCATCCTGAGCAACCGGCGCATCATTGACCGGCGAAACCGTTATTGTAACGGTTTCAAGATCGCTCATAGCGCCGCCGCCGCCTGTGGCGCCATTGTCGTTTGCTGAAATCGTTAACGTGACTTCTCCGTGAGCGTTCGCAACCGGTGTGAACGTGAGGCCATTCAACGCGGCGTTTACCTGGGCAAGGGAGCCGGAAATGGAAACGGAAGCGGAGCCGTTATCTGTGATGACCGCGCCGCCGCCGGACGTCGCCGTCAAGACACCTGAATCGACTGAGACCACGACTGACATCGTTGCCCCGCCCGCGTCAGCGTCGGCGATCTGAAGGAGATTGGCGTTTGCAGCGTTGAAGACAAGCGCCACATCTTCGTCTGTGGTCTGCGCGCCCGGCGATCCGATTTCCGGCGCGTCATTGACTGTCTCCAGATCGATGCCGACCATGACCGTATGGCTGGACGTACCGCCGTCGCCGTCATCAACCGTGACATCGATTTCCCGCACGCCGCCGACCGGATCATCGTTATTGGTGTTCTGATATGTGATGTTTTGCAGCAGAGCGGACAGCGCCGCCGCGTTCGCGTTGCCGTTGAGAATTACTTCCAGTGGCGCGCCGTTGGCGCCGCCGGACAGCGTGCCGATAACAACGCCGCCAAAGCTGACATTGCCGCCGGAAACGCCGATTTGCCCGGACCCGTTCCCTTGATGGCGAACGCCAATCACATCCTCGCCGCTGTCACCCCCAGAAGTGATTGTCGCAGTGACGGATCCACCGGCGAAGTTGGCCGAATCCACATCGCCGACGCTGGCCGATGCATCCTGATCGATGACTGTAGCGGGATCGCCTTCGCTGATTGCGAGCTGATCGCCGGCGAAGTCGGCGATGACGGGCGCATCGTTGACGCCGGTGATGGTGAAGCTGGCGGTCGCCGTGTCCGACCCGCCATTCCCGTCCGAGACTGTGTAGGTGAAACTGTCTACCGCATTCTGACCCGCGCCGAGATACTCAAAGGCGCCGGCCGGATTGTAAGAGAATCCGCCATCGCTCATCACCGTCACTTTGGCGCCGGAAGCAAGCGTAATCTCGCTGCCAATATTCGCTGGCGCGCCGTTCACGGCCGTCACCGTCAGTGTATCGCTGGTGTCGGCGTCTGCATCCGCGCCGGATCCGTTGTTGGCGAGGAGATTGCCGGTGACGGCAGGACCGTTCTCCGACCGGGTGAACGCATCATCCTGCGCGATCGGCGCATCATTGGCGCCGTTGATGGTTATCGTAACAGTGGCGTTGTCCGTACCGCCATTGCCGTCGCTGAGCGTGTAGTTGAACGTCTCCGTCGCCGTTCCGCCCACGGCAAGATAGTCGAACTGTCCGTTTGGATTGTATGAATACTGGCCAGTCGAATTGACTGTTAGGTACGCCCCCGAAGCGAGCGTAATGAGCGTGTCCACATTCCCCGCCGACCCGTTCACCGCCGTGATCGTCAGCACATCGCCAACGTCGATATCGCTGTCGGCACCACTGCCGTTATTGGCAAACAGATCGCCCGTAAGCGATGGCCCGCCTTCCGAAACAGATGCGGCGTCATTGCGCGCGTCGGGCGCATCGTTAACGCCTGTGATCGTGATCGTAGCGGTCGCCGTGTCAAAACCGCCATTGCCGTCGGCGATTGTGTAGGTGAACGAGTCGGTCGTTGTCGCCCCTGCGGCAAGAGACTCGAACGCACCATTCGGATTGTAGCTGTAGTCGCCATTGGCGCCGACCGTGACAATGGCGCCGGAAGCGAGCGCAGTCGGCGCGCCGACATTGCCCGCCGACCCATTCACAGCGCTGACCGAAATCGTATCCAGCGCATCAATGTCGGAATCCGCTCCGGAGCCATTATCTGCGAACAGATTGCCGAGCGCCGCCGGGCCGTTCTCGCCCACAGCAATCGCATCATTGCGCGCATCGGGAGCGTCGTTAGCGCCGTTGATGGTGATCGTAACCGTCGCGGAGCCCGTCCCGCCATTACCGTCATCTATCGTGTAGGTGAAGCTGTCCGTCGCCGTCGCACCAACCGCGAGGGTCTCGAACTGGCCGTTTGGATTGTAGCTGTAGGTTCCGTTGGCGTTGACGGTCAGCAGCGCTCCGGAGGCGAGCGTGATCTGTCCGCCGACATTGCCCGCTGAACCGTTCACTTCGGTGACGGTGAAGGCGTCCATGTCGGGGTCGCTATCGGCGCCATTGCCGTTGTCGGCGAACAGATCGCCGGAGAGCGCCGGGCCGTCTTCGGAAACGGATGCCGCGTCATCCTGCGCGACCGGGGGCTCGCCGCCGCCAGTGATGGTGATCGTCGCCGTCGCAGCATCAATACCTGTGCCGTCGGAAATCACATACGTGAAACTGTCGGTGGCGGTCTGACCGGGAAGCAACGCGTTGAACTGACCGTTCGGATCGTAAGAGAATGTTCCGTTGGCGTTGACGGTGAGCAGCGCGCCGGAAGCGAGCGTTATCTGGCCGCCGACATTGCCCGCCGATCCGTTGACTTGCGTGATGGTGAACGGATCCATCTCCGGATCGCTGTCAACGCCCGCGCCGTTGTCTGCAAAGAGATTGCCTGCGACGGCCGGGCCGCCCTCGCCGACTTCGAAAGCGTCATCGGCAGCGATCGGCGGCGAATTGAGCGTGACGTCGGCAGCGAATAGGTGGAGCGGATTCGATCCGGTTTGTATCTGGTTGATATCGGCGAGCCGGATCGTGCCTGCTTCAGTGCCGTCGGAGAACCAGACCTCTGCTCCAGTATATCCGTCATTGGCTTCGAAAAGCACGCCGCCCGGAACCGCGCGCAGGTCGGTGGCGCCGGAGTCACTCGTGCCGGCGGCAATATCCTTGACCATATAGGTTCCGGCTTCGGTGCCATCGCTGACCCAGAGTTCGCTGCCGGCTGCATCGGTCGTAGCGGTAAAAAAGATTCGATTTCCGGAAGCGACAAACGTGCCAAAGCTGGTGCTGCTGGTTGAGGGAGAGATGTCCTTGACGAGGCGCGTACCAGCTCCTGTGCCGTCGGTAATCGAGTCCTCAGTGCCATCACTCTGCGTGGTCGCTCGGAAGAACAACTGACCACCTGCAACCGTGAAGCCTGACGGATTGGAACCCGGCGCTCCGGAATAAATGTCTTTTAACAGAAGGGTTCCTGCTGCGGTGCCGTCAGTCACCCATAGCTCGGCGCCTTCGGGACCGGAGGCTAGGAAATAACCCTTGCCGTTAAAGACCGTAAGCGCGTTCGGGTTGCTACTTGAGGCGCCGGGCTGGATGTCCTTGAGCAGCATGGTGCCCGCGGGCGTCCCGTCCGTGACCCAGAGTTCGTTTCCGTTCGTACCGTCATTGGCGCGGAACACAACCTTGTCGCCAATCGCCGTCATGAAAATGGTGCTGCTGGTCGCTGCGCCGGGGTTGATGTCGGCGAGCAATTGCGTTCCCGCAATTGTGCCGTCGGTGACATAAAGTTCCCGGCCCGTCGCGGCCTCTGAGGCTTCGAATACGACAAAGTCGCCCGCGGCAATGAAATCCGTCGGAAGGCTGCTGATTGAGCCGGGCGAAATGTTGCTGAGCATAAACGTGCCGGCCGCGGTTCCGTCGGAGACCCACGCCTCGAGACCATTCGTGCCGTCGGTTGCGCTAAACAGCACCTTGCCGTCGCCGAACGCGGTCATGTTCGTGATGTTGGCGGCTGCCGACGTTGGATCGATGTCGGCGACGAAGACCGTTCCAGCTTCCGTTCCGTCTGACTTCCACAAGCCATACCCGCCATTGGCGGCATTGGATGCTTCAAAGAAAAGCGTGCCGCCGGCGACGGTGAAATCCTGCGGAGCGCCGCTGGCGGAACCCGGTTCAATGTCCTTCAGCAATACGGTCCCGGCGATTGTGCCGTCCGTGATCCACAATTCAACGCCGCTAACGGCATCGGCTGCGCTCAGAACGACTTTATCCCCGAAGGTGGCGACATCCTGAATGAAGGAACCGGCTCCGGGAATCAGATCCTTCAACAGGAACGTGCCGCCGGGCGTATAATCCGTCACATAGAGTTCATTGCCGATGACGCCGTCATTAGCGACGAAGACGGTGACGGAACCCGCTTCCGCGAAGCGCTGCGGATTGCTAAATCCGGTCCGCTGGTCGGTAAGATCGAATAACACCGTGCCGGCTTCCGTGCCGTCGGTCGACCAAAGTTCGGCGCCTTCGGCTTCGGTGTTGCCGTTGAAGTAAAGCCTGCCGTTGAAGACTTCGAGTTCTGAGGGGGTGCCGCCATTGCCCGGCGGCGCTAGGTCGATGACCTTAACCGTTCCCGCCTCGGTGCCGTCAGACCTCCATAATTCAAGATCCGTTATCGACGAGTCAGTGGCGCGGAAATACACCTCGTTTCCGAATGCCGTAATCTCATTGATGGATGACGCCGCAGATCCGGGCCTGATGTCCTTGACGAGGACGGTGCCTGCAGCGGTGCCGTCGGTCACCCACAATTCGCGGCCCTCGGCGGCCGTTTGCGCAGTGAAGAACGCCTTGCCGCCCGCAACTGTAAAATTTATAGGGGCGCTGCTGGTCGTCCCGGCGCGGATGTCCGCGACCAGCGTCGTGCCGGCGGCGGTTCCGTCAGTGATCCAGAGTTCAGCTCCCGTTGCGGCCGTCGTCGCCCTGAAAAGGATTTTGTCGCCCAAAACCGTGAACCCTTGAGGTGATCCTGACGCGCTGCCGCTGTTGATGTCGGCGAGCATCATCGTGCCCGCTTCAGTGCCGTCCGTAACCCAGAGTTCGGTGCCGTTGGTTCCGTCATTCGCTGAAAAGTAAAGCTTGTTGCCAAGCACGACGAAGTTTGACGGCGACGAACTTGTGGCGCCGGCATTAATATCTTTCAAAAGCTGCGTGCCGGCGGTCGTTCCGTCCGTGATCCACAATTCACTGCCGGCGCCGCCAGCTCCAGATGTCGTCGCTGTGAAGATTACCTTGTCGCCTAAGACGGTGAAATTGGTGGCGCTGGTGAAATTCGCAGCGAAGCCGAATCCGGCGAACTTCTGCGTGCCTTCATTCGTGCCGTCGCTGAAATAGAGGTTGTGCTGACCAATCGCTGTTGCAGCGAACAAGAGACCGCCATTGAACGCTATGGGCGTGCCTGAAATCGAAAGCGAGCCAGGTATGTCTGTAACAAGGCGGGTCCCCTCTGCGGTTCCCGTCGTGCTCCAGAGCTCTACGCCGTGCACCCCGTCGTCCGCGAAGAAGAAAAGCCTCCCGCCGACATTGACCATATGCGCATCGTTGATGTTCGGACTGGTAAGTTCGCCGGGGTTGAAATCGAACAGCATCTGCGTGCCGCCGAGTGTGCCGTCGGAACTCCACAGAGCTGGACCGTCGGGCCCGTTATCAGCGACGAAAAATAAACGTTCGGCCATTTGAATTCTCCCGGCGTCGGCGCCGTGCGCGCCGGCCCTTTGATCAGCCTTGCTGCGGCTGTGCGGATTCCCAAAACTTCAATGAAAGGCGTACAAACAAAACGGACCGCTCAAGGGCGGTCCGGAAAAATGCTGTAACAATTGGAAGAGCAACGGCGAGAACCGGTCGCGCGCAGACGCCGTTCGGCGCCGGCTTGCCGGACCGCAACTGGTACCCGCGCACCCAGATGAGCTGCGGGCGCGCCATGCCTGAAAATTGTATCATCGCTCCCCGCCCCACGACACAGCCCCCGCTGCACATTCAGTTTACCTATCCGACCGCTTTCCGATCAAGCGGAATCCATCCGTCTACCAACTTGTCCATAAAGACATTCCGATTCGTGACGATGGCTCATCTGTCAGACCGCCAAAACGCGGCTCATCGGAGATTTAGGACAGTGCTGCTTTTTGCTTTCAATCACTTCCCGCATTGCAATAGGCGCCGCGGCATCCGTCATCGCCACAAACGACTCGCCCCCCGCTGCTGATGTCCACATTCTAGAACGCGCAGGCCGTCGCCTCGCCTCCCATTTGGTAGGTGAGCCCGAGAGTTAGGAAGCCGCAACCGGAGGTAGCGCCGCAGCCAGCTTCGACACCAATTGACTCTCGCGGCGGACATTGAGCTTGGACATAAGGTTCTTCACATGCCAGCGGGCTGTGCCTTCGCTCAAGTGCAGCGACGCGGCGATTTCTTTCTGTGACTGTCCGTCGACCAGAAGTTCCGCGATCCGTGCTTCGCTAGGGCGCAACGAAAAAACGGTCGCCAGAATATCGATGTTGACCGGTTTGTCCGCATCCGGATCAGCGAAGATCAGCATGGCAAGGCGGTCGAATGAAAAGCGATAATAGGGATCATCGCCCTGTGCAGGGTCGAAAGGAATAATCTGCACGCCGAGCGGATCTATTGGCCCTGATCGCATGATGGAAATTCCGGATCCAGTCGGCCCCTCCGCGTCGCCAATGCCGCAAGCCTTCGCCAGCGCATGGGCGAGCTTGTCTCCACAGACATTTTCCGTCGCAACCGCTTTGCCGCCCCGTTCTTCCAGGCCATCGCGCTCATTCAGCAAGCGCTGGCCCGCGCGATTGGCAAACACGATCCTGGCCCGCGCATCGAGGATCAAGACAGGGGCCGTCAGTTCATCAAGCGCTGCGCCGCGCATCGACGCAGCGCGCAGTTCGTGCCGGAATTTACTTTGAAAATCGACAATGCGCTTGATGTGCGGATGCAGCGCCGTGTGCAGCGCAAAGTCCTCGTCGGTGAACATCCGCTGCGGACCGTCAGAGTAAATGCTCAGGTAACAGCCGTAATCTTCGTTTTCAGCCACGCGCATGCCGAGATTGTCGTAGCAGTCCACATGCTTGACGACCATGTTGTAGTGGTCGCTCCGTAGCAAGGTGTCGAGGGGAACCAGCTTGTTGCAATGAAAGGCGCCATTGCGATTTCCGCCGGGCTGGTTGAGTATCTCCAACCAAATATCCGAACCGGGCGGCATCTCTTCATACACTTGCAGGCTGCTGACTACTCTTGGCGCGTCTGGTTCCGGGTGGCGGAAGTATCCCATCACCCGCTCCGTGTCATCGTGAGCGATGTGCATGTAGCCGGCTTTCCTGCAACCATAAAAAGCGGCGATTTCATCAAGGAGATCGGGCCAGGCCTCGACATCGAGGCCAAGTTCGTAGATCCGCACGATCATCCGGTTGAGATCTTCAACGCTTCTCATGACCCCCTCTTGCGGCAGGACGGCTCAGTTTATATCCGAGCCGGAGGCTGGCAAGCCGAAAATTTCGTAGGGGCATCATGCAGCTTCTCAGACCGGCGCTTGCGAGCAGTCCGCCCTCGAACACGCTGGCGCACGCGCGCTTGGCGCGAGCACTACGTTTCGAGATAGCTCAAACGCGCCTTAGAGATCCGTGAACAGGAAGTCGTCTTGATGAAGATCGGCGACAACAACACCATTCAGTAAGATCGAGTTCCCACCGCCAAGGTCGATGGTGGTGTTGAAACCGTCATCGGAAGCATTGGCCAAAATGTCTGCAAACTCGTCAAACGCCGTACCATAGCCATTGAGGTTGATGACGTCTTCGCTCGCAGCACCGGCCGAGAAACCGTTGATCACGTCCACCCCGGTCGTTCCTTCGAAGAGGAAGAAATCGTCGCCGCCGCCGCCATTCATGGTGTCGTTGCCGTCACCGCCGATCAATTCGTCGTCCCCGACATCGCCGAGCAGGGAGTCATTGCCAGCGCCGCCAATGAGGGTGTCATTTCCTCCTCCACCATTGAGCGTGTCGCCGCCTGCATCGCCGAACAGGAGATCGCTGTCCGCCTGACCGAACAGGCTGTCGTCGCCATCGCCGCCAAACAACGTATCGATGCCAGCGCCGCCAAATAGCGAATCGACGCCGAGACCGCCGACAAGACTGTCGTCGCCGTCCGCACCGGCAAGCAGATCGTCACCGTCGCCGCCATTGAGCGTGTCATTGTCGATGCCGCCATAGAGCTCGTCATTATCGGCGTCGCCGAACAGCATGTCGGCGCCGTTGCCGCCGACGACCGTATCGTTTCCGGCGCCGCCATAGGCGGTGTCGTTGCCAAGCGTGCCGCCGACCACGTCATTGCCGGCGCCGCCATTGACGAGATCATCGCCGTCGCCGCCGGCGGCTGTATCGTCGCCATCGCCGCCGAAGACCGCGTCATTGCCTTTGGTGCCCGAAATATTGTCATTGCCGTCGCCGCCCATCACGGTGTCGTCATCATCGCCGCCATAGACGCTGTCGTCGCCGAGCCCGCCATCGAGCTCATCACTACCGGAATTGCCGGTGATGAGGTCATTGTCGGCGCCGCCATCAAGCGTGTCGTTTCCGCCGCCGCCATAGAGTTCGTCGGCGCCGGCGCCGCCCAATAGCGTGTCATCGCCGTCACCCGCCGCCAGCGTGTCATTGCCGTCGCCGCCGATGAGATTGTCGGCCTCGGATCCGCCAAAAACCTGGTCATTGCCGTCGCCGCCGTCGAGTTCGTCGAACCCGCCGCCGCCGGAAAGCATGTCGTCGCCAAAGCCGCCAATGATGGTGTCATCGCCGGTGCCGCCATTAAGCGTATCATTGCCGTCGCGGCCATCGATGAAGTTTGCGCTGCTATTGCCGGTCAGGAGATCGGAGAACACCGAGCCGATCAAATTCTCGATGCTGATAAAGGTGTCGCCGGTCGCCCCTCCGCTGGCGGCGCCGGTGATCAGATTGACCGATACGCCTTCGGCGCTGTCCGCATAGGTCGCGGTGTCGCTGCCCTCGCCACCATTGAGGAGATCGGCGCCGTCGCCGCCATCCAGCGTGTCATCGCCGGCCTGTCCGACCAGCGTGTCATCGCCCCCGAATCCGGAGATTTCGTCGGCGCCATCAGTGCCGACCAAACTGTCATTGCCCGCCGTGCCCGAGATGCCCGCAAGCTCGACTGCGCCGATATCGACCGTACCGGAAACACGATTTTCACCGCGCGCATCGACAGGCAGATCTTCGGCCGTATTCATGTCATTATCGAGATCAAGCGTGTCAGCAGGCAGAATTGAATTGTCGCCGGCATTGTGCGCGACGCCGCCCTGCAAGATCAGTACTGTTTCGGTCGTGCCGCCATTGTCGGCGAGAACACCGGAGGTTTGGCCGGTATAGGCGTTGGCGCCTGTCGCAGCGAAAACATTAGTGACATCAGTTTCTACAATGTCGCCTTCGCCAGCGAGCCCGGCATCGCTGAAAATATTGTTGCCGAGCGAGAAGAAGGCCCCGCCTTCATTGACGTTGATGTCGTCGTCATCATTGTCGCTGTCATTGCCGGAAAAGATCGTGTTGCCCGCATAGCCGCTGGATGCGCCACCGTCGATCTGCCAGGCGCCGCCAAGCCCCTCCGAGTAGTTGCCCGTGAAGGTGCTGTTGCGAACGAAGAGTTCGCCGTCTCGTTGAGATATCACCCCGCCGCCGAACGAAGATTCATTGCCGTAAAAGGTCGCATTGGTGACGTTTCGATTGCCGCTCCCTGTCAAATAAAGCGCGCCGCCTGTGCTGTATGAGTTATTTCCAGCGAAAAGCGTGTTGGCGAGTTCGAGACCGCCTTCATTCATGGCGACTGCGCCGCCTGCCTGATTGCTGGTGTTGGAAACAAATGAAGAGTCTACAATTTCGGCATAGGTGCCGCCAAGGTAGACAGCGCCGCCGCGGCCGCCTTCGCTGGCGTTTTGCCAGAACGCCGATCCAGAAATCGAAACGCCTTCGCCATTTTCGACGAAGATCGCGCCGCCGTCGAAGGAACTGGCGTTGCCGCTAAACTCACTGTTGCTGATTGAAAGGACTGTGCCGCTCGACACCATATAGATGGCGCCGCCGCTGCCGGTCGTCGTGTTTTCGACGAACGTCCCGCCTTCCACCGCAACTGAGGACCCTTCATAGGCGAAGATCGCGCCGCCCTGGCTGGCGGAGTTGGCGTAGAAATTCGAATTGATGACATCCAAAGTTACCCCGGCGTCGAGACGGACGGCGCCGCCGAACTCACCTGTGTTGTCTGTAAACACCGAGTTGCCGATTGACGCCGTGGATTCGTCACCGATGTGAATCGCGGAAGTATTGAAATCGGTGAACGACGAATTCGTCAGCGTCAGGTTGACATATGCGCCTGCGCTGATGCCGCCGCCGGTCGCGTAAGATGCCGAGATGAAATTGACGCCGTCAATTGTCACATCCTGCGCATCGACATTGCTGCCGCCGGTCAAATTAAACGCGTCGTAACCGCCAACGACTCGAATCGTGATGTCGGCGTTGCCGTCGTTATCGATATCACCATCGATGGTAAGATTGTCCTGGCCGATCGTCGGCAATACGCCATATTCCGCGCCAGTCCGGATCGTGTGTCCCGAAATCGCGGCGTCGAAAGTAATTGTGTCGCCGTTTTGCGCCAGCGCCAGCGCCTCGGCGAGGGACAGGCCGTTGCCATCGGCCAATTCCGAGGCGAGATCGCCGCCGCTATAGGCGTCCTCGCCAGTGCCGGAGGCGGAGGTCGTGATGATAAGCGTCGACGTCGGCGCCATTTCAACGGCGCCGGAATCGACGGTTCCGTTCTGGATGCGGTCTTCACCGCGCGCATCCACAGGCAAATCCTCGCCAGTGAGCGAATCATTGTCGAGATCGAACGTATCCGCCGGAAGATTGGCGTTGTCGCCCGCGTCTACCGCGAGGCCGACAGGATTGAGCGCAATCGTTCCGACGGGCCCACCATTGTCCGCGAGTTCGCCGGCCAGAACGCCCGCGCCAGTGTAGATCACGCCATCAAAAATGTTTTCGAGGTCGCTTTCAAAGACGTCTCCCTCGCCGCCCACGCCAGCTTGATCAAAAACGTTGCCGCCAGTGCTGGTGATGGTGGCGTCATCAAATGCAAAAATAGTGTGCAGACCTTCCGATCCCAGATTGCCCGCGACAATTGAGTTGCCGATCGTGACAGTTGAATCATCCTGCGCAAAAATGCCGCCGCCGCCGCCGGTACTGTTTGTCGTATTGCCGGTGAAGGTGCTGTTGTAGACGCCGACATTCGCATAGCCGCCGACATGGAGCGCGGCGCCATGGCCGCTGGACTGGTTGTCGTAAAACGTCGCGTTGACAAAATTGGCCGTGGTATAACCCAATATATTGACGGCGCCGCCATTGCCGGAGCCCTCATTGCTGTCGAACGTCGAATTCAAGACGTTGAGCAATGTAGGGTCGAGAGCATTATAACCCTGCGCGAACATCGCGCCGGCGCCGCTGTCGGTCGTGTTGCCGTTGAATCGCGAACTGATGATGGTGTTGCTGCTGGTGCTGTTGGCATAAAGTGCGCCGCCATAGCCATGAGCGTAATTGCCGAAGAATTGCGTATTCCGAACGGTGATCGTCCCGCTTTGATTGAAAATGCCGCCGCCGCGCTCCGCCGAATTGTAGCTGACAAAGGCGCCCTCAAAGACCGCAGTCCCCTCGACGAAAACGCCGCCGCCGGCAAAGCCGGTGGACGTATTGGAATAGATGGCGGAGCCTTCATTCACGGTCAGATTGCCGCCGCTCATGATACCGCCGCCGGCGCCGGCTTGGTTCATATAAATCAAGCTATTGTTGGTGATCGTCGTCGTACCGCGCGAATAAATTCCGCCGCCTTCATTCCCGATGTTGTGGGTAATGTCAGAATTCGAAACATAGATCGTTGCACTGGACGACACAGTGGCGATGCCGCCGCCGGCGTTCGCCGCGGCATTGTCGACAACCTGCGAGTCGATCAGATTGAGCGTTGAGATGCTGCCCACAAAAACGCCACCGCCCGAACCTTCACCAACAATTCCGTTTCCATATACGTTGCTGTTCTGCACGGTAACGATTGCATCCGTACCGACGAAGATGCCGGCGCCGTCTCCGCCATTGAGATATCCACCCGTTATCGACAGCCCGTCGATGGTGACATTGTTGGGGTCCGACTCCTGTCCGCTTGCAACGCGCAGGACGCGGCTGGCGTCATTGGCGTCGATGGTAATGTCCGCACCGCCATTATTGTCGATATCGCCGTCTAGGAGGAAATCGTCCTGGGTGATGACAAGTTCGCCGTTGGTCAACGTCAGCGTTCCGCCTGAAAGCGCACCGTCGAACTCGATCGTGTCGCCGTCCTGGGCCAGCGCCAGCGCCTCGCGCAGTGAAAGCCCGTTGCCGTCCGAGGACTCAGCCGCGAGATCTCCTCCGCTTGATGTCTCATCATCGAGCGTTGTCACAACGAATGTCTGCGGCATTTCCACAGCACCTAGATCCACCTCGGCGCCCGAAGCACGCGCCAGTCCGCGCGCATCTTCTGGCAACGCTTCAGCAGTGTTGGCGTCATTGTCGAGATCTAACGCATCGGAAGGAAGTGCGGCGCTGTCACCAGCGTCGACCGCGGCCCCGGACGCATTTAGCGCGACAGTCTCCACTGGCCCACCATTGTCAGCGAGCAAGCCGGAGTTGACGCCGGTGTCGGCATTGGCGCCGACATCTCGGAACACATCAGCGAGCGCCGCATCCCCGACATCGACGCCGCCTTCGAAAATATCGGTTCCAATGATGTTCCCGCCGGTATTGTTGAACCCATTTATCGCGCCAATGTCGGCGCCACTCGATCCGGCCGCATTTCCCGTGACAATAGAGTTTGTGACGGTCGAGCTGCCGCCTGTGTTTGAATAAATACCGCCGCCGCCATTAACCGCGTAATTGCCCGTCACGGTCGAGCTTGAAAGATTGAGCGATCCGTCGCCCGCAGCGTTGTAGATAGCGCCGCCAAAGATGCCGCTATTGCCGACAATTGTCGTGTTGACGACAGTCGCCGATCCTTCATTATCGATGGCGCCGCCAACATTGCTGGCTTCATTGCCCGAGAACGTTGAATTCGCGACATCAAGCGACGCGCCACTGTTGTTATAAACGCCCGCGCCACGATACGACGCGTTTTGGGAAATTGACGAATTGACGATGTCGAGCGCATTGCCATTCCAAACGCCGCCGCCCGCATAGGCTGCGCTATTGCCCGAAATCAGAGAGTCGAAAATTGATGCGGCGCTGGTTGCATCGATGGCTATGCCCCCTCCGTCACTCGCAGAAGAATTATTGGCAATGGAGCCACCGTAAATTGTCACCGAAGAACCGCTTTTCACACGGACGCCGCCGCCATCGTCGCTGCCCGCGACGGAGTTGCCGGACACAATTACATTGTTGAAGACCGCGCTTGTGCCGTAGTTGACCAACACACCGGCGCCGCCATTCGAGTCGGACACATAACCGCCAGATATGGTCAGGCCGTCGAGCGTTATCGAGCCGCCGCTGTCAAGTTCCAGAACGCGGTATGAGTTGCTTCCATTAATAGCAATATCGCCTGCGCCGTCATCATCAATGTCGCCGTCAATGGTGATGTCATCGGAGAGCACCAGCGAACCTTGCGTGAGCGTAATCGTCCCGCCCGACAACGAAGCGTCAAACGTGATCGTATCGTTGTCGCCGGCAAACGCGATCGCTTCTCGCAACGATGTCACACCGTCCAACGAATCAACCACATCGTCGAGCGTCGTCACGACTAGCGATCCGGCCTCAACTTGATCGAGTTGAATTTCATAGGCGCCGACATCCGCAGCCGCGGGAGCCGCCGAATTGATATCAACTTCGCGGTCGAATCCAGCGCCGCGAGCGTCATAGGGAATAGCTTCCGCGACGTCGGCATCATTGTCCATGTCTGTGACGTCCGCAGGCAAGGCGCCGTTCGCCGCCTCAAGAGCGGGATTGAAATCCGTGGGCTTCAACGCCATGGTTTGCACGACGCCGCCATTGTCGGCGAGATAGCCTGTTTCAAGCACATCCAAATGATCAACGCCGGTAATGGAATAGGCGCCCGTTGAATTGCTCTGTGTCAGGATGTTGACGCCGCTGTAATTTACGCTGCCGCCTTCATTGTTGATATCTGATCCGTTCGTTCCGGTCTGGCCGGTATTGTGCGTGTTGTTAACGAGAATTGAATCAGAAACCGTGAGCGATCCGCTGCTGTAAACACCGCCCCCCGCGCTAAAGAGCGCCTGATTGCCCGCAACAGTGCCATGATAGAGAGAGAGCGTCCCCTGATTGTTGATGGCGCCGCCAGACGTGAGCGCGAAGTTATTTCCGAAGCTGGTGTTAACCAGGATCGCAGAACCGAGATTGTACAGACCGCCGCCGCCGGCATTGGAAACGTTTGCGCCAAGGGTCGAATTCACGACAGTCAGTTCGCCGCCGTTCCAGATTCCGCCGCCAGACGCGGCTGTGTTGCCGGTGATAGAGCTGTTGGTGATGGTCAGCGCGATTCCCGCACCCGCATCGACCGTGACACCGCCGCCGTCAACGCCTGAATTGCCGCCCTCGATGTTAAGGGCATGCAGGGACGACGTACCGCCGGTGGTGAAATGAATAACACGGCTGAGACCAAGCCCATCGAGGGTGATGTCTGCAGCGCCGTCACCATTCGTATCGCCATCGATATGCGCGCCCTGCGTCAGCGTCAGCGCTCCAAGAGTCAACGAAAGTGTTCCGCCCGCGAGCGAAGCATCGAACACAAAAGTGTCGCCGTCAGAAGCGAGCGCCAGCGCCTCTCGCAGGGAGAGACCATCTCCGTCATTCGTTTCGTCTGTCAGATTGCCCGAATCAAACGCTTCATCCTCGAGCGTTGTGATGATCAACGTCGCCATGGCGTCTCTCCCATCTGTCAGGACGACCGATGACGGCGCCCCACCCCACGCAAGTCGGTGCTTGCGTCCAAGTATTCCCCAATACTGCGGCGAGATTAGCGCAATAAGGGAATTCCGCAATGCAAATGGACCCACAGGGCAAGATCTGCGCCAAGGCGGCTTGCGATCTTAACGTTGCACTGCAAAACTGCCCCGAACTTGCACCGCGCACGCACGTGCCGATATTGCGGCGCGTGCGTGCGCATTCCGATGGATCATGGGGAAACTCTTGGCGAAAAAAGAAAAAACCTCGGCGGAACGTCGGTTTCACTTTATCTCTGGCCTGCCCCGTTCCGGCTCGACTTTGATGGGCGCGCTGCTGCGCCAAAATCCGCGGTTTCACGCCGGCATGTCCTCGCCCGTCGCCAGCTTGATGGAAGGGGTTATCAGCCAGGTGTCAGCGGGCAGCGAATTGTCTTCCATGGTCAATGACGCTCAGCGGGCGGACATTATTCGTGGCCTGTTCGACAGTTATTATCGAAACCATGCGCAGCCGGTCATCTTCGACACCAACCGGGCATGGACAGCGCAGCTGCCGGCGCTGATGAAACTGTTTCCCGAAGCGAAGCTGATTTGCACGGTACGAAATGTTGCATGGGTGATGGACAGCTTGGAGCGGCAGTACCGCAGCAACGTGTTCGAGAACACTCGCCTCTTTAACACGCCGACAGAGCGAGCCACGGTTTACACCCGGCTAGAAGCGCTGGCCGGCCCGAACCGCCTCGTCGGCTATGCCTGGCACGCTATTCAGGAAGCCGTCTGGAGCGAGTTCGCAGATCGTATCGTGATCGTCGACTACGATATCTTCAGCCAGCGGCCAGACGAAGTGATTGGTCTTATCTACAAGTTTATTGGCGAAGACCCGTTCGAGCATGACTTTGACAATGTTGATTACGACGCGCCGGAATTCGACAGCCAACTCGGCGTCAAGGGACTGCACAAGGTTCATGAAAAAGTCGCGCCGCGTCCGCGCAAATCGGTCCTGCCGCCGGAACTGTTCGAACGCTATGCAAAGCTTTCATTCTGGTCTGGCCTGAAGGGCTCCAAGGTCTATCGAATTGTTCCCACGAAAACCGAGACCAAAGCCCCGGCGCACTAACCGCCCTTCACCAGGCCGAGCGCATTGCCGGGCTCACTGCTTCGGTCAGCACGCTTGGCCTGTTTGTATCCGATATTGAAACTGATCGAGACGCGGTAGTCTGTGCTGCGATTGGGTTGCACAGCGTGTTGCAGCCACGACGGAAATATCAACAGTTGGCCCTCGCCCGCTTTGTACTCGACCGCCTGCAGGTTGATCGGCTTGCGCTTCTTCACCGGGTATACATTCATCAGACGCGCCGGCACGGGATCGTAGAATTCGATATTGCCGCTGCCTTCCGGGGTCTTCACATAATACGCGCCAGACAGAATTGCGTTTGGATGTATGTGCGCCTTGTTAAAATCGCCGCTCCCATTTTTATTCAGCCACATTTCCTTGATCACCAGCTCAAAATTCTCGAAATCGAACTCCATAAATCTGGCGCAACCGACGCTTGCCTGACCGATGATGCGGCAGATTTCTCTCATGTCCTCGCGGAGATGAATCTGATCGTGACTATGCCAGCCGCCGACATTGGAACGCGTGATCGGATCAGTTTCGGCTTCCAATCGCCCCAACACAGTCAACAGATTTCTGTTGATGCGCTCGTGGTCCACAACCTTGCGCGACCACACAGGCGTGTGAAACCATATCTCCGGAACGAAACCCGCCTGCTGATTATTTTCCGACACGTCGCAATCCTGTGATGACCGCGCGGCAACTTAATTCATAAAATCGAATATGCCAAAACGGCCTAACTAGCCTGGCAAGGGTTTCGCCGCATGGATCAAAACTCCAAAAAGGCGGAGCGAATGGTTGTCATCACGCAGCGGTCAGATTTTACAGGAATGAAATCCCCGCTTCATTGCCCTCCTGACAGGCGAGAAACACCGGCGCAGGCGCAGCGAACCCGTCGATGACCGGGCGGAACTGCTCCAGCAATATGAACGATCCCTCAAGCGCGATCATAGCACCGTCATCGCTGAGATTCTTGACGATACAGCGGCTCTCCGGCTGCCCGACGGCGAGGACGAGACCGGAATTTGGAGACTGCCTCGCGCGCGGCGTCCTGCGAATCGCGCGTTTCGGGTAGCGATTTCAGGCTCACAGCGGCGGCGAGCTTGATCGCCTGCAACCGCCGCTCGAGCGCTTTGTCCGGCTTCTTGTTGAACATCCGGCGCGGCTTCAAAATGTCGCCGCCGTCATGCCTTAACCTAAGTTATACAATAACATATTCGCGCTTTTCGGCGCAGTTTAGCGGGCAAACTGGCCGTTCCCGCTAAACCCCGAATTTTTTCGACGTCGGAAAGCCCTTCGGCGCGATACGACCGGCTTGGGCGCGTTTGCCGAGATAGGTTTTCCAGTCGTCGACGGTTTGCGTTCTTCCGGAGCGGTCGGTCCAGGTCAGGCCTTCTTTCTTTGTAAACATCTTCGCATCCGAAAGACCGCCGTCATGATACTTCTGCAAGACGACGCCTTTGCCGCGCGTCATCTCGGGCAGCTCCGCAGCCGGGAAAACGAGAAACTTCTTGTTGTCGCCAACGACGGCGAGCATGTCGCCGTCAGCAGGGCGACACACCGCAGCTTCGGCGCCTGAGGCGACATTCAAGACCTGCTTGCCTTTGCGCGTGTTGGACAGGCATTCGTCTTCCGGCGCGACGAACCCGTGTCCTGACGACGATGCAACGAGAAACTTCCGCCCGCCTTTGTAGAGAAACGCCGCAACCACCGCATCGTCATTGCCCATATCCACCATCAGCCGGATCGGCTCGCCATGACCGCGCCCTCCGGGCAAATTCGCCACATCGAGCGCGTAGAATTTTCCGTTGGTGACAAACAGCATCAGCTTGTCAGTTGTTTGTGCAAACACATGGAAGTGTGCGCGATCGCCATCTTTGTATTTGATCGATTTGAGGTCTTCGACATGACCTTTCATCGTTCGGACCCATCCCTTCTCGGAGATGACAATGGTGACGGGCTCCTTCTCCACCAGCACTTCCAGATCTATGTCTTCGATGGCCGGGGCGTCCGCGATTTCTGTGCGCCGTTTTCCAAGTTCCGATTTGGGATCAAAGAGTTTCTTGACTTCTTTAAGTTCTTCAGAAATTCGCGCCCATTGCGCGTCATCAGACTTGAGCAGGGCCTTCAACGCTTTCTGCTCTGCAAGCAAGTCCTTGTGCTCGGTCTTGATCTCCACTTCTTCAAGCTTGCGCAGAGAGCGCAGCCGCATATTGAGGATTGCCTCAGTTTGCGTTTCCGTCAGCTTGAACGTTTTCATCAGTTCCGCTTTGGGATCGTCTTCAAAGCGGATGATGCGGATCACCTCGTCGAGATTGAGATATGCGATCAGGAAACCGTCGAGAATTTCCAGACGCTTGGCGATTTTGTCGAGACGGAATTCACTGCGCCGCCGCAATACCTCTTTGCGGTGATCGAGCCAGCCCTGCAGCACCTCGCGCAGTCCCATGACGCGCGGCGCGCCGTCAGCGCCCAGGACGTTCATGTTCAGTGAAAAGCGCGACTCCAGATCGGTGTTCTTGAACAGCGACTCCATCAGCGCCGCCGGTTCGATGTTGCCTGAGCGCGGCTCAAGAATAAGGCGAATGTCTTCCGCACTCTCGTCGCGTATATCAGCGAGCGCCGGCAACTTCTTGGATTGCATCATATCGGCGATCTTTTCGATCAGCTTCGACTTTTGCACCTGGAACGGTACCTCGGTGACAACAACCTGATAACGCCCGCGCCCCAGGTCTTCCACTTCCCAGCGCGCGCGCACGCGGAAGCCGCCGCGCCCGGTGGCGTATGCTTCCTCCATGGACGCCGCATCTTCGATGCAAACGCCGCCAGTCGGAAAGTCTGGACCCTTCACATATTTGAGCAGGGTTTCCGTTCGCGCATTCGGCGTTTTGATGAGATGCAGCGATGCGTCGATCAGCTCCGCAACATTGTGCGGCGGGATCGATGTCGCCATGCCGACGGCGATGCCGTTCGAGCCATTTGCCAGGAGATTGGGAAATGCGGCGGGAAGCACCGCCGGCTCCCTGCCCTCGCCATCATAGGTTTCGCGGAAATCGACCGTGTCTTCGTCAATACCGTCGAGCAACAGACCGGCGGCAGCCGTCAGCCGGCTTTCCGTGTAACGCATGGCGGCGGCGTTATCGCCATCGATATTGCCGAAGTTTCCCTGTCCATCGATCAAGGGAACGCGCACGGAAAAGTCCTGAACAAGACGGACCATCGCGTCATAGATCGCCTGGTCGCCATGGGGGTGAAAATTACCCATGACTTCGCCGACGACCTTCGCCGACTTCTTGAAGCTTCCCGTCGGGTTCAGCTTCATCTGGCGCATGGCGTAGAGAATTCGGCGATGAACCGGTTTCAACCCGTCGCGCACATCAGGCAGCGCCCGCGCCGTGATGGTCGACAAGGCATAGGCAAGATAACGCTGCGACAGCGCTTCATCGAACGGTTCGAGGAAGATTTCGTCGGCGCGGGGGGGCTTCGGTCCCTTGGGCGTTTTGGCGGTCTTGGTCTTGGCTCTTTTCATGGGGCCAGTCTCTAGCAGAGTCTCGCGCCCTCGCCAGTCCCCGGTTCGGCCCTAAATTAGCTTCATATCCACAATCGGGGCGGCGATTTCCCCAGCTGGGCGAGCGAGAAAGAACTCGGCGTGAAAATAGCCATCGCTCTCCAGCCCCTGCGGGTTGCAGCCCGCGGTGCGCACGGCCTCGATGGCCCCGTTGCGTTCAGCGTCGTCGCGAAACCGGCGCTGGGCGAATGTCGCGCCGGGAAGCTTTTCCGTGACAAGCCCAAACTCGGCCAGTCGTTCGGCGATGGCGTCAATCGGGAATTGTCGCAACACAAACGCGGCGATCCAGGGCGGGCGCTTTGCTGCGGCGGCGATCTTGCCCAGCGTTTCCTCGCTGACATAGCCGATCGCGCCTGTCGAAATGATCAGGTCGACGTCTTCGAGCGTGGAAACGGAATTGTCGCTCATGCCCGGCTCTTCCAGGTCTTCCGTCACCACTTCATCAACAAGACCGACAGCATCTGCATATCCAGCCGCCTGACGCGCCACGTCCAGTCCGACAAATGAAGAATCGCTTTCTTTGGACAAGCCACCATAGACCCGCGCATCTTCAATAATGGTTTCCGCGACCGAAAGTGTATGAGACGCTTCGCGCCGATACCGCTGCGCGATCTCTTCAAATGTCAGGTCGTAGCGCAACATAGCTGCGTTGATCCCGTACGAACATCCAACATCAACAATCTTCGCGACACGTTCGTGACCCATCGCGGACATGATCTTGCGAAACACCGGCTTTGCGTTTGTGGGGATCTGATAGTCGAGCGCGTCGAGCGTGGCGTAGTATGCGCGCGGGTCAGGCGCATCATAGATATCATCGAATTTGGCTTTTGTTTCGTTGGCGCAGTCGAACGCCTCGTTCGCCACTATCATGTAGGGCCCCGCTCTTGGCTAAAATTGTCCGTGAGACGCCACGAATAGACCAAACGCTTGTAGAATGCAAAAAACGGCGTCAAATCTGCCGGCAGGCCGTACCAGGTCAAACAAACTGCTGCACATAGCCGAGGCAAGCGCCGTTATCGATGTTCGGAATCATCACTGACATAGTTGAGTTTTGGGCGCTCACCGCTGAGCTCACGATTGGCGCGCTTGGATTCTCCGCGGCCACATTCGCGAGAACCGCAACGAGCGGCGAAGCGCAATCCGCTGCGTTAATGATTGCCTTTCTGGCCGGCGTTTCGGAAATGCTCGGGCAATCGGTGATCCTCGTAATCAACCGTGTCGCACTCTATCGCTTCATCGCGAGCCTTGCTTTTACCGGCTTCACATATGTCCTGACTGCTCTCACATGGGCGCTGGCGGCGATTGCGGTTGCGCCAATGACACGCCTCGGCGTCCTAACACCGAACGAAATTGCGGGGGTATTCGGCGTGGTTTCACTCTCATTCGCACCGAGACTGTTCGGCGTATTTGCAATGGCGCCCTACTTTGGGCAAGCGCTCGGCAATTTGCTTGAAGCATCGGCGATGATACTGGCGATCTTCGGATTGCATGCGGGATTTGGATTGCCGCTCCACGCCGCGCTTTTCTGTGGCGGCGCCGGGTGGCTCCTTTCCTATCTTTCCCGCGCGTATCTCGGCCACGCCCTGGCAAAGCCGCTCGGCCGCCTACGTTTTGCGGTGTCAGGATCAGCACTGGAGCTCACGCCGCAGCAAATAATCGATGATCTTGCGCGCCGCATTACAGGTGATACGCAACGATGATCTCCGACGTCCTGTTCTTCGCAATCCTGCTCGGCGTTCTGGCGCTGTTGGTCACGGCCGCGCTTGCACCGCTGGAAACGCTAAGCTGGTGGGCCGGCTGGACCGAAGAAGAACTCGGCGAAGATGATCCGCCGGAAGCGACAGCCTCTCAATCAGCTCAACGCTTTATCGTCTACCTATCCGGTGTCGCGTCAATTTCTGGACAGTATCTCCTGCCGCGGGAGAAAGCGTTTCTGGAGCTGCTGCATCAGCGCTATCCCGAAGCGGTTATCGTGTCCGACGTCTTTCCCTACTCGCCGAAGGGCCTTCCCCTGCTTGCAGCGCCGAGAATGTTTGAACGGATGTGGCGGCGCGCTCAATTCTTCAAGGTGAAAGGCCGGCAGACGCTGCTGACAGTGCTCATCAACCTGCGCAACATATTTCAGGTCATGGTGTCCGCAGATCACCGGTATGGCCCGATCTTCAACCAGGGCGCCGCGAGCGTCATAGAAAAGGCGCTCCTCGCACACGGATATGTGCGGGGATCTCAAACGCCCATAACAATCATCGGCTATTCTGGCGGCGCACAGGTCGCCATTGGCGCAGCTTCATTTCTCACGGCGCGATTGCGCGCGCCGATCGATATTGTTTCCATCGGCGGCGTTCTCGCATCCGATCCCGGACTGGGCTATGTACGAAGCCTGCATCACGTGATCGGAACACGCGACGTTATCCAACGCATCGGCGCCGCGATGTTTCCTGAGCGCTGGCCCCTCGCCGCCACGTCGAACTGGAACGCAGGAAAACGCGAAGGGCGAATCCAGATGCACATTTTACCGAACGTCACACACGCCGGGGTAGACGGCTATTTCGGACGGCCTGTAATTGACGGCGCCTCCAATGCGCAGCGCACAGTGGAGGCGATCACGCAGCTCATGTGAACGCGTGATCGATCCCGCCAGCTACTGCTGGTATCCGCCTTGCTGCGCCGGCTGTGTCGGGAAACCCGCCATCTGCCAGGCTTCGATGCCGCCGCGATACCACAACACATTGGTGTAGCCGGCGTGGATAGCGCGCAACGCGGCATTGTAAGACATCCAGCACTGCGTTGACATGCAGTAGAAGATCATCGGCACGTCTTTCCGGCCCTGGGTCCCCTGCTGCAACATTTGGGAAATCTGTTGTTGCGTCTGATCGTTGAACGAACCCGGTTGCGACATCCACACCGCCGGCATGGCGCCGGGCAATGTCTGCGGTCCGCCGAGCACGTCGAACAGGAAGTATGGCGTTTGCCGTCCCTGAACCAGCTCGCTCAGGCCTTTTGTCGTGATCACCTGCCCGCCGGGAATGCTCGCCGGCGTCGGCCCGTGCATGGCGCCATTGTGTAGCTGATTGCTCGCCGGCACGCCGAAATCCTGTCGTTCCATCTGCATCAGCTGTTCCAGATTGCCGCCGCCTTGCATGCCCGGCTGCTGCTGATTGGGCTGCTGCGGATATGTCTGAGGTTGCTGCGGATAGCCGCCTTGTTGCGGGTAAGGCTGCTGCCCTCCTTGCTGCGGATACCCTTGCTGCGGTTGCTGAGGATAACCTTGTTGCGGGTACCCTTGCGGCATCGGCTGTTGCAACTGCTGCTGTTGCATCGGTTGCTGCTGCTGGGGCTGTTGTTGCTGAGGTTGTTGTTGCGGCTGTCCGCCAAAGCTGTCCTGAGCGACTGCTGGCGCGAAGCTAATCGCAGCCACCGACATGAACGCAATCATGTTGATTGAATGTCTCATTATTCTGTCACTTCCATTTCTGTGCCGAACTGGCCGGTTGATTCATAAACGTTGAAGTTGGCGTCGTTGGTTTGAACGATATCGCCGTTTTCGAGCTGCCAATTATAGTCATACGTATTGTCGAGCTCGATTGTGCCGCCATTGTAGTTGTCGTTGTAGGTTTCAACGCCGCGAATGGCTTCGCTGGTCTCGCGACCGATATAGTCTGTGCTGGCGGACTGATTGCGATAAATGTCCATTTGAATGTCGCTGATGTCTTGTCCCGTCTTTGCGATAATCGCCGAACGGTCCGCAGCGCCTTTGCGGTTGATGGCCGCGATCTTCGCCGCGGAGTCTGCTTGGATCTTGTTGTTCTTGGCGTAATAGGCCGCCATTTTCTTCTCGTAGGCGGGATTCGCTTTACCCGATGTCCGGATGCGTTCCGCCATCGCGAAATCAAGCCGGCCCTCCGGCGCGCGCATTGCAAAACCTGGCATCGACATAATGGAAATGAAATCAGTCGTTCCGCCCGTCATCGGATCAGGCGAACGCATCATGCTGAAAATCACCGCCGTCCCGATAATCTCGCGCATTTCGACGCCGTTCATATTGTAGGCGACAAGCGCTTGACCTGCGCCGGCCCACATGCGCGTTTCGCCGCCATAGGGGTCGCGTTGCGGCGCAGGCATCTGGCTCTGCAACTGCTGAATCTCGCTGGTCCTGTCGCGGTAATCGAGAACGCGCGCGCCGGGGCGCAGCCGTTGCGCATATTGCGTGATGAACTGACGCGTATCCGTGATCTGAACATTCGGGCAGTTGTTGCTGATCGGATACGGAAGATTGTGGCCGGTCCATTGTTCAGCAGGCAGAATAGTCACTGCGCTGGAATTATCCGGCGAGGTCGCGCGCCACTCCAGTGACGGCGTCGTCTTTCCGCAACCGGCGTTGTTGAACTGCCAGTTAACGCCGCCCTCAGTGCGCCATCCGGCGGGCACTTCTTTTATGTAGGCGACCATCGGCTGTTCAAAACCGTTACGGTCGATGATTTTGACTTGTTGCATGCCGTTTGAGACCGGCGCGCCGCCCGAAGGCTGAGGCGCGTATCCGCCGCCTTGCCTCGGCTGTTGCTGCTGCTGTGAATATGCGACCGGTTGCGCCGGCGGCTGCATGCCCCCGTACTGGTTCTGGGCGCCGTACTCTTCGTCGCCCTGACCATAGCCGCCCTCGTACATGTCCTGGGCCTGCGCGTCGGCGTAGTCGTTCTCGCCCGCGCCGCCACAAGCTGTGAGCGTCCCAATTGCAATAGTCGCCAAGATGACATTTCGCATGATGTAGTCCCCTTCTTCACACGGCCAGACGGCGCTGGGGCAAGACCATTCCGTTCAGCTGCGCCGGTGATAATCGATTAGACTTGTCCCTATTCGTGTAATGCGCAGCCAGCCGCAAAAACGGGTCACGCGCCACAGAATTATTTTCGCACGGAATCCGCTTGGAAAATCGCATACTTGGGGACTGGCCTTGGAATCGGCCCGCCCCATCTGCGTTAAAACGGCGACCTTGCCGGACGCACATGCTACTGATTCCGCCAAAAGCATCGGGAGAGAGGCGGCGTATGATTCGCGCAGGAATAGCGATTGTGGCGGCGTTTGCGGCTGGGGCGATTGGCTGGACGCTTTATTCAGGCGCCATGAAGAGCGGAAAGCTCGGCCATGAACGAAGCGCCGGAACTCCGGCGGGCGCGGCTGTTCCGGAAGGGGCGATAATCGCGCGCCGCGACGCCGATCAAGCTGCGGCGCCAATGGGCGACAGCAAGCAGATTCTGTTCGGGGATTTGCATGTCCACACAACGTATTCCACCGACGCATTCCTGTGGGCGCTGCCCTTGAACCACGGAAAAGGCGTTCATCCCGTCGCCGACGCTTGCGACTACGCACGATACTGTTCCGCCATCGATTTTTGGGCGATCACCGATCACGCCGAAGCCAGCACCCCGGAGCGCTGGGCCGAGACCAAGAACACCATCCGGCAGTGCCAGGCGCGCGCTGGCGATCAGTCCAATCCCGACTTGGTGTCGATGATCGGTTTTGAGTGGACGCAAGTTGGCGCCACGCCAGCCGAACACTTCGGCCACAAGAACGTAATTTTTCTGGGCCTTGAGGACTTCGAAGTCGCAGCGCGCCCAATTGCGGCGCAAGGCGCAGCGACAGATGCGCTTCGCACCAATGCCACCGGGCTTCCGCCCATTGTCGCGCTCGCCGATTTCAAGAACCGGCAGGACTATTACGACGTCAATACGTTTTTGAAGAACATTCGCGACGTGCCGAGCTGTGATCCCAACACGCCGTCGAGCGAGCTCCCGGCTGATTGCTATGAGTCCGCGAAGCTGCCGGAGGACCTCATAGCGCGCCTCGACAATCAGGGACTTGATCCACTGCTGATCCCCCATGGTTCGTCCTGGGGGTTTTATACGCCGCCCGGCACCACATGGGACAAGCAATTGAAAGCGGTCCACCAGCCGGAGCGGTTTTCTCTGATCGAGATCTATTCGGGCCACGGCAACTCCGAAGAGTTCCGTGACTTTCAAGCGATCATTCCTACGAGCGACACGACCGCCACTTGCCCGCCGAAACAGGAAAGCTATACGCCCGCTTGCGTTCGCGCCGGCGAAATCATTGAAGAGCGCTGCCTCAACGAAGGCCAAAGCGAAGAGATATGCGCCGCGAAGGCGGCCGATGCACGCGATGCGACGGCCAATATGAGCATCCCGTTCCACCTGGCTATTGAAGGTGAGCTCCCCTCCGACTGGCTCGACGCCGGACAGTGCACGGATTGCTATCTGCCGCCGTTCAACCATCGGCCCGGCACCAGCGTCCAATATGGATTGGCTGTTTCGAATTTTGACGATGCCGATGATCCGACACGCTTCAATTGGGGCTTTATCGCATCGTCGGACAACCACCGTGCCCGCCCCGGTACCGGTTACAAGGAAGTCGCCCGGCGGCTGAACACCGAAGCCGGCGGCGTCGTAGACCCGAAATTCAGAAAAATTTTCATTCGTGATCAAGACGAGCAACCGACTTCCACCGTCTATCGAAAAACGCGCGAGGAGTTGCAGAGCCTGGCCGGCTTTCAGCTCACCGAACTGGAGCGCCAATCAAGCTTCTGGCAAACGGGCGGCCTCGCCGCGGTTCACACCGAAGGCCGCTCACGAGAAGAGATCTGGGACGCGCTGCAACGGCGCGAAACCTATGCGACGTCAGGTCCGCGCATGTTGATGTGGTTCAGCCGCATCAGCCCGTCAGGAGAAACCTCGCCAATGGGGGCCACCGTCACCGCGCAGGACGCGGGAATGTTTTCCGTACGGGCGGTTGGTTCATTTAAACAGAAGCCGGGATGTCCTGACTTTGCTGTTGAAGCGCTGGGTGAAGAGCGTATCGCCGATCTCTGCGCCGGTGAGTGCTATAACCCAAGCGATGTACGCAACCTGATCGAGCGCATCGATATCATTCGCATCCGTCCGCAGGTATCGCCAGACGAGAAGATCGCTGATCTGATCGATGATCCATTCATATCGCACACCTGCACGCCCGATGAATCCGGGTGCAGTTTTGAATTTACCGACCCGGACTTCGCCGCCGGCGGGCGCGACGCGCTCTACTATGCGCGCGCCATTCAGGAACCTCGTCCAACGATCAATGGCGATCCTTTGCGTTGTGAACGCGATGCGGAAGGAAATTGCATCAAGGTCAATCTTTGCTACGGCGACTGGCGCAGCGGCGACGACGACTGCACGGACATGAAAGACGTGCGTGCGTGGTCTTCGCCAATATATTTGACGCATGCATCCGCCACAGAAGCGACTGATGCGCAGTAAATTTGTCGTAAGTCCTGCAGCTCTGTTCATCGGCGCAGCATTTTTAGGGCTCAGTGCGGCGCTTTTCTCGGCGCTTGGCTTGGGCGGTCTGCCGGGCGGCGAACGCAATGGCGTCGCTTATGTCAATGGCGAGGCTATTCCCCGATCCGAGTATGAACGCGCTCTGTCGGCGATGCAGGCAGGGCTCGAACGGCCCCTTTCGAGCGACGATAGAGACCGGGCGTTGCGAATCCTGATCGACGAAGAGCTGATCGTGCAGGAAGCGATGCGGTTGGGCTTGCCGCAAAGCGACCGGCTGGTGCGCAAAAATTTGGTGGAAGCGATGATCCGCGCGCCCGGTACGCTTTCCGCTTCTGCTCCGCCGACTGATGCCGAATTGCGGGAGTTCTTTGACCAGAACGCCGAGATGTTCAACGACGCACGCATGGTCACCATCGAGGTGGCGATTGCTGGCGATGAGGACGCCGCTTCCGCCTTCGTTAAAGCGTTACAAAATGGAGCGTCTTTCGAAACCGCCAGGGTCGAAGCGAGTCTGGAAGAAGCGCCCGTTCCTTCGGGCCTTCCCCTTGCCAAGACGGGCGACTATCTCGGCGGCAGCGCGCGCGATACGATTGCGACCATGAAGACTGGCGACATTGCAGGACCCGTTCAGACAGATCGCGGTGCAATTTTCTTGTGGATGAAAAGCAGCACTGGCGGCGAGCGCACCTTTGAGGATGCCAAGGCTGATGTGCTTGCCGAAGTGGAACGGCGGCGCGATGAGCAAGCCTTCACCCAATACATTGCACGACTTCGCAAGAACGCACGAATAAACATCTTGCACACGCCAGGCGCCGGCGAATGATGCGCTGGATTCTAGGGGCGATCATTGTGTTGGTGTGGAGCGCCCCGGCCGCAGCACACACGCGCAGTCAATCCTATTCCAGCTGGTCCATCGACGGGGAAGCCGCCGCCTTTGTGTTCGAAGTTGATGCGTTGCGGGTTACTCAGCTATCTCCCTACTATAGCGGCATAGATGACCTCGACGATTTGTTGGCGGCGCACTTGCGCGAGACAGTGACGGTGCGCCAAGAACAAACAGGCTGCTCACTCGGCGATCTTTCGCCACTTGGCGACGGGCGCACGACCATGCGCGTCACGGGTCGCTTCACTTGCCCCGAGCAGATTGAAAAGTCGTCCGTCACCGTCGTAATCACGTCCTTTGAGGCGGTTTCCCCCACACACATCCACATTGCCCGAACCGAGTTTGAAGGCGTCTCCAACGGCCGATTGTTGCGGGAGGGCTCCGCTTCATTCGAACTGAGCGATGAGAAGCCGCCTTCAGGATTGATAGGGTTCCTCGCCGCCGGCTTTTCACACGTTCTGTCCGGTCTCGATCATCTGGTGTTTTTGGCCGCACTCATTTTGCTCACCGTGTCATGGCGAGGCGCCTTGCTGTGCATCACTGGCTTCACTGCGGGTCATTCGGTTTCACTCGCCCTGGCCAGCCTCGGCTTTATCAGTCCGAACGAGAGACTCGTCGAAGCCATGATCGGATTTACGATCGCCGCTGCGGCGTTGGAGGCCGGCGCCCGCTTCGGTCTGGATCGCCGCAACGCCATGATCGGGCTCGCAGTCATAGCGTTGGCGGTGATTGCAGCGCCGATCGGCGTGAATGCGTCCGTGTTGACGGCGGGCATCGGTCTTGGCGCCTACGCATCGTTTATGGCGATGACCCCGGGGCGCTTGGTGCAAAAACTGGCGCCACTCACAGCCGTCGCGTTCGGCTTGGTCCATGGCGCAGGCTTCGCCAGCGGCCTCATTGAACTCGGCTTTCAGCGCTCTGATCTCATTGCGCCCCTTGTAGGCTTCAACCTCGGGGTGGAAGCCGCGCAAATTGCAGCATTGGCGGCGATCTATGCCGCCGGGAGCCTTGCAACGCGGTTTGCCGGCGGCGCGCAAATCGCCATGAGCCGATATGCGAGCGCGCTGATCTTTATGCTGGGGTGTTACTGGTTCGCCGTCCGCATTTGGGGATAAGTCACGTTAGACGACATTGGCGGTTGCGTGGACCTGAAGTCACTCAACCGCAACACCCTGCCTGCACGGTCCGCCGGGATCACGTTCGCTTTCCAGAAACAATGTGACTGCAAATGGAGCGGCCTTCGCGTCATTGTGGTCAACGCCTGGCGCAGTCACACACGACCAGGCAAATGTCACGCCCGAAGCCTCGGCTAATCTCTGTCCGGCCGCATAGAACGCTCTGGCCCGATCAAATCGCGTCAGCCCCTGTGACATCGCTTCTTTCGTTCGCCGCAATGAAGGGTGGTCGGGATCAATGTCTGCTTCGCCGGCCAGTACAACGAGGGACACCTCCAGCGCCTTCGCCGCACTAAAAATATCATTAGGTAGGCCGTCGGGTCCATATGGCCATTCACCTACATCGGGAAACGTATACCAGCCTGCATTGGCAGAGATGACCATGCGCGCTCGCGGCCCCGACCCGAAGAGCGCAAACCGATGCGCGAATTGTGCGCCCGCCGAATGGCCATAGAGCAAGTATTCCCGCGCATCCAAGTCGAGACGCTTCACTACCTCGTCGAAGATCGGTTCGATCGACGAGTAAGCCCAGCTCTCGCGAGGCGTGATCGCACCATTTTCGCCGACCACACCGCCCAAATTATAGGCCGCAGCTTTGGGAAACGCTTTGTTCGAAAATTCAGGCACAACTAGAACGAATCCGAATTTCTCTGAAAGGGCCCTCCAGTCATCGAAATAGCGGTCACCGTCCCGCCTCACTCCATGCATGACAAAAACAACGGGAGCGCTGGCGTCTGCATGATCTGGCCGGAGCATATAAACTTTGATCGTCGGCCCCGCCCAATCCTCAAAGTTGAAAATCTGTGCATTGGAATGAGTACTATCGGCTGCCGCTGCGACACCTGCGAGTAGACTGCACGCGATACCAATTAGAATGCCAAAGCAAGTTCTCATCACTCGATCACTCTCCTGCTCGCGCTTATATTTCAGGTCGCCGACGCAGCACAATTCAATCTTGCCCGCAATGTTCTTCGGCGGCGCGTCGCGAAGCCGCTACAACTGCTTCAACCTGCTTGGAGGCTCCTTCGAGGTCTGCAAATGGGTCGAGAAGTTCACTCAGCGCCTCTGCGGAAATCGCCGCCTGGATGAGCGGGCTTTCCATCAATGAATCCTCGAACGCCTTTCCCGATTTGTGACTTTCCAGCGCCGCCGCCTTGACTTCCGAAGCCGCTTTTTCGCGACCGATCTCCGGCGTGAGCGCCTGAACCACAGCTTGGGCGCGAAGCAATGCGCCGGACGCTTCAAGATTTGCGCGCATTCGGCTTTCATCGACGTCCAGAACCGACAGCAACTGTTCTGCGGTCTCGAGCATATGATCCGCTTCAATCAGAAACTCGCCCATCAGCGCGTTCGGTCGGGATGTGTTGTCACGCTCATAAAAATTTACAACGTCATCCAAAAAGACTTCGGCGCTATGCGAGAGCGTTCTTCCGAAGTGAATTAGCGCTTCGGAACGCACCGGATTTACTTTCTGCGGCATGGAGCTTGAACTGACAGTCTCCTTGCTCAAAGACTCCTGCAACTCTCTGACATCAGTGGACTGAAGCAAGAAGACCTCCTGCCCAAGACGCGCCAGTGATCGCGCCAGAAGCGCAATGTCCAACGCCACTTCCGCATAAACATCACGGGCGCCGTGCCAGTCGTCTGCAAACGGTGCAGGTTTTCCGAGTTCAGACGCGAAACTAAATTCGACAAGAAGCGCTTGCGGACCGAGGCCAGCATAGCTGCCGACGGGCCCCTTCAAAATCATCGACCGGTCAATTCGCCCGCGCACTTCGCAAAGCCGCTGCTGATGCCTGTCCAACTCGCCGATCCATACCGAGACTTTTTTGCCGAAGGTCATGGCGAGCGCATGCTGGCCCAGCGTTCTTCCGACCATGGGGGTGTCTTTGTGCTCCAACGCGAGTTCCGAAAGCGTTTGCAGAATCCGCTCATTGCGAACCATTAGTAGGCCCAGCGCCTCCGAGACCTGCAATGATAGCGTTGTGTCATAAATATCAACTGTCGTTGTCCCAAAATGCAAGGACTCACGCGCATCCTCCGAAAGTCTTGACCGCCATACGAAAAGCAATGCTTCCATTCGATGGCGCAGCCGCACATTCGCTTCCGCTATTTCACCCAGCGGGGCGAACTCCAGGCTCGCCTTTTCGGAAATTTCCCGTGCGGCGGATTGTGGGATCACCCCGTGTTTCGCTTGCGCTCTTGCGATCGCGGCTTCGACCGACATCACTCTGCTGGCCTCACCTTCAGCTGAGAAGATCTCGGATACCGTGGCTGACTTTACCGCAGTCATTGCGTTAGCTGCTCCCGGACTTCCAAGCAGCAGCACACTTACCCATATGAAGGCGTGATGACGCGCGAACATTCCGCCTCGCTGAGAGTTGATCGCGAGCGGGCCGGGATGTCGCCACCCCGGCCTCGCCCAATCTAGTTAGAATTGCTTGCGAACATCGAGGTAAAGGAAACGTCCGCGCGCGCTGTGGTAGGCGGCGTCATAACCATTGGTCTCATCAGCAAGCGGCGGATCCTTATCGAGCAGGTTGTTTGCGCCAAGTCGAACGCGCGTATCGCTCAAAATTCCCGCGTCCTGGAACTCGTACTCCGCATAGAGGTTTACAGTGCGGAACGAACTCACAAAGAAGGGATCTCCATTGGGGTCAAGTCCAACGCCGGTATCGATGAATTTACTGGTGTGCTCGACGCGAGCGCCGCCACCCCAGCCGCTGCGGTGACGCCAGGTCAGATTCGCACCAAGGCGCCATTCGGGCTGACCGTCTTGAAGAATAATGTCGCCTTCCTGTGCGATCGTGATTTCGTCGGAAATGAGTCCTCCTTCGACCGCATCGGCAATCTGTTGCGCTCCCGGCGAGAGAGCAATGAAAAATTCGCGCAGTTTTGTTGCGTTAAAGTTCAGACTGAAGTCACCAAGCGCGGTATCATCCAGATCATAGAAGAATCCGAAGTCTGTACCCGAAACGTCTATGTTCTCGTTGTTGTCATAGGTGTCGTTGATGAACAGTATGTCGCCCACGGGCGTCAAACCCGCTGCGTCGAAATAGGCAATCTGGTCCACATCCGGCGCATCGCGCACCACATTGGGATTGGATGATCCCTGCAAGCGCAGCAGATAATCCAAGCTGATATGGTTTTCGGCGCCGAACACGCCGACGACATTTTCGCGGCGAATGGTCCAGCGATCGACAGTGATCGTCAGGTTGTTGAGGAAGCTAAGCCCTCCCTCAAGTCCGCGCGGCTCGAACACCAGACCGTATGTGATGTTGCGATCGTTTTCCGGACCGATGTCATCGGCCACCGTGCGCCGTTCCTGACGACCTACGCTGAACCCGGTACAGTCGCCGAACGTCATAAAGGTGCCGTTGCGCACGCCTGCTTCACAGAAATACGAGTCTTCGCGTCCGTTGGATCGGGCGACCGATTCATTGATGACAATCAGGTTTGGAGCCCTGAAGCCGAGCGACCAGGCGCCGCGGAACTTCAGGAAGTCCACCGGCTTCCACGCTGCGGCAACACGCGGCTTAACTCCACTGCCGCCAAAATCTGAGTAGTGCTCGTATCGGGCCGCGGCCTGAATATCGAACGTGTTAATGAGCGGAATACCGAGCTCCGGGCTGACCAAAGGCAGCGAGACCTCAGCGAAGCCGGAGAACACCGTGCGCGATCCGCTTGAGTCTGGCGTGTCGCTGGTGCCGTAAATGTCCGTTGGGCTGACCTCACCGGTGACCGCGTCCGTAAACGTTATCGTTCCGTCGACGCGCGGATCGCGGTCTTCGTTGTATGCCTCGTAGCGCGCCTCAATACCAAGCGCGAGACCCAGACCTCCACCAGGCAACGTCAGCAAGTCTCCGTTGGTGACTTTAAAGTCGGCCAGCGCCAGTTCGGACGTACTCTTGCGAACGACATCGACGATGAAGGGGTCGATCAGGTTTTGCGGGTTCGGGGTTCCGTCGCCCACTGACGTATTGTTCTGATCGGCGCCGTTGAAAATGTTGTAGACGTTCGGTGTTTCGTTGAACAGCGCTTGCTGGAACAGTGTCCGGGAAATACTACGGTCAACCGTGTCGACGGCCTTTGCCCGGTTATAGAGCATGGCGCTATCCCAGTCCCAGCCAGAATCAAATATCTCGCCGCGCGCACCGACCAACGCGCGCCATTGCGTGTTGACGACTTCGATGTTTCGGAAACCCACATCCACAAAGCGATAGCGACCGCCGTTTGTCATCACCGGAAGCCCTTCATCAGGAACGTTTGTCAGGCCCGGCAGGCGGTTTGGATTGGGCGATCCATCGGAAAACATTATGGGGCCGAACGGATTGTAGTAGTAGTTCGCTGGAATGTTGATTTCTGTGCCGCCAATCCCGTTTCGCGGCTCGTTGGTTGAGTTGGTCGTGGCGCGATAGTAGCCAAGTTCGCTGTAGAGTCTGACGCCATTGTCAAAATCATGGTTCAAGAATGCGAATGCGTTGTAGCGTTCCCGATCGGAAATAATTGATCGCTCCGATGCCCCGTCATACCGCAGGTCGCGATCCTGAGAGCTGTCGTCAATACAGATCCCCGGAACCGACAAGTTGTCGGCTGTGTCGCCGCGACAGCCGGCAAAGCTGGTTGGCTGAATGTGAAACACCCCGGCAGCCGTAGTGAGCGTATCGCCATTCTGCCTAACTCGAGTCGAAGACGTAGTGTTGAGCGTGAACTCGCCCCAGGGAGACTGCGTCGCGCGATTGTCAAATGACACATCGTCTTCAAACGTTGTTCCAACGACAAACGGCCTCAAATCCTCGCTTGCTGAGAAAGGACGTTCCGATGCGAATAACGCGTCACGACGAGAATACTCAGCGGCAAGCGAAATATTCGTTTTACCGCCATTGAACGTCTTGCCTGCACGCAGCGTAAAGGTCTGCTCATCCAACTCATTGCCTGTTGATGAGCCGTGTCGGGCTTGCAGGGAAAGCCCCTCGTAGTTGTCGCGTAGAATTGTGTTGAACACGCCCGCGACAGCGTCCGTTCCATAAATTGCGGAGGCGCCGTCGTTCAAAACTTCAACCCTGGAGATTCCAGCAACCGGAAATGCATTAAGGTTTGTGGTCGTAACCGGCGTCGAAAGCTCCGCCTGTGTTGACGGGTGATTCACGGTTCGGCGCCCATTCAATAACACCAGTGTCCCGCTTGAGCCGATAGAACGAAGATTGATCGACGAAATATCGCCACGCGCGTTGTTGTTGGTTGTGTTGTTGTCATTCCGGAATTGCACAGCACCTTGCGCCGGCAACGCCCGAATCAAATCCTCACCGTCAACTCCGCCAATGGCGTCGATATCGCTTTCGCCGATCACAGTGACTGGCAGCGCTTCATTAATGCGCGCTCCGCGAATGTTTGTACCGGTCACGACGACAACGTCGCTCGCGCCATCGTCTGCCCCGTCCTGCGCCATTGCAGGTTGTGCCGAAATTCCTGCCATGAGCGCAACAGCGCTTGTGCTGATGGCAAGCTTCCCCAATTTGCTTATTCTCATCGTTACTGCCTCCCTATTACCTGAAGATTTCTTTCTGATTGTTCCCATGCCTCACTCCCCCGGCATCGCCGTGGGCGCTAGTTCGTTCAGTTCCGCCGCGCCTGCAGTAGACTCTGCTTTCTTTGGCATTGGAGTCTTTCCACCCAACGCAATGACGAACTTTTCTGCGTCAACTTGATTTTCCCATTTGGCGACAACGATCGTCGCCACAGCGTTGCCAATAAAATTCGTGACGGAGCGACATTCCGACATGAACCGATCGACGCCCAGGATGAGCGCAATACCGGCAACCGGTACTGAAGGCACAACGCTCAAGGTCGCGGCGAGCGTAACAAAACCGGCGCCCGTGACGCCTGCGGCCCCTTTTGAGCTGAGAACCGCGATGGTGAGCAACAGAGCCTGGTCCGCGAAGCTTAGTTCGATGCCTGTCGCCTGCGCGATGAAAAGCGCGGCGAGCGTCATATAAATATTCGTGCCGTCGAGATTGAACGAATAGCCCGTCGGCACCACAACGCCGACAACGGATTTATCGCAGCCCGCATGCTCCAGCTTTTCAATGAGTGCTGGTAACGCGCTTTCGGAGGAGCTAGTGCCTAAAACAAGAAGTATCTCCGCCCGAAGGTAGTCAACCAGACGGAATATGGAAAAGCCCGCTGCAGCGGCGACCAATCCAAGTATGACAAATATGAAGAACGCGGACGTCGCGTAGAATGTCGCAACGAGCGTTGCCAGATTGGCAATAGTGTCGATTCCATATTTGCCGATTGTGAAGGCGAAGGCGCCAAAAGCTCCAATCGGCGCTGCCTTCATGACAATGTGCACAACATTGAAAAACGCCGCTGACGCAGCTTCGAGCACAGCCGTCACAGGTCGACCCGCCTCACCCGCAAGGGTCAGCGCAATGCCGAACAGGATTGAAAAGAACAACACCTGCAACAACTCGCCGCTGGCAAAAGCGCCCACGACCGTTCCAGGAATAATGTTCATGAGGAAAGCTGCTATGGATTGATCATGCGCAGCGCTAATCATTCCTTCAAGGCTCGCCGAATCGAGCGAGGCAGGATCGATATTCATGCCGGCGCCGGGCTTGAAGACATTCGCCACGACCAAGCCCAACACAAGGGCGAAGCTCGACATAACGAGAAAGTATCCAAACGCCTTTCCAGTCACGCGCCCCAGGCCGCCAAGATCCTTCATCCCGGCAATACCCGTAGTCACGGTGAGAAAAATCACTGGCGCGATCACCATTTTCACAAGCTTGATGAAAGCGGCGCCAAGCGGCTGCATCGCCGCGCCCTGCTCCGGATAGAAAAATCCGAGCGTTCCACCCGCAACGATGGCGGCTATGATCTGCAGATAGACATTGCCCCACAGTCGACGCGATTTTGCGTTTGCGGATGCCCTGTCCGTTTGGATGCTTGCCATCTTTTTTATTTCCGCCACACTCCCTGCAGCCAACCGTGCAGGGCACATGAACTGAGGTCAAACGGTCGGATCACTGGCGATAGGGTTATGTTTTTGTTTACGAAACTTGCATTTCGGCGATGCACAATGTGCGACTTCTCGCGCACCCGCTGGGGCGAATAGTGCGGAAACCCGCACACATTCCATTTCAGTCTGCAGAACGCCTTGGGGGTGCGTCGTCAAATCGCGCCACCGACCCTCAAAGCGGTCAGATCTGGCTTGGAAGAGTTGCGGTCTTTCTAGTGGCCACCGCTGCCGTGTTGACTTCTGCGTGGCTGTCGCAGTCTTGGTTCGCAAGCGCGGCGCTTGCTAAGCTCCAACAATCCTCATCGTTCGCAATCGCCGGCAATGCTGCAGCACTGCAAACGAAACTGCAGAAGTTCCGGCTTGTGCCGGTTGCGCTCTCGACCGATCCTGAACTGAGATTGGCGCTGGAGGCGCCGAATGAGGCCTTGCGAACTTCGCTAAATCAGCGCTTTGAGGAAATCGCCGCTGCGAGCGGTGCCGCGGCTGTATATCTGATCGACGATGACGGAGTGGCGTTCGCCGCGAGCAATTTTCGCACTGAACGCAGTTTCGTCGGTCAGGATTATTCATTCCGATCGTATTTTCAGCAGGCGCTCGAAAATCGCGATGCGGAGGAGTTTGCCGTCGGCACTATCAGCGGCGAGCCCGGTCTGTACTTGTCTCGTTCCATATCAACGGCACACAACGCTCCACTCGGCGTAATCGTGGTCAAGCTGCAGTTCGACGATATAGAAGCGAATTGGCGCAAACAGAACAGGTTGATCATCGCTTCAACAAGCGATGGCAAAATTATGGTCACCAGCCGAGAAGAGTTACGTTTTCAGAATCTTGGCCCAATTGAGCCCGGGGTGCTGGAGACTCCGCCGCCCGCTCTTTCAGCGCAACTCGACGATAGTGAGATCCTCGCGACCGTGCACGCGGTTTCGGAGGGTGGCTGGTCCATAGCCAGTTTTGAACCCCTGCGGCCTGCGCTCGCCACGGCGCGAGTATCCGGATTGATGACTGGCGCTTCACTCAGCGCATTGTTGCTTGGCGGACTTGCGTTGCTGCGATACCGAATAGTGCAAAGCGCGCGTCGCGAAGAGGAAATAGCCGCTTACCACACTCATCTCGAAGTTGAAGTCGCGGACCGTACTCGCGAACTTCGCAACTCTAACGCACAGTTGACTGAAGAAATTTCCAAACGTGAGTCTGCGCAGGCAGAGCTCCGCGTTATGCATGACGAAATTACGCAGCTCAATCGTCTGGCCATTCTGGGCCAACTCTCCGCCAAGTTCGCGCACGAGATAAACCAGCCGCTCACGGCGATGCGAAACTACGTCGACAGCTCCATCAAATTGCTGAATCGGGGCGACAAAGAACTTGTCGCTAGTAATCTGAAAACCATGTCCAGTCTGATGTTGCGCGCGCGTCGCATATCGGATGAGTTGCGCGAGTTCTCCCGAAGGCGACCACCTCTCCCCGCAGAGCTTCCCGTTGGCAAGGCGATTGACGGCGCATTGCTGATTGCAGCACATGCATTGAAAGCGGCTTCGATCAAGCTAGAGAGAAACAGAGAAGCGGATGAGGAACTGGTGCGGGTAGATCAGATCCGGCTGGAACAAGTTGTATTGAACGTCGTACAAAATGCCATTGATGCGGTTAATGTTCTGCCCAACCCCCGAATTCGCATCTCCACCACGCTCGAACATGACACAGTCCGCATCTCAACAATGGACAACGGCCCTGGCGTTGAAAATGTAGATGATCTTTTTATTCCTTTTCGAAGTGGGAAGACGAGCGGATTGGGCCTCGGCCTCTCCATATCAAAGGAGATTCTTTCGGACTTCGGTGGAGAACTCAGCTATTCACCAAACCCAGAGGGTGGCGCACGATTTGACATAGAGCTGCCACGGAACCCGAGATGAATGCTGTAACCGGACTAGTAATCCTCGTTGAAGATGACGCAGATGTGCGAGAATCCACAACGCAATCATTGCGCATCGCAGGGTTTGAAGTGATGCCGTTCGCATCGGGTGCGACCGCGCTCAAATATGTGTCTCCGAGCTTCGAGGGCGTCATCGTGACGGACGTGCGAATGCCGCGCGTCGACGGAAACCAGTTATTGCAGCAGGTAAGGGAAATCGACCACGAGATCCCCGTCATCTTCATTACCGGCCACAGTGAAATCCGGCAGGCTGTGGACGCGGTGTTAAAGGGCGCTCACGACTACATAGAAAAGCCGTTTCAGCCCGATCATTTGACGAGTTCCATTTCGCGAGCGCTGTGGGCTCGCAGCAATGCTCTGGAGAGCCGGATGCTGCGGGCGACCGTGGACGGTGCTGAGCTTACGGAGGTACTCGCAGGACCTTCCAAACGTATCGCGCGGCTACGTGATGAAATCGCACAGATCGCAGCGACAAATACTGACGTCTTGGTGCTCGGGGAGACGGGTGCAGGCAAGGGCCGCGTAGCGCTTGCGATCCACTCGGCCAGCAGCCGCAGACGTAACCCTTTTGTCACCTTAAACTGCGGCGCGGTTTCCGACGCCTCGATAGAAACCGAGTTGTTTGGCGCTGAGTCGGGAGCAGTTCCCGGCACCTACCGCAGGAGAGAGGGTAGAGCCGCGTCAGCGGATTCTGGCGCACTGTTAATCGACGACGTGGACTACGCCTCGCCAACGATGCAGAACTTTTTGCATGCCCTGCTCTCAACAAGAACCATCCGAGCGATTGGATCAAGCGAGGATGTGACAGTGGACTTCAGAGCGATATCTACAGCGCGCCCTGACCTGGTTGATCGTGTGCAACGCGGTGAATTCCGAAATGATCTTTTTTACTGCCTCGATGTGGTCACGCTAACCGTTCCGCCCTTACGAGAGCGGCTCGAAGACGTGCCAGAACTGTTTGCTTCGCTGTTGAAACAGTCGGAGGCGCGCTTTGACCGAAAGGTCTCCCAACTCAGCGATAGTGCGCGGCGGAGACTGACGGATTATTCGTGGCCGGGAAACATGCGCGAATTGGCGACTTTCGCCGAGCGCGTTGTATTGGGGTTCGACCAAGAGCAGCAGGACATTGTCGAACATCTGCCGTTGCCTCAACGCGTTGAATTGTTTGAGAGAAGCACAATCATCGACACGCTCGCCGCGGCTGGCGGTGACGTGCGCACCGCCGTTAAGGCGCTCGGCATCCCGCGCAAAACGTTTTACGACAAGCTCGTTCGCCACGGCATCAACCTGGCCGAATTTCGATCACCTCGAGCTACGTCTGAAAAGTGAATGGTGGTGTGCGCAGTCTGCGGCGAACCCGGCTTTGCGTCCAATTCCCTGATAACAGGGAATTTACAGGGAAATTTCGCGAAATTCGGCCCTTACTGACGAAAATCCCCTGCATTCTCTCCGAAATTGCAGGGAGTTAGACGCAAATTCCCTACTCCGCCGAACAGGGTATTTATTTCCCTGCATCAGCGAAATAATTTCCAAATTTCAGGGAACTTCTGCTTCGAAATAGTCCACACGGTTAGAGGCGCCCCGATCCGCGTTTGAGAGACAATTCTCTTAGCAAAGCTAAATTTTTCGCTTGACTAAATTTGAGAATAACGACCGACTGCACTCAGTGAGTGTGTGGTCGTTTTTCGAGATGAGACCACGCCATTTGGAATTGGGCCAGAAGTCTGTGGCCCCGTCAGAAATCTGAGCACGCCACGCTCAGTTCTTGGCGCGTAGGGCGCATTAGTTGAAATTTTGATTTGTGGTCAGAACCCGGAAACGGAGTTGCCCCTATGCACGCCCGCGATTCAGAAACTTTGCAAACTGTAGAGACGAATGCTCTTAAGCCAAATTCACGGAATGCGCGTACGCATTCACCAAAGCAAATCCGCCAGATTGCGGAAAGTATTAAAACCTTCGGCTTCACTAACCCGGTCTTGATTGACGAGACGGGAACCATCCTGGCCGGCCATGGCCGAGTTGAAGCTGCGAAGCTGTTGGGCCTCGAGACGGTTCC
>CAZAOB010000021.1:13028-47625 GCA_964486635.1 uncultured Caulobacterales bacterium | reverse complement strand
CCCCTCGAAACGAGTTCTCCCTTGAGAACCGTGGAAGACCACCACGTTGATAGGCCGGGTGTGGAAGCGCAGCAATGTGTGAAGCTTACCGGTACTAATTGTTCGATTGTCTTGATTGTCCTCATGCTGTCATCTTCGGATGGCAGGCATGAAAGTTTGAACTCATGCGCGGCGAACGATCCGTATTCGGATGGTTCCCTGCAGGGTTAGTTTGCACTCTCGCATTTACATTCGTCTTCGCCGGCCTGGTGGTTATGGCGGGGAGCCTCCACCCGATCCCATCTCGAACTCGGTCGTTAAAGTCCCCAGCGCTGATGGTACTACGTCTTAAGGCGTGGGAGAGTAAGTCGCTGCCAGGCCTGCCAAGACGAATGAAACCCTTTATCAAGTCAATCAACGCCCGAGGCTCACGCTTCGGGCGTTTTTTTTGTTAACGAATTCACGCATTTCTGCCGTTTTGCCGCGCCGCGTCACACCATTCCTTAACGACGATTCGCCAAACTGCCGTCTCTTCGGGAGACGCAGAAGGCCGACCCATGGATATCGTTGCGCAAATTGCGGACATGTTCGCCACCGGTGTGGTGCGATTGGCGAGTCACTTCATGAGCCCCGGCAATTCATTCAGCCCTGTTCCCGTGTTGGTGACGATTTTGTTGGCGTTGATTTTCACTTCGCGCGAGCTTCGCAAGGCCGGGGGAGATCACAGTTTGAGGTCGATCGTCCGTCAGGCGTTTCCAGCGCGCATTTTTTCGCACGCGTCGGCCAAGCGCGATTATGCGATCTTCATCCTCAATGAGGGGGTGTTTTTCTGGTTTGCACACTTTGCGTCGCTAGCTGTGATCCTGGTTGTTGCGAGCTCCTTGCCGACACAGACCGGCAAACCCGTGTTCAGCGATCAGGCAATCGAAATTGGGTTGCTGAGCGTCTTCATCATCCTCGTCACCGATTTTCTGTCTACGTTCAGTCATTATCTGCGCCATAAGATCCCGTTCTTGTGGGAATTCCATAAGGTGCATCACTCGGCAGAGGTGCTCACACCGGTCACAGTCTACCGGCGCCATCCGGTGGAGCTGATCGTCAATGGCGTGGTGATCACGGCAGGCACGGCCATTGCTATTCTTGTCTGGTCCGCAACTTTCAAGTCGGCGCTTGAGCCAATCACGATATTCGGCGTGAATGCCGGCGTGTTTGTCTGGCGCATGCTGTTTTACAATCTCAGGCATTCGCACATCTGGATCGATTATGGTCCATTCTGGAGTCACATATTTACGTCTCCGGCGCAGCATCAGCTGCATCACAGCGTTGATCCGAAACATCATGATTGCAATTTCGGCGTCATCTTTGCGTTTTGGGATATTCTTTTCGGCACTTTGTACGTGCCCAAAGAAAAGGAAAACATCACCCTTGGCCTTCATCCGTCTGAGATGGAGGAATTTCAGTCAATCAAGGGCATTTATCTGTCACCGTTCAAGAGGGCGTTCGCAATATTGCGAACGCCAAGGCGGGCCGCCCCGCATGACGGGATGGCCAGGCCATGATGTTTGGGCGTTCGATTCGTCTTTGCGTTTGCGGCGTGCGGCGCGTTGCCCCGGGACGGGCTTAAATGCTGTTTTCGTCCCTGCCATTTTTGCTCGGATTCCTCCCCGCATGCATCGCGGCAGTCTTTCTGGCGATGCGTTTTGGCGGCCCCCGCGCAGCATGTTTGGTGCTCTTGCTCGCGTCGCTCGTCTTCTATGCGTGGAATACGCCCGTCTATTCGCTCCTCATTTGCACGTCGATTTTGACGAACTACGCGCTCGGCCGGCGCATCATATCAACGCGCTCGCGGACGCTGGTCGCGATCGGCATCGTCTTCAACCTCGCATTGCTCGGATGGTTCAAATATATCGGGCTTTTTTCATCGACCTTGAGTGATATCGCACAGGTCAACCTGACCGTTGACGGCGTCATCCTTCCGCTCGCGATCTCTTTTTTCACCTTTCAGCAAATCGCATATCTGGCGGACTGCCTGAAGCTGGAGCGTAATACGTATGGGATTTTGGACTACGCGCTCTTTGTGGCTTTCTTCCCGCAACTGATCGCAGGGCCGATCGTCCATCACCGGGAGCTGACGCCGCAGTTTTCCGGTCCGCGCTTTGCACGCTTTTTCTCCGATGACGTCCTTTGTGGCCTGTTCCTGTTTTCGATCGGCCTAGCGAAGAAAGTGCTCATCGCTGATTCCCTTGCGCCTTTGGCGGATGGCGTTTTCGACATGGCCGCCGGCGGTAGCGCGGTATCTTCCGTCGAGGCCTGGGCGGGAGTGGCCGCCTACAGTTTCCAGATATATTTTGATTTTTCTGGCTACTCGGACATGGCCTTGGGGCTGGCGTTGATGTTCGGCGTCAAACTGCCGATCAATTTCAACTCGCCGTACAAAGCGCACAGCGTCGTGGATTTCTGGCGGCGCTGGCACATGACGCTTTCAGCCTTTCTGCGGGACTACCTTTACATTCCGCTCGGCGGGAACCGGAATGGCGGAATCAGTCGTTACCGCAACCTCTTCATTGTCATGTTGCTTGGCGGCCTTTGGCATGGCGCCGCCTGGACTTTTGTGGTGTGGGGCGGACTTCATGGTGCGTATTTGTGCATTAATCACGCATGGGAAAAGTCTGGCTCGCGCCACGTGCGGATCAGCCCGGTGTTCGCGACGATTATCACCTTCACCGCAGTCAGCGTGGCCTGGGTATTCTTTCGCGCGACGTCATTTGACGCAGCGTTTCTGGTGTTCGCCAGCTTGTTCGGTTTTGCGGAAGGCGGTCAGTCAACGCACGTGCTTTCGTTACTCTCCCTCGTGCAGATTGCTGTCGCTGGTGTAATTGTGTGGCGAGCTCCAAATGCGATGGAGCTGCTGGAACGATTCAAAAAGGCCGCCAGCGACGGAGCGCAGCGAGCGCCGCTGACCGGCTCGGCTGGCGCGTCAGTTTTGGTTCAAAGCCGCGCGGGAATCGCCGTCGTTACGCTCGGCGCGCTCGCCGGCCTCGCCATTTTCTTGTTACTTGCCTCTGGTCCCTATGAATTCATCTACTTCCAATTCTAGAAGGCTGATAGCATGCTTCATCGGCGCCGTCGCAGTGACTTGCGGCGTGCTGATTGGCGTCAGCGAATGGCTGGTGCGCACGAAGGCCGCGCCGCAAGACACATTCTTCAAACACGTCGCCCTCTTTAATGCTGCCTCGTCTCCATTCGTCGCCTTTGGCGACAGTCATGTGGCGCGCGGATTCGATGCTGCGGCGCCTGTCGTCAATCTTGGCTATTTTTCCGAAAACATCGATCAAATCGCCTGGAAGGCGGATCGTTATCTTGAAAGTTCGCCGCATCCGCAAATCGTGCTTTTGCAAGCCGATCCGCACTTGTTTTCATCTTATCGCGTGAACGCAGGACTAAATGGATATCCAGCAAGTTTCGCCGACTCTCCAGACGTGCGGCTGCTTTCCCTCAGCGATCACTATCGGCCGCAACTGGTTCGTTTGTGGCGGACTTTTTTCGCCAATGGCGGCGCCGTCAAAAGCAAGGTGACGATGACGGAGCAAGGCGCGATGTTGACGAGCGGCGATCTCGCTCGATGGCCGCGTCGCGATATGACTTTGTTCGCCGAAGAAAGAGCGGCGTTGCATCGTCCGGTTTCGGGGTTTGAGGACACGGCGGCGGCGCGCACCTACAAAAAGCTGATCAAGGATTTCCGGGACGCCGGGGCGGAAGTGTGTCTTGTCGCTTTTCCGGTCGCGCCGGCATACCGCGAGCTGCTTTACGAAGGCGACAGCGATGCCCAGCAACAGTTTAACCGGGCGATTGCGTTCTTTAAAAGCTTTGAGAGCGACCCTGGCGTGCGGTTTGTAGATCACCGATCACTCTATGACGAGTTGTCGTTATATTTGAATCCGGATCATCTGAATGCGGTCGGAGCGAGCGAGTACGGCCCGGTGCTTCAATCCGATTGTTTCTCCGGCGCGGGCGACAGCAAGGATCATCCATCCGTCGCACTTAAAGGTTAGTGCGCCGCGGATACGCCGCCCGTTTTCTTCGTTGGCCGCGCGACTATCACACTGGCGCTTTCGCGTAATGGACCGATCCACGCAGCGGCCAGGGTAGGGTGGGGTTGAGAGAGCTTTTCACCGTGAGCATCGGCGACGCCGTATTCGAGCTGTTCAACGTGCGCCGGTACGTAGAGCGTGCCGAACATCCAGTCCCAAATTGCGAACACTTCGCCGTAGTTCTTGTCGTGGTGACGGACTGCGCATGAATGATGAATTTGGTGCTGAGCCGGACTGATGAATACCCGGCTCCAGAACGGACCGTAGGACAGCCAAATGTGTGAATGGCGCAGATTGGATCCGGTCCAGTGAAACACGGCGTAGACTGCATTGACGCCGAGAATAGTGACGATGTCCGTTACGCCGAAGATCGCCAGCACCAGCCCTTGCGCCGGTCCAACGACTGCAAAATTGCCAAGCCCGCGTATGAGGTCGTAAATGGGATGCTTTCGCGCGAAGGTAAGCGGCGTCATGACTTCCGCGCTGTGGTGCACTTTGTGAAAAGGCCAGAATATCGGGCTTTCGTGGTGCAAGCGGTGCACCCAATAGGTCGTGAAGTCATTCACGACGACGATGCAGATCGTTAGGGCGAGTAATTCAGTTCCGTGCAGCGTTGCATCGCTGGTGTCTGCGTCCCCCGATAGGGTCACCGCCACAAACTGCGCAGACGCCACCAGCGAGGCATGACTGATCAAGGCCAGCGTGGGGGCAAATATACGATTCGCCAGCACCAGTTTGACATCGACGATCGAGGACGGGTGGAAAATGAAGTTGCGTCCGAACATCGCGGCGAACACGTTCCGGGTCTGCGGACCGGCGCCGTGCATTCTGCGTGCGATGACCGCGATCACCAATGCTGCGATGATGTAGGGCGCGAAGAAGCGGGAGCCCGGAGCGAAGAGGGCCGAAAGGTTTTGCATCGCCGCAAGGGCGACGGATTCAATCCAACGCATTGCCTGTTCGAGCCCGGTGTCCATTCAATTGACCTACTATGCGCCGCTGAAGGGACCGTTAACCTTTTGCGCCAGCTTGCGCCGATCACCGCCTGGAAGAACGAAGTTTGCGGGGTTGCGCGGCTGGGGTAAGGTGATCCGGCCGGATACCGGGCTGGATTCGGCAAGGCGGCGGGGTCGGACGCCCGCCACCTCAGCAAGACAAAGGATCGGGCGCATGCGGGGCGCAATTTCGACTATGTGGAGAGCGGCGGCATTCGCCCTCATTTTCTCGGCGTGCGCGCCGTCGGCGCCGCCCGAGAGTACGGGTGAGCCGGCCGCGGCGGAACCGGACGCCGGTGAGCTCAATCTCGACCTTTGGCTGGAGCGCATGGAAGTTGGCAGCCGCGAGCTCTATAGCGCGAGAAATGAAGTGGTCGAAGCGCTGGCGCTGAAGCCTGGCGATGCGATCGCCGATATCGGCGCGGGCACCGGGCTCTATACGCTGCTCTTCGCCGAAGCGATCGGCCCCACCGGCCGCGTGTATGCAGAAGATATTGAATCGTTGTTTCTCGAACTGATCAATCGCCGCGCCGATGATGCGGGCATTGAAAATGTGACTGCCGTGCTTGGCCGCGAAACCGATGTCACCTTGCCGGCTGAAGCGATTGATATCGTTTTTATTGCTGACACGTATCACTACTTTGGCGACCGGGAAGCCGTGATGAAGTCAGTCCTGCGCGCGCTGAAGCCGGGCGGCTCGCTGGTGCTGATCGACTATGATCTCAAGGCTGGCGAGGAACGTCCCGCCGACAAATCGCATGTACGGTTTGGCAAAGCCGGCGTGATATCTGAAATTGAATATATAGGTTTCAAACTGGCGGAAGATGTTGCGGTGCCCGGTCTTGAAGAAAATTACTTCCTTCGGTTTGTGAAACCTCAATAAGCTGCGCTTGGCTTAGCGGTAACGCAGCATCTCCCGATTCAATTCGGCGATGCTGGAGACGCCAAGCAGGCGCATGTCTCTTTCGATTTCGCTTTTCATGATCGAGAGCGCGCGCTCGACGCCGGGCTGTCCTGCGGCGGCCAACGCATAGAGGTACATGCGACCGCCTGAACATGCTGTCGCGCCGGCGGCGATCGCCTTCAACACATGCGTTCCGCGGCGGATGCCGCCATCGCAGATGATGTCGATCCGGTCTCCGACCGCGTCGGCGATCTCTGCAATCTGATCGAACGGCGCCCGGGAGCCGTCCAGCTGGCGGCCGCCGTGATTGGACACCATGATCGCATCCGCACCCATATCGGCGGCGCGGCGCGCATCGGCGACGCTCATCACGCCCTTAAGGCAGAACTTGCCGCCCCATTTCGCACGCAAATCTTCTGCGTCGGCCCATGTCATTGTCGGATCAAGCATTGATGAAAAGTACTCCGACACGCTGACGGAGATGTTTGACCCCTCACGCACATGACTCTTCAGTTCCGCAAGCTCGAAGCCGCCGTGCGCATAGTAATTATACGCCCAGGACGGATGCGCGGCGAAACTGAACAGGCTTCGCAATGTCAGTTTCGGCGGCGAGGTAAATCCCGTGCGCAGGTCTCTTTCCCGATTGCCGCCGGTAATCGTGTCGACGGTGAGCGCCAGCACGTCGAACTTTGCGGCTTGCGCGCGCTCGACCATGGCGCCATTGAGTCCGCGATCTTTGTGAAAGTAAAACTGGAACATTTTCGGCGTTGAGATCAGCGCGCCGATTTCCGCAAGACTCACTGTGCCCAGCGACGACACGCCGAACAGCGTCCCGAACTTCTCCGCGGCCTTGGCGACCGCCCGCTCCCCGTCATGATGAAACAGCCGCTGCAGCGCGGTTGGTGAACAGAAAACCGGCATGGCCAGTTTCTGTCCCATCACCGTGACCGACATGTCGATTGCATCGGCGCCGGCCAGCACGTTGGGAACCAGATCGCAATCATCGAAAGCAAACGTATTCCGGCGATAGGTGATCTCGTCATCGGCAGCGCCGTCAATGTAATGAAATATGGGCGCGGGCAGGCGCTGCTTCGCGAGGGCGCGCATATCGTCAATGTTGTGACAGTTCCTCAGTCTCTTAAACATCAGCGCTTTTTCCTCGCCATCGGATCCGCGCTCAGAAGATGTCGGCGCCGGCTCTTTGCGTCCATGAAACAGCAATGGAGGTCAATTGCGACCCGTTTGTTTCCTAATTGCAATTAAGAATGAGTTGCAATTATGCGCGTTGGCTGGTATCAAGCATCGAGCTGTCTTCCGCTCCAATGCGAGTGAGACATCCGAAGTCATGGGACTCAAAATATGCCAACTCCAACCACCATCAGGGTCAGCGACCTCGGTCCCGGCGCCGGCTATGCGCTTTGGGGCTTTCGCGCGTCTGCGATCGGCCATGTGCAATGTCCGGCGCTCATTCGCGGGTTCGACGGCGTATTTGGCGATCACAGCCGTCCCGCGCTGGGCGGCATTCAGTTGCTGGCGCGTGAGCTGGGTATGTCCGGCGGGCGACGGATCACCATCGCATGTCCGGGCTGCGGCAACGCAACCGCTGATGAAATCAGTCTGGTGGCGACGTTGTCAGCGGCGCAACGGGGCGACGCGGATTTGTGTGATGCCCATCTGACCTGGTTGATGTGCGGGAAACGGCAGGAAACTGCACGGTCGGCGGCGTTCAGCATCGCTTCGGTTTTCAAAGCGGTCGGTTTGGACATAGCAAAACCGGACGTTGAACTCGTTTGCCACGCGCCTTCAAAAGCGTTTGTCTCGTATCATGACACCGGTCACGCGTGACAGGCTGATGCGCTGAATTCCGCTTAGGGCAGTAGGGCGTTGGCGAAACGGCGCTGTGATGCCGTATGCTGACATTCGTATGCGCGATGGGCCGCTGGCGTCCCCGACAGGATTTGAACCTGTGGCCCCCAGATTAGGAATCTGGTGCTCTATCCTGCTGAGCTACGGGGACGCGAGCGCCGGGCATCCTAGGGATGGTTGAAGTCCATTTCGAGCCTTGAGGCTGCGGATTCTAGGCTAAATTTTTAGTCTGTCGCGTTTTCTGCGGAAAACCGGAAACCACTTTTCCGGAAAACGCTCCTTGTATCGCGCTGCACCCAAACCGCCTAAAGCGGCGCACAAGCCCTTTATTTTTCGCCAAAATGTCTTGGAATCGTTTTCCTTCGGTTGATTAACGGCCATAATTGGCGCGCGAGGATGGGCGCGTTCCTCACTGGGGCGCGGCGAGAGTATCAAGGCGGGAGAAATTATGATTGCGCGTAGACAGGGCGTACTGATTGCTGGCGGGTTGATGGCGGCGTTTGCAGTGGGGCTTTTGCTAGGGCGCACCATCGCCCCCAACTCGGGCTCGCGCGGAGACCCCAACTCGCAGCAGGTCATCGCCGGCGAAAATCGCGGAGGGTCTACACGCCGTCCGTTTCAGCAACGCCGCGGCGATAATGCCGACCGCCCCGAGGTCGTTGAGAGTAAAGACTTCGCCTATCGCCGCTTGCGGCTCGACATGGGCGGAGACGCGCCGAAAGCATGCCTCCAGTTCAACCGCGATCTCAATGACAGCGGCGACGTCAACTACGCTGATTTTGTGCGCGTGACGCCAGCCGACGGCTCGGCGCTGGAAGTTGATGGAACTTCACTTTGTCTTTCCGGACTTGAGTTCGACAAGGATTATCGCGTGCGTTTACGCGCCGGCCTGCCTTCGGGGAAGGGCGAACGGCTTGAGCGCGCTGAAGATATTGTGGTCGCGTTCGGCGACAAGCCTGCTTATGCGGGATTCGCTGGCGACGGCGTGATCTTGCCCCGTCTTGAGGCGGACGGCGTCGGCATCGAGACCGTCAACGTCGAGAAGGTTGAGATATCGGTCTACCGCGTCTCCGACCGATCGCTCGCGCGCAAGAACATCGTGTCCGGTGAAGCGAGCGGTGAGGACAGTTATTCCTATGTGTGGGACCAGGAAGACGGTCAGGATGTGGGCGTGCCGGTCTGGAAAGGCGAGATCGCAACGCCGGGCGATCGCAATGAAACCACAACCACAGTGTTCGCACTCGGCGCCGCGCTTGGCGACTTGAAACCCGGCGCCTATTTTGTGCGCCTCAAAGACGTTTCTCCGGGCGCAGACGAATATCGCTCGGCGCAAGCCTGGCGTTGGATTCTGTTCACGGACATGGCGCTGACCAGTTACACCGGCGGCGACGGCATGGACATTTTCGTGCGCTCGATCTCAACCGCGCGCGCCATGGGCGGCGTGGAATTGTCGCTGATCGCAGCCAACAACGACATCCTGGCGACCGCCATCACCAACGCAGATGGACGGGCGCGTTTCGAGCGCGCCGTCGTCAATGGCGACTATCCGCTGACTCCGCGCATGCTGATGGCGTACGGACCGCAGGAAGATTTCGCGGCGCTTGACCTCGACCGCGCAGCGCTCGATTTATCTGACCGAGACGTTGGCGGACGTGCTGCGCCATCGAAAGCGGATGCGTTTGTCTATCTTGATCGCGGAATTTATCGGCCCGGCGAAACGGTGCACGTTTCCGGCCTGTTGCGCGACGACGCCGGCGCGGCCATTGAAGACCGTCCGCTCACGATCACTATTCGCCGCCCGAACGGCACCGAAGCAGACAAGCGCCGCATCGAAAAACTCGAGATCGGTGGCTTTAACTTTGACTACGATGTTCCTGCGTCCGCGCCGCGCGGCATGTGGGGCGTTCATGTGGAGGCTGACGGTCTTGACGGGTTCGTCGGCAGCGAGAGCTTCTCGGTGGAGGACTTCGTTCCGCAGCGGCTCGAGGTCAAAATCACTGGCGACGAAAAGACGCCGATTCGCCCCGGTGAAGCGCGCGAGCTTTCGATTGAGAGCCGCTATCTTTACGGCGCGCCAGCCAGTGCGCTCAGCGTAGAGGCCGAAGCGCGTCTGCGGCTCGATCCCAACCCGTTTCCTGACTTTGCAAAATATCGTTTTGGTCCGGTCAATGGCCGATTCGATGAGCGCTTCCTGACCTTGCCGAACACCACCACCGACGCCGAAGGCAAGGCCAGCGTCGCCATCAATGTCGACTCAGCGCCGAAAGGCTATGGCGCGCCCATGCGCGCTGACGTCGTTGTTGGCGTCGTCGAGCCAGGCGGGCGCGTTGTGCGTGAGAGCGCGCGCATTCCCGTTCGTCCGGATGACGCCTATGTCGGATTGAAACTCGCGAATGATGCATCGAGTTTCGGTCAAGGCGACGAGGTTGCGGTCAACGCGGTGTTGCTCGACTGGCAGGGCCAGCCCATGGAAGGCGATATTGAGTGGAAACTGGTCGAGGAAGACTACTGGTTCGACTGGTACCGCGAGAACGGCAATTGGCGCTGGCGGCGCTCCTTCCGCGATATCCTCATCGCCGAAGGGCGCGGCAAGACAAGCGCTCAGCAAATCGCGACGCTTGTTTCGCAACGGATTGATCCGGGCACGTATCGCCTGACGGCGAGCCAGGCCGGCGGCAAGGCAAAGAGCGACATTCGCTTTTATGTGGGCTGGCGGTCTTATGCGTCGGGCGCGGATTCGCCTGATCAGGCTGTCATGACCCTGCAGACCGACAAAGTGACGCCGGGCTCTCGCGCGCGCCTGTTTCTCAATCCGCCCTATGAAGGCGAAGCGACCATCGTCATCGCGACGGACAAGGTGCATCTCGTCCAGCGGATGAAGGTGGAAGCGAAGGGCCGTGAAATCATCGTTGATACGGACCCGAGCTGGGGCGCCGGATTTTACGTGATGGCGACGGTCGTGACGCCGCGCGATCCGGGCGCGCGTCCCGTGCCCCGACGCGCCATGGCGGTCAGTTACGTGCCGTTCGACATGTCGGCGCGCAAACTGCAGGTGGCGATCAACGATCCAGAAGTCTTCAGACCGCGCCAAAAACTTGACCTTCCGGTCACAGTCGCTGGCGCCGCGCCGGGCTCGACAGTGATGATGACAGTCGCGGCCGTGGACGAAGGCATCTTGCGTCTGACGAAGTTCGCATCGCCCGATCCGGTTGACTATTATTATGGCAAGAAACGGCTTGGCGTTGATATTCGCGACGACTACGGCCGCATTCTCGACGCCAATCTTGGCGCCGCGGCGCGGTTTGGCGGCGACCAGTTAGGCGGCGAGGGCCTCACGGTAGTGCCGACAAAATCGGTGGCGCTGTTCAGCGGCCGGATCACGGTTGGTCCCGGCGGCAAGGCAACCGTTCCCATCGACGTGCCTGACTTCAACGGCGAGTTGCGCCTGATGGCCGTCGCGTGGTCGAAAGAAAAGCTGGGGTCTGCATCCGAACCGCTGACCGTGCGAGACCAGGTGCCGGCAGAGCTTGCCTTGCCGCGCTTCCTTGCGCCGGGAGACAACGCCACTGCGACGTTGTTGATTGACAATGTCGACGGTGCTGCGGGCGACTACACCGTATCGCTCACGGGCGAAGGACCGGTCAGTTTATCGACGTCGGAAGTCTTCAAACTCGCGCAGGGCGAAAAGCAGACCAGGGCATTTTCGTTCTCAACCGGTGAAGTGGGCATTGGCGCTGTAAAGATGAGCGTGTCGGGTCCTGACGGATTCGCGGTGACGCGCTCATATCCGATCCAGTCGCGCACGCCTTATTTCCCGGTAACGGAGGTCAGGACTGCAGCGCTCAATCCCGGCGAGACGTTTCAGCTCACAAAGGCTGTGACCGATGCTTACGTTCCCGGATCGGCGGAAGTCTCCGTTGGCTTCTCGCGGCTTAACGGCATCGAGCCGGGGCCGCTGCTCGATGCGCTGTATCGCTATCCCTATGGCTGCTCGGAACAACTAACGAGCTCGGCCATGCCGCTACTGTTTGTGGACGTTCTCGGCGGCGAGGTTGGCCGCGGTCCTGAACGGGCGGTGCGTCCGCGCGTACAAAAAGCGGTGAACCAGTTGCTTGATCGTCAGTCTCCGGACGGCGCCTTCGGCCTCTGGCGTGTGGGCGACAGCTGGGCCTCGCCATGGCTTGGCGCCTATGTGACCGACTTCCTCTACCGCGCGAAAGCCGAAGGCTATGCGGTGCCGCAGGAAGCGCTCGACCGCGCATACGATTCGCTCGGCGATATCGCTCGCGTGGACCGCTGGTATCTCGCCAGCTATCAAACGACGATCCCGCAGTTTGCTGACAACAACGACACGCGCGACTTCCTGCGCCGTCGCTCAGCGGCTTATGCGCTCTACGTGCTGGCGCGCGCAGGGCGGGCGGATCTGTCAGATCTGCGCTACTTCCATGACGCGTTGCTCGATGAAACACCAAGCCCGCTGGCGCGCGCGCATATTGGCGCCGCGCTCGCGTTGATGGGTGATCGCGCTCGCGCCAACAGCGCCTTTAACAAAGCGATGGCTGCGAAAGGCTGGCAGAATCGCGGAGACTACTATCAGACAAGTCTTCGCGATACGGCGGGCGTGCTCGCCCTCGCTGTTGAGACAGGACAGTCCGACAAGACAGAGACGCTCACCCAAGAACTGTCTGAAGTCATGAAAGAAGCTAACCGCATGCACACGCAGGAGAAGGCGTTCACGCTGCTTGCGGCGCAAGCATTGCTCCGCACGAGCGGTTCGGTCGATCTGTCCATGAATGGCCAAAGTCTCGCGGATCTTCCGCCCGCGCCGTCTTTCGCCCCCAACGAGGTGGAAATCGCCGATGGCGTGACTTGGCGGAACGACAGCGAGGGGCAAGTCTTCCGCTCACTGACGGTCTCCGGTGCGCCGAAAACTGCGCCGCCCGCCGTGGCGCAAGGCTTTACGCTCACCAAGCGCATCGCAACGCGTGACGGCCGCCCGGCGGACCTTAATGCGGTTCGCCAGAATGACCGTCTTGTGGTGGTGATCAGCGGCATTGCCTCGGATCAGCGCCTGCATCCGGCGGTGATCGCCGATCTCCTGCCGGCGGGTCTTGAGATTGAGACGGTTCTCAATCCGGGCGATGCGGGTGGTGACAACAACAATGGCCCTTACAAATGGATCGGCGCGTTATCCTATCCTCGTGTCGCCGAAGCGCGCGATGACCGGTTTGTGGCGGCGGTCGATGTCAATGGCCGCAATCGCTTCACGCTCGCTTATGTTGTGCGGGCAGTGACGCCTGGACAGTTCGTCATGCCGGGCGCCGTTATCGAAGACATGTATCGGCCGGGCGAATTCGCGCGAACGGAAGTCGGCCGCATCGCCATCGCCTCGGCTGAATGATCGCCTGGCGAACATTGTTGAACGGTCGCTGGCGCCGAGGCCTTGCTTTGGCGCTGGCGATCTTGTTCGCCATCGCTGCGCTCGACCTTCTGTTTCCGCCGCCGTTAAAGCGCGCGCAGAATTTGTCGCCGCTCGTCACCGACCGGCATGGCGAGTGGCTGCACGCCTTCGCAACTAGAGAAGGGCGATGGCGATTTGAAGCCGACCTTGAGCAGATCGATCCGGTCTATATCGAACGGTTGATCGCGGTTGAAGATCAGCGTTTCTACAGACATTGGGGCGTCGATCCGCTGGCGGTGGTGCGCGCCGGTGTCACATCAGCGAAATCCGGACGGATCGTTTCCGGCGCTTCTACTATCACGATGCAGACGGCGCGACTGCTCGAGCCGCGCGAGCGCACGTTGCCATCCAAGCTGGCGGAAATGGTGCGCGCGCTGCAACTGGAGCGGCGGCTCTCCAAGCGTGAAATTCTGGAGCTTTATCTGACGCTCGCCCCTTATGGCGGCAATGTCGAAGGGGTGCGCGCTGCAAGCCGGATCTACTTCGACAAGGAGCCGATACGCCTTACCGATGCTGAGCAGGCGTTGCTGATCGCGCTGCCGCAGGCGCCGGAAGCGAGACGTCCCGACTTGCGTCCGGCCGCAGCGCGCGCCGCCCGCAAAGCGATCCTGATGAAGCTGAGCGATGCGGGCGTTTTGTCTGCTTCTCTGGCGGAGGATGCGAATGAGGCCCGTTTGCCGGACCGGCGACACCCTCTGCCGCGCATGGCCTATCACTCGGCGTTGCGCCTTGCGCAGTCGCAGAAGCCCGGCGTTACGGCATCAACGCTTGATGCAGCATTGCAACGCCAGGCCGAGGTGATGCTTGAGCAGTATGTGGCGAACTTCGACGACGGCGCGACGGCTTCGCTTCTAATTGTCGAAAACAAGACCCGCGCCGTGCGCGCCAGCGTCGGATCGTCGGGGCTCGACGTTAAAGGCGGGTGGATGGACCTGACGCGCGCAACGCGCTCGCCCGGCTCTACCTTGAAGCCGTTCATCTATGGTCTCGCATTTGAAAACGGGTACGCGTCGGCGGAAACGGTGATCGACGACATGCCGCGCGCCTTCGGTGACTACACGCCGGAAAATTTCGATCACACATTCCGCGGTGAAGTGCATGTGCGCGAGGCTTTGCAACATTCTTTGAACGTGCCGGCTGTGCGCGCGCTTGAGCGCATCGGCGCCTCGCGATTTGCGTCCTTACTGCGTGCTGCAGGCGTTGACCTGAAGACGCCGAACCGCGCCGAACGCGCGCCCGGCTTGGCGCTGGCCCTCGGCGGCGCCGGCGTGACGGCGCAGGAAATCGCAACGCTCTATGCCGGGCTTGGGTCCGGCGGCGAAGTCACGCCACTCGTCTGGATCGCGGCGGAAGAGAGCAAGCCGCACAAGTCGTATCGTTTGTTTTCAGCGCGCACGGCGGCCCGCGTTTCCTCCATTCTGGCGGGCGCTCCAGCCCTGGAAGGACGCGCTCCCGCTGATCTTTCGCGCAAGGCGACGCGCGTCGCGTTCAAGACTGGCACATCCTATGGCTATCGTGATGCGTGGTCAGCGGGGCATGGCGGCGGGTACACCGTTGTTGTCTGGGTTGGACGCGCGGATGGAGCGCCGCGACCGGGCGCCACCGGCCGGGCGGCCGCAGCGCCATTGTTGTTCGATGTGTTCGACATGCTCGACCGGCAGGGCTTTAGCAAAGACAGCGCGCCGGATCAGATCGAAGAAGCGCCCGTCATCGCCATGGCGCGGTTTGAACGGCCACAAGACTCGGTTCCCCCGCAGATTGTTTTCCCGACGAATGGCGTCGAGATTTTTCTTGGCGCAGGCGACCGCGGGTTTTCGCTGGCGGCTCGTGGCGGCGCCGGAGACTATCGCTGGTATGTAAACGGAGAGCCGTTGTCGGAAGAGGCGACCAGCGGACGTCATGTCTGGCGCCCGGGCGAGGCGGGCTTCTATGACGTGACGGTCATTGACGGCGCAGGCCGCAAGGCGCGATCGAAAGTGCGCGTGACCGCCGGATGAGGCGGCGGGAGATGATCGCGGGCCTTGCCGCAATGGCGCCGATTACAGCACACGCGAGAGCTGCTTCCTCAAGTCTGAAGGCGTTGTCCGGCGACCGGTTTATGTCGAACGATCAGGAATTCTTGCTCGCCGATATCATCGCACCGCCGCTCTATTCGCTGAATGAAGGAAAACCGCCGCATTTTGAATCTTCGCGCGCAGCTCTTGATGAAATTCTTTCAGAGATGGTCGAGACATCTGAGGCGCTGCCGCCAACGCGGTGGGGCGTGCGTCGCGTGATTGCACACAACGCTGACGGTCAATCTCTGCAAGCGGTGCTGGTTGCTTCCGGCGCGGCGCGTGTTCGGCCGCAATCAGCGGATCAAACCCACATTCAAAACTTGCTCGCCGTGGAATCGGTCGCACGCAAGGAACAGCGCGGATTGTGGGGATTGCCGGATTACCGGGTTCACAACGCCAACAGCGCCGAAGGCGCCATCGGAAACTACAACCTGATTGAGGGCGTCGTGACCAGCGCCGAAAAGCATGGCGGCCGTTTTTATCTGAATTTCGGCGATGACTATCGGACGGATTTCACCGCGGGCGCAGCCGCAGCGCTCAACAGCAAGTGGCTAAAAGCCGGCACAGACTTGTCGGCAATGGCGGGCGCAAGGCTGCGGGTTCGCGGATATGTCGAGGCGATCAACGGTCCGTCAATCGATCTCAAACATCACTTGCAGATTGAACAGCTGGGCTGAATGAGGCGGCCTATGCCGCGCTCGCCGCCGCCGCCAATTTCTTCTTGAGCACGCTTTCAAGCTCTTCGATGGCCTTGCCCAGATCGACGTTGCGCACCGCTGCAACTTCGCGGGCCATACGGTCGAGCGCGGCCTCAAACAGCTGGCGTTCTGAATAGCTCTGTTCCGGCTGATCGTCGCCGCGGTACAGATCGCGCACAACTTCGGCCACAAGCTTCATATCGCCTGAATTGATCTTGGCGTCGTATTCCTGCGCGCGGCGGCTCCACATTGTGCGCTTGATGCGGGCGCGGCCTTTGAGAAGGGCGATCGAATCCTTGACGGTTTTCTCGTCCGAAAGCGCGCGCATGCCGGCGGCCTTGGCTTTGCCGGTGGGTACGCGGAGTTTCATTTTCTCCTGATCGAAGTCGATGACAAAGAGTTCGATGGCGATGCCGGCGACCTGCTGCTTTTCCAGACTGATGATCTTGCCGACGCCGTGCGCGGGATAAACGATCTTGTCGTTGACTTTGAAATCCTGCTTCGCCGTTTGCGACGCTTCGGTGTTGACGGAAGCTGCGGCATCAGCCTGCGGCGCGTCCTTGGGCGGAATCGCTGTGGGCACGGGGATCGATGCGGCGAGCGTTGTTTTGCGCGGCGCCTGGCCGACATTGACCGGCTTCGGCCTTGCCGGCTTGGCGGCTTTTGCTTTCACGGCCTTCTTGGCGGGCGCTTTTTTCGCGGTGGTTTTCGGAGCGGCGGTCTTCTTCGCCGCTTTTGTCGCCGTGGTCTTGGCGGTCGCTTTTTTGGCCGCCTTTTTAGCCGGCGCTTTCTTCGCACTGGTCTTGGCGGTCGCCTTTTTCGCGGCGGGCTTCGGCGCGGTCTTTTTTACGGCCTTCTTGGCCGCGGGCTTCGGGCTTGCCTGCTTTGCAGCGGCCTTCTTCTTTTTGGCCGGAGCCTTCTTCGCGGATGTTTTTGCAGTCGTCTTCTTCGCAGGGGCCTTCTTGGCCGATGTCTTTTTGGCCGGCGCTTTCTTGGTGGCCGCTTTTTTTGTTTTCTTTGCTGCTTTCGTCGCCATGACTGACCTTGCTCATTCAATGCCGGTCACCGCCGGCGGACTGTCAAAATCGCCGGCTAGGCCGGCGTGATGCTGCGGGGGCGCAGGCCGGGGGGCCGACGCTGAAAATCAATCGGATGCGATTCTGGCGCTTCGGACGAGTGGCGGAAACTGCCACCGGCCGGACGCTGCGTGCGCGTTCGCCCAAGCGAAACCAAGCGACGTTCCAACCTGAAGTGGGAGCGCTAATCTCAGTAATTGCAAGGGCTTATAAGGCAGTCCGAAGACTCCGTCTTAACGGCGCGCGCCGCAAAATGATCCGCGATTCAGCTAGGATATTAGCACAAAATTTCAACCCGCGCCACAGATTTGCGTGGCGCGCTCGCTGATGGCCACAATGCCGCAGCTTCGGAGGCCGGCGGCCCTTACGAGCCTGCGCCCGGCTTGTCGCTGAAATACTTGTCGAACTTGCCCTCTTCCTCAGCGACATCATCAGCGCCGGGCATCGCGTCGATTTTCTGGGTGATGTTGGGCCATTCCGCCGCGTATTTGGAGTTGATTTCGACCCACTTGTCGGCCCCGGATTCGGTGTCCGGGATAATGGCCTCGGCCGGGCATTCCGGCTCGCACACGCCGCAATCGATGCATTCGCTGGGATTGACCACCCGCCCGTTCTCGCCCCCCTAGAAACCGCCCACTGGGCACACCTCGACGCAGTCGGTGTATTTGCACTTGATGCACGCTTCGGTCACCACATAGGTCATGTTGCGGTTGCTCCTTACTTCAGGCGATTCTGGCTCTTCTTACCGGCTCGCGCCGGGGACGCAAGGCGGCCGAGTATAAGCGCGTGTCAATTTTGCGCCAGCGTAGATATCGCCATTAGGGTTCCTGCGCCTCACGATAGACTAAGTCGAGAAGCGACCCGGGCGCGCGCTGCGCCGCTGTCTTGATCGTCCACATAGATAAGGCCGCAAATGCGTCGCAAAAGCGTATCCTCGTAAGAGTCTTTTGCGCCGTCGGACAGCACGACTTCCCAAAGAGTCTCGACCAGCCCGACTTTTTCCTCCGCACTCATGGTTTTCGCCACTTTGGTGAAACGTTGAATGTCGGTTGCGTTCGCCTGTTCGATTTCGGCGCGCGCGCGCAGTTCAGCGGCGCCCGCGGGATCCAGTCCGAACTTTGACGCGAGTGCGCCATCAATAATTTCCCGTTCGCGCGCATCATAGTGTTCATCCATGCGCGCCGCCTCCACAAGCAGCGCGGCGACGGAAAGCGCCATCGTGTCGTCGTTCGACTCTTTTTCGGGCGCAGCTTTTTTGAAGCGGCTGAACAATTTTTCGAACATCAGATTCCCTTTATTGATCGGACTTAAGCGAAGCAAGCGCGCGGCGGTCTTTCTTGGTAGGACGGCCAGCGCCCTTGTCTCTGGCGAAGGGGAGGGCCTCCATTTCCGCTTTGGGCGCCGGAGCGGGAGATAAATCTTCATACAGTGTCTGCGCCTCACTGGCCGGCCCGCGCCGTTCCGAGCAGGCGATAATGCGTATGATGCGAAGCCGTTCATTCCGTGTAAAGACGAGTGTTTCTCCAGGACGGATCATGGCGCTTGGCTTGTCGGCGCGCACGGTGTTTTCGCCGCGTGTGATGCGCACATTGCCGTCGCTGATGAATTTGGACGCGAGCGTGCGCGTTTTGAAAAAGCGCGCCTGCCAAAGCCACTTATCGAGCCGCTGGCTTTCATGTTCAGGGCTGGTTGCGGCCGCCGCCTTTGCCTTGCCGTTGGACAATTCTGCTTTCAGCCCGGCAAGCACCGCAAATGGCGAATTCGGATCAGCCTTTTTCTCTCGCCGGGGCGCTGCTGTATAAGTCTGCCCCTTGCCGCTATTGCGGTCCCGGCCCCGGCTATCCTTGCCGCGAGGTTGTTTTCCGCGCCTGTCCTGATTGCGGTCGCCGCTCCGCTTGTTGCGGCGATTGTTTTTGTCGTCGGCGCCTTGCGCGCCTTTCGCATTCTGGTCCTGATTGCGCGCGCCTTGCTGCCGGTTCGGCCGGGCGGCCGGTCTTGGCCGGCGCGGCGCCGGGCGCCACAAAGTGACTTCGATTCCTTCAGCGGCCTCCGGCAATGCGTCAACTTCAGCCGCAGGTGTCGCGTCAACTTGCGCAGGCGCCGCATCAGCCGATGCGGGATCTGCGGGCAGCGGCGTAGATGTCTTCTCTTGCTCCGCATCAGACAAAGATGCGTCGGTCGCAGGCGGCGTGTCTCCTGACGCCGGCGCGGCGGCTGTGTCCGGCGTCGCTTCTGCGGAAGCCGATGCCTGTGTTTCGGAGGCTGGCGCTTCCGTAACGGCCTTGCGCTTCACGACGTTCTTGCGGAAGCCGAGCGATCTCAAAATAGCTTCGAAATCCTCGCCGGAGCATCCCACAAGCGACATCATTTGCGCGCTGGCGGCAAAGCCTTCGCGCGGATTGCCTTCGTTGCGCGCGGTGCGAATGAGTCCCGCCAAACGTTCCAGCATGTCGATGCGAACAGCGCGCGAACCCGACGGCCGGTAGCCGCAAGCATAGAAGTAGGCGTGCGGCAGCGACTCGCTCATTTCAATGGAAACGCGGCCGGCGACCGGTGGCGGAACGTCGCCCACTTTGCGATCTGTCCATAGCGCCCAAAGCAAAGTCAGCAAGGATGCCGGCGCCGGCTTCAGCAACGCCGGCATGAACAGCGTGAATTCGCCGAAGCGTACGCCAAGTTTTCTGAGCTTCGAGCGCTCTTCCTGATCGATTTGCTTAAGCTCGTCGCCGAACTGTGTGCGCGATGTGGCGCCGAAATTCTCGACGAGCCGATAGGCGACGCCTTTTGTGATTCCTTTAAGACCGTCATCGGATTCTGTGTTGGCGGCGGCCTGCAGAGCGACCAGCGGACCCAGCAGCCCCTCGATTTTCGCTGCAACGAAATCCTTCAATCTGTCTTCAACGCGGCCGCGCAAATTCGGCGTGACGTCAGCAAGGCCCGAAATGGCGAGCGATGGACGCAGCGGCGCCGGACCTTTTTGCAACTGCCCGACAGGCGCAGAGCGCCACCAGACGGAGCCGTCATCTTCAAGGCGTAGCTCTCCGGCTTCGGCGTTTGCGAGCGCAGCGGCTCTCGCGGCAAGCACAGGGCGCAATGCTTTTTCACCAGCGGCGCGCAGGGACTTCGCTTCAGCGCCGCTCGCACGCGGATCGACGATAAACTCAAACCCTAAGAGCCGGCCGACAAATTGGCCTTCCACAATCACTTCTCCGTCGTCGGTAACGCCCGCAAGCAGGGGCTCATCATCTTTTAGACGCTTTAACAAAGCAGCCGTGCGCCGGTCGACGAATCTTTGCGTCAGTTTTTCGTGCAGCGCATCCGAGAGCTTGTCTTCTATCGCGCGGGCGCGCTCTTGCCAATAAGGCGCGCGATCAAGCCAGGCGCCGCGGTGAGAAAGATATGTCCAGGTCCGGATATGAGCGATGCGCGCCGACAATGCATCAATATCGCCATCCGTTCGATCCAGCCGCTCCACGCGCGGCGTCAGCCAATCATCGTTAATGCGGCCATCGTTCATCAACAGTTCAAAAATTTCACCAAGCAGACGCGCGTGCTGATCACCGCCAGTCTTGCGAAAGTCCGGGATCTGGCAAATTTCCCACAAGGTGGCGAGCGCCGCGCCGCCTTTCGCCATATCGCGAATATCGTCACGCGAGGCGAGCCGCTGCAGCGCGTCCTCATCATCCTCGCGGCGAGAGCGTGCAAACAGGGCGTGCGGCGGCTGCTTGTCGAGGGGCTTGAACAGGGAGGGCAGGGAAGACAAATCGATGACTTCCGAGCGCCACAACAAAGACGTCACGGGATCGAACTGGTGCTCTTCGATTGCCGTGACGAGATCTTCTTCAAATGCCGGGCAATCCGCGGTGACGCCAAATGTGCCGTCGCGAATATGTCGGCCGGCGCGGCCGGCGATTTGCGCGATCTCGGACGGCGTCAGGTTGCGTGGGCGGCGGCCATCGAATTTACGAGACGCGGCAAATCCCACATGATCGATGTCCATATTTAGGCCCATGCCGATGGCGTCGGTGGCGATGAGGAAATCGACTTCGCCCGACTGATAGAGCTCGGCTTGTGCGTTGCGGGTGCGCGGAGAGAGCGCGCCGAGCACCACCGCCGCGCCGCCGCGCTGGCGGCGAATAAGTTCTGCAAGCGCGTAAACAGTGTCAGCGGAAAAGGCGACGATGGCGGAGCGGCGCGGCAGGCGCGTTGCTTTCTTCGGGCCCGAATAGGTGAGTTTTGAAAAGCGCTCGCGGGCGATGAATTCGATATTGGAAAAAAGCCGCTGCAGGATCGGCTTCATGGTGTGAGAGCCGAGCAGCAGGGTCTCGCTCCGCCCGCGCGCATGGAGCAGGCGCGAAGTGAAGATCCGCCCGCGTTCCGGGTCGGCGGCGAGCTGGATCTCGTCGATGGCGAGAAACTCGACGGGGCGCTCCAGCGGCATGGCCTCGACGGTCGCCACCCAGTAGCGGGGGTTGGGCGGGATGATCTTCTCCTCGCCGGTCACAAGGGCCACCTCGCGCGGGTCGCGCACGGCGATGATCCGATCGTAGATTTCCCGGGCCAGCAGGCGCAGCGGCAGGCCGATCATCCCGGATTTATGGGCCAGCATCCGCTCCAGGGCGTAGTGGGTCTTGCCCGTGTTGGTCGGGCCCAGGACGGCGCAAAGCCGCCCCCCGCCGGAAGGGCTGTAGACGTCAAAGGAGGAGGAGGAGGGCACGGGGATTGCGGCTTTTGGCGATTGCGGGACTTATTATAGGGGAGTCGTGCTTAATGGCTAAAATCAGCCGGGCAAGCGCTTGACGCCCCTTCGGGCCTCAGTTAAGGAGCGCGGCTCAATTTCAAGGTTTCTCGGAACGGGCGGACGCAGCCGGATATTGGCGCGGGGCCCCATAAAAGCAAGGCTAGACCCATGGCGCGGCGGTGTGAATTGACAGGTATTGGTCCGATGACTGGGCACAATGTCTCTCACGCGAACAACAAGACCAAGCGGCGGTTCCTGCCGAATCTGTGCAATGTGACCTTGCATTCGGACAAGCTTGGCCAGGGCTTCAAGTTCCGTATCGCGGCTTCCGCCCTGCGCACGGTCGATCACGTTGGCGGTCTTGACGTTTTCCTTGCCAAGGCTGACGACGCGCAATTGTCGACAAGCGCCTTGAAAGTGAAGCGCAAACTGGCGAAAGCTTCCTAAGCGCCGCGCGACCCGCTCGCTCGGCGAATGGCCGAGGAGTTGATGGAAGCAGTAGTCGAAAAACACACGCCTCGCGAAACCGCTGTGCAACGTCTGGCGCGCACGTCAGGCGCGTTTTTCACCGCGCTTGCACGACTTGCGATGCTCGCAATGATGCTGACGCCGGTGCTGCTCGCGGCCATCCTGACGATCGACATCCCTTTCCATGGTTTTGAATGGTTCGCCGGCGACGCGGTGGCGTCACGCCCGTCAAACTGGTTGACCCGCGGCGGCTTCATCATGGGGCTGGCGCCGCTTCTTGTGATGCTCATGTCGCGAAAATATGGCGGCGAGGAAGCCTCGCGCGCCGTCACCGCCTCCTGGGGGCTTGTGGCCGCAGCGGTGTTTGCAGAACTTTCAATCCTCGCGCCGTCGCTGGAGGAAGGCGATCTTCCCGGTGTCCGCTTCACAATGATCTTCACCGCCAGCGCCATGGCCGCGCAATATGTGGCGGCGAGCGCCTATGACATTTCGCGCGGCGGCGAGCGCTGGTGGCGGGCGCCGCTTTATGGCGCACTCGGCGGCTATTTGGTCTTTGTGCTGATTTATTTTCCCGGCGTTTACGCAGGCACCGGCGCGCCATGGATCAACTGGATGGTCGGCGACTTCGCCATCAAGATGCTGGTCGCGGTGGCGTTCCTGCCGGTCTACGGCGTGCTGCGCAGCGCGCTGCGCCCCCGCGGCGGCTATGGCGGACGGTGAAAGGATGAAGTCATGCGGAAAGCGGAACTCGAAATATTATCGGATCAAACTAATGCAGCGATTATGCGGCACCCTGACCGGCGTTTTCCAGGCGTGTTAATTCAAGGTGATAGTCTCTCATCTCTTTGTGGAGATGCTGATGAGTTGTGCGACCTCTTAGGTCGTGGTTCCGATTATTATGAGGAAGCAAATTTGCTAAGGAATAAATTGCAGTCGTACCTTACCCATTACAAAGCGGTACTCTTAGAGCATGACATTCCGCTTCCATTCTCGGGCTGAAGCGGAAATTAATAAACAACTACTGGGCCAACTTCCGCGCCGCATCCGCCGCGAAATAAGTAATAATCCCATCCGCGCCGGCGCGTTTGAAGGCGAGCAATGACTCCATCATCGCCTTGTCGCCGTCGATCCAGCCATTCTGAGCGGCGGCCTTGATCTGCGCATATTCGCCGGAGACCTGAAACACGAAGGTCGGCGCGCCGAACTCGGCTTTTACCCGCGCGACAATATCGAGATAGGGCAGGCCTGGTTTGACCATCACCGAGTCCGCGCCTTCGGCGAGATCGAGCGCGACTTCGCGCATCGCTTCGTCGCTGTTCGCCGGATTCATCTGATAGGTGCGCTTGTCGCCTTTCAGAACGCCCGAAGAGCCTATGGCGTCGCGATAGGGGCCGTAAAAGGCCGACGCATATTTCGCCGCATAGGCCATGATCATCACATGCTGGAATCCGGCGGCGTCGAGGCCTGAGCGAATAGCGCCAACACGCCCGTCCATCATGTCCGACGGCGCAATAATGTCGAAACCGGCGCGCGCCTGAACCACCGACTGTTGCACCAGTATCTCGACGGTTTCATCGTTGAGGATTTCACCGCCGCGCATGAGCCCGTCATGGCCATGATCGGTGTAAGGATCGAGGGCGACATCGGCCATCAACCCAATGTCGGGAACTTCCGCCTTGATCGCCCGCGCCGTGCGGCACATCAGATTGTCCGGATTGACCGCTTCCTCGCCCTGCGGCGTGCGGCCTTCGGCGTCCGTATAGGGAAACAGCGCCAGCGCCGGAATGCCGAGCGATTTCGCTTCTTGGGCTGCGCCGACCGCCTCATCCGGGGACAGACGAAAAACACCCGGCATAGAGGCGACGGGTTCTCGCACGCCCTTTCCATCTTTTAAGACAATCGCCCAGATCAAATCATCGGCGGAAAGGCGCGTCTCGCCATGCAGGCGGCGCGACCAGTCAGCCATACGCGGACGGCGCAGGCGCAGCGCCGGAAATTGTCCCAAGGGACCGGGAGAGGGGCGTTTGTTCATATTCCGTTATTATTCTCTGATGCGCGCGAAGCCTAGCCTAACAGGGGCTTGATTAGAATTTGATTTCAAATTGAACGGTCCGGCTTAACGGCGCTTTTAGACCTCCTTCGTATACCGGGGCCTCAGGTTTGGTTGAGTGAGTGTGCAAGATGTCGGTAAACGGGGCTATTCGAGAAGTGATTGGCGAGAGCGCCAGCAAGGTGAGCAAGGATCCGGAAGCGCTGGAATCCGGCTATCTTCAGCTGTTGCATCTCGTTGAACGGCTGCACCGTCAGCTTCTCGACGTGATCAAGGATGAACTTGAGCGTCTCGGCCAGACGGAGATCAACTCCGTCCAGGCGCTGCTGCTCTACAATATCGGCGATGCTGAGCTGACCCCGGGCGAACTGCGCTCGCGCGGCCACTATCTCGGCTCCAACGTTTCCTACAATCTCAAGCAACTGGTCGAGAAGGGCTACATCAAGGACGAGCGTTCGAATACGGATCGCCGCTCCAAGCGCGTGTCCCTCACCGAATCCGGCCTTGAAGTGCGCGACGCGATCACCGCGCTGTTCGAGCGGCAGCTTGTTTCGGTGGAGCAGGTCGGCGGCGTCAACAATCAGCTGATTGAAGACACCAACAAGACGCTGCAGCGCCTGGAGCGTTTCTGGGCGGATCAGGTGCGCTACCGTCTGTGATGATTCAGTTTTAATTGAGAACCATTCTCAATTTGGTGCGTAAAACGCGCTTCTTTCGGGAGGCGCGTTTTCTTTTTCGCCCCGTTTTGCGGTATGCGGCCATCGGTCCAGCGCTTTCTCGCGGCTTGGCTCTGGCCTTTCGCGCTGCGACGCGATTATGTGTCGTTGTTGAGAACAAGCGGGGGGCCGAAAAGGCCCACAACGAGTGCGATGGTCGATTACAACAAGGCATTCCGGTCGGCGGTGGACGCAGTTCGGGCAGAGGGGCGTTACAGGGTTTTTGCAGACCTTGAGCGCGCGCGCGGCCGATTCCCTACAGCCACCTATTATGGCGGTCACAACGAGACTGGCCGCGAACCGCGCGAGATCACCGTTTGGTGTTCCAATGATTATCTCGGCATGGGCCAGCATCCGGCCGTTGTCGGCGCCATGGAAGAAGCGCTGAACAAGGTCGGCGCGGGCGCAGGCGGCACGCGTAACATCGCGGGCACGACGCATTACCATGTGAAACTTGAACGCGCGCTCGCCGACCTGCATGGCAAGGACGCCGCGCTGCTGTTCACGTCCGGTTACGTTTCCAACGAAGCGACGCTGTCGACGATTTCGCGCATTCTTCCCGACTGCGTGATCCTCTCCGACGAACTCAATCATGCGTCGATGATCGAAGGCATCAGGGGCGGCCGCTCCATCAAACGCATTTGGCGTCACAACGATCTTGAACATCTTGAAGAATTGCTCAGCGAACTGCCGCTGGAACGCCCGAAAGTCATCGCGTTTGAATCCGTGTATTCAATGGATGGCGATATCGCGCCGCTCAAGGAAATCTGCGACCTCGCAGAACGCTACAACGCTTTCACCTATCTCGACGAAGTCCATGCGGTCGGCCTTTACGGTCCGCGCGGCGGCGGCGTTTCCGAACGCGATCATGTCGCCCATCGCATCGACATTATTGAAGGCACGCTCGGCAAGGCGTTCGGCGTCATGGGCGGTTACATTGCGTCAAGCTCCGACATTGTTGACGCCATTCGTTCTTATGCGTCCGGGTTCATCTTTACGACGGCTCTGTCGCCGGTGCTGGTTGCAGGCGCGCTGGCTTCGGTGGAGACGTTGAAAGTTTCAAATCATCTGCGCGAACAGCATCAGGAACGCGCGGCGCGCCTGAAGCAGCTCCTCGCCGATGAAGGCCTGCCGGTCATGGAATCTGTCAGCCATATCGTGCCGATCAAGGTGGGCGATCCGGTGCAGTGCAAGCGCGTGACCGATTACCTGCTGGAAGAGCACAATATCTACGTCCAGCCGATCAACTATCCGACCGTGCCAAAAGGCACGGAGCGTTTGCGCCTGACGCCGACGCCGCTGCATACGGACGATCACATGGCGGTGCTGTTGAAGGCCCTCGACGATGCGTGGACCGTGCTGAAGCTCAAGCGGGCGGCCTGAACTTCCTAAAAATGCGCCTGCCGAAGCGGAAATCGCCTTGCTCCGGCGGGACTCGCATTTCTGGGGCGGCGATCCTATGTTCCGGCGCGAAATGAGCCTTTTGAACGACATATCGACGATTGACGCGCCGCGGATCGACCTCGGCGTGCCGGCCGGGGCGCGCGTGGTGGTCGCCATGTCGGGCGGCGTCGATTCCTCGGTGACAGCGGCGCTCGCCAAGCTGTCCGGCTATGACGTCGTTGGCGTCACCCTGCAGCTCTACGATCATGGCGTCGCGATCCAGAAAAAAGGCGCCTGCTGCGCCGGTCAGGACATCGCCGATGCGCGCCGGGTCGCCGAGGCCATGGGCTTTCCTCACTATGTCCTCGATTATGAGAACCGGTTCTCCGAAGCGGTGATGGAAGATTTCGCCGACACTTACCTTGCGGGGGCGACGCCGATCCCCTGCGTCCGCTGTAACGAACGGGTGAAATTCAAAGACCTGATGGAGACCGCGCGCGATCTCGGCGGCGAAGCCATGGTGACCGGCCATTACATCCGCCGTGTCGAAGGGCCGAACGGGCCGGAGCTGCGCCGCGCTTTCGATGCGTCGAAAGACCAGAGTTATTTCCTGTTCTCGACCACGAAAGAACAGCTCGACTTTCTGCGTTGCCCCCTGGGCGAGATGCCGAAATCGGAAGTGCGCCGAATTGCGAGCGAACTCGGGCTGGTGGTCGCCGACAAACCGGACAGTCAGGACATCTGTTTCGTGCCGGAGGGCAAATACGCTTCCGTCGTCGAACGCCTGCGCCCCGGCGCCTCTGAGCCGGGCGAGATCGTTCACGTGGACGGGACCGTGCTTGCGCGTCATGCAGGCGTCATTCACTACACCGTCGGCCAACGCCGTGGCCTTGGCGTCGCGGCGGGCGATCCGCTGTATGTGGTGCGCCTCGACGCAGACAAACGGCAAGTGATTGTCGGCCCGCGCGAAGCGCTGATGGTGTCGCGCATTCACTTGAAAGATGTCACGTGGCTGGGGGACGGTGAAGGCGAGACGGCGGCGCGCGCGGGCGCAGAGATCGCCGTCAAAGTCCGCTCGACGCGGCCGCCGGCGCCCGCACGCCTTGTCTGGGACGGCGCCGGTCCGACGGGATGGGCGGTGGATCTCGCCGAGCCGGAAGAAGGCGTCGCCCCTGGGCAGGCTTGCGTCTTTTATTCGCCGGACGCGGAAAACAGCCGTGTTCTCGGCGGCGGCTGGATCGCCGCGACCATTGACGCAACGGATGTGGCGGCATGAAGACGGCATGGGTGAAGGCGCTTTTGATCGCGCTGTTTGGGTTTGCCGCACCGTTCGCTTGCGCAGCCGAACCCGAAATCAACGTCACGCTATTAGGCACGGGTGATCCGACGCCTCGAATGGATCGCTTCGGTCCTTCGAGTCTTGTGCAAACCCTGGATGCGACCGTCCTGTTCGACGCCGGGCGAGGCGTGATGCAACGACTTTATGGCCTTGGCGTTTCCACTTCCGAGATTGACGCTATTTTCCTCACCCATCTTCATTCCGATCACATTGTCGGACTCGCTGATCTGTTGATGACTGGGTGGGTGATAAATCGCCGGGATACGCCGCTTACGATCATCGGCCCGGAAGGGACTGAAGCGATGATCACGGCATTGCGCGATGCTTTCGCTTTTGACATCGCCATCCGCACCAGCGAGGCAAAACTTGACCGCCAAGGGGTGATGGTCAAAGTCGTTGAAATTGAACCTGATTTTGTATGGCGCCGTGGCGAGACACGGGTCTCGGCGTTTGCAGTTGATCATCAGCCTGTGGAGCCGGCTTTTGGATATCGCGTAGATCACACGGATTTGTCGGTGGTGCTTTCGGGCGATACCCGGCCCTCAACGATGCTGGTTGAAAGATCTCGCGGCGTCGATCTGCTCATTCATGAAGTCGCTGATGCGCCGCCTGAATTCAGGAAAGCCAATCCCGATCTGCCGCGGTTGGCGCACCATACGTCCGCCCAAGAGGCGGGTCTTATTTTCGCTGCGGCGACGCCCAAGCTTGCTGTCTATTCGCATATCGTTCTTGCGGGCGGGCTAGCTGCTGACCGGCTGATTCCCATGACCCGAACATCGTATGATGGACCTCTGGTGCTCGGAGAGGATTTGATGAACTTCGTGATTACGGCGAAGGGCGTTGAAATTACGGGAGAAAAACGAGAATGAACGCCGTCGCGACAGTTCGGCCGATCAACAAGGGCGACGAAGCGCAATGGCGTCGCATGTGGGCGGCCTATCTCGACTTCTACAAAGTTGAACTGCCGCAAGCACATGCGGATAAATTGTTCGCAAGTTTGATGAAGGGCGAACCTTATTTCGGGTTCATCGCCGAACAGGACGGCAAACCCGTCGGCTTCGTTCATGGTCTTCCGCATCCATCGACGTGGTCGCAGACAGGATATTGCTATCTTGAAGACCTTTATGTCGACGCTGAAGCGCGCGGCGGCGGCGCAGGGCGTGCGCTGATCAAGGCGGTCCATGAAGAAGCCAAAAACAGATGTTTATCGCGCGTCTACTGGCACACCGACAAAGGCAATGAAACCGCGCGTAAACTTTATGATAAGGTTGCAACCTTAAGCGACTTCGTTCACTACCGGATGGACGTGTAAGGCTGCGTGGGCGGGCGATATGACCAAGAAACTCTACGATTGTGTGAAATGTACAGCGTACTGCTGCACCTACACCCACATTCCGGTGAACAAGACGGACCTGAAGCGTCTCGCCAAGTTTCACGGCATCAGCGTTGAGAAGGCCGAGAAAAAATTCACCAAAAAAGGCGACAAGGAAAATCCGCGGGTCATCCGCCATTCCGACGATGAGCATTTCATCACCGCCTGTATGTTCCTCGATCAGAAAACCCGCAATTGCACGATCTATGAAGGCCGCATGAAGATCTGCCGCGAGTTTCCGACGCAAAAGCGCTGCGGCTATTACGAGTTCCTGAAATGGGAGCGCGAAGTGCAGGACGATCCCACATGGGTCGCCACGACGGACTAGATAACCCGCATACTGCAATCGAGCTCAGGCCGTTTCATCCTGACGACCTGGATGCGTTTCTCGACGCCTGGGAAGCGGCGTCGCGACTGGCGCATCCCTTTATGTCCGATGCGACCATCGCCGAACAACGCATTTCCATCGCGCAAAAACATCTTCCCGACACCGTCACCGACCTGGCCTTGATTGACGGCAAGCTTGCCGGCTTCATCTCGATGCTCGGCAATGTCGTGGGCGCGATGTATGTCGATCCCGCATTTCACAAGCGAGGCGTGGGGCGCGCGTTGCTGGGTATACCCAAAGCGATACACGAGACGCTCGAAGTCGATGTCTTTGAAAAGGCCGGCGCCGTCCGCGCCTTCTATGAAATACACGGGTTCAGCGAAATCAGTCGCTCCACAGCCAATCCTCTCGGCGAGGTAGTGCTCCGCATGCGGTTTTCACATAGTGACTGAACGCGTTGATGTCGTCGTCATCGGTGCGGGCGTTATCGGTCTCGCGGTAGCGCGGGCGCTTGCGAAGGCTGGCCGTGACGTGATTGTCGTTGAAAAGAACGAGGCGTTTGGCGAGGAGACCTCGGCGCGAAACTCCGAAGTCATTCACGCCGGCATTCAATACAAGCCCGGCGGCGTGCGCGCATCGCTCGCCGTGAAGGGGCGTGACGCGCTTTACGCATTTTGCAAGGAACACAATGTCAGTCACGCTCGCTGCGGGAAATTGCTGGTCGCTATCGGTGACAGCGAAGTCGCTGGCTTGCATGCGCTGAAATCAAACGCGGAGAAAAACGGCGTCAATGATCTTGTCATCGTTGGCGCCGCTGCGGCGCGTGCGATGGAGCCGGGCATTCGCTGTGACGGGGCGATTGTCTCGCCGTCATCTGGGATCGTCGACAGTCACGGATTGATGCTGGCGCTGGTGGGTGAAATTGAAAATCATGGCGGCGTCCTCGCGCTGGCCTCGCCGGTTCTGTCGGGTCATGTTTTTGCGGACGGTATTGAACTCGACATTGGCGGCGCCGACCCGATCACCCTCAAGGCGAAGACCGTGGTGAACTGCGCCGGACTCTGGTCCGATCGTGTGGCGCGCATGATCGCCGGCATTCCCGATGAAACGATCCCGCATCTCAAATACGGCAAGGGCCAGTATTTCACTTATACAGGCAAGGCGCCGTTCCAGCGGCTGATTTATCCGCTGCCGTCGCCCGACAGTCAGGGCGTTCACTACACCCGCGATCTCGGCGGGCAGGGCAAGCTCGGCCCGGATATCTCGTTCATTGATACGAATACGGACTATTCCGTTGACGAGACGCGGCGCGATGCGTTTGCCGCCGCTGCGCGCCGGTTCTGGCCCGATATCGATGCGGCGAAACTGCAACCCGGCTATGCGGGCATACGTCCAAAGCTGAAGGGGCCGGGAGAGGAGGGCGACTTTCTGTTCTCCACCAAGGATATTCACGGCGTTTCCGGATATCTCGGACTTTACGGCATTGAATCGCCCGGGCTGACCACTTGTCTCGCGGTGGCCGATCACGCAGCGGCGCTGGTTGCAGCGGCGGAGTCATGAGCCGGTTTGACGCGCCGAAAAATGGGCGAGAATTGGCCTTGCTCCCCTGTTCGGCCCCGGCTATAGACCACGGCTCCCGGGCCGGAGCCGCCTTTGCCGCTCTTTCCCGACGCCTTTGGGGCGGGGTAGCTCAGTTGGTGAGAGCGCAGGATTCATAACCCTGAGGTCGGCAGTTCAAATCTGCCTCCCGCTACCAATCTTTTCAACAAGTTAGCACGATTTCAAGGTGATTCGTTTTTGCCTTGACTGTTCTTGTTTTGTTCCGTTGAATGGGGCATGTCATACGCTCCCGCTCATCCCTTTAAAACTGTCCGCGCCCCGTCTTTTGGCGCCCGACCGGCGAAAGCGGATTTGGCGGGGCTGCGCCGGCGCTTTGCCGCCGGGGGAGGCGCGGCGCCGCATCGCTGGCCGTCAGTCTCTTTGGGCGAGGCGGCGATTGACGATGCGCTGCCTGGCGGCGGGCTGGCGACCGGCGCGCTGCATGAATTGGCCCCGTTTTCCCAGGGCGATCTTGCGGCGCTTGCCGGGTTCAGTCTGGGCGTCCTGGGAAATATACTCCGTATACATACGGGTTTCGTGTTGCTGGCGGCCCCGGATTATCATCTGGCCCGGGAAGGCATGTTTTATCCGCCGGGACTTGTGGCGTTTGGTTGCGATCCGGACCGGCTGATCGCCGTCCGCGCGCCGAACAGTAAGAATGTTTTGTGGGCGCTGGAAGAAGGGCTGGAGAACAACGCCTTGGCGGCGGTGGTCGGGATCCTTCCGGAAAATGACCGTCTTTATGATTTTACCGCGAGCCGGCGTCTCGTCATGCGCGCGGTGGAAAGCGGCGTGACCGCGCTTTTGTTGCGCAGCGGCCGTGACAACGCTGTCACTACTGCGGCGCAAACGCGCTGGTCGATCGCCGCCGCGCCCAGCGCGGCGCAACACAGAAGAGGCGCGCACTTGCCGGGGCTGGGGGCTCCGCAATGGCAAGTGCGCCTGACGAAGATTAAAGGAAGCGCGCCGAAGACAGGAGCCTTGGGGGGCTGGCGCGTTCGGTGGGACGATGAAACGTTTTATTTCCGTTTGGCTGCCGCGATGGCCGATCGAGCGCCGGCGATCCTGCCGGCGTTCACCCCTGCCAATGCAGGACCGGAATGGGCGGCCGCCTCGTAACGACGCGCCTGTGGCCTCGTTGCCTAAGGCCCAGTTGCCTAAGGCCCAGTTGCCTAAGGCCCAGTCGCCGATGGCTCTGTCGGCCATCGCTCAGCAGGGCCAGCGCTTAACGGCGGTGAATGCTGCGGCGGAAAAGGTTGGCGTTCATGCCGGCATGCCGCTCGCCGATGCGTGCGCCATGTATCCATCTCTCCTTGTTGCGCCCGCCGATCCGCAAGCAGACAGCGCTGCGCTCATCCGCCTTGCCTTATGGCACCAGCATTTCAGCCCCTATGTGCGCGTTGATGCGCCGGACGGTCTCGCGCTCGACATCACCGGCTGCGCGCATCTGTTTGGCGGCGAGGCGGCGTTGCTCAAAGACATGGACCGGCGCCTGACCGGGTTTGGATTAACCGCGCGGCTCGCGTCGGCGCCGACCATTGGCGCGTCGTGGGCGGCGGCGCGTTTTGGTCCGCAACGCCTGACGCTCGTTACGGGGGAGACGCTGCATGATCAATTGGCGCCCTTGCCAGTCGAGGCTTTGCGCGTTGATGCATCTATCGTTGCGTTGCTGGAGCGGCTTGGGCTCAGACAAATTCGCGATCTTCTGGGCAAGCCGCGCGCGCCGCTGGTCGCACGGTTTGGCTCGCCTCTTGTGGAGCGGCTCGATCAGGCGTTCGGCAAGGCGGCGGAGAGTTTTTCACCCCTGTCGCCGCCGGCGGCATACCGTGCGCAATTGCGCTTCGTTGAACCATTGATCACGCTTCCGGCGATTGAGCGCTCCATTGGCCGCCTTTCCGAAGACCTTGCCGGCGCCTTGACCAAAGCCGGGAAGGGCGCACGCAAGGTGACGCTGTCTTTGTTTCGTGTCGACGGATGGTCGCAGGCGCTCAGCGTGCAGACAAGCGCGCTCTCCCTGAGCCGCGACGGCGCTCATCTGGCGCGGTTGTTGTGCGAGCGGCTTGGCGCCGTCAAAGCGGATGCGGGGTTTGGATTTGAAACGGCGAGTCTCAGCGCCTTCAGCGTTGAGGATTATGATCCGCATCAGGAGGATCTGAAAGCGCCGGGCATTCGGCAGGAAAGCCCCGATGACCTCGAGCGGCTCCTCGACCGGCTGGCGAACCGGTTCGGCGCCGGCAATGTTTCGCGGTTTTGTCCGCGTGAAAGCTATGTTCCCGAACGCTCGGTCCGCGTTGCAAGCGCTTTGCACGGCGCCGCCAGCCATGACTGGCTGGCGCATGGCCGCGCCCTGCATGGAGGCGATCAGGTTGCGCGCCCGGTGCTGATGTTCGTCGCGCCGGAACCGGTCACGACATTGTCAGAGGCGCCCGACGGTCCGCCGATCCGGTTTGAGTGGCGGCGCAAGTCCCATCGCGTCACCAGAGCCGACGGGCCGGAACGGATTGCGCCGGAATGGTGGCGCAAGACCAGAGGCGAAAGCCGGCAGACGCGCGATTACTATCGCGTAGAAGATGAAACCGGCCAGCGTTTCTGGCTTTATCGCGATGGCTTGCATGAGCGCAAAGATGATGCGCCGCGATGGTTCATTCATGGCGTGTTCACATGACGCCCGCTTATGCAGAACTGGCGGTGACAACGAATTTCAGTTTTCTGCGCGGCGCATCGCATCCGCATGAAATGGTCGAAGCCGCCACGCGGCTCGGGCTTGCGGCTGTCGCTGTCGCCGACCGCAATTCGCTCGCCGGCGCTGTGCGTGCGCATGTGGCGGCGAAGGAAACGGGTCTTCGGCTGGTTGTCGGCGTCAGGCTCGTTCTGGTGGATGGATTTGAGGCGTTGTGCTTTCCAACCGATCGCAGCGCTTATGGCCGGCTGACAAAGTTGCTGACAGCCGGGAATCGCCGAGCGCCAAAAGGCGAATGCCACCTCTATTGGGATGATTTTCCGATGCTGGGCGCCGGGCAGCGTCTCGTCGCCATGGCGCCGTTCGTCGTCGATGCGGAGTTTGAAGGCCAGCTCACAAGGCTGTCGTCAATGTTTGCAGGCGCAACCTGTCTCGCCGCTGCGCCTTATTACCGGGGTAATGATCGCGCCCGTTTCATGCAACTCGCAGCGCTTGCTGACGCGGCGAAGACGCCGTTGGTCGCGACCAACGATGTTCTTTACCACACGCCGGAACGCCGCCCTTTGCAGGATGTGCTTACATGCATCCGCGAACACTGCACCATCGATGAGGCAGGCTTTCGGCTGCAGCAGAATGCAGAACGTCATTTGAAGCCGCCCGGTGAAATGCTCCGTCTGTTTGCAGGCTATGAAGATGCTGTGGCGCGAAGCTGCGAGATTGCGGGTGAATGCGAATTTTCGCTGAGCGATCTTTCCTATGACTATCCGGATGAACCGAGCGGCGAGAGCGCGACG
>CAZAOB010000021.1:0-13018 GCA_964486635.1 uncultured Caulobacterales bacterium | reverse complement strand
GAAGAGTTGTTGCGGCTGACATGGCTCGGCGCACGGGAGCGCTTTCCCGAAGGCGTCAGTGATCAGCTGCGCGAGCGGATTGAGTATGAGTTGCGCCTGATCGACGAGCTTAACTACGCGCCGTATTTCCTGACGGTTCACGATATCGTTCGCTTTGCGCGCGCACAGACGCCGCCAGTCCTGTGTCAGGGGCGCGGTTCCGCCGCGAACTCCGTTGTCTGTTACTGTCTTGGCGTGACGGCGGTGAATCCCACCGAAGTCGATCTGTTGTTTGAGCGCTTTATTTCCAATGAGCGCAACGAGCCGCCCGACATCGATGTGGATTTCGAGCATGAGCGCCGCGAGGAAGTCATCCAGTATATTTACCGGAAATACGGCCGCCATCGCGCCGGTCTGACGGCGACGGTGATCAGCTATCGCGCGCGCAGCGCATTGCGCGAAGTCGGCAAGGCGATGGGACTTTCGCCGGATGTGGTCGGTGCGCTCGCCGGCATGAAATGGGGTTTCTCGTCGAGCACGCTGAAAGCGCAGCGGGTTCGCGAAGCAGGGCTCGATCCTGATGACCCGAGGCTCGCCCAGACGCTCATCCTCACGGGCCAGATTATCGGTTTTCCTCGGCATCTGTCGCAGCATGTGGGCGGTTTCGTCATCACGCGCGGCGATCTCGATGAAGTGGTTCCTATCGCCAACGCCGCCATGGCGGATCGCACCATGGTCGAATGGGACAAGGCCGACCTCGATGCGCTGAAAATTTTGAAGGTCGATGTGTTGTCGCTCGGCATGCTGACCTGTCTGCAGAAGTCTTTCGAGCTGTTGAGTGATCACTATGGCGTCGACATGGGCCTCGCCAGCGTGCCGCGTGATGATCGCCCGACATATGAGATGATCCAGCGCGCCGACACGGTGGGCGTTTTCCAGATCGAAAGCCGGGCGCAAATGTCGATGTTGCCACGGCTGCGCCCTGAAAATTTCTACGACCTCGTTATCGAAATCGCGATTGTCCGGCCGGGGCCCATACAGGGCGATATGGTGCACCCTTACTTGCGCCGCCGTCAGGGCAGGGAGCGGGTTGAGTATCCGTCCGAAGCGCTGCGGCAAGTGCTGGAGAAAACCTATGGCGTGCCGCTGTTTCAGGAGCAGGCGATGAAGATCGCCATTGTCGGCGCCGGCTTCACGCCGGCTGAAGCAGACCGCTTGCGCCGCGCCATGGCGACGTTTCGACGAACCGGGGAGATTGGCGATTTTCGCGACAAGTTCATCACCGGCATGATCGCCAATGGGTATCAACAGGATTTTGCGGAGCGCTGTTTCAAACAGATCGAAGGCTTCAGCGATTACGGATTTCCGTAAAGCCATTCAGCAAGCTTTGCGTTGCTGGCCTACGCGTCGTCATGGCTTAAATGTCATTACCCGGATGTTTTCGCCTGCGCGCTTTTGAATTCGCAGCCCATGGGTTTTTATTCGTCGTCGTCCATTGTTCGCGATTTTCGTGATCATGGCGGCGAAGTTCGGCCCGTCGATGTCAACAAAAGCGACTGGGATCATACGCTTGAACCGGCCGGCAAAAAGGAGTCGGCAAATGCTTTCCCATTCGCATTACGTCTTGGCTTTCGCCAGATCGGTAGTTTTCGGCAGGAAACAGCACATCAGATCATGGAAGTGCGTGGGAGCGGATTCGACAGCATTCGCGATCTGTATTTTCGTACGCGTATCGAGATGGGCGCGCTACAGCGTCTCGCGCATGCCGATGCGTTCGGAACCATGGCTCTTGATCGCCGCCGCGCGCTCTGGGCGATCAAAGGCTTGAGCGGAACATTTAACAAACCAAACGCCGTGGAGGATTTGCCGCTGTTTGCAGTGGCGGCAGCGCCTGAGGAAGAGCGCGGTGCGCCTGTTCATACGGAAGAAGCGGTGGATCTTCCGGCGCTGGCGCCTGGCGAGCAGGTCGTTGACGATTACGATGCGTTGCGTCTGTCGCTAAAGGCGCATCCGGTTTCGTTTTTGCGCGGGAAGCTGTCCCGGCGTGGAGCGGTAACGGCCGCAGCGCTGCGCGACCATCCTGCAGAACGCATGGTGGAGGTTGCGGGACTGGTGCTGGTGCGGCAGCGGCCGGGTACGGCGAGCGGTGTAATCTTCATGACGCTCGAAGATGAAACGGGCGTTGCAAATATTATAGTCTGGCCAAAAGTGTTCGAAAATTTTCGGCGCACTGTGATCGGCGCGCGGATGATTTCCGTGCGGGGCGTATTACAGAAAGAGCAGGGGGTTATTCATGTGATCGCGCATCGCCTGAGCGATATGACGGCGGTCCTGATGAGTGAACTGTCCGCTGCCCCGGCGAGGGAAATGATCCCGCCGCCGCCCGATCCAGCGCATCACCCGCGCAATGTTCGCGTCTTGCCAAAGGGGAGGAACTTTCACTGAAGCTCAGGCATGAATGTCGTCCGTAGACGGCGGGTTTTGCTGCGTCGCACAACGAAAAATCCGGGCAATACAGCGCGCGCGACCGGTCCCAGTGTGTGAATTGCGCCACTTGGGAAGGATAGCAGCGCGCGGTTTGGCGTTCGCCTCCTTGCCATCGGCGCCTAAATACGATACTCATTCGGCAATGACACCGGTATCAGAATTGGTGACACCGGTGTCAAATAAGAATTAGCGCGAAAAGCGCGGCATAAAAACAGCGCGGGCGCGCGACCATGGAGGGAAACGATGACCAAATTGAAGCCCAAGAACTACGCCTATTTCGGAGTGTCCTTAGTGGCGCTTGCCGCGTCGATGAACGTGTCGTCGGTCGCGGTTGCGCAAGATGGCGAAGAAGACACAATCGTCGTCACCGGCTTCCGGGGCAGCCTCGGCGCTGCGTTGAGCGCCAAGCGCGACGAAACATCAATCGTCGATGTCGTAAAAGCTGAAGACATAGCCGACTTTCCGGACCTGAACCTTGCAGAGTCGCTGCAGCGCATTCCTGGCGTCGCCATTGACCGTCAAGCCGGCGAGGGACGTCAGATCACAGTGCGCGGTCTTGGCGGCGACTTCACCCGCGTTCGCGTGAACGGCATGGAAGCGCTGACGACAGGCGGCGGCTCCGACGCATCGGGCGGCACCAACCGCAGCCGTACATTTGACTTCAACACATTCGCATCTGAACTGTTCAACGAACTCCGGGTCCGCAAATCGCAATCGGCGGAAATCGAGGAAGGCTCGCTCGGCGCCAATGTCGAGCTCAGAACTGCGCAGCCATTCGACTACGGTCCGGGCTTCACCGGCGCTGTTTCGGGGCAGGCTTTCTACAATGATCTCTCCGAAGACGTAGGACCGCGCCTTGCCGGGTTGCTCTCCTACACCAACCCGGACGAGACTTTCGGCATACTTGCGTCGGTCGCTTATTCAGAGCGCCAGATTCGGGAAGAAGGCTTCTCGACGGTCCGCTTTGACGACTTCGCCACGTTCCGCTCTGTTGGCGGCGTGCCTTGTACAGGCAGCCCGTTGCCGACGGACTGCGAAACGCTCAGGAATTCGTACTACGCACGCATTCCGCGTTATGGCCGTCTCGACTACGACCAGGAGCGGATAGGCTTCACGGGCTCTATGCAGTTCCGTCCTTCGGAACGGACAACTGTATCGTTCGACGGCCTGTATTCGATCTTTAACAGCAACCGTAGTGAAGAATTCCTCGAAGTGTTTATTCGCTCCGAGACCGACAACTTTGATGTCACGGACTTCACGGTTAACGGCGACGGCGTGTTGACCTATCTGCAGGCCGACGTTCAACCTGACATGTCGAGCGGCATCATCCCGGTTCGCAGCGAGCATCGCCAGGACATTCTGGAAACTGACTTCTATCAGTTTACGGGCAACATCGAGCACGAGTTCAGTGACCGTTTCCGCGCCAATATCTTTGGCGGCATCTCCCGGTCGGAATTCCGCAACCCGCAGCAAGCGACAATCTTCTTTGATGCCGCGAATCCGGTGATCGGATACAGCTACGATTTCAGTCAGAACTTGAATACGCCTGATATCGACTTCGGGTCGCTCGACGTTACTGACCCGACGCAGTTCCTGTTCACGCAGTACCGGAACCGTCCGCAGGGTACGGACAACACGTTCGACACCATTCAAGGCAATTTCGAATTTGATCTTTCGGAAAACCTGACCTTGAAAGCCGGCGGAAGCTACAAGCAGTTTGGCTTTGAAACATTCGAGGCGCGCGCTGAAGGCAGCGTTGAGGATCTTCCGGGCTTCTCTGGACCTGAGCCAGTAACGTCAGCGCTTGCCGGACTGCTTGAAGGCTTCGGCCAGGGCTTCAACCTTCCGAGCGGCGTCGACACCTCCTGGACGACCGCAGACTTTGATGCGGCGGCGGCGCTGATCAATCTCTTCAGCATCACGCCGGTTGAAAACCAGGGCAACACCCGGGGCGTGACGGAGAAGGATGTCGGCGGCTACGTTCAGGCGGACTTCAATTTCATGATGGGCTCTATGCCGGTTCGTGGCGACGTGGGTCTTCGCTATGTCCAAACCAAAACAGCGTCGACCGGCTTCCTGAGCGGAACTGAAGTTACCGTGAATCGGGAGTATGACGACTGGCTCCCTGCATTCAATCTGGTGCTTGAGCCGGTTGAGAATGTGCTGCTCCGTGGCGGCGTGGCGAAGGTGATGGCGCGTCCGAGCCTCGGCAACCTGACGCCGGGCGGCAACATCGATACGTTCACCGGACCGCCGTTTGCGCTGTCGCAAGGCAACCCGGCGCTCGATCCGTATCGCGCGTGGACTTTCGACCTGAGTCTGGAATGGTACTTTGCGCCGGAAAGCCTGGTGGCGGTCGGCCTCTTCCACAAAGACATCAGCTCGTTCTTCCTGACGTCTGATGTTGTAACGACGACCTTCAGTGCAACAGGTTTGCCGACGACTATTGCGTCACCGACAAGCCCGCTCGCAATTCTTTTGGCAGGCGGCGGTGATCCGGCGGTTGAAGTCACCCAGGTCGTCAATGGCGGCGACGGCAAAATTTCAGGTCTGGAATTTGTCTATCAGCAGCCATTCACGTTCCTGCCGGGACCGTTCAGCAATCTCGGCTTCGTCGGCAACTACACTTATGTGGACTCGAGCACGATTATTGGCTTCTCGCCGAATTCGTTTAACGCGACGGGCTACTACGAAGATGGTCCGTTTGCGGCGCGCGTCACGGGCGCATACCGCGACGCCGATCAGGACACGCGCCCGGCATCGAGCGGCCGCACCGAAGGGCGCGAAGAGCGGGGCCGCGCTTCGACGTTTAACCTCGATTTCGCAATGTCGTATGAAGTGACCGAAGATCTGGAGCTGACATTCGAAGCGATCAACCTGACGGATGAAGTTGAACACCAAACTTTCGACCGTCTGATGTTGCCGACTCTGTACCACCACACAGGTCGCAACTTCCTCCTGGGCGCACGCTACAAGTTCTAAGCCCAAAATGGTTGCGGGCGAAGTTGATAAGCCTTCGCTCCCGAGACCAACCGCAGGCCCGAAGCGTCCTCCCACGCTTCGGGCCTTTTTTATTGGAGCGAATTTATGATCTCCCGCCGCACGTCGCTGTCATTGCTTTGCGCCAGTCCGCTCGCCTTGCAGTCCGGGTGTAAGGCAGGGCGCGCCGACTTGTCGTCTGCAACACGGAGCACGCAAGGAACGCAGGCGCAATGGAAGCGCGGATTTGACGGACAGCGAATCGCAGATCAGGGCGACGGAACTTTTCTCAATCCGATTTTCGCTGGCGATCATCCTGACCCGTCGATCATCAAGGATGGCGAAAATTACTATCTGACATTCTCCAGTTTCGATGCCTATCCCGGCTTGCTGATCTGGCAGTCGACAGATTTGGTGAACTGGGCGCCGCTAGCGTCGGCGTTGCGCCAGCCGATCGGTTCCGTGTGGGCGCCCGACCTCTCCAAGCACGACGGAAGATACTTCATGTATATTCCCGCGCGCACTGAGATCTATAAGTCGATTTATGTAATCCATGCGGACAGTATCGAAGGGCCGTGGAGCGATCCCATCGACTTGAAGCTTCCTAACCACATTGATCCGTGTCACGTGGTTGGAGAAGATGGCCGCCGATATCTGTTCCTGTCAAACGGAGATATGGTTCCGCTTTCCGATGACGGCTTGGCGACGCGAGGAGACATTCATCACGTATATGATCCGTGGCGCTATCCTGACGAGTGGGATGTGGAGTGCTTCTGTCCGGAAGGGCCAGAAATCACGCGGCGCGGCGAGTGGTTCTATATGTTGACAGCCGTCGGCGGGACGGCGGGCCCGCCCACCGGGCATATGGTGATCGCCGCCCGCTCAAAGTCCGTCTACGGACCGTGGGAAGATGCGCCCAACAACCCACAGGTTCGAACTCAATCGCGTTCAGAGCAATGGTGGTCGCGAGGACATGCTACGCTCATCGAAGGCGTCAGCGAAGGCGAGTGGTGGCTCATCTATCATGGCTACGAGAAAGAATTCTGGACGCTTGGACGCCAATGCCTTCTGGACCCGGTGCGATGGCGCGATGACGGATGGTTCGAAGCTGTTGGCGGAGATCTCTCGTCTGCGTTGGCAAAGCCTGCGCGGGGAAAATCGCAACCGCACGGATTGAAACTGTCTGACGACTTCGTGTCGCCGGTGCTTGGACCGCAATGGGCGTTCTACAAGCCGAGTTCTGAGGAGTATGCTCGAGTCGTTGTCGGCGAAGGCGTGTTGCGACTTGAGGCGAAGGGCGTCTCTCCTGCGGACGCGTCGCCTTTGTGTTTTGTGTGCGGCGATCCCGGCTATGAAATCCAGGTCGAGATTGAGCGCGATCAGAATGCAACGGCCGGCTTGCTGCTTTTCTACAATGACCGCCTTTATTGCGGGCTTGGTTTTGATCGCATCGGCGCGATCATGCATCGCTATGGACAGGAGCGAAGGATCGCCGGCATTCTGGCGGAACAAACGTCAAAGCTGCACATCAATTTGCGCAATGACCGTCACATTGTGACGATGCGCACTAGCCTCGATGGCATTGACTGGCGAAAGTTCGATGTTCAGATCGAAACTTCCGGATATCATCACAACGTGGCTTATGACTTCTTGAGTCTGCGGCCCGCGATTTATGCGTCCGGAAATGGTGAGGCGAGGTTCGAGAACCTGCAGTATCGCGGCCTTTAGGCGGTAGGCGAAGCGCCTAGTGGACCCATTCCTCGGTCAGAAACTCGGCTTCGCCATTTTCGAGCTTCACTTCGTATTTTGCTTCTGCACCGTCCGCGTCGCGCGTGTAAAATTCATAGATGATCACGCCGTCAGTCTGATCGCTTTCGATAATGCGAGCCGGCTCAACGCCGGGCGCGTTGGCCAGCAACGCCGCCTTGACCGATTCAGGAGTCTCATCGAAGGAAATGTCCCGCTGCACTTCGACGACGCGCCAGCCGTCGCCGTCCTGCATGATATCGAGCTCGACTTCCTGACCGTTTTCGTCCTCACCGCCCACATCGTAGTAGGTGACGCCGTTGCGGATTTCCATTTCCGCTTCGGTGTAGTTCACATTCGGCCTTACGGCCCTGGCCGCTTCAAGCACAGCGGCCGGAACATCATCAATGCTGATATCCGCTTTTTCGTTCAGCGTGGCGCCAACTTCGGCTGTCGCTTGCGCGGCCTCATCGGACGCTTCCTGAGCGCTGCATCCCGCAAGGACCGCAGCAGCGCCAGTAGAGATCAAAAGTTTCGATATGGATGGGTACGTCATGCGGTTTTCCTCACGTTCAAGTCGGCGGGATCAACGGGATTGAGGCCGAGCAGTTTGCAGTGAATTGGCGCGGCACCTTTGAAGGCGACAGTCGCAGATTGTCCTGCGCGCGCTTCGTGCACGCCTGTGATTGCGCCCGTGGAGACGGCCATTCCCTTGCGAAGCGGCAATCCGCGACGGGCGCTGTTCTCCAGCAGGAAACGCAAGGACTCGACAGGCCCGCCGGGAATGTTTGCTGGTGACGCTTTGCCAACGCTCACGCCGTCAATCAGCGTCTCACACTGCCAGTCGGCATATTGAAACGCTTTCCACTCCGGAATTTCCTCGCCGATGATGAGGCCAAAATTATTTCCAAAATCGGAAATCGTGACGAGCGGGCCGCCGTCGTTGATCCCGGGGAAGGGACTGCTGGCGATTTCCACGCCAGCAACGATCGTTTCGATCAAGTCGGCGGCTTCATCAGTCGTCCAGCTGAGTTTATCGGTAGGAGCATTATCCCTCAGTATAATGACGACCTCTCCCTCGACGGCGACGAAGCCATCGGAGAAGACGTTCATGTCTACTGACGCCGCGGCGGGTTTGATCGACGATTTGAATACCGGACCGGCAAGCCGATCGACGCCATACTTGCGTTCGTCGGCGCCGAGTATCCGGCCAACCTTCCATCCGGCAATCTGGTCGGGCCACAGTTCAATCGCGGAATCCTGGATCGCATAGGCGTCATCCAGTGTGAAAGGAGGCTCGCCCGGATACGCGTCCAGGCGGACGCCCTGCCGGCGCGCGCTCACAAACGCCCGAGCGACTTGATCAGGTCCCGAATTCTTGGCGACGGGTTGTTTTCGCTGCATATTCTCGCGCCCACCTATTTTTTCTGTTCTGTGGTGGACAATAGAGGAAACCGGTGTCATTTTCAAATAAAACAGCGTCCGAGGGGTGAGAATCCACCCTCGAGGGGCTGAGATTACTGGAGGAAATTCGTGACTTATTCCCGGCCGGTTTCGGCGTTTCGCCCTGTTTTAGCTGCTTTGCTGGTCTTCGCGTCCGCCGCCTGCGGAGGAAAAGAGGCCGCGGGAACACAGGCGGCTGCGCCCGCGAGCGGGGTTGCATTTGAAGGCGCGATCGGATGGGCGGCGGCCACCCCTGGGGGGCGAGGCGGCGAAATCCTCAAGGTCACGACGCTGGCGGCCGACGGTCCGGGCTCGCTCCGTGAAGCCATCGAGACCGAAGGTCCCCGGATTATCGTTTTCGAGGTTGGCGGCGTCATCGATCTCGGCAAGTCGACAATGGTGATTTCGGAGCCGTTCCTCACCATCGCGGGTCAGACGGCGCCGTCTCCCGGCATCACAATCATTCGCGGCGGGTTCGATGTTCGCGCTCACGATGTGATCATTCGCCACTTGCGCATTCGTCCGGGCGATGTCGGCGAAGCGCGCGGGACCGGTTGGGGTGAGGACGCGATTTCCACGGTCTCTGCGAACAACGTGATCGTAGATCACTGTTCTTTGACGTGGGCGACAGATGAGAATCTTTCCGCTTCGGGTCCGCGGTTTACCGGCGAGACGCCTGACGACTGGCGAAAAGGGACGTCGCGCAACATCACGTTCAGCAACAATATCATCGCCGAAGGGCTTGCAGATTCAACGCACCCGAAGTTCGAGCACTCCAAGGGCTCGCTCATTCATGACAATGTTTCGAACATTCTGATTTACGGCAATCTGTACGCTCATAACTATGAGCGCAGCGCTTTGTTCAAGGGCGGCGTGCATGGCGCCATGGTCAACAATTTCATCTACGATCCAGGCGCGCGCGCAATCCACTACAACCTTCAGGCGCTGGAGTGGGGCGAGGTGCCGTTTGAGCGTGGGCGCATGACGTTGATCGGCAATGTGCTGCGCGCCGGTCCTTCGACTGATGTCGGGTTGCCGATGGTGATGCTCGGAGGCGAGGGAAGTCTCGACCTTTACATGCAGGACAACATTGCGGTGGACTCGCACGGCGGATCACTGCCGGTACTGGGGAAATACACGACCAGCGACGCCGCTATCGTCGAATCGCCGACGCCTCTGGATTTACCGGATGATCTTTCCATTTGGCCGGCAAACATTGTGGAGCAGAAAGTGTTGGCGAACGCTGGCGCACGGCCCTGGGATCGTGACGGCCACGACGTTCGCGTTCTCGCCAACGCCGCGGAGGGGCGGGGCTGGATCATTGACAGTCAGGAAGAAGTTGGCGGTTACCCGGTAATGCAGGAAACCCGGCGCGCATTCGATCCGGCGCAGTGGAATCTCGACACGATGGAGCCGCTGACGCCGGAGGCGCTGGATAGCGCGGCCAAATCCCGCGGCACTTAAGACCGTGATCCTGCCAAAAAGAGGTTTGCGCTTGCGGGCGGGTCAGTCGAAATAGAGCTTATGCGAATCACCATGGCGGAATGAACAGTGGCGCGGGGAGGAAAAGATTCCGGTCGTGCGGCGTCCGGCACAGGCTCAGGGCGCGCGAAAATCACGATCAATGACGTCGCCCGCCTGGCGAACGTCTCAAAGAAAACCGTGTCGCGGGTCATCAACGAGTCCCCGCTGGTCCGCAAGGAAACGCGCGATCGCGTAAAGGCGATCATCAACGAACACGGTTATGCGCCTGACCCGCAGGCGCGCGCGCTCGCTTTCCGTCGGTCGTTCCTGATCGGCATGATCTATGACAATCCGAGCCCGCAATATATCGTCAATATGCAGCGCGGCATTCTCGATGTGCTCGAAGACACAAGTTTCCAGCTCGTGTTGCATCCGTGCGATCGCGGAGACGCCGGCTTTCGAGACAGAATTCGGGATTTTGTCACTCAGCAAAGGCCGTTCGGGGTCATTCTTCCGCCGTCGGTTTCCGAAGACGATAAACTTGCGGAGATGTTGGAAGAGCATGGCTGCGATTACGTTCGCATCGCCAGCGTTGATCTCGACACCGTATCGCGGATGGTGCGCACCCATGACGCTGAGGGCGCTGCGCAGGCGGCGCGTCACCTGGCGTCGCTCGGCCACCGGGATATCGCGCACATTCATGGTCCAAAGTCATTTCGGTCCGCGCATGAGCGCCTTGCCGGATTCAAGAAGGGGCTGGAAGAGCACGGTCTCACGTTGCCGAAAAAGCTGACCGTGGAGGGCGCCTACACGTTTGATTCCGGAGTGGTCTGCGCCGAGAAGCTTATTTACAGCGACCAGCGGCCCACCGCGATTTTCACCGGCAATGATGAAATGGCCGTCGGCGCCTATCAGGCTGCCAGGAAGGCCGGGCTGACGGTGCCCGACGACATTTCGATTGTCGGCTTTGACGACACGCCCATGGCCTCGCGCGTTTGGCCGACGATGACCACGGTGCGGCTGCCCATTCGCGAGATGGGAAAAGCGGCTGCTGCGCTCCTGCTCAAGGAGCCCATGGAAAAAAGCGAGTCGGAGCCAGTGTCGTTCACGCCGGAGATCGTTGTGCGGGAATCCTCCGCGCCGCCGCGAAAAACCCGCTAAACGGGCGGAATTCCGCGACCGGGTTGATGGTTGCAAGGCCTTGATTTCAGTGTTATGACACCGGTTACCTAATGGGCTTCGTTCGGGTTTGTCCGCAGCCTCCAATGACAGGTGGGTTCAATGAAAATCGCACTGATTATCGAAAACAGCCAAGCCGCCAAGAGCGGTATCGTTCATGACGCGCTGACCTCTGTGGCTGAACCGCTGGGCCATCAGGTCTTTCACTACGGCATGTATGCGCCGGAGGACAAAGCCTCGCTGACCTATGTGATGAATGGGCTGCTTGCGGGAATTCTGATCAATTCAAAAGCTGCGGATTTCATCGTCACGGGTTGCGGCACCGGCATGGGGTCGATGCTGGCCTGTAATGCGATGCCGGGCGTTTTCTGTGGTCTCGTCGTCGATCCGACCGACGCATTCCTCTTTGGACAGATCAATGACGGCAATGCGCTCGCCATGCCCTATGCAAAAGGCTTCGGCTGGGCGGCGGAGCTCAATCTGCAGGACTGTTACCGCAAGCTATTCGAAGTCGAGCGCGGTGTCGGATATCCGAAAGAGCGCGCAGCCATCATGGCCAAGAACCGCGGCATCCTGAAGGATCTCAAGGCCGCGTCAAGTAAAGACATGCTCGACGTGCTAAAAGCAGTTGATCAAGACCTTTTGAAAGCGGCGATCGCCGGCGAGCGGTTTGAAGAGTATTTCTTCGCCAACGCCGAAGACGCGGCGATCACAGACTACGTCCGAAGCGTGATGCGTTCATAGATCACAGAGCACCGAATTCGGTTAAATAAAAAATGCGGATAGGGATAAATCGGCCTCACCATGTTCGATCTGAAGAATAAAGTCGCCCTCGTCACCGGCGCCAACACAGGCATCGGGCAAGGGTTGGCATTGGGGCTGGCTGCAGCCGGCGCGGAAATCGCTGCTGTCGGGCGTTCGGCGCCTGCCGAAACGCAAGCCGGCGTGGAAAGGCTCGGACGCAAATTCACATTCATCGAAGCGGATCTTGCGTCCAGCGCAGGCGTCAGCGACATCGTCGCCAAGGCGGAGGCAGCGCTCGGCCCTGTCGACATATTGGTCAACAATGCCGGCACCATCAAGCGCAACGACGCGCTCGACTTTACCGAAGAAGAGTGGGACGCGGTGATGGACGTCAACCTGAAGACGGTGTTTTTCCTGTCTCAGGCTGTCGCGAGATCCATGACTGCTGCGGGGCGTCCCGGCAAGATTATCAACATTGCTTCCATGCTTTCCTATCAGGGCGGCATTCGCGTGGCCTCATACACGGCAAGCAAGAGCGGCGTCGCGGGTTTGACAAAACTGCTCGCCAACGAGTGGGCGTCGAAAAACATCAACGTGAACGCGATCGCGCCCGGATACATCGCCACAAACAATACGGCCGCATTGCGCGCCGACGATAAGCGAAACGCAGAAATACTGGGACGCATACCGGCGGGACGTTGGGGCGCGCCCGATGATCTGGCGGGCGCCGTTGTGTTTCTCGCGTCGCGTGCGTCCGACTACGTCCACGGAACGACCCTTGCGGTCGATGGCGGCTGGCTCGCGCGATAGATCGCGCACGGTTTGCGAATTTGAAGTCGAAGCGAAAGCTTTGCACTGCTCTACAATTGATTTGGCACGGAGAGGTTTGTCATGTCGGAATTTCTCACATTCGGCGAAATCATGCTGCGCTTGAAGACGCCCGGCAATGAACGGTTTTTCCAGTCGCCGTCTTTTGAGGCGACGTTTGGCGGCGGCG
>CAZAOB010000020.1:293-48258 GCA_964486635.1 uncultured Caulobacterales bacterium | reverse complement strand
TGCTGGCCGGCGCCGGTCTCGGCGATGATCCGGGTCTTGCCCATGCGCCGGGCCAGCAGGATCTGGCCCATGCAATTGTTGATCTTGTGGGCGCCGGTGTGGTTGAGCTCGTCGCGCTTGAAATAGATTTTCGCGCCTTTGGTAGGGCCAGATTGCTCGCGGACATACCGGGTCAGACGCTCGGCGTAATAAAGCGGCGACGGACGGCCCACATAATGTTTGAGGTAATACTCAAGCTCGGAGCGGAACGAAGGGTCGTTCTTCGCCGCCTTGTATTCCTTCTCCAGCGCCAGGACGAGCGGCATCAAGGTCTCGGCGACGAAGCGGCCGCCGAACTTGCCGAAGCGGCCTTCGCTGTCAGGTCCGGTGCGGTAGGAATTGGGTTGGGTCACGTGATCGCCATTGCTTTCCGGCGAGCGCGGGGAGCGCGCTCTTTGCGCGCCCCTCTTAACGGCAACGCCGCGCTTATTCTACAGCCGGCGCCGCCTTCGGATAGCGCACGGCAAGATCGATGCGCGCAATCGCCTGCCAGTCGCTGGGGTGCACCAGCCAGATCACGCCGGAGGGGACTTCATCCTCGCCCTTCCTCGCCGTTGCGCCATAGAGAGGCGCGATATTGGAATGGCTCGAGAGGATGATGTTGGTTCCGGGGTTTGCGGCGAGTTCCGCAGCGACTTGTCGCTTCATCGCGGCGACGTCCGCCGGCTTTGTGCTGACCTGAGAGGCGTGCGCCTCGACCGGCGCGCCTCCGGCGGCGAGCGCCGCCGTATCCCACGACCGGCACATGGGGCTGGTATAGGCTTTCAAGACCGGCACGCCGTTTTCCTTCAGGATTTCGCCCAGCGCGCGCGCCTGGAAAAACCCTTCCGCGTCGAGCCCGCGCCCCTCGGCGAGAGTGCAGCCCTTGGAGAGTCCCACCGCGCCCTGCTGGCCGCCCGGCGAATTGGCGTGGCGCATGACCAGCACATAGCCGCCGCGCTTCACCGCCTCGAACGCCACGGAAGACGCCGCTTCATTGACCCGCGGCGCTTGCGCCGTAGCGCAACCGCCGAGAATTGCTGCAGCCAATGCTGCGCACAAAAATTTCACCATCGGACTCCCCTTACTTTTTAGCGGCCGCCAGAAACGCCTTGATCAGCTTCTCGTCTTTTTTGCCTGGCGCGGATTCAACGCCCGATGACACATCGACGCCGAGAAACGCCGCGCGGCCATGCTGCGCCTTCACCGAGGCGGCGATATTCTCCGGCGTCAGGCCACCGGCGACCATATAGGGCGTTTCACCCGCATAGGATTCCAGCGCCATCCAGTCGAAGGACACGCCATTGCCGCCGGGACGGCCCGCGCCAGGCGGCGGCTTGGCGTCGAACAGGATGATGTCGGCGGCGTCCTGATAGGGCGCTGCATCGGCGACATCCTCAGGCCCGGTCACCGGGATCGCCTTGACCACTTCGACGGCGAATTCCGCGCCGAGTTCGCGGCAGCGCTCCGGGCTTTCATGGCCGTGGAACTGAAAATGGGTGAGCAGCGCAGGCGCTTCGGAGAGTTCCTTTTCGCCGGCGTCGACAAACAGCCCGACCAGCTTCGGCATCTCGAAACCTTCATCGAAGCTCGCCTGTTTGAGATCGAGAATGATCTCCTCGGCGGCTTCCGGCGTGACGAAGCGCGGGCTTTTGCGGAAGAAGACGAAACCGAGAAAGTCGGCCCCGGCCCGGGCCGCCGCAATGGCGGCGTCGCGCTCTTTGAGCCCGCAGATTTTGACCAGAGGTCCGCTCATGGGATCACATCATAGATCGGTTGCTTGAAGTTTGGGGAGGTCTTCATTGGCGCCGGGCTCCGCCGGAAGGCGCGCGGTCAGCGCAGCGACTTCCTTTTGCAGGGATTTGACCATGCGCCGGTTGTCCCGGGCCTGAATGCGCGCGTCGCGGCCCGAGAGCCAGCTGCCCGCCACACCCAGCCCAAGTCCGATGAACAACATCGCCATCAGCCAGAACCACAGCGGCAGGGCGGGCGTCGAAAGCGCGGGGTTGTCCGGATTGATCGGATCGAGGCTGATGGCCACAAACGAACGGTTCGCCACCAGAAACAAAACCGCCCCGATCAGAATCGGGATCCAGACAATGCGAAACAGCCACTTGCTCATTGCGCCCTGTTTTCTCACAAAATTCCCGTGTTTTGCAATCGCCCGCCCGCGCCGCATTGGCGCTTTTCACCGCTTGCGCTATGTCGAAACATCTTTTTTGCGGAAGTGTTGCCCAAACCTTTTCAGGAGGCCGCCATTTTTATCGAGATTGAAAACATCCTGACGGCGCCGGAGCTGGCCCGGCTGGATCAGATTGCTGCAAACGCAAAATTCATCGACGGGCGCGCCTCCAATCCGCACAATCAGACGAAATACAATCTGCAGATCGATGCGACGACAGAGCTCTACAAGGAATCTTCAACGATCCTCGGCCAGGCGTTGCTGCGCAATGAGGAGGTGCGCAACTTCGCCTTCATACATCGCTTTGCCCCGCCCTTGATGTGTCGCTATCAGCCGGACATGAAATACGGCAAGCATCCCGACAATGCATTCCTGCCCATGCAGCCGACGCCGATGCGCTCGGATATTTCCTGCACAATCTTCATCGCCGATCCGGCGAGCTATGATGGCGGCGAGTTGACCATACATCTCGGCTCAAAGCCCATCACCATCAAAGGCAAGCGTGGAGCGGCGGTGCTCTATCCCTCAACCACCATTCACGAAGTGCAGCCGGTGACGCGCGGGGAACGCCTTGTGGCGATAACCTTCATGGAAAGCCAGATCTGCGACGAGAAAAAACGCGATCTCCTTTACACGCTGAACGAAGTGGCGGCGCTTGAAGGGCTGAAAATGGACTGGGAAAATCGCGTGCGGCTCGAGCATGTGCGCCACAGCCTGCATCGCATGTGGTCGACTTAATTCGCTTCAAGCCCAGCGATCAACGCAGGCGCGCGCGGCCGGGCTGCCCGCGGCGATGCGCTCCAGCCAGACGAGTCCTTGGCGGATTTCTTGGCCATGTTGCGATTGCGACCGCGCAATGATGTCCCGGCGCAGCGACGCGTCATAAGCATGATCAGGCGACTTTGAGTATTGGCGCAGGATTGGTCCGCGCACTGCTTCTTCTATCCGCTCTTTTGCAGGCGCAAGGTTTAGCGCCGCCGCTATTTCCGAAAGCGATCGCGCCGGATCCTTCAACAAATTTTCAAAGTCGAACAGCGCGAGCGCTGCCTCGTGCGCCGCCATACCTTCCGTCAGCCACGCGAGCGCCGCCAACTCACCCAGTGTGTACCCCGAAAGCGGGGGCAGAGGCGTCATCGCGTTGAGACGGCGCCAGCGCATCTGAGCAAAGGCCCTAAGATCGTTGGCGGCGTTTTGACCCGCAAGCAGCACCGCGAGATGGGTTTGCGGCGGTTGCGTCACATAAATCGCCTTTCGGTTCGGCCGCTGTGAGACGCGCGCCGCCAAGCCAGTGCAAATGCTGGTGGCTTTTATAGTGACGCCCGCGTCGCCTTGCACCCAAACCCGTTCGAGCAGTCCGAGCCGAGCAGCGAAAGTTTCGGGCGAGAGAACCGCTCCGTCGCCTTCGGCCAGATCGAATGCAAGAGCCCGCAGCGGCAACGGCTCGCGCAGACCGGGCCTGTCACTCGCCGATGCCAGAAGCCGTGAGACCAGCGTCGATCCGCAGTGACCAGCATGAAAGATATAGCTGACTGCGGCTTCCGAAACGACCGATGCGGCGCTCTCAACGGTGGCCGCGTCGAACCAGGCGCCTTGCGCGCCGGCGGGCAGAATTCGTTCGTCAAGGAAACTCGCCTCACAAACGCTCTGGCGGGAAAGGCGCACCAATAAGATCTGGTCGTGCACCGTGCGATATTGGTGCGGAAAAACATCAGCGCCAGCGGCCAGTTCGGCCAGCAGCTGTTGCGGCATGGCGCTGTTCATGCGGTCAACCTCTCAGCGGCGCTAAACAGGAGGGCGCCAGCGATTGAAATGGAGCGGCGCTTATTCCGCAGGCGTGCGAGACGCACCGGGAGCACCCCCGGAAAACTGACCTTCGCGATTGAGCCGGTCGCGCAGTTCCTTGCCCGCCTTGAAGAAAGGAGACCACTTTTCTTCAATGTGCACCGCTTCGCCGCTGCGCGGATTGCGCCCGACTCGGGCCGGACGATGCTTCACGGAAAACGCGCCGAAGCCGCGAAGCTCCACACGGTCGCCACGCGCGAGACCGTCAGAAATTTCCTGAAAAACGATGGAAACAATCCGTTCTATGTCACGATGAAACAGATTTGGATTTTCGTCGGCGAGCTTTTGCACCAGTTCCGACTTGATCATGTCGCGCCCCATCCTGTTGCGGCGCGTCAGACCCGCGCCGAAAACGTCGCTGAATTCAATTAGTTAACTCTGACAAAAGAGAGATGCGGCGTCAAGGCGCTTCTCTCCGCCGAAACAAGGGATTAAGCCACTTTCATGGATCAGCACAGCGACGACGAGACCTCCTTCGGATTCCGCACCGTCGCGGCCGCCGACAAGGCGCGCCTGGTGCGCTCTGTCTTCGACAGCGTCGCGTCGAATTACGACCTGATGAACGATCTGATGTCGGCGGGCGTCCACCGCGTGTGGAAAGCCGTGCTGCTGGATCGCATCAACCCCCAGCCCGGCGAGGCCCTCATCGATGTGGCGGGGGGCACTGGCGACATCGCGGCGGGGTTTTTAGAACGCGCCGATGCACGGCCTTCGGCGAAGGACAAAAAACCGGCGACCGCAATCATTTGCGACATCAATTACGAGATGCTGAAAGCCGGCGAGGCGCGCGCCGGCGTGGCTGCATTCGGCGAACGGCTGACGCGCGTCACCGGCGATGCGGAAAGCCTTCCGTATCCGGATAAATCCTTCGACGCCTACACAATTGCCTTCGGCATCCGCAATGTCACCAATATGCAGGCGGCGCTCAGCGAGGCTTATCGCGTTCTGAAACCCGGCGGGCGGTTTTTCTGTCTGGAGTTTTCACACCCGATTACGGAAGGCTTGCAGAAAATCTATGACGCCTATTCCTTCAACGTGATCCCAAAACTCGGCGAGATCGTCGCCAAGGACCGCGAGTCTTACCAATATCTCGTTGAATCGATTCGCAAATTTCCGGGCCAGGAAGATTTCGCCGCGCGCATCAGGAAGGCCGGCTTCGCGCGCGTGAAATATGAAAACCTGTCGGCCGGGATCGCCGCCATTCACTCCGGCTGGCGGGTCTAGCGCTCATGCTCTCCGCCCTTGCAGACTATGCACGCTTGATTCGCGCCGGATGGACGCTCGCCCGCCGCGACGCGCTGATCCCGCGCGAATACGCCCATCTCGCCCCGGCGCCGGTCCGCGCTTTCGGCGCGCTGACCCGCATTGGCGCCAACGGCAAGAATGAACGTCCGGGCGAACGCCTCGCCCACGCGTTTGAACGGCTCGGCCCCGCCTATGTGAAGCTCGGCCAGTTTATGGCGACGCGGCCCGATATTATCGGCTTCGATCTCGCCGCCGATCTCGGCCGCTTGCAAGATAAAATGCCGCCATTTCCCGAAAGCGAGGCGCGCAAACAGATCGAGTCTGCTTTCGGCAAGCCGGTCGGCGATCTTTATGACGAGTTTTCCGCGCCGATCGCCGCCGCCTCGATCGCGCAGGCGCACAAAGCCAGCCTTAAAGACGGCCGCAAGGTCGCGGTGAAAATTCTCCGCCCACGGATTGAGCAGAAGGCGAGCGAGGAATTCCGCGCCTTCGCCCGCGCAGCGCAGCACATGGAGACTCTGTCCGCCACGGCGCGCCGCATGGAGCCGGTGAAGTTTGTTGAAACGCTCAAAGCCGCCGCCGCCATCGAGCTCGATTTGCGCATGGAGGCCGGCGCGGCGTCAGAGCTCGCGGAGAATTTGAAATCCGAAACGGGCGTCTATGTGCCGGAAGTGGTCTGGCCATTGACTGCAAAGCGCATTCTCACCGTCGAGTGGATCGATGGCGCCCCGCTGGGCGACTTGAAGGCCCTCGATGCACGCGGGGTCGACCGCAAGGCGCTCGCCAAACTCGTCATTCATGTGTTCTTGAAACAGGCGCTGCAGACCGGCTTTTTCCACGCAGACATGCATCAGGGCAACATGATCGTCGATGAGAAAGGGCGTCTGGCGCTCATCGATTTCGGCATTATGGGCCGCCTCGATGAAGATGTGCGCCGGACCTTCGCGGAAATCATCTACGGTTTCATCACGCGCAATTATCAGCGCACGGCGGAAGTGCATTTCGCCGCCGGATATGTGCCCGCCGGCCATTCAATGGACGCCTTCGCCCAGGCTCTGCGCGCGGTCGGCGAGCCCTTGCAGGGACGCAACGCCGCACAAGTCGACATGTCGCGCGTTTTGCAGCAACTGTTTGATGTGACCGCGCTCTTTGACATGCATTTGCGCCCGGAACTCGTCCTGCTCCAGCGCACCATGGTGACGGTCGAAGGGGTGGCGCGCCTGCTCGATCCGGAAATCGACATGTGGGCGGCGGCGACGCCCGTCGTGCGCGATTATGTGAACGGCGCCATCGGTCCAAAGGCGCAAGCGGAGAAGCTGAAAACCGCCGCAATCAAGGCGCTCGAAATCGCGCCGAAACTGCCCGCCTATGTGGAGAGCATGGGTAAGGCGGCGGAGAAATTCGCCGCACAGGAAATGAGCGCACAGCAGTCAAAAAGCGCTGCGAATTACGGGCAATTCGCACTATGGGCCGTCGCCAGCGCCGCGCTCGTCCTCGCTGCGGCGCTCTATTTTCGTTAAAATTTTAAATGTCGCGCTCACCGATTTTTTGACTGTCCGAACGAAAATTCATCCGGCAGATCGGGAGGCGAACCCATGTTCGGAATCAAATTTGGCGGCGCGAAGAAAGAAGACACAGCGCCCGCAGGCGAGTATGTCACCGCGCGCCTCAACGCCAAAGTTCAACCCATTGATCGCGGCGATTATTATGAAGATCCGCTGACAGATACCCTGAAATCTGCGGACCTCGGCGAAGTGACCGGCGGCGGCACGCAGATGACCGATCAGCCTTGCGGCATCGAATTTTGCGATCTTGAAATCTGCGTCCACGAAGCGCGCGAGGAAACGCTCGCCGTCATCATCAAGCGGCTGAACGAGCTTGGCGCGCCGAAAGGCTCGCGGCTGATTGTTGAGTCCACCGGCATTCAAATTCCGTTCGGCGTCACCGAAGGGATCGCCATCTATCTCGACGGGACCGGCCTCGCCGACGAAGTCTATCGCGATTGCGACGTCAATCATGTGATCGACGAATTCGACCGGCTGCTTGCAGGCAGTGGCGCGTTCCGCGGCTACTGGGAAGGCGACCGGGAAACGGCCCTGTTCTGTTACGGCGCATCCTATCAGGACATGAAGGCAGCGCTGGCGCCGTTCCTTGCCCAATACCCGCTTTGCGAGGGCGCACGGGTCGAGCAGATCGCGTGACTTTAGCTGGCCGAGGCCCTATTTAGGGGCCATGGAAGCCAAACGCATTCTCCTGATCATTGGCGGCGGAATCGCCGCCTATAAAAGCCTTGAGCTGATCCGCGAGCTCGCGCGACGCGGCGTCAAAACCCGCGCGATTCTGACGCGCGCTGGCGCTGAATTCATCACGCCATTGTCCGTCGCGTCGCTCACCGGTGAAAAATGCTACACTGATCTCTTCGACCTCACCGACGAAGCGGAGATGGGACACATCGAGCTGTCGCGCTCGGCGGACCTCGTTGTCGTGGCGCCGGCCACCGCCGATCTGATGGCGAAGGCGGCGAACGGCCTCGCCAATGACCTCGCCTCGACCGCGCTGCTTGCGACAGACAAGAAAGTGATGTTCGCGCCCGCCATGAATGTGCGCATGTGGGAACATGCGGCGACGCAGCGCAATCTTGAAACGCTGAAAGCCGACGGCGCGATGATCGTCGGGCCGGACAAGGGCGAAATGGCGTGCGGCGAATACGGACCAGGACGGATGGCGGAACCCGCCGCCATCGCCGACGAAATAGAAGCGTATTTCCTCAAGGACAGCACGGGGCCGCTTTCCGGACGCCGCATCCTGGTGACGGCGGGCCCGACCGTTGAGCCCATCGACCCGGTGCGTTTCATCGCCAACCGCTCTTCGGGCAAGCAGGGCTACGCCATCGCCGCGGCGCTTCGAAATTTCGGCGCCGACGTCACGCTGGTCACCGGCCCGACTTCGGAGAAGATCCCGGCCGGCATGAAGGTAATCCGCGTACAGACCGCCCGCGAGATGTTGGAAGCCTCTCAAAATGCGTTTCCGCTCGATTGCGCCGTTTGCTGCGCGGCCGTCGCGGACTATCGCCCGGCGATCGAGACCGACAAGAAGATCAAGAAAGAGCGCGGCGGCCTTACCGATATTCCGCTGACGGAAAATCCGGACATCCTGAAAACAATTTCGCAAATGAAAGACGGCCGCCCGCGCCTGGTGGTCGGCTTTGCAGCGGAGACCGACGACGTCCTCGGCCATGCCGAAGCCAAGCGCCTCCGCAAGGGCTGCGACTGGATCGTCGCCAATGACGTCTCACCCGGCGATCACTGCGCCATGGGCGGCGCCCGCAATTCTGTCATCCTCATCACCGACAAGGGCGATGAAACCTGGCCGGAAATGGACAAGGCCGAAGTCGCGCGCAAACTCGCCGACCGCATCGCCGAGGCCCTCAGAGGCCCCATACTCGTCAAAGCCGCCGAGTAAGATGACAGGACACTCAGGCCTAAAGAGCATTCATTTACACGATGTTTTAGGCGCTATTCCGGGTATCGAACCATGGCATTCGTTTTGGTATCGTCGGCCAGAGCAGAGCTTTCCGCCAGCGCCAACCCGATTTCCGCACCAACTTGACGGGTCGGATCGGCTAAACCTTTCCTGTACGCAAACCGAACTCAAACCAGCAGAACAAAAAAAGCTCGTACAAGATTGGTGCGGCCTCTTGCCGACACGCGCTGAAATCCGGTTTCTTTGGTTGTGTTCCCGCGTCCCGCCAGAACTGTTTGAATCCGTTTGTGAAATGCAAAACCTTGAAGGGTTGTGGATCAAGTGGAGCGGCATCACGGATCTCAATCCAATCATTAAATTAAAGCGTCTCAAATATTTGCACATCGGGAGCTCGCCATCTGCATCGCCGCTCGAAAGCCTGAACCATCTCGACAATCTTGTCTGGCTCGAAATCTCAAACATTCGCGCAGCTTACGATCTCGAATTTTTAGCATCGATGTCGCAACTCAAAGGACTCGATGTTTCCGGCGACACGAACAGCGCCAAATGTCTTGTGGTCAAGAACCTGCTTCCACTGGCGCATTTAAGCAATCTTGAATGGTTGAGCCTGTCCTGCCTGAGAAGCGAAGACGAGTCGCTTGCGGCGATTGGAAACCTGAAAAACCTGAGGTGGTTCGGCGTCGGGGCGAATTTCCCAATGGAAGAGTATGCGAGGCTCGCCGCAATTTTGCCTGACACCTATTGTAGAGCTTTTGATCCGGTATTTTCTGAAATCAGTTACAACAGTTGCTCACGATGCGGCGGTAAAACCCTTGTCTTGCCTACAGGCAAGCGCAAACGCGCCTTGTGCAAAAAATGTGATAAGCTAAAGCTTCAGAGCCATGTGGATGCATTTCAGGAACGCACCCGCAGCGCCGCGCAAATAAAAGAGACTTAGAAACCATGGAAGTCGCCATTCTCGTTCCGCTGATCGTATTCGCCAGCATCGTCCTGATCATTGGAACGCCTTTCTATTTCCATCACCGCAATCGCCGCGTCATCTATGAGGCGATCAAGACCAGCGTTGAAAAAACCGGCGAAGCGGACCCGAAACTGATCGCCGCCATCACCCACGACTCCGTCGGCGAGAATCGCGATCTGCGCCGCGGCGTCTTGCTGCTGGCGCTGGCGGCGGGCCTCGCCCTGATCGGCGCATACGCACAAAGCCGCTGGATCGGCATTCCGTTCTGGGCGTTCGCGTTCCTGCCGGGCGTTATTGGCGGCGCTTATATCGTCCTGCATTTCTTCATTCCGCGCGAGCCGACAGTCTAAGGCGCGCTCATGGAAAGCGCTTTCGACTTTCTCCACGCCATGATCGGCGAGCGTCCAATCGAAATGCTCGCCGTCGCGCTTGGCGTCGCCAACATTACGCTTCTGGTGCGCAGATCGATCTGGAATTATCCGTTCGGCATCGCCATGGTGACGCTTTACGCGTGGATCTTTTTCGGCGCGAAGCTTTATTCCGATGCCTTGCTGCAGATCTTCTTTTTCGTCGTGCAACTCTACGGCTGGGCCCACTGGCTCGGCCGTCGCGACGAGAGCGGTCTCGTCATAGTCGAGCGCCTGAGCAAGAAAGCAGGCCTCGTCTACGCCGCATCAGCAATGGCCGGCATCGCCGCGCTTGGCGGCGTCATGGCGCACTTCACAGACGCCAGCTTTCCTTTCTGGGACGCGTCCATCGCCGTCCTCAGCGTCTGCGCGCAGATCATGCTCGCGCGGCGCATTCTGGAGAACTGGATCGTCTGGGTCGTTGTCGACCTGCTCGCCATCGGCCTTTACTGGACTAAGGAGTTACAGCCCACCGCCGCGCTCTATGCGATCTTTCTCATCATCGCGACGCTTGGATTTTTTGAATGGCGCAAGGCGTGGAAGCGCGGCGCGGGCGTTGAGACATGAGCGCGCAAAAACGCCTCACGCTGCTTGGGCCTGAAAGCGTCGGCAAAACCACGCTGGCCGAGCGCCTTGCTAAACGGTTCGACACGGAACTCGTGCGGGAATACGGCCGCACCTATGATGAAAAATACATGCAGAGCCGGTTCAAGCAGGGCAAAGGCTGGCGCGAGCAGGACTTGCTCGCCATCGCCGAAACCCACGCCGCCATGCGCGACGCGCTTAGCCCTATGTCCGGACCGTTGCTGATTGAAGACACCGATGCGTTGATGACCGCTGTCTGGGCCGAACATCTTTTGGGCGCGCCGGTGGCGCGGATCGAAACGCTGGCGAAAGAATCGCTCGCTGATCATTATCTGTTGCTGACGCCCGAAACACCGTGGGCGGATGATGGCGTGCGCTATGCCGGGCGCGACGAAGTTCGGCAATGGTTTTTCGACGCAGCGAAAGCCCGCCTCGACCGGTTCGGCGCGAGCTACACCATCATTGGTGGAAGCGACTGGGACGCCCGCGAGCAACAGGCGGTGAAAATCGCGGAAGCGATGTTGGGGTAGGCTGAGACTTTCTCCCGCCCCACGCCGAATGGCGCAGCACCTTCTTCCCCCGTTTACGGGGGAGAGAATGGCGTCGCATTGCATTCAAATCCCGCTCATTCACGCGCGGCGCTCAAAAAGCCCTCTCCCCCTTGGGGCAGAGGGTTGGGTGAGGGGGCAAAGCCGCAGGCGCCCGGGCTTGATTCCACCCTCACCCCCTTGGGGCGAGCGCGGATCAAGAATTTACATCATTTCTGTTGAATTCTTTCACCAAACCCAGTGTTGGTGAAAAGTTATCCACCAAACTCGGGACAGGGTTATTCTTAGGTCCAATCAATGCACGCGACTCGCCACGGTTCACCCGTGGCGTCCATCACCTGTGCTCTCAATGCCGCGCAGGATTTGAAACCGGGAGATGGACCCCACGCGTAAAGCGTGGGGAGACGCGAATATTCAGGTAAGCGCATTCCGTCCGGATGCGGAGGATGCGCGCGCGAAGGCGAGAAGGGCGTGAAACAATGGCGGAGCAGAATCATTCAAATGGCGCCAGATTCGCCGCTGGCCCAGTAAACAAGCGGGTCCGAAAAACACAGGGAGGCGCGTCATGACGTTGTTTCACGCTTGCGCGTTTTCGTCCGCGCCGCAACCGGCAGGAGAAACGGCAAATCCGATCTGCGCCAGCACTTCCTGCATCGCCTGCGGCGGCGGCGCCTCAACGGTCACCGGCGGCTTGTTGTTGGAGATCGGAATGACCAGCCTCCGCGCATGAAGCATCATGGGATGGGCGCGATCCCGCGGCGAGAGATCGCCATATTGCGGTTCGCCGAGCAGCGGCGCGCCAATCGATTCAAGATGTACGCGGATCTGATGAGTGCGCCCTGTCTTCGGTTTCGCTTCGATGAAGCAGAGTCCGTCCTGATGCGCGACGACGCGATAGGTGGTGACGGCTTTTTGCCCGTCATCCGCAATGACAACGCGCCAGCCGGAACCGCGAGTGAGCTTTTTCAGCGGCGCATCTATGGTTCCCGACAGCTTTTCCGGCACGCCCCTGGTGATCGCCCAATAGGTCTTCTCCACCCTGCCCTCGGAGAAGAGCTTGCCGAGCTTGCGCAGGGCCTTTGGATGGCGGCCGAGCGTCAGGCAGCCGGATGTATCGCGGTCGAGACGGTGCGCGAGCGCCGGTGGACGCGGCAGACCGAAACGCAGCGCATCGAAATAGTTTTCGAGATTGTCGCCGCCGGCGGGACCGGCGTGAACGGGAATGCCTGATGGCTTGTCGATCACCAGCATCAGCCCGTCGCGATACAGCAGGCGTTTTTCGACATCCAAGGCGCTCATGCGTTGCAGATCAGCTCGATCGTATCGCTCGCCAGCCTTTCAAGCGTTTCGCGCGGTTCGCCCGCGCGCGAGCGAATGGCCATGTAATAGAGCGCGCCGGAGGCGATCTTTGCGAGGCTGTCTGCGCTCATGCGTTTGCTGATTTCGCCTTCTTTCTGCGCGCGCTCAATGCGGCCCCGCCAACCGTCGTCGTAGAGCTGCAGACCCGACATCAACAAGTCGCGAAGCTCGGCGTCGCCAGTCACATCAGGAACCACGGTGCACATCATGAAGCAGCCCAGCGGGGTCTTCATATTGGCGTAGTACATGTCGAGGGCGCGCTTGTAGGCTTCGTGCATGCAGACCCGGATCGGCTGGCGATTATTGAACGCAGCATCGACCAGAACGCGCGTTTTGTCGTGATAGTGCTTCATGGCCTGCAGATAGAGCGCATGCTTGTCGCCGAAGGCGGCGTAGATGCTCGGGCGGTTCATGCCCGTCGCCTGGGTCAGGTCATCGAGCGAAGTCGCCGCGAAGCCGGTGCGCCAAAAAACGTCCAGCGCAGCGTCCAGCGCCAGTTGGGGATCGTAAGCGCGCGGGCGCCCGGGCTTCTTTTTATCGTTTTGTACCATGCTGTATAAAACTATTGACCGCCCTGCTTTTTGTACCGTATCGTACAAAAATCAAGACCTCTACCGGAGTGCGAGCCATGCAGCTCAGTTTTTTGCCACTCGCCCTACCCCTGGCGGCTCGGACCATTTTGCACGATGCCGCCGGAAAAGGCGACTGTGAACTGATGGAACAATCTTCGGCGTCTGACCTTGCGCCCGCGCTGGCGAACCTCCCTGTCCGGCGCAGGCGCGAGGGAAGAATTTTTGGAAACTCTTGATGGCCACCAACGACCGGGCGTCGCCCGCGCGCCGGTCGGTGAACCTGTCCACATACGGGCTAACGGAGAAACCCATGAAAATCCTCGCCACCTCACTCGCCGCCGCCGGCGTTCTGCTCTCTGCATCTGCATTCGCATCGGAGCGCTACAGCGAAGAGACAGCGCTGTGCGCCTCTGCGATCGCCACAGAAACCGGACGTTCGCTCGACGACGCGAATGTCACGCTGAAGAAAATGCGTGATCGCGCCGTGAAACGACTGACGGTTCAGGTCAAGTTTTCCGATGGCGCAAGCAGCACCGGAGAATGCTTCATCCGCAAGGGCGCAGTTGAATCGGTCAACGTAGAAGCCTGATCTGACGGGCGCGGCCGGGCCGGCGCCTGGCCGCGTCTCGTTTACCTCTGTGTACGGATGAAATTGCGCAAGGGCGCAAACCCTGTGACGATATCTTCATAGACGTGACGCTTGAAGGGCACGATCAGCGACGGCGCCTCTTCAAGCTCGCCCCAGCGCCAATCATCGAATTCCTGAAAATCATCCGCCTGCAGATCGACCTCGCTGTCCTCGCCCTCGAACAACATCGCCGCCCATTTCTGGCGCTGGCCTTTCCAGTTTTTCTTTTTGTAGTCTGCAGGGAAATTGTAGGCCAGCCAGCCGGGCGTGACGCACAACAGACTGGCGGAAACAACGCCCGTTTCCTCTTTCAATTCCCGAAAGGCGGCGGCCGTTATATCTTCATCGGCATCGACGCCGCCTTGAGGCATTTGCCAGCGGAAGGCGTTTTTCTTTTCGCCAAGGTCTGAAAAATCCCCGCAGCGGCGGCCGTACCAAACCTGGCCCGCACGATTGAACAACACGACGCCGACATTCGGCCGGTAGCGTTTATAGAGGTCTTTCTGGCCCATGGCGGGATGCGCGCTCCATTGGCTTGAACTAAAACTGTGCGCGCCCTTTAACGGCTGACCGTTGATGTTCGCAAGAGCGCAGACGCCGGCGCCGCGGCGAAGCCCTTCTCTTCGAGCGTCGCTGACCAGCGAACGATTTCTTCGATGGTCGCAGCGTAAGCGTACGTCTTGCCGAGGGCGAATCCATCGCGCTCGGCGATTTTTTCAAGCGCCGCGAGCTCGCGTTTAACCCCGCGAATATCCTGATCATCGGATGCAGCCGGTATCATTCGCGAAACAGTCGCCATCGGCAGGCCGCCAGCAACTCGCTCTGCGGCGCCGGTATCGTCAATATAGCCGACGCCCGCCTCCTTGAGTTTCGACAGGATCGGCGCAATCGCCTCGGCGTCTGCGGTGAACTTTGCGCCCATATAGTTCGTTGCGGCAAAGTAAGCGCCGAAACGCGCCATCAACCAGTCAAGGCGCTGAAGGTTTTCTTCCGGCGTGCGCGTTGACAACAGACCAGCCGCGCCAAGCGCCTGGGAATTCGCGCCGTAACCTTCCATGGGCAATTCGATCAGCACTTCGTGCCCCGCTTCACGCGCCTTGCGCGTCCAGAAATCAAGGTTCTTTGCATAGGGCGCGAAGGAAAGCGAAATGTGCGGCGGCAAGTCATCGATGGCCCGCTCGGTTACTGATGCGTTGAGCCCCAGCCCGCCAACGACAATGGCAAGGCGCGGCTTTGCTCCTGCGCCCTCAAATGCGCTTCGATAAAAGTTCACCGCCTTTCGGCCATCCGGCGAAACGCGCGGCACCTTGCCCAGCGCCGTCGATCGAAGCAGCGCATCGTCGGCGTCAGCCACCGGCCGAACCACCGGTGTAAGCGATGCCGCCGAAATCTCGGTTGCACGCTGTCGCGTACCGCCGGCGATTGTAATCACGACGTCGTCAGCTGTGTATTCAGGCTCGTCTTCAAACTCAAAGCCGCTCTCTGCATCCGCCAGAAACTGGTCCGAACCCGGATAAATCAATACAAGCCCGTCTTCAGCCTCTTCGCCCTGATCCATTTCGGTTGTCTGGTCCGCGGCAATCCGGTCGCTTTGCGGCGGTGGCGAGATTCGCTCCTCTCCGGCGTTCGCAGTTTGGGAACGCGCAAAGATTTCGAGATGATTAATTGGCAGCGCGATCCGCCCGGCGCCTTTCCCGTCGCCGGACGCGTAGAAAACGCCGGCGCCCAATCCAGCAAACACCAACGCGGCCCCACACCACGCCCAAGTCAGGCGCGAGAGGACAGGCGTTTTTAATTTCTTGCGGCGGTGCATTTCCGTTTCGCCTGAGACCATGAAATTTGGCCCGCCGCTTCGCAGATGAAACGGCGCGCTTTGCGACACAACCTAGAGAAAATAGGGTTAACCAAATGAAAACGGGGCCCGCCAAGGGCCCCGCTTTTTAACAAATTTGGAGAAATCACTCCACTCGCGCCGATCCGGCATCCGCGAGTGCGCGGTTATACGCGGTCGCATCCGCCAGAATTTCAAGCGCGCGGTTAAGCTGGCAATCGACCGGCGTCTCGCCATCTTCTTTGAAAGAACAAAGGAACGGCTCGACTTTCGGCTCGCTCGCGCCCTCGGCGACCTCTTCGCTTTCGACGGCCTCCTCGTCTTCCGCAACATCGAGCGCGTTCGGTAGGTCCTTCTCGCCGGGACGCTCGCGCAATTCATCCTGTCCCGGATAAATCACTGGCATTTGGATGTCCGGATCAATGCCGTGCGCCTGGATCGAGCGGCCGGACGGCGTGTAGTAACGCTGGGTCGTCAGGCGCAAGGCGCCCTGCAATCCGTTCTGCAGCGGGATCACCGTTTGAACCGAGCCTTTCCCGAAAGACTTGGTGCCGAGCAACAACGCGCGATTTCTGTCCTGCAGCGCGCCGGCCACAATTTCGGAGGCCGAAGCCGAGCCGCCATTGATCAGCACGACGATCGGCTTACCGTTCAGCTTGTCGCCGGGCGTTCCCATTTCACGCAGCGAATCACGCGGGCGCCGGCCGCGTGTAGAGACGATTTCGCCGCCATTCAGAAACGTATCAGAGACCGAAACCGCCTGGTCGAGCAGGCCGCCAGGATTGGAGCGAAGATCAAGGACGAGTCCTTTGGCGCCGCCTGGTATGTCTTTCTCAAACGACTTTAACGCCTTAAGCAGGCCATCTTGCGTTTGCTCGCTGAAATTGGAAATTCGCACATATCCAAAATTTCCTTCAACGCGAGACGTTACCGATTTTACCGTGACGATGTCGCGAATGAGAGTGAGATCAAACGGCTCTTTTTCCCGATCACGCACCACTGATATGTTGATCTTTGTGCCGCGGTCGCCCTTCATCTTGGAGACCGCCTCGTCGATCGACATTCCCATGACGTCTTCGCCATCGATTTCAACGATGAGATCGTTTGGTTGCATGCCCGCGCGTTGCGCTGGCGTATCGTCAATCGGAGCAACGACTTTGACGTAACCCTTGTCCGGCCCCTCATTGTCCATTTGAACCTGGATCCCGAGACCGGCGAACGACCCGCGCGTCTGTTCCTGCATCGTCTGGTAGTCTTCAGCGCTTAGATAATTGGAGTGCGGATCCAACGTATCCAGCATGCCGTCGATGGCGCCCTTGATCAGGTCGCTGTCAACCGGATCGGAGACATAGTTTTCGTGTACTTGCTCGAAAACTTCGCCAAACAGATCGAGCTGGCGGAACGTATCTGCGGAAATGGACGCCCTTGCAAAAACAGCACTCGAGAGTGCGCCAAAGACGAGTGCGCCCCCGCAAGCGGCTGCTACCAGAGCGCCGCCGGAATACCGCTTGGCGCTGAAATCTGCACGGGTATGGGTGCTGGACGACCGAAGGACAGACTTGGGGCTTTTGACCATTCTTAACTACACCTTGCTGCGGGCCTGTTCTTAGAACAGGCTTTCCATAGTTTTGCGCGAGAGCCACAACGCCGGGTTAACAGGCTCTCCATTTTTTCGGATCTCCAGATCCAACGACGCGCCCCCGTCGGCCATTTCAGCAACCGGTTCGCCAGCGGCAATACGCTGATGTTCCTGAACCAAAATGCGGCCGACGCCGATCAACAGTATATGGTAGCCCTCGCCAACGTCCAGAACGATCATGTTGGTCCCGGGTGGATATTCCTGCGCGAACGCCACTCGTCCCTCGAACGGAGCGGTCACAATAGCTTGATCACGAACGGAGAATCGCAGTCCCTCAAAAACACCGCCTTCAGCCCTCGGTTTACCATAATCTCCGGTAAGGCGGCCCGCCACGGGCGCGCGCAAGGCGCCCTTCGCATCGCCAAACGCCTTTGCCGTGACCACAGGCTCCGGCGTCGTCTGTTTGATGCTGGGCAGGTTTGGCGTCGAAACGACCGGCGGCTCCGCCCGTTTCGGCGCAGGCGGCTTGAGTCGAGGGGTGATAGCGTGCGCCAGCCGTGACAGCCGCTCAATCACTTCGCGCAATGTCGATGCTTGCGCGGCGATACGCGCGGTCTCGCGCTGCGCCGACGCCGCAAGCGCTTCTGCAACATCACGCTCCTTTTCTTTTTTGGAGACGAGGTCAGCAAGAATGTCGCGGCGCGCCGCGAGCTGTTCATTTTCCTTTTCAAAACTCGCACGATCGCGCTCGAGTTCTGCAGCGAGCGCAACCAGCCTTTCAACGGCTGCGCGAAGCCGCGCGGCGCGCGCCTCCACCGCGGGCGCCGCGTCGGAGAGCAACATGGCGGCGCGAGCGGCTTTGTTGGCGTCTTCAGGCGAGACCAACAAAGCCGGCGGCCGCGACAATTCAAGCGACTGCAGGGCGGCCAACACGTCTGAAAGATTAACGCTCTCACGCCGCAGAGCAGCCTCCGCTTCCACTTTCTCGGCTTCCAGCGCCGTTATCGACTCTTCGAGCCCGGCGATCTTGCGCTCTGAATCCTGTATTGAGTTCGCGGTCTCAATCATTGAGTTGCGCAGCGCCGCCACTTCTTTGTGTTTCGCAGCAACCTCGCGCTTCAACCGCTTTTCTTCTTCGGCGCGCTCTTTCAACTCCTGCTCAACCGCTTTCAGTTCATCGGGGTTGACCTGCGCGTTCGCAGAATGCGACGCGACACTGGCGAGCATCAAAAGCAGCAGGCGCAGTTTCATGAGCGGTGGTAAGGATGACCAGAAAGGATTGTCATGGTTCTGTATAGTTGCTCCGCCAGCATCGCTCTGGCAAGCAGGTGAGGCCAAGTCGCCGCGCCAAAAGAGATGAGACGAGCAGCTTTTGCGTGGATTTCCGCACCGTGCCCGTCTGCACCGCCGATAGCGAACCCCACCGCGCCAACTCCGTCATCACGAAGACGCCCAAGCGCGCTCGCAAATTTTTCGCTCGACAGGTTTTCCCCACGCTCGTCGAGCGCGAATATCTGCGCGCCTTCAGGGATGGCGCCCAGGAGCAACTCGCCTTCTCGTTTTTTTAGAGCCTCGCCGGAAAGCGCTTTTGGCGCTTCAAGTTCCTGCAGGGCGAGATCCGAAAATCCGATACGGCGACCGAAGCCTCGCGCGCGATCCAGATAATCATCAACGAGCGCCGCTTCCGGGCCTGACCGCTTTTTGCCTATAGCGGCAATCAGGATCCGCATGCGCGCAACCCTTCGTGTTCAATCAGGAATCCGATTTCGACGGCGCATGGGCGGCTTCCGACCATACGCGCTCAATGTTGTAGAACTCGCGCACTTCGGGACGGAACAGGTGCACGATCACGTCTTCGGCGTCGATCAGCACCCAGTCACAGGCGCTCGCGCCTTCGATTTTTGCGCGTGAAAAGCCCGCGTCTTTGAGCCGACGCATGACGTGATCGGCCATGGCCCCGACATGACGCTGCGAACGGCCCGACGCGACAACCATGGCGTCTGCAATATCAGATTTTCCGACAAGCGAGATCGTGACGATATTTTCCGCTTTATCGTCGTCCAGCTCGCTGAGAATAAGAGAAAGGATGGATTGACTGCGTTCTTCCTGCGAGAGACGTGAGAAGGCTTCCTCACGCTCCTGGGATTCCAGTCCTTGATGACTCACCGAGGCGCTGCCTCCGACGAGATTCAATGCGGCCTTACCGGCGGCCGCGGCGCGGTGCTGTGCGTTCAGCGTTTTTCTCCATGCGCTGCGCGGGAACGCTCCCGCACCCCAGATATAAGGCGGATCGTCGACAGCTCCAACTGTGGCCAACCAATTATCTGTTGCTCAAAAGGCACGCCGAAAACCAGCCGTCGGCGTCAACCCAGCTTTTTTCCAGCCGCCAAGGCGTTTGGTTAATGAGGGTTTCGATTTTTTGCACAGTGAATTTGTGGGAGTTTTCTGTGTGCAGGGTCTCGCCGGCCGCAAATTCAAAGCTACGCCCATCAATGGCGATCACCGTTGGCCGCGCCGCGCGAAGATGCATCTCAATGCGGCCCAGCTCGTCATTGTAAAACGCAAAATGTTCAAAATCATCCATGTCCAGCTTGGCGCCGAGCTCCGTTTTCATCCGCGCAAGCAGATTCAAATTGAACGCGGCCGTAACGCCTTTTGCATCGTCATAGGCGGCCTCAAGCACGGCTTTGTCTTTCTCCAGATCAATGCCGAGCAGAAACTGCGCGCCCTTGCCGAGAGTCTTTGAGGCGCGCGTCAAAAATCCAACCGCGTCGTCAGGCGTCATATTTCCTAATGTAGAGCCCGGGAAATATCCGAGCCAATGATCTGGCTTTGGCAACACGTCTTTCGGAATTTCGATTGGAGCGTAGAAATCCGCACACACCGCCGCGACCGGGATCGGCAACACTTCCGCCATGGCGGACGCACTTTCCAGCAAGTGATCGCGCGAAATATCCATAGCCACATAGGCCGCAGGGTTTTTGAGCCCGCCAACCAGCCACTCCACCTTTTCACTTGAACCGGAACCGTATTCAAAAATCGCGGCGCCGGCGCCAATCGACTTTGTGATCTCCGCTGCATTGTCGAGAAACACACGTTTTTCCGTTCGCGTCGGATAGTATTCGTCGAGCTCAGTAATCTGATCGAAGAGTTTTGACCCTGTTTCGTCGTAAAAATATTTGGGGGAAATGGCGCGCGGACGTTGCGAGAGAGCGCTGATTACATCGGCGCGAAAGTCACCGAGATCGGGATGCTGGTCCAGAAAAAATGCGAGCGGCCCGCAGGGCGCGATGAGCTCATGAGCGGCGTCGGCAGTCTTGGAATAGGGGATTTTTCGGCTCCTGATTACAGTGGATGAAATGGGATTCTTGGTGTCGGAAAAAAACACCCAGGCAGGCGGCTCGAGCGCGGCGAGCGTCATTGCATCAGCTTCATCAACGCGGAAAGTCGACAACGCACTCGCAGCTTCGCTCGCAAGCGCTTCATCGCCATAACCGGGTCTATTGAAGACAGCGATTGGCGTGGCTTGCGCGATCTGACGCCAGTTTTTCCAGCGATGGAAATTTTCCAATCCGTCTGCGCCCATCAACCAGACGAACGCCGTGTGCGGATTAAGCGTCTGCAGAGCCTCAAGCGTGTCTTGCGTATATTGCAGATTGCGACGGCGCTCGAAGTCGCTGACCACAATGTCCGGATGGTTGGCGACCGCACGCGCCAGCCGCAAACGGTCATCATATGCAGCGTATCCAGCCGGGTCTTTTAACGGATTGCCTGGCGTCACCAGCCACCAGACCGCATCCAACCCAAGCCGTTCGAGCGCTTTCAGCGAAATCTCTCGATGACCCTGATGTGGCGGGTTAAACGATCCGCCCAAAAGTCCGATGCGGCGGCGCTCAGATGCGTTTGAGGTCGGCAAGAGGGCAATCCGGATTGCGGCGCGCCCTATTTAAAGGCCCGAAGCGCGGAATCCAACCACGGTCGCCACATCTCTCCCATCAAAGCCGCGTTACGGCGTCCATTCGCCGCCGTCATCTGTCACAGTTACATCTTCGGCGGCGACAGGAGCAATTTTTGCGGTTGCCGCGCGCGACGCCGCCGCCAAGGCCATTAGTTTGTACAAAAGTGGCTGCAGCTCCGCGCCGGTTGCGCCCGAAATCGCATGCACCTCTTTGCCGCAAGCGGCTTTTAGCGCATCGCGGCGTTCAACGATTTCCTCCGCTGTCAGTGCATCGATCTTGTTAAGCGCCACCAGCTCCACCTTTCCAGCCAGCTCGCCTCCATAGAGTTCGAGTTCTTTTTTGACGGTGGCGTATGCGCCGGCGACATCGTCCTGTGTGCCATCCACCAAATGGAGCAGTGCGGCGCAACGCTCCACATGGCCGAGAAACCGATCCCCGATCCCGGCGCCTTCATGCGCGCCTTCGATCAACCCCGGAATGTCGGCCAGCACAAAGCTTTGCCCCTCGCCCACGCGCACGACGCCCAAATTGGGGTGCAAGGTCGTGAACGGGTAATCGGCGATTTTAGGTTTCGCTGCCGAAACCGCCGCCAGGAAAGTAGACTTTCCCGCATTGGGCAAACCCACCAGCCCGATATCGGCGATCAGCTTCAACCGCAGCCAGATTGTGCGCTGTTCTGCGGGTTGGCCCGGATTGGCGTGTCTGGGCGCGCGATTGGTTGCCGACTTGAAGCGCGCATTGCCGAACCCGCCATTGCCGCCCTTCGCGAGCAAGACACGTTCGCCGGGCTCGTCGAGATCGGCGATCAGAGTCTCTTCGTCTTCTTCGAAAATCTGCGTGCCCACTGGCACTTTGATCACGAGATCGTCACCGGAGGCGCCTGTGCAGTTTGACCCCTCGCCCGGCCGGCCATTGGCGGCGCGAAAATGTTGCTGGTAGCGATAGTCGATGAGGGTGTTCAAGTTTTCGACAGCCTCAGCCCACACATGTCCGCCATTGCCGCCGTCGCCGCCATTCGGCCCGCCGAATTCGACGAACTTCTCGCGGCGAAAGGACAGGCAGCCGTTACCGCCGGCGCCGCTCTGAACATAAATCTTGGTTCGGTCGAGGAATTTCATGGGCTGCCTCTACACCTTTGAAGCAGCAAGGGCCAATCGAATCTCCGCAAATTCCGCCCGCGACTGCGCTAGTTCCGTGCGTTTCGCATATATGGGCGCTAGTTTCGTCGCCAAAGAAACCAACGGAGTCCGCATGTCCGCCAGTACCGATATCTTGTTCCAGCCCTTCCAGTCGCAAAAACTGTCCCTCCCGAACCGCATCGTCATGGCGCCCATGACGCGCAGTTTCTCACCGGGCAACGTCCCAAGCGAGGATGTCGCCGCATATTATCGCCGACGCGCAGAAGGTGGTGTCGGACTGATCGTAACCGAAGGCGTATCGACCAATCTTGTCACCTCAACTGGCACGCCGAACGTACCCCACATCGTCACTGATGAATCCAAAGCTGCATGGAAGCGCGTTGTCGATGGCGTACACGAGGCGAACGGCAAAATCGCAATCCAGCTCTGGCACGAAGGCCCGTATCGCGATCCGGCGAAAACAAAATATCCTGATGAACCGTCATGGTCTGCGTCAGGATTTAAAATTCCAGGCAAGCAGAAGTGGGAGCCCATGAGCGAGGCGGAAATTGAAACTGCGATTTCCGAATTCGTCGACGCAGCGGTTGCAGCCAAAACGGCGGGCTTCGATGCAATCGAGTTTCATGGCGCGCATTCATACTTGCTCGACAGCTTCTTTTGGGAACAAAACAACACACGCTCCGATCAGTGGGGCGGGGACTGGACCGGGCGCACTCGCTTTGCCTGCGAAATCATCCGCCGTACGCGCGCCAAAGTCGGCGCGGACTTCCCGCTCATCATTCGCGTCTCGCAGTGGAAACAGCAGGACTTCAACGCAAAGAATGCGGCGAGCCCGAAAGAAATGGAGCAATGGCTGACGCCGCTGGTGGAGGCGGGCATCGACATATTCCATTGCTCTCAACGTCGTTTCTGGGAGCCGGACTTTGACGGCTCGCCGCTTAACTTCGCTGGCTGGACAAAAAAGGTAACTGGCAAGCCTACCATTTCCGTCGGGTCGGTCGGCCTTTCCGGCGAGTTTATCGCCGCATATGCGGGCGAAGAATCGACGCCTGCGAGCCTGGATGAACTGACTGCGCGCATGGAGCGGGAAGAGTTCGACCTGATCGCTGTCGGACGGGCCTTGCTGCAAGATCCGGACTGGGCGCAGAAGGTGCGCGACGGTCGCAATGACGAGCTGTTGACCTTCACCAAGGACGCGCTCGGAAAGCTCTACTAGGAAAGACTCTTTATGCTGATTGTTCACCACCTCGAAAACTCCCGCTCCCAGCGCATCCTCTGGTTGCTGGAAGAACTCGGCGTTCCGTACGAGATCAAACGGTATGAACGGGACAAGAAATCCAACCTCGCGCCGCCCGAGTTGAAGAAAGTTCACCCGCTCGGCAAATCGCCCGTGATCGAAGATGGCGGCAAGGTTTTCGCAGAAACCGGCGCCATGATTGAACATATTCTCGACGCATACGGGCAAGGAAAGCTGCGCCCGGCGGCGGGAACGCCGGCTTTCGACCAGTATCGCTATTGGCTGCATGCGGCGGAAGGAAGCTACATGCCGTCCCTGGTCATGACGTTGTTCCTCAACCGCATGGAAACGGCGCCCATGCCGTTTTTTGCGCGTCCCATCGCCAAGAAACTCGTCGCCGCCGTGCGCGAGGGCTATCTCAATCAGACCATGAAAGCGCAGTATGATTTTCTTGAAAGCGCATTGGCGAGTTCTCCGTGGCTCGCCGGCGATGACATCACCGGCGCCGATGTGATCATGAGCTTTCCGGTCGAGGCTTTTTCGGCGCGGGGCAACGCCGGCGACTACGCCAACATTGCTGCGTATTTGATGCGGTTCCAGTCGCGTCCGGCCTATCGTCGCGCTCTGGAGCGGGGCGGGCCTTACGCGCTTATGAAATAAGGCTGGCAAGTCACGAGGTCGTGCGGCGCGGCCATCGACGCGCCACAATCGCGACTTCCTTTCGTCACCCGGGCTTCCTAGGTATGATTTCACGAAACACCCCGGAGGGTTTGATGAGCTTTGCGCTTTTGTCTGCAATTTCCTTGATGTGCGTCGATGGCGCGAGCGCCGCGCGGCCATTGGCGGCGCCGGCGGTCATGACAGTTGCGGCTGCGCAAGCTTCGAGCGCTGGCGATATCAAGGTTGAAGAGATCGCATCGCAGCCGGCCAAGCCGGCCGCCAACGCCGCTGTCAGACAAAACGATGACGCGATGGGCGATTCCGAAACGGGCCCGCTCGCCATGGAAAATGATAGCGACGAAGCCGTTGCAGAAAAATTGATCGCATGGCTTGAAGCGGTCGACACGCTCAAAGGCGACTTTACCCAAACAGCGCCGTCGGGCGCCATTTCTGAAGGCAAGTTCTATTTGCGCCGCCCTGGCTTGTTGCGGTTTGAATACGAGCCGCCGACGCCGCTGCTGATCGTCGCCAATGGCGGTATGGTCTATGTGCGCGACGAAGATCTCGAAACCACGGACTCGTATCCTGCCGGCAAGACGCCGCTCAAATTCTTGCTCGCCAAGAAAATAGATCGCGATGACGCGAAAGTTGTTCGCGTCGATCGTGGCGTCGACACAGTTGCGGTCACCTTTGCGTCGACCGATGAAGAAACCGAAGGCGAACTGACAATCATCGCAAGCGCGCCCGATTTCGCATTGCGCCGCTGGATCGTGCGCGACCTTCAAGGCGGAACCACGGTTGTGACGTTGAACGATGTTGTCGCAGGCGAGCGGCTCGCCAACAGCCTGTTTGCAGCGCCCGACGCCGGCGGCAGATTTCTCAATCGCTAGGGCGTTTCGTTTCACATTGGCGCCGCTTCGCCCGGCCCGGCGCTGCAGCTTGCCATTTTGTAACAGAGTCACACGCAAGTTTTTTCTGCCTGTCCTATTGAAAAACTGACCGGTGATGCGTTAATGTAACAGTACGCGATGGGCATAGGATGTTGGGCCGGCGTTGCCCCCCCGCTTGCAGGCCCGATAGTCGATCGCGTCGCCGGAATATCCCCTCCCGGCGTAGGCGCAACAGCGCAGCTTGGCGTCCGATCCCTGAAAAGATCGGACGCCTTTTTCTTGCGCCCCTATCCGCGCGCGACGCGGCTCCCTATGTGTTTCGGCGGCGGCGAAAAAGGAATCCGAAGTCCGATGAACGAGAACGAACTTGAAGCGCTTGAACGCGAATTGCCGGGACTGGCGCGCCTGTCGCGCTTCGCCCGTTCGCTCGACCGGATTCCGTGGTTCGCCAATATCGGCGAGGGCCTGACCCCCGGCGCCCGGGCGGCGGCGGAGGATTACTGTTCCGGCCTTGGCTTTCCCGACGCCGAGATCGCCATGCTCATGGACTGGGAAGACGCGGCCTCGGTGGCGGAGAGCCTCGACTGGCAGAGCCAGGCCTGGGAGGCGGAAGAATCGCTTCGCGCGGAACTGACCGGCCGGGCGCTCGAAATCCTCTCCGAGGATGCGCTGCGGATCGGCATGGCGCTGATTGCGGAGAAGGTCGCCGAGCCGGCCAAGGAAGCGGTCGAAGAGCTTTCCTATCTCAGCGATCTCGATGACGAGCAGATCAAGACGCTTTGCGTCGGCGCCGCCGTGCAGGCCGCCAATGGCGCGGCGCTCGCGCTGATCGCAGCGGAAGACAGCGACTTCGATGCGGAGAACCATCCATTCGCCGCCAAATTTCGCCTGTTTGAGTTTGGCCGCTGGCCCGTATCCATTACGGGTTCGTCGTTCAACCTGTTCTGACCAGCGCTTCAGCGCGCAAAGTCGATCACTGCCGCTGAGACGAGATAAGCGGCGATCGCCGTCAGGAGGAATTTGAATCCGCGCTTGAAGGTCGCCTCCGGCATTTCGCGCAAGTAATGCGTGCCGAGATAAGTGCCGGCGAAACCCGCGACCAAAATCACCACGATCAGCCAGACCCATTCGCCATAAGCGAAGCCCAGCAGACCGAATGCCGCGATCTTCACTGCATGCTGGATCACCATGGCGGCGGCGTGGGTTGCGACGATATTGAGCCGAGCGAGCGCGGTCGCCGACAGCATGGTGGCCGCGATCGGACCAGTGGCGCCGAAAAACATGGTCAGGAATCCGGCGGCGACGCCGGTGAGAAAAAATGTCCACTGGCCCGGCGCGAAGCTTTTCGGCTTTGGGCCCCAAACCGTGAACAGGATGAACGCCCCGACCCCGCCCCGCAGCAGCCACACCGGGGCCTCCACCGCCAGCCGTCCGCCGATCCCTGCACCGATGAGCCCGCCCAGGCTGAACCACAGGACAATCGGCCAGACCACATCCCGGCGCTGGAGATGGAACCGGCCCGCATTGGCGCCGGCCTGAGCGACGCCGTGGACCGGGATCACCGCCGCCGCCGGGAACACGGCGCTCATGGCGGCGAGTAGCGCCAGCCCCCCGCCCAGCCCAAACGCCGCCGTCAGCGCGGCGGTGAAAAAGCTGGCGAAAATCACCAGCGCGGCGGCCCATATTGGCACGCTTTCGGGCAACAAACTGGCGAGGGCTTCCATATCTCAATGCCTTACGCCGCGCTGGCCGGGACGCGCAATCGCAGCAGCGATTCCCCGCCCGAAACCCCGCCTTGACGCTCCGGCGGCCTGCCCCTATTGGCGGGCCTGACCCGTTTCGCCCCTCCTGTTCTGTTTCACTGGCTCTCTTCATGAAAATTTCAACCTGGAACATCAACTCCGTCCGTCTACGGATCGATCTGGTGACCCGGTTCTTGAAAGAAGAGGCGCCGGACGTCTTGTGCTTGCAAGAGATCAAGTGCCTCGACGACAATTTTCCCGCAAAGGCGATACGCGACGCCGGCTACGAACATCAGGCGGTGTTCGGCCAGTCGGGCTATCATGGCGTCGCCATTGTCTCGCGTCTGCCGCTGAAAAACATCGAGCGCCGCGATTTTTGCGGCAAGGGCGATTCCCGCCATATCGCGGCGAGCATTCCCGGCGGCTTTCGCATTCACAATTTTTACGTGCCGGCAGGCGGCGACGAACCCGACCGCAAAGTGAATGACAAGTTTGGACACAAACTCGATTTTCTTGATGAAATGACCTCGTGGTTCAGCGAACTCGGGCCGCGGTCGAAATCCGTTTTGGTCGGCGATCTCAATGTTGCGCCGTGCGAACACGATGTCTGGTCGCACAAGCAATTGCTTAGAGTCGTTTCGCACACGCCGGTGGAAGTTGAAAAAATGGCCCAGGTCATCGCCTCCCACGGCTGGCTTGACGTCGCGCGCGAGCTGATCCCTGAACCGGAAAAACTTTACACCTGGTGGTCTTACCGGGCGAAAGACTGGAAGGCGTCCAATCGCGGCAGGCGTCTCGATCATATCTGGGTCAGCCCGGCGCTGAAGAAATCCGCGCTGGCGGGCGGGCGCGGCGCCTACCAAATTCATGAAGATGTGCGCGGCTGGGAACGGCCGTCGGACCATGCGCCCGTGTCGCTGACATTTCAGCTCTGAGCCTGCGCAACGCGCGCCAAACATCGGGTTTTCTCGCTTTTTCACCCGTCGGTTGCGGCGCGCACGTAAACGCGCAAGCGTGAAACAACGTAATGAGGCCTCTCTCTGTGTTTTTCTGACCCGCTTGTTTACTGGGCTGGCGGCGAATCTGGCGCCATTTGAATGATTGTGCTCCGCTATTGTTTCACGGCCCTCTCGCCTTGGCGCGCATATCCTCCGCATCCGGACAGAATGCGCGCAGCTTTTCAGGTGAGGGGAGTGTAAGGCCGCAGCGAAACCGGTGGATAACTTTTCACCAACACTGGGTTTCAGAGAAGAATTCAACACAAATGATGAAAAATCTTGATCCTCGCTCGCCCCATGAGTGTGCGGGCTTTTCGCATTGTCTAAAGATGCGGCCCAATCGCCTCAACCAAGGCGTCAATATCGCTTTCATCATTATACAGATGAACAGAGATGCGCACCGCGCCCTTGCGCGTGTCATGGGCGACGCCCGCAGCCGCCAGCGCAGCAGCGGCCCGGTCATAGTCGCGCACCTTGATCAGCGCGGCCGATCCGCGCGCGCCTGGTCTGGTTGTAGACAAGAACGATTTCGCCGGCAGGGCGCCGAACAGGCGCGACAGCAAAGCCTGATTGTGGGCGTGTATCGCTTCGATCCCGTGGGCATTGATGATCTCATGGCCCGCCGCGGCGCCGGCGAGCGGCGCGATCGATGGCGTGCCGCCGGTAAAGCGCGCGGCGCCCGAAGCGTAGTCGAAATGATGAATATCGAACTCGAACGGGTCTTCATGTGAAAACCATCCGACATCGCGCGGCTCGAAGGTCGTTGCGCAGTCGGGATTTGCCCACAGCCAGGCGGCGCCGGTTCCGCCGCACAGATATTTGAGCGACGTGCCCAATGCGAAATCGGGCCGCCACTGGTTGAGATTTAAGGGGATGGCGCCCGCCGCCTGCGCCGCGTCCACCAGCGAATAAACGCCCGCCGCACGCGCACGCGCCGCAATCTCTGCGACCGGCGCGAGCACGGAGGTATTGGAGTAGACCTGTGTTGCGACAACGAGCTGAACATCGTCAGCGAAAGCGCGCGCCCAGGCGTCCGGATCGGCGAGACGTTCGCCGCCGGGCAGGAACACCAGCTCGTAACCCATGCGCTTACCCTGTTCGAGCGCGAAGCCGACGGTCGGAAAATCGTCTTCGGTGAGAACAATTTTGTTTCGGCCTTTCCGCTCCGGCAATGAGAACAGAATTTTCGATACGCCGCTCGATACGTTGGGTTGCGGACAGAGATCGTTTGCATGTGCGCCGAGGATCGGCGACAGGCCGGCCTTGAACACATCAAGCGCTTCAAACCACGGCGTCCAGACATTGAAGCCTTCCGTGCGCCACGGTTGCGCATAAGCGCGCGACACCGCGTCATCGTATGATTTCGGTTGCGCCCCGACAGAATGCGACAAAAAGTAATGCTTGCGCGGCAAGTGAAATTTTTTGGCGTCCATCTTTAACCCGCCAGCCGCCGCAGCTCATCGCGCGTCATCGCGCCCGGCACCACAGTCACTGGAATCGGGCGAGCGCTCAGATAAGCCGGGTTCTTCGCCAATGACGCAACCAGCGGGCCGGGTCCTGCAGATTCCGTCGACGCACCCAGAAACAAAATCGAAATAAGCGGATCTTCCTCAATCAGCTTTCTGATTTCCTCAACCGTGACGCCCTCGCGAATGATTTCTTCCGGTTCATCGCCGGACTGCGCCTTCACCTCTGCGGCGAACTCATGAAGCAGGTTCTCGGCTTTTTCGTGCGCCTCGGCGCGCATCGTTTCAGCAACGGTCGCCCAATGCCCGAACTCCGGCGGCTCGATAATGGCGAGCAGTACGACGCGCGCATTGGAGCGCCGCGCACGGCGGCCCGCAAAAAACGCCGCAAGACGCGCTTCCGGGTGCTCCGACGCGATCACGAGAAACTTGATGCGCTCATCGGCCTTGCTTTGTGAAGTCGAACCAGTCATGGCGACATTGTGCCCCGAAACGGCTATGTCCGTCTACGTTATGCAATCGCACCGAATGGGCGGCGAAAAAGAGACCTGGGAATGCGCGGATATTTTGGCATCGGATCGGAAAGAATCTCAAAAGCGATGAATCTCGGCGCCGTGTTGCGCACGGCGCATGCGTTCAACGCAAGCTTTGCGTTTTCCATCAAGGCGCACCACGACGCCCGGGAGGTCAACCTGTCGGACACGTCCAAAAGCGGCGTTCATCTGCCGCTCTATGAGTGGTCGGCGCTGGATGAGATGCAATTGCCCCGCGACTGCGTCCTTGTCGGCGTTGAACTGGATGAGCGTGCTGTCGATCTGCCAGTCTTTCGCCACCCGCTGAACGCGGCGTATCTGCTGGGGCCTGAAAAAGGCGATCTCTCGCCAGAGGCCAAAGCGAAATGCGCGCATATCGTAAAAATACCGACGCGATTTTGCGTTAATCTTTCCATTGCGGCAGCAATCGTGATGTACGACCGCACGCTGTGCATGGGGGGATTTCCAGACCGGCCCGTCAGCAGCCTTCAAATCAAATAGCGCGCAAAGAAAAACGCCGCTGGCGGAACCCAGCGGCGCTTTTCAGTCCTGATCTCTTAAATCCTAGCGGCGCGTTTTGCGCTTGGCCTTGCGTTTGGCAGGCGCCTTGCGCTTGGCGGTGGATTTGCGCTTCGCCGTGGTTTTCTTGGCGGCCTTGCGCGTTGTTTTCTTCTTCGGCGCCGGCGCGGAGCTCATTTTGTCGAGCGCTTCGGCGTAAGCACGCAGCGATTTCATGAACGCAGCCTGCTGAGTTTTCGGCAGCACGGAGAGCGCTGCATTCTCGGCCTTGGCGACCTTTGCATTGGCGGAGGTCAGCATGCGCTTGCCAGCGGGTGTGATAGAGACGGCGTTTGCGCGGGCGTCTTCCTTCGTGCGCTTGCGCGACAGGAGGCCCTTTTTCATCATCCGCGCGATCATGTCGGCGAGCGTCGAACGGTCGATGCCGGTCTGCAGAACCAGATCCGTCTGACTGAGGCCGGCATTCGCGGCAACCACGTGCAGGACCTCGTACTGGCGCGGCGTCGGGCCCGATGCGCCCACTTCCGTTGAGTAGAGGTCGTGAGCGTATTGCTGTGCGCGGCGCAGCAGGTGGCCCGGTGAGTTCTTAAGCGAGTAAGCCATGTTCTTCTCCGTCTTTGGCTTTTGGTGGCGCGCGGTCGTTTTCGGCGCCTTTCGGTGAATTACAGCGGCGGTCGCGAGTTCACATTTTGCAAACTTGCCGCCTCAGTATGAGGATCGAATCTTGGTCGTCTGCATATCGCTCTTTAGCGCGAAAAATGCAATAGTGGCGTATGCGGAAAAATTAGACCTTGAACGGATTATCCGCAGACACCGCTTCAACTTTTCGTCAGGATCGCAATGGTGAATCAGACAGGCTCAAAAACGCCAAATTTCGTCCGGAAAGTTCCGCCGGATGACAATATGGAGCGCGATGTCTGCACCGCTTGCGGCTTTATAGACTACCAGAACCCGAAAATCGTCGCGGGCTCAGTCGTGGCGCTTGGGGATAAAATCCTGTTGTGCAAACGCGCCATCGAACCGCGGCGCGGCTTTTGGACGCTGCCCGCCGGCTACCTGGAGTTGAACGAGACCGCAGAGGCCGGCGCCATGCGCGAGGCGCGCGAGGAAGCCTGCGCGGAGATTGAAATCGATCGGTTGCTGGCGGTCTATTCGATCCCCAGAATCTCACAGGTCCAGCTCATGTTCCGCGCCCGGCTGAAACATCCGGAGATTGCAGCGGGCCCGGAAAGCGAATCGGTTGGCTTGTTCGACTGGGCCGATATTCCGTGGCCGGAACTGGCTTTTCCGTCCGTAAACTGGGCGTTGCGGCATTATCATGCGACGAAAGACTCCGCCGACTTTGCGCCATTTTCAAACCCCGTCGACGGTCTCTAGTTTGTAGGCGGCTTTTCTTCCTGCGGCATGTGCTTGGCGATGAACGGCGCCTGGAAGCCGGTGAAAACGATACTGATCAGCGTAAACCCGAAGACCTTGAGATTGACCCAGTGCTTTTCACCGCCGCAGACGGCGCCGCCGGTGAGATCGCAGTCGCGCATGAAATAGCGCCAGGCGACCTCGTTTGCGACCATCAGCACCGCGAAGAATATCGCATAGCGTTTTGTCAGCGTGCGCCACGCATGGTCCGGCATAAGCAAGGCGCCGTCGAACAGCGTCTTTAGAAAATTCTGGCCCGTCACCAGACCCGCCGTCAGCACCGACGAGAACAATGCGTATACAATCGTCGGCTTCATGTAGAAAAATGTCTTGTTGTGCAGGATCAGCGTCAGCGATCCGAGCACGCCGACAATGACGCCGGTGACCAGCAGCATCGGCGCGACGCGGCGCTCCTTCCACACCGAATAAACAAACGCGATGAGAAAGGCCGGCATGAACAAGCCGACGGCGAGAAACATTTCATCGCCTTCGGCAATGGTCCAGTCCTGACCGAAAATCCCGCCGATCATCGGCGCGAAACGGCGCCCCATAAAGTACGCGATCATGAAGACCGCGAGCGGGCCCATATCGACGGCGAGCTTGGCGCCGCCGGAGAGTTTTTCGCCCTTGGGCGCTGGAGTTTGATTCGACATGTCAGTCCTGCTGCTTAGCTGGTTTCGCCGGAGATGCCGGCCAGCGCGCCGGCAAAGGCTTGCGCGTTAAATGTTTGCAAATCCTCAACACCTTCGCCCACGCCGATGAAATGAATCGGCAGGTTGAATTTTTCGGCGAGCGCGACCAGCACGCCGCCGCGCGCCGTACCGTCGAGCTTGGTCATGACCAGGCCGGTCACGCCGGCAATCTCCGTAAACGTCTGGGCTTGAGAGATCGCGTTCTGACCGACGGTGGCGTCGAGGGTCAGGATCACGTCGTGAGGAGCGCTTTCGTCAACTTTTTTTATAACCCGTACGATCTTGGCGAGCTCGTCCATCAATTCACGACGGTTTTGCAGACGCCCTGCTGTGTCGATCATCAACACATCGACATTCTTGGCCTGCGCCTCTTTCACCGCATCAAATGCAAGTCCCGCCGCATCGGCGCCGACGCTGCGCGCGACAACCGGCGCGCCGGTGCGCTCGCCCCAGACCTGAAGCTGTTCAATCGCCGCCGCACGAAACGTATCGCCAGCCGCGAGCATGACGGACTTGCCTTCGTCTGAAAACTTCTTCGCCAGTTTTCCTATCGTCGTGGTTTTGCCTGCGCCGTTGACGCCAGCCATCAAAATGACGTGCGGCTTGTGCTCGCTGCTGACAGTTATAGATTGTTGCAGCGGGGCAAGGATCGCAGCGACTTCCGCCGCCAGCGCCGCACGCACCTCTTCGTCGGTGATTTCCTTGTCGAACTTGTCTTTCGCAAGCGCCGCAGTGATCCGCGTTGCGGCCGGAACGCCGAGATCAGCCGAGATCAGCAGGTCTGTCAGTTCGTCCAGCGTCTCGTCATCAAGCTTGCGCTTGGTGAAGATCGCAGAAACCCCTTCGCTCAGGCGGCTCGACGATTTCGACAATCCGTCTCGAAGCCGCGACAGCCAGCCCCGTTTCTTTTCCGCAGGCGCGGGCGCATCGTCTGCTACGTTTTCGGCGGCTGGCGCTGCAGGCGCTTCAACGAGTGATTCCGACACAATTTCCGTGCGCGCTTGTGTCGCCGCTTCATTTTCGTCTGCCGACGTTACTTCCGCTTCGGTATTTTTCTTGCCGAATATGCCGGAAAAAAACTTACCCGCCACAAGCCCTCGCCCTTGCTGTAAAGTATGTTGCAATCATTACGCAGCGACGCCAATCAGGCCCGTCTGCTCCGCTCCCGTGATCTGCACGCGCAATACATCGCCGACCGGCGCAACGCCGTCACCAATGGCGACCGGCGCAAAGTTGCCGAGACGGGCGCGGCCGCCGCTTTCGACGATGGCGTCTTCAACGCGGCCGACCAGTGAGTTCAGGAACCGGCCCTGGGCGCGGTCGCCAGCTGCGCGCAGCCGCGCCGCGCGGGATTTGACCGTCGCGCGGGGCAATTGCGGCATGCGCGCCGCCGGCGTTCCCTGACGCGGCGAAAATGGAAAGATATGCAAATGCACCAGTCCCGCTTCTTTGATGATGTCGAGGCTGTTTTCAAACATGGCGTCGGTTTCGGTCGGAAAGCCGGCGATAATGTCGGCGCCGAACGCCACCTCAGGGCGCACAGCCCGAACCTGTTCGCAAAGCGCAATGGCCTGTTCGCGGGTATGGCGCCGCTTCATCCGTTTCAGGATCATATTGTCGCCGGCCTGCAGCGACAGATGCATATGCGGCGCGATGCGCTCGTCGCCGACGAATCGTTCGAACAACTCGTCGTCGATCTCCGCGCCGTCGATTGACGACAGCCGCAAGCGATAGAGGTCCGGCAAGGCGTCAAGCAACGCGGCGACCAGCCTCCCCAGGGTCGGCGCGCCGTCGAGGTCGGCGCCGTAAGATGTGATGTCGACCCCGGTGAGCACCAGTTCGCGGTGGCCGCTGTCGATCAAGCGCCGCGCCTGCTCAACAACGTCGCCGATCGGCGCCGACCGCGAGTTTCCGCGGCCATAGGGAATGATGCAGAACGTGCAGCGATGATCGCATCCATTCTGGATTTGCAAAAAAGCCCGCGCCCGATCGCCGTATCCGTCAATCATATGGCCCGCAGTTTCGCGCGCCGACATGACATCGTTGACCTTGATGATGTCATTGGCCGCACGCGCAAGGGTTCGCCATTGCGCCGGGTCCAGCTTCTCCTGATTGCCGATCACCGCCGAGACTTCCGGCATGGCGGCGAAGGTCGCCGGTTCAATCTGCGCGGCGCAGCCGGTGACGATGATACGGGAGCCGGGGCGTTCACGTTTGATCCGCCGGATGCGCTGGCGGGCGGATCGAACCGCTTCATTGGTTACGGCGCATGTATTGATGATGGTGGCGTCGTCGCAGCCTGCGCGAGCGGCAAGCCGGCGCATGGTTTCGCTTTCCGCTGAATTGAGCCGGCACCCAAAAGTGATGATGTCGCTTACATCCGCCATGGCGGGCTATTTGGGCCATCCCCGCCGCGAGCACAAGGCGCAACGCCGATTCCGCGGGCCGGAAGTGTTTGGCGTCAGTTGACGGGCGGCGCCTGGCGATCCGGCAAGGCGGTATCGCGCAGCGCCCGCATGATCGCGTAGTAATCGCGCCTCTCTATAACATCGTCGACATCGACATGCGGCGGCAGAATGTTGGGCGCGGATTTGAGCACGTCTTTCAGAATCGTCGCCGCTTCGACCGCCGGCAGCTGTCCGGAGACGGCGAGCTGGGCGATGTAGTAGGCGCGCGTCAGCGGCGTTGTAGCGTCTTCGGGCCGAATGGCGTCGCGCAGGCGAAGAATATGGGCGCCTTCCGTCTTGACCCGCAGGCGCGTGTTGCGCTCGCCATTTTCAACAAGCACGCCGTTGATCATCAGCTCTTCATGCGGGCGCAGTTTCAGAATCAGTCCGGTCATCGTCTCCCCCCGCTGCCGTTCACACGAGTGTAGCGGCGCGCTTTGCGTTATGCAACCTATGATTGCATCCATAACAACTATAGCGAGAATATGAGAAACTTCTTAAGAAGACCGGCGGGTCAGTTTTCCATGGCGAGGATGATCGTGAAGCCCACCACCATAAACAGAGCCAATGGGAAGAACGCGCCGATAATCGCCGGGACCACCCCCAATGCGCCAAACGCCAGCGCGAGGTTTTCGGCCACGAAATAACCGAAGCCGAGGGCGGCACCCGCCACCGCGCGCGCCAGCAACACACCCTGCCGGTGTACGCCGAAGCCGGCGATGGCGCCGAGCAGCGGCATGACCAGAGTGGCCATGGGCTTGGAGAAACGGCCGAGCAAAGACGTCATCGGCGCCCTGGTGTCGGCGCGGTCTTTCTCAAGCTGCCGGATCTTCGCCGACAGTTCGCCGAGGCTCGTTTGATCCGGCTCGAGCGTCATCGCGAACAAGAGCTCCGGATCGAGCGAATTCGTCCAGATCACTTCACCCGCGTCGTTGACCGACTGATCCAGCGCGTTCAGGCCGCGCGCGCCGTAAAGCCGCCACGCGCCATCTTCAAAACGGGCAGAGCTCGCTTCGATGGCTTCGCTCACCAGCCCGTCATTCATGTCGTAGATCGTCACACCAGTGAGCAAAACGCCGCCGGCGATGCGCGCAGCGCTTTCGGCGCGAATGAACTCGCCATCATAGTTAATGCGAATATCCGTGCGCGTTTCACTTTCGGGGGGCAGGTCCACGGCATACTCATTGACCTCCCAGTAATCGAGCCTTTCCGATGCGGGCACCGTCACGCTTTCGTGGAACACAAAATGCGCCACCGTGATCATGGCGCACACGACGCCAAGCGGAAACAGCACGCGGTTCACTGACATGCCCGCCGCGCGCATGACTGTGATTTCGCTCGTATGGCTGAGGCCCGCCAGGGTCAGCACCACGCCGAGCAGGGCCGCGAACGGGATAAACTGGCTGACAATCTGCGGCGTGCGCAACGAGATGTAGCGGATGACAGAATGAAATCCGGCGCCGTCAGGCGAGAGAATATCCTCTGACCGGTTGAGGAGATCGAGCATCTGCAAGATCACCACGAAAAAGAACAACAGCCCGATGAAGCGAAGGAAAAACATTCGCCCCACGTAATTGGTGAAGATGTTCCGCGCGTACTTCATTCAGCGGCATCCGCCGCAGGCGCCGCGATCCGGGGCGTTTCGGCCGTCCGCCGCGCCATGACTTTCGCCGATCGCGCCTGGTCGATGGAGCCGCGATACAAGAACGCAGACACCAGCGCAAAGATGAGGAAGATGCTCCACATACTGACGAAGGGCGACAATCGGCCGTCCGCCGCTGCGACCTTGCCCCATTCCTCAACGATCTCGTGGTAGACGATCAGGATCGCAACACCGATCACCGGCTTTACGTTGGACGCGCGGCGGCGCCCCGTGACCCCCATGGCGACGGCCAGAATCGGCAGCACAAGAAATGTCAGCGGGTGCAGGAATCGCCAGTGAAGTCCAGAGCGGTAATCATCGTAGAGCGGCGTATTGGAGGGCTGCGTTCGCAGGAAAGTAACGACCTCGTTGAAGGTCGCTTCGCGCTCGTCACCGCCGCGCTCACGAAATACGCCGATCGCCGGCAAGTCCAGTTCGAGATCGAACGTCTCGAAGTCGAGCGACTGAATGCGATCGCCCAGCGGATTGATGATGATCTGCCGGCCGCTTTGCAGCTTGAGCAAGAGGGATGTGATCTCCGGCGTGGTGGAGATCGAGCCTTCGCGCGCCGTTATGACGGTCTTGGCTCCGTCGAGACTGGTGCGTTCCAGAAAAATCTCGCGCGCCTTGCGGGTTTCTGTGTTGATCTCGCCGAGTCGGATCGTCACCCGGTCGCTGATGTCGATAAATTCGCCCGCGGGGATTTTTATCCCGAGCGCGCCGGAGGTGACGTCAAAACGGATCTCTTGGTATTTGTACCGCGCATAGGGCTGGATGTACGAGACCAGCAAGAAGTCGAACACCATCAGCACTGCAACCAGCATGTAGACGGGCCGCAACAACCGGCCAATGGATGCGCCGCTGGAGCTCAACGCATCCAGCTCGCTCGACATGGACAAATTCCGGAATGCGAGCATGATCCCGAGAAACGCACCCAAAGGCAGGGCGAGACCGAGATAATGCGGCACAAGGTTGGCCAGCATGCGCCAGACGACGTCGACCGGCCCCTGTTCGGCAAGCACAAAATCGAACAGCCGCAACATGTGCTCCATCAGCAGCAGCATGCCCGCAACGCACAGCGCCAGAATCAGCGGCGTGGAAACGGCGCGCAAAATGTAGCGGTCAATAAGATGCATGGGCCGGAGCGCACCTGCAGGGTCGGTTACATGGGGCGATAACCGGGCCGTCCGCGCCGGAACAGGTCACCGCTGGAGACTGGGTCTCTAGCGAATTCCGGACCATTGCGGAAGGCGGGCGCGGAAAAACCGCAGAAAATCGGCGCCTTGCTGCCGGGATTGCGAGCGGGTTCATGGTTTCGCGACGCCGTACTCGGTTTTCGCGAGGTGGGCGGTGGCGAAAAACATCACGATATTGAAAATCTGAGACAGCCCGGCCTCGGCCACCAGCATGCCGGCGACGGCGGCTTCCGGCGCGCCGACAATGGGCGCAAGGCTCAGCGCCGCGCCAAGATAGACGATGTCCTGATTGGGCAGAAACGGCACCCGGCTCAACACGAGCTGCATGGCGATAAAGGTCATCCACGCCATGATCGGGGCGCCGGGCAGCGCCGCCGCATACATCGCGGCATGCAAGAGGATGATCAACGCCTGACGGCCGCCATGAACGCCGATCAGCCGCGGCATCACGCCCTTTGGCAACGCCATCAGCTTGTCGCGGAATATCATCACCAGCAGGGAAAGCGTGCCGGCCGACAGAAACGCCAGTCCGAACAGCCAGCGCGCGCCGGGAAATGCGTCGAGCCCCGCCTTTAAGCCGCCGGTCGCCGCCAGCAGCAGGATCAAAATCACAGTCGCCGCGTTCGACGAGAAAGCCGACAACAGATTGTTGTCCTTGACGCCGATCAGGATTTTCTTGTGAGAGAGCGACAGCCGCCGGCGCGCCCAGAGCGTCAGGAACGCTTCGCCGGAATATCCCATAACCGCGAAGTTGTAGACGCGCTTGCGGATGAACACGAAAAAATGCCGGACCAGCGGCTGCGACCAGACAATCTCGTAAATGGCCAGCTCTGAAATCGGCAACGCCACAAAGCGCAGCAGAAAAAAGACATAGAACCACGGAGATTCAGGCAGCGCCCCGATCACCGCCCCCCATCCCAGATGGGTCAGCTTGTAGATCAGATAGGCGATGATCAGCGCCAGCAGACTATACTGAAGAAACTTCAGCGCCTTTTGAACATCGTCGCGCTCGCGCAATACGCGCCAGCGGCTGGCTGCATTCGCCGCGAGCAATTTAATCTGGGTAAGGATCATGCGCGCCCGAAAGGTGTCAGGTCGCTTGTCGCGGCGCGGCGGCCGAACCCGCGTCTGCGCAGCGAGGCGATGGCGAGAACCCCTCCAGCGCTTCATAATAATGCCCGACCAGTTCGGCCAGCACCGCGTCCCAGGAATACCGCTGGCTGTGTTCGCGAGCGGTGCGTCCGAACCGGCGCCTCAGCTCATCATCAGCGGCGAGCAGCGCCACTTTCTCTGCAAAGCTTTCCGCACAAGGCTTGGCCACATATCCGGTTTCGCCGTCTTCGATCAGCGACTGGCTGCCTGCCGCCGCCGCGCCGACCGAGGGCAGTCCCGACGCCATCGCTTCCAACGTTACGTTTCCAAAGGTTTCCGTAATGCTCGGATTGAAAAAAAGATCCGCGCTCGCATAGGCGCGCGCGAGGTCCTTTCCCTGCAGATAGCCTGCGAACACGGCTTCGGGGAGCATTTTGCCGAAGCTGTCGCGTTCCGGCCCATCGCCGACAATCAGGGCTTTCAAGTTTGCCGATGTCGCCCTGGCGCGACGGAAGGCATCGACGAACAGATCGATGCCCTTTTCCAGAACAAGCCGCCCGACAAAGGCCACGACGACGTCATCTGATGTAAACCCGTGCCGCTCACGCCATGCGCCATCGCGCTGCGCCGGGTTGAACAACTCGCCGTCGACGCCGCGCGTCCACTGGCGAATGTCCCGGCCGATGCCGTCGCGGCGGAGCTCGTCGATCATCGATTGGGATGGCGCATAGACATGCTCGCAGCGATTATAAAACCGGCGCATATAGCTGGTCAGGTGTTTCTCCAGCCAGCCCATTTTGTAATAGCGCGGATAGGTGTCGAAGCGGGTGTGAAACGACGCTACTGCGGGAATCGCGTGACGGCGCGCATAATTGAGCGCGCCAAAGCCGGTATAATCCGGCGCCGCGATGTGAATGAGATCGGGCGCGAACTCGTCAAGGATACGACGGGTCTTGCCGTGCAGACCCAGCCCCAGCCTGTACTCGCTGCGCTTGCCCGGAAACGCAAAAGAAGGGACGGAAATCAACGTGCCGGAATGTTCGAACGCCGGCTTTTTTCCGGTCGGGGCAAACACAAGCACATCGTGGCCTTCTCGCTCCAGATAGGCCACGAGCGTATTCAGGGCCCGAACCGGGCCATCCATCACGTAGTTATAATTCCCGGAAAACAGAGCGACGCGCAGCTTTCGATGTCGATCTGGCTGTGGCGCGCTCATGCATGTCACTCGGTCTGGCTGTTGAATTTCAGCGGATATGCAACCGCCCGCCGCGAAGGGCGCGAAGGAAGCACTATCTCACGCAATTATCAACACCTTGCTGCGCCGATCAGGCGTCGCGCTGGCCTTCAATCCAGTCCCAGAAGAGCTGGGAGATATCGGCCCCATCGAACCGCCGCACCTCCTGCACGCCGGTCGGCGACGTCACATTGATCTCCGTCAGATAGTCGCCAATCACGTCGATACCGACGAAGACGAGACCGCGCTCGGCCAGCACCGGGCCGATGCGGTCGCAAATCTCCTGATCTCTCTCGGACATTTCCACCGCTTCGGCGCGGCCGCCCACATGCATGTTCGACCGGGTCTCGCCGGCGGCCGGCACGCGATTGATGGCGCCAACCGCTTCGCCGTCGAGCAGGATAATGCGCTTGTCGCCCTGGCTCACCGCCGGGATGAATTTCTGGGCGATCAGCGGCTCTGCGTAAGTTTCGGCGAACAGTTCGAGCAATGCGTTGAAGTTTCCGTCGTCCGGCCGCATGCGAAACACGCCGGTGCCGCCATTGCCGTAAAGCGGCTTTATGATCAGGTCACCATGGACTTTCCGAAAGTCGCGCACCGCCGCCATGTCGCTTGTGATCAACGTCGGCGGCGTCAGGTCCTGAAACTCGGTGACGAAAAGCTTCTCCGGCGCATCGCGGATGGAGCGCGGATTATTCAGTACAAGGACGTCCGGCATGAGACGTTCGAGGATCTGCGCCGCCGTAATGTAGGCCATGTTGAACGGCGGGTCCTGCCGGATCAGCACGACGTCCACGTCGTGCAGATTGATCAGTTCCGGCGCCGCGAGGGAGACGTGTTCGCCTTGCACGCGGGCAAGGGAATCAATTTTGCGCGCCCGCGCTTTGACCACGCCGCAATCCAGTTGCAATTGCTGGGGCTGATAGACCCAGATCGCATGACCGCGGCCGAACGCCTCCAGCGCCATGTCAAAGCTGGTATCGGCGTTGACATTGACCGCCTCAATCGGATCCATCTGGATGGCGATCTTCAACATACTCGTCCGTTCTCCGTCACACCGTGCGCCAGCGCATGCGCCTCAGCTTATTGAACCGGCGCCATCTGGGCGGCGGGGCCGCGCAGCTTCACGTGGGTCACAACTTTTTCGACGCCGGCGACGCTGCGCGCCAGATCCAAAGCCTTATCAAGCTCCGCCTGACTACGCGCAATGCCGATCAGATACACAACCGCGTTAGAGACAGCGATTTTGTATTCCGTACTCGACACATCCCCGGCGGCGACAAGCCTCGCGCGCAACACCTGGTCGATACGGGTGTCTTCAAAGCCCTGCCCGAACGATGTGCCTTCGGCGACCAGCACCTCGTCGATGACTTCGCTGACATTCTCGGCCTTCCAGGCGTTCTTGATAAGACTTGCATGACCAGCTTCGGTCTTCATGGTGCCGGTGAGCATCAACCGCCCCTCATAGAGGGTGATGTCGATGTCCCCATAGTCATGGGTGCGATCGGCGAACAGGACGCCTTTGAGTTCGGCGTTGCCGGACAGATCCTGAAAGGATTGATCGAGATTACGGCTCGAGGCGCAAGCGCCCAGCGCGGCAAAAGCTGCGAGACCGGCGACAGCCATCAACTGGCGGGCAAATGGAATTTGCATGTTAAACTCCTTGAACAAGTCGGCGCGAATACACTGATACAGTCCATGGGCTGCTTCGTTTCGAATGAAAACCGGCCCTTATTCGCCTTCGCGCCAGGCGTCGGGCAAGTGCCGCAGCCGCCACCCCGCCACGGCCACGATATCGTAACGCCAGGCGCAATCGGCAAGGTCCGGCCGCCGCGAAACAAACAGGCCCGCCGCGCGGGCGATCCGCTGGCGCGCTGCATATGTCACCGCTTGCAGGGCGTCATCCGCATCTCGCCGCGCCTTCACCTCGATAAATGCGATGGTGCGGCCGCGCCGCGCCACGAGATCGATCTCGCCAAGCGGCGTGCGGTGGCGGCGCGCCAAAATCGCATAGCCCTTCAGCCTCAGTAACAGCGCCGCCGCAAACTCAGCGCGACGGCCATGGCGCTCCGCACGCTGGCGGGACGAGGCCGCCATCAGGGTCTGGCTTTCAAATCGAGCGCGCGGGCATAAGCGTCTTTGCGCGGGATGGCGAAGCTTTCAGCTGCGGCGGAGGCGGCTTCCTTGACGCTCATTTGCGAGAGGGCGCGCAGGAGAAAGCTGTCAATGTCGTCGTCATTCGCTTCCGGTTGCTCCGGCGGGAAAACAACAATGACGATCTCGCCTTTCGCTGGAGACGCTTCATATTGCTCCGCCAACGCAGCGAGCGCGCCTTCGCGGAAATCTTCGTGGAGCTTGGTGATCTCTCGTGCGACAACCGCGCGGCGATCGCCAAAGGCGGCCGCCATGGCGGCGAGCGAATCCGCGAGGCGCGGCGCCGTTTCGTAGAAGATCAACGTCGCGTCAATGCGCGCCAGCCCGGCGAGCATCTTGTCCCGGGCGCCGGATTTGGAAGGCGGAAATCCGGCGAAATGAAACTGATCGCTCGGCGCGCCGGCGGCGCTCAATGCGGCGATGGCGGCGCTCGCGCCCGGCACGGGATAGACGGCTATGCCGGCGTCCCGAGCCTCACGAACCAGCTTGTATCCGGGGTCGGAAATCAGGGGAGTCCCGGCGTCGGACACCAGACAGATCACTGCGCCGTCTTGCAGCTTTTTAATGATCCCCGGCCGCGCTCTGGCCGCGTTGTGATCGTGATAGGGCGCGCGCTGGGTCAAGATCCCGTAGGCGCTACACAATTTTGCAGTTTGACGCGTGTCCTCGCATAAAATCAGGTCGGCCCGCTTCATGATGTCGACGGCGCGATAGGTCATATCAGCGAGATTGCCGATGGGCGTCGCCGTCACATAAAGGCCCGGATCGGGACGTATGTCTTTTGAAGTCATCGCACTAGCCATGAACGCGGCTTGGCGCGGCGTCAATTGCATGCTTGAGGGCGCGTTCCGGCGGTTCTGGCCGTTTACCTCGGCCCCAGCCCCGGCTAGTCTCGCGTCGCCCATTGGAACGCGACGGAAAACCAAGGAAAATGCGAATGCGGATGGCCATGAATTTTGTGTTGAAGTCGGTTTTCGTGGCGGGTTGCGCCGTGCTTTTCGCCGCCTGCAGTTCCTCAACGCCGACCCGCAGCGCCGGACCCGTCATTTCGCAGCCCGATCAGCCGCTTCCTGAACAGCCTTCCATCTACGATGATGAAGGCGTCTATCAGGAAGCCGAACGCTATGATCGCCGCGCCTTCGTGCGCCCGGAACACATGGACGGCGATGAGCCGGTCCGCGTCGGGCTGTTGTTGCCGTTCTCTGCCGACAATGAAGCCGCGCGGCGCATCGCGTCAGCCATGTTCGACGCCGCGCAGCTCGCGGTGTTTGACGCCGGCGACCAGAATTTCCTGTTGATCCCGAAAGACACGCGCGGCGAAGCTGAGGGCGCCGCTGCTGCTGCACGTTCAGCGCTCGCAGATGGCGCTGAGATCATTCTTGGTCCGTTGTTCGCTGAATCTGTTGAAGCAGCCGCAGTTGTTACGCGCGCGGCGAAAACGCCGATGATCGCATTTTCGTCGGACCTCACCGCCGCCGGCGACGGCGTTTTCCTGCTCAGCTTCCCGCCGGAACTCGAAATTTCGCGCGTCACAGAATACGCCATGTCGCAAGAGCTGATCCGCTTCGGCGTGCTGGCGCCCATGACGCCTTACGGCGACCGCGTTTCCGGCGCCTTCGCCGAAGAAGTTTTCGCGCGCGGCGGCGTTATCGTTCACGAGGAACGTTACGAGCAGGAGCCTGACGCCATGCTGGCGCCGGCGAAACGGCTTGCCCAGTACTCGAAAGAAATCATTCCGCTGGAAATGCGGCACGGTTACGCCGGCAATGGCACACAGCCGGTCAAGACCAGCGCCGAAGCCGGTTATACGCAAGGGTATCAGGCAGTCTTGATGCCGGAACAGGGCACGTTGCTGCGCGCTCTGGCGCCGCTGTTGCCGTACTACAATGTCGATATCAACCGGGTGAAAATTCTCGGCGTGTCTAGCTGGAACAATCCGCGTCTGACACGTGAGCCGGCGCTGCGCGGCGGCTGGTTCGCGGCGCCCGACCCGACCATCACGGCGAGCTTTGAAAAGCATTTCACGGACGCCTTTGGATCGGCCCCGCCGCGCCTCGCCTCTCTCGCTTATGACGCGACATTGTTGTCGGCTCGCCTTGCCGCCACATCGCGGCGGCGCGAGCGCTTCACCGCAGAATCGATCGCCGACGCCAATGGTTATTTCGGCGCCGACGGTTTGTTCCGGTTGAATGCCGACGGCACCGTCGAGCGCGGCTTGGCGATCCTCGAAATCCAGCCCGGCGGCATTCAGGTAGTCGACCCTGCCCCGCGCAGCTTCGCGCCGGGATACTAACACGCCTTTTCTTTGCACGGAGTATTGAGTGAAGCCGACCGCCCTGCGCATCGCCGCCGTCTGTAGTCTGATTTTTCTCTCGCCTGCCGCCGCGGAAACAGCCGCCGAACCATCAAGCACGGCATTGCTTATGGAGGCGGCGCAAACGGCCAAAGACTTTGCGAAATATCGCTACGCCTATACGCTCGATTACCGCTCAAGCGACGGCGAGAATGAGGTCACCGCGAAGCTTCGCTTCGATCCGCGGCTTGAGAAAGGCGCGCAGTGGACGCTGCTTTCTCCCGCGGAAGCGGACCTCGACAAAAAAGCGCGCAAGGCCCTCAAACAACTGCAAAAGGGCGAAATGGGCGACAGCCCCATCCTCTATGACGGGCTCCATGAAATTGTGGGCGACGCCGAGCTTGTCGCCGACAGTGCGACGCAAGCCGTTTTCGTCGCGCAAGTGAAGGACGACGATGCGCCCAAGGACGCGCTTGAGGTCTATATTACGCTCGACAAGGCGGGCGGTTATGTCTCGTCCATTGAACTCAAATCGAAACAGTCCTTCAAACCGGCGCCCGTGGCCAAGGTGAACTCGCTCGTCCAGACCCAGCGTTTCGCCGCGCCGGCAGCGGACGGTCCGGCGCTGATCGCAACCAGCGACTCGCAAGTGGAAGGCGAGGCGATGTTCAAGTCCTTCGCCAGCGAAACCCATCAAGTGTTTTCCGACATTGAGCGCATTGAAATGCCGGCGGAACGCACCGGCGAATAGGCGCTTTTTCACTTAGGCCGGAGCGCCTATAATGCGTCCATGCAGAAAATTCTGATCACGCTCGGGATCGTCTTGCTGGTCGCGGGCCTCGTATGGCCGTTCCTCATGAAGCTCGGCATTGGCCGCCTGCCCGGGGACATTATCGTCAAGCGCGAGGGATTTTCGCTCTATTTTCCGATCACGACGATGATCATCGTTTCAATCGTCCTGACGCTGATTTTCAGGTTCTGGGGGAAGTAGGCGAGCCGGATCAAACCCCGGTCGAGCCGAACCCGCCGGCGCCGCGCGCCGTCTCATCCAGTTCATCGACTTCTTCGAACGACGCCTGAAACACCGGCGCGAACACCATTTGTCCAATTCTGTCGCCGCGATTGATGATGAAATCTTCCGCCCCGTGATTGATCAGGATGACTTTCAACTCGCCGCGATAATCGGCGTCGATGGTGCCCGGCGCATTGACGCAGGAAATCCCGTGCTTGGCCGCGAGGCCGGAGCGCGGACGCATCTGCGCCTCCCAGCCTGGCGGCATGGCGATGGCGACGCCGGTCGGGACCATGAACCGCTCGCCCGGTTTCAAGGTCAGCGGCTCGCTCACGGCAGCGCGCACATCGCAGCCGGCGGCCAGCGCCGTCTCATAACGCGGCAAGTCGAGATCGCGCCCATGGGGCAGGCGCTTGATGCGGACGGTGAGCGCTGCGGTTTCGGGTTTCATTTTCAACGCAATGGTCATGGCCGGATTCCCTGAACTTTGTGACCGTCACTATCGCCCGACTCGGCGAACCACGCGCGAAAACTTTTCAACAGAAGACCCGCAAGGCCTAAAAATGCACGCCTTCCGGCTGCGCCGGGCAGGCGGCGACCGTTTCCGGCTCGCCGTAACGCTTGGTGTCGAAGACCCAGCAATCGTCAAAGACCGAGCAATAGCAGATATTCATCCGAATGCGGCCTTCTGAGATGGCGCCGCGCAGGCTTGCAAGCACTTCGCTGTAGTCGCGCGCCTCGCCGCCCTTCACCGGCAGTGCGGTTTTATCGAGCCGCATCATTTCGACTTCGTCGCCAGCCGACAAAACCTTGCCGTTGATATCGGCGTTGGAAATGAGGATGGAGGCGCCATCGCCGCCTCCCACCGCGCCGAGCAGCGCCCACCAGTCTGAGACCGGCGCATCGTCAAACTGCACCTCAACGCTTCTGATGCGCGCGGGGCCGATGCCTTTGTTGGCGACGGCGATGGTGGTGAATTCATTATCAATGACATTGTTGTTGCTGACGGCGAGATCGAGATAGGGCCAGACCGACGCCTGCTGTTGTTTGCGAACCGCGTCGGCTTCGTTGAGCGCTGCGTACAGCGCAATCAGGCCGACCAGAAAACCGACCACCGCCAGGGCTGTCTGCGCCACGGAAATGCGCAGTGCGATCCGGTCTGAACGCGAAAGGTCCGTTTTGCCGGCCGGTTTGGGGGGTGGCGGCGTTTCATTGCTTTCAGTTGCAGTCATTGTGCCTCGCGTCGTTCAGTGCAGCGAACAACTCCTACAAAGATGCTCCCCCGCAATCCAGCCCGCCGGGGAATTACGCCAAGAAAAAAGGGGCGCCGAAGCGCCCCGATTATTCGTTTATCTGCGACAGGCTTCAGATCGCCGCCTGCAGCTCTTTCAGCGAGGCCAGCGCCTGATTGGCGGCGAGTTTCTTCTCGTCCGTATCGGCGTCGGCGAGATCTTCCTCGGCGTTCTTGACCTGCTTGGCGATTTCGGCGGCGTCCAGCTGTTCCGCCTTCATCGCTTCTTCGGCGAGGACGGTAAGGCCCGCCGGAGAAATTTCAGCGAAGCCGCCGCGCACGAAGATGCGCTGTTCGTCCGAACCGGTCCTGATCCGCACCATACCGGGCGCCAGCGCCGTCATCAGCGGCGAATGGTTCGGCAAAACGCCGATCCAGCCTTCCGTGCCCGGAATATCGACCTGATCGACTTCCGCCGACATCAGTTCGCGCTCCGGCGAAACGAGGTTGAAGTGAAGTTTGTCAGCCATTCGTTACGCCGCTTCCGCTGCGAGGCGTTCGGCTTTCTCGATCGCTTCGTCCATGGAGCCGACCATGTAGAACGCCGCTTCCGGCAGGTGATCGTATTCGCCGGCGACAAGGCCTCTAAAGCCTTTGATCGTGTCGGCGAGCGGCACCAGCTTGCCCGGCGAACCGGTGAAGACTTCGGCGACGAAGAAGGGCTGCGACAGGAAGCGCTCAACCTTACGGGCGCGCGCAACGACGAGTTTGTCTTCTTCGGAAAGCTCGTCCATGCCGAGAATGGCGATGATGTCCTGCAGCGACTTGTAGCGCTGGAGAATGCCCTGGACGTCGCCGGCGACTTTGTAATGCTCGTCGCCGATGATGCGCGGATCGAGAATGCGCGAGGTGGAGTCGAGCGGGTCCACCGCCGGATAGATGCCTTTTTCAGCAATGGCGCGGTTCAAGGTCGTGGTCGCATCCAGGTGCGAGAATGACGTCGCCGGGGCCGGGTCGGTCAAGTCGTCGGCGGGAACGTAAATCGCCTGCACCGAGGTGATCGAGCCTTTGGTGGTGGTCGTAATGCGTTCCTGCATCGCGCCCATGTCGGTGGCGAGCGTCGGCTGATAGCCCACGGCCGAAGGAATGCGGCCGAGCAGCGCCGACACTTCC
>CAZAOB010000020.1:0-283 GCA_964486635.1 uncultured Caulobacterales bacterium | reverse complement strand
TGTTGTCGACGAAGAAGAGAACGTCCTGACCTTCATCACGGAAATGTTCGGCAACCGTCAGGCCCGACAGCGCAACACGCGCACGCGCGCCCGGCGGCTCGTTCATCTGACCGTAAACGAGGGCCGCTTTCGAGCCTTCGCCGCCGCCATGTTTGTTAACGCCGGATTCGATCATCTCGTGATAGAGGTCGTTTCCTTCACGGGTGCGCTCGCCGACGCCGGCGAACACCGAGTAACCGCCGTGGGCTTTCGCGCTGTTGTTGATCAGTTCCATGATAAAAAC
>CAZAOB010000019.1:43964-48775 GCA_964486635.1 uncultured Caulobacterales bacterium | reverse complement strand
CGATGAGCGAGGTGGTCACCGAGTAGTTGACCACGCGCCCCGGCACGCGCTCGCCCTCAACGCCGACCGGCTCCATCGACGCGCCGGTTAATCCGTGTGCGTTTGCGCTCGGCGCCGGCGCACGCTTCATCGCCCGCGGCATCGACACCGACGCGAAGAACCTCTCGCCGGTGTTGAAGTCCGCGCACAACTTCCGCGGCGCGGCCTTTGTCGAGATCTTCCAGAACTGCATCGTCTACAACAAGGACCGGTTCGAGGATTTCGTCGCCAAGAAGACCGCTGCCGAGACCCAGCTTCATGTAGAACATGGAAAGCCGATGCTTTTTGCGAACGGCGCCAAGGGCTTGCGGCTGAATGTGCGGACGCTGGCGCTGGAAGTGGTCGATGTGGGCGACGCCGGCGTCAAGCAGGAAGACGTTCTCGTTCATGACGAGACTAGCCCGGCCATCGCGCAGATGTTGATCAATCTGCCCAAGGAAGGTTTCCCGATGCCGCTGGGCGTCATCTATCGCAACCCGGCGCCGTCATTCGACGATTCCTTCTGGGCGCATCACCCGACCCAAGGCAAACGCACCGGCAAAGTCGCCGACGCGCTGAAAAAGGGCAGCGTCTGGAAGAAAGGTTGAGAATGAAGGCTGCAAAACACAAAGTCAGAATATTCACCGCGGGAATTCTGTTCACATTTTTTGCAGTTTCAGTTTCAACGGCGACGTCTCCGGTACCGAAACCGTTTGTCTGTGCGGAACACGGATTGTTCGAAGTCCCAACCAAAGATATTCCAGGCGTCATTCGTGGGGTCGAGCAGAAGATTGAGCAGGATGGATGGGACTGTGAGTATCGCGAAGCGCCTTATGTGATATTAGCTTGCAGTCCGGCAGCTTCCGCAGCCAAAGATCAATCGCCAGTTCGCAACGCGTCGAAATGGGTAATCGGTATCTGCCTCAAAACCGTTTCTGGCCCGGTGATTGCCGTTTCAAACAATTTTGATGCTCACCGAAATCCGCAACGTTGGGTAAGTAAAGAAATACTCGATTGACATCGTAGCATGTCAATCGACCTACGGCTCAGCCCACTAGTCGCGTGTAAACGACCAGCGCCGCGAATCCGAGCGCGAGCAGCAGGAAGAATCCGCCCGAAAGCCAGAACGGAATCCGCGAGGCGAAGCGCGTGACTCCGGTGGCGCTGGCGACGCGGCCGGAGATCGTGCCAACAATTGCGGCCGCGAGAGCGAGGCCTTGCCATTGCAGGAAGGCGCCGATGCGGTTTGAGCCGCGGGTGAACCCGCTCCCCGTCGCTTCGAGCGTCATGTAAGCGAGAAACCCCTTCGCGACACACGCCGCCCAGACGATGAGCGCGATCCAGATCAGCGCTGTTGCTATGGCCCGCATCGCTCAGTCCCCCTGCCAGTAGGCGGAATAGTCCGCACCCGTCCAATATATGAGCGCGGAGGACGCGCCTTCCTTGCCGATGGTGACGCCATCGCCGAGCATTTGCGGCGGCGCGCCCTCGCCGGCGCCCTGGCCGACATCGCCTTTCGGGTGCAGCGACCACCAATCGATCGAGTCAAAATATGCAGCGTCGAGATGCGCGCCCATGCGGCCCGACATGCCGAGCACTTTGCCATAGGTGAGCGCCCGGCACATGAACAGCCCACGCTTGCCGTCGGCTTTGCGAATGATCGGCACGGCCTGATCGTGGGAATCGTCGCCGTCGAAATCGCCGCCGAGCTCAACCGGCGTCAGAAATGGCGTGATTTGATAAAGTTCGTAATCGAGCCCGCAGCTTCCCATGAATTCGATCAGCTCCGGCGTGATCTTGCGCAGCTCGGTCATGGCCGCGACTTCCGCCGCTTCCTTTTGCTTTTCCTTATCGGTTTTCGGCCAGGTCATGCAGACATTGAATTTGAGGTAATTCATCCGCGCTTGCTGGCCCGGTTCGAGATCGGCCAGGCCCATATCCTCGATGGTGAGGGCGCCGCGACCGGGCTGGTCCTGCGGATCGACACCGCCCGCCCCATTGGGGCGGTAACCGCCAGTACCGGTGAGCGCCGGATCGAAACCGAACAGGCGCAAGCGCTGCGGCGCGTTGACGTCACCGGTATTGGCGCCGGTGTTGGCGGCGTTGCGGAAATGCCAGCCGTAAAGTTCGCGCGGGTTCGGCCCGTTGCGCGGCGGCGTCATCTGCGTGAGATCGAGGCCGTTTTCGTCGAGCAGGCGAATGTCCCAGCCATGGGCTGCGCGCTTCAGTTGAAACGTCCACTCCGGGCCTTCGAGGACTTCGGTATAGTCGCGATTCCCGGCGACTTCCCGCCCCGAGAGCATCGTTGCGCTGCGCTCAGCCGTCGGTTCGCAGGGCTGCGCAACGGCCATCGCTGGCGACAAAACAAGAAACAGCCCGACAATCTTCGGAAAAGTTCGCATCAGGTCTCCCCTCCTTTTGCGCGAATGGACGGCGATTAGCCTTTCTTGAGCACAGCCTCGGTCGCATCGGCGAAAATGTCGAGGCCTTCATTCAGCATCTCGTCAGAGATCACCAGCGGCACGAGCGATCTCAAACACTGCGCATAGGCGCCGGCGGTGGTCATAATGAGGCCGCGCTGACGCGCCTCGGCGAGGATTGCCGCCGCCACATCGCCATTGGGTTTCGACGCATCGCCGTCCTTGACGAATTCCAGCGCCATCATGCCGCCGACCCGGCGCACATCGCCGATGACGCCTTTGCCAATGCCGGCCTGAAGTTCCTTCCAGCGCTTTTCGGTCTGCGCGCCGATTTCTTCCGCGCGCTTCAGCAAGCCCTCTTCCTCGATGATTTCGAAAACGGCGAGCGCAGCGGCGCAGGCGACCGGGTTGCCGCCATAGGTCGAGCCCATGGAGCCGGCGACGACCTTGTCCATCAGTTCCGCCTTGCCGGTCAGCGCTGACAGCGGAAGGCCCGCAGCGATGGATTTGGCGACGCAGATAAAGTCAGGCTCAACGCCGGCTTTTTCAAACGCGAAATATTTGCCGGTGCGACCCATACCGGACTGGATCTCGTCGGCGATCAGCAGAATGCCGTGCTCGTCGCATTTCGCGCGCAGGCCTTCGAGGAATTCCTTCGGCGCCGGATTAAAGCCGCCCTCGCCTTGCACTGGCTCGACGATCATCGCGGCGACTTCATTGGCGTTGATCATGGTTTTGAAAATGTGCTCGACGCTCGCCAGCGCATCGGCGACGGTGACGCCGTGATAGGCGTCGGGATATTCCGCATGGAATACCGCCGGCACGTAAGGCCCGAAACCGACCTTGTAGGGTTTCGACTTGCCGGTGAGCGTTGTCGCCAGCAGCGTGCGGCCATGGAACGCGCCGGAAAAAGCGATCACGCCCGGGCGGCCGGTGATCTGGCGCGCGAATTTGACGGAGTTTTCGACTGCTTCCGCGCCGGAATTGAACAGCGCTGTTTTCTTGGGCGTCGGCCCTGGCGTCAGGCGGTTCAGTTTCTCGCAGACTTCGACATAGGATTCATATTGCGCGATGCCGAACGCCGTATGGATGAAATTTTCGGTCTGCTTCTTGATCGCCTCGACAACTTTCGGATGCGCGTGGCCCACGTTCAACACGCCAATGCCGCCGATGAAATCGATATAGCGCTTGCCTTCGACGTCCCACAGTTCGGCGCCCTGCGCGCGCGCTGCATAAATCCCCGACTTCGACGGCAGGCCAATCGGGCACGCTTCATCGCGGCGCGATTTCAGGCTCTCATTGGTGGCGAAGGTGTTTTTTCCGTGGTCCATTTTAACGCGGCTCCGGTTGCAGACAGATGTGAGGATTGGTTTGAAGTGGCTCTAGCACGCCTATTGGGAAAGTGAAGGGGCCGCCCTAGCCGGACTTCGATTTTGGGGTCAGCAGCCATATGGCGCCCACGCCGGCTATGGCGTCATAGATGGCGCAAGCGAACTCGTACCAGTCAGGGCTATAGGTCCGGTTGGTCAGCAAATGCGTCAGGTCGAACGCCCCATGCGCCATGATCAGCGCGCCGAGCAGCCAAACCCGATTTGAGGCGAGCACGCTATGCCCCGCGAACATGAAAATAATCGCCGCGACGCCCTCGATCAGCAGAGCCGACCATTTCGCCTTGTTAGCGGTCTCGACGGGCTCCAGCCCAATGACGGCGAAGCCCACATAGATGCCCGCCATCAGCACCAATTGCGCATAGACGAAACTCGCCCGCTCCTTGCGCGGCATGGCGGCAGTCACCCCAAGCGCCGCTCCGGCGAGCAGGATCGTGGCGAGAATCAAGATGGGCGTTGTTCCGGTCATGGGTCAAACCTAACCGGGCTTCGCCGCAAAAACCAAAAAAATCGCCTTACGCCGGGCGCCAGTCATTGATGCACTGCATCATAGACTTTCACCCGGCGCGGCGCGCGTTAGTATGAGCGCTATGTTCACAAAATTCTTCCACGAGCTGAAATCCGCCGGCCTGCCCGTTTCCTTGCGTGAGTATCTGACTCTGATGGAGGCGATGGATGGCGACCTCGCCAATCGCAAGGTTGAGGATTTCTACTACCTCTCCCGCGCGTCACTGGTGAAAGACGAGCGCAATCTCGACAAGTTCGACCGGGTGTTCGGACATGTGTTCAAGGGCGTGCAGACGATTGGCGAGGAAGCGACCGCCGACATTCCCGAAGACTGGCTGCGGCTGATGACCGAGCGCTATTTCACCGAAGAGGAACGCAAGGAGATCGAGGCTCTCGGCGGCTGGGACAAGCTCATGGAGACCTTAAAGCGGCGGATCGAAGAACAGAAAAAAAGGCACGAGGGCGGCAACAAGTGGAT
>CAZAOB010000019.1:30723-43954 GCA_964486635.1 uncultured Caulobacterales bacterium | reverse complement strand
AAGTGGATCGGGACTGGCGGAACCTCTCCCTTCGGCTCTGGCGGCTACAATCCGGAAGGCGTCAGGATCGGCAATGAAGGCAAACGCCAAGGCCGCGCGGTTAAAGTCTGGGAAAAGCGTGAGTACAAGAATCTCGATGACGATATTCAGCTCGGCACGCGCAATATAAAAATGGCGCTGCGGCGGCTTCGGCGCTTCGCCCGCGAAGGCGCGGCCGATGAGTTTGATCTCGACAATACGATCGATGCAACCGCGCGCGCCGGCTATCTCGACATCAAGATGCGTCCCGAACGGCGCAACACGATCAAGGTGCTTTTGTTCTTCGACGTCGGCGGATCGATGGATCCGTTCATCAAGATTTCAGAGGAATTATTCTCCGCCGCCCGGGCTGAATTCAAGCACATGGAGTATTTCTACTTCCACAACTGTCTTTACGACTATGTATGGAAGGACAACCGCCGGCGCTGGACCGAGAAAATTCCGACCTGGGATGTGCTGCACAAATACCCGCACGACTACAAAGTCATCTTTGTCGGCGATGCGTCGATGTCGCCTTATGAAATCACCGTTCCCGGCGGCGCGGTTGAATATTTCAACGAGGAACCGGGCGCGATCTGGCTGAAGCGCCTAACCGATATTTATGAGCGTGTCGTCTGGCTTAATCCTGTGCGCAAGGACAGCTGGGATTACGTGCCCTCAACGCAACTCATGCGTGAACTGATCGGAGATCGCATGTATCCGCTGACCTTGGGCGGAATTGAGAAAGCAATGGCTGAATTGAAGCGCTGACTAACTCGCCGCTGCCAGTCGGAAACGCTTTGCTTCCTCCATCGCGGAATTGGCGGCGATCCGCAACGACACCAGTAACGTCGCACGCGATTCCTGTTTGGCCGGAGCGGCTCCGACGAGTCTTTCGGCATCTTCGCAAAGCTGACCCAAACTCCACGCGCCGACGCCTCGCGATGCGCCTTTGAGCGTATGCGCTGTGTTTTTCCACGCCTCGTCTGACTGGAACACATCAAACTGCTGCAGATGCAGGTCAACCTGACCGGCGAATATCTCGAGGATCTCGTCACGCAGCGCGGAATCGCCTGCCACATACTTTTCGAGATGATCAAAATCTATGATGCCGTTGACTTTCATGCTCTGAACTTCGCTCCACGCCTGAATTATGTCCAAACTTTAAGCGTCAATTGCTACAAGGCGATTAAAATTTTATACGTCATCGTAAACGCATCATTAACAAAAAACGCCGCCACAGCGCATTACGCGGTGGCGGCGTTTCATTTTGATACGTTCCCGGAGGAACGCGACGATTAGTTGGTCGGATCTTCTTCCGCAGCTTCTTCTGCGGCTTCCTCGACCTCTTCCACAACTTCGTCCATTTCTTCGCCAGCTTCGTGCATCATGTCGTCGGCTTCGTCAGCCGCGTCTTCCATGGCGCCCATAGCATCGTCAGCCATTTCGCCGGCAGCCTCCATGGCGTCGTCAGCCATTTCACCAGCTTCTTCCATGGCTTCGCCCGCCATTTCACCAGCTTCCTCCACGGCTTCCCCGGTCGCGTCCATCGCGTCGTCAGCGGCCGCGGCAGCATCTTCAGCAGCGCCTTCCACGGATTCGATTGCTTCGGAGGCGGTTGTCGCCTCTTCGCCGGTCTTCGGCTTCATGATCTGCGTCAAACCGATAATAACTGCCAACGCAACTGCGATGACGAGAAGAATTCTGAGCATATTTGGCCCCTTCCTTGGTTTACTCTTCGCCCGATGTTTCGCGCATAAAAGAGGACTTCAAGCGTCCCCGGCAGCCACTGCCCCCGCAACAGTTCCTATGCGCATCAAAAAGGGATTTTATCCCCAATGCGGCGCCTGGTAAATGGCGTGTTGAGGATGCAAACCACTATTATTGTTACAGATTTGACAATCTGGGCGGACGCCGGGACATTGCCGCGTAGCCCGACCCCGCTGATTTGGCGGGTTTCAGACTAAATTGCACCACTTGACCCGGCCCAGGAGGCACTATGAGCGACGAGTCCGTTTTTCTCGGAAAAAGCGAAAAACCGGAAGCGCTTGCCCTGCGTTACGCGAATCGGCACGGGCTGATTTCCGGGGCGACCGGCACCGGCAAGACTGTCACGCTACAGATCATTGCCGAGGGGCTGTCAGAAGCCGGGGTGCCCGTTTTTGTGGCCGACGTGAAAGGAGACCTTGCCGGCCTTGCCCAGCCCGTGGAGATGAAGGACTTTCTTACCAAGCGCGCACAGACGATCGGACTTGATCCGTACACGCCGCGGGGATTTCCAGTGTGCTTCTGGGACCTGTTTGGCAAGCAGGGTCATCCAATCCGCGCGACGGTTTCAGAGATGGGCCCCTTGCTCCTCGCCCGGCTTCTGGATTTGAATGAAACGCAAGAAGGCGTTCTCACGCTTGCATACCGGTTGGCCGATGACGAGGGCCTGTTGCTGCTCGATCTGAAGGATCTGCGGGCGCTGCTGGTGGACGTGGCTGAGCGCGCCAAAGAACTTTCCGCCGAATACGGTCACGTTTCACGCGCTTCGGTCGGCGCCATCCAACGACGCCTGCTCGCGCTCGAGGAACAAGGGGCCGAAGAATTTTTCGGCGAACCGGCTCTGGACCTCATGGACTTCCTTCGCACAACGGAAGACGGCGACGGCATTATCAATATTCTTGCCGCCGACAAGCTGATGCAAACGCCAAAACTGTACGCGACGTTTCTGTTGTGGCTGCTCTCCGAACTTTTTGAAGAGCTGCCGGAAATCGGCGACCCGGACAAACCGAAGCTCGTATTCTTCTTCGACGAGGCGCATCTTCTGTTTGACGAGGCGCCGAAGGCGTTGCTGGAAAAGGTCGAGCAGGTTGTTCGCCTGATACGCTCAAAAGGTGTCGGCGTTTTCTTCGTCACGCAAAATCCGCTGGATGTGCCAGACAGCGTTTCCAGTCAGCTGGGCAATCGGGTGCAACATGCCTTGCGCGCATTCACGCCCCGGGAACAGCGCGTCGTAAAAGCAGCAGCCGATACGTTTCGTCCCAACCCGGCGTTCTCGACGTTGGACGTCATCACTTCTCTCGGTATTGGCGAAGCATTGGTCTCCACACTCGAAAGCAAGGGTGCTCCGGCGATTGTTCAACGAACGCTGATCCGTCCGCCCTGTTCTCGCATGGGAGCGTTGACCTCGTCCGAGCGGAAGGACGCCATGCGCTACTCAGAAATGGCTGACAAATACGACGACATGGTCGACCGGAAGTCGGCCTATGAGGAATTGAAGGAGCGGGCGGAAAAGCACGCCAGGGCCGAAGAGAAAGCGCGGGAAAAGGAGAGCAAATCGCGCAGCGCACGCAAGCCAGCACGTCGCTCGAACCGTCAGTCCGTTGGCGAGGCGGCGATGAAGAGCGCCGCCCGGACGCTGGCCAACGCACTGGTGCGCGGGCTGCTGGGCAGCCTCAAGCGCCGGTAACGGATGAATACGAACGACACCGATCAAGGAGACAGACGCGCCTTTATCGCAGTCATGGCGGGCACGGCAGCCATGGGGCTGGCCGCTGTGGGGTTCAGCGTTCTGCTGTCTACGCCCTTGCTGCCGCAAATCTCTTTCGACGCCGACGCTTTCCTGATTGGCGTTATCGCGACGGCCCCCTTGGCTGGCTTTCTCTATTGGTTCTCCAACACCACGCTCAGCCATCTAGCGTCGTTTCGGCGCTCTCAGATCAAGTTCTTTGCGGAGATTGGCTTTAAATTTACGCCGCTTCGGATTTGCCTCATGGCGTTGGGCGCCGGCATCGTCGAGGAGCTGCTCTTTCGCGGTGTGCTGCAAAGCTGGCTATCGGGATTTCTGCCAGTCGCAGCCGCCATCATGCTTTCAAATGTATTGTTCGGCATGATGCATATGCGCACTGTTCTCTACGCAGTGATCGCCGGGCTTGTAGGCGCTTATCTCGGGATCCTTTATGCGTTTACGGACAATCTGCTGGCGCCAATGGTGACGCACGCTGCTTATGACGCCGTCGCGCTTGAGTACACGAGACGCGCCATTGAACGATACAATTTCGGTGACATTTGAGCCGTCAGTCCCGTTTCTGATTAACCAATACTCTGCCCCATAACACTTGTGTTTTGCCCGGCGGCCGCCTTCATGGCATAATGGCCGTAGAGAGCGGAGCACACCCATGTCGCGTATTTTCACAACTATCACCCTCTTTACCTTCAGCTTTCTGTCCGCATGTGGCGGCGGCGATCCGGCGCCTGGCGGCGGCGGTGTTACCAACCGCGCGCCCTCTTTCACGTCTGCGTCCGCCCAAAGCGTGACGGAAAACTCTACAGGGACCGCCTACACGGCTACCGCGAATGACCCCGACGGAGACGCGCTGGTCTTTTCGATTTCCGGCGGCGCCGACGCCGCGCTCTTCTCCATCACCAATGGCGGCGCTCTTTCATTCTTGTCGGCGCCCGACTTCGACGCGCCTTTAGATGCCGGCGGCAACAATGTTTACAACGTAACATTGCAGGTGTCGGATGGCTCCGCGACGGCGTCACTCAATCTCGCCCTCACCGTCACCAATGTTCCCGATAATTTCGCTGTGCGGCGCGTCACCGCATCTTCAGCCGCGCCGCTGGCTTTAGTGGGCAGAGCGACGGGTGACGTGCTGGTCGCAGAGCGCAACGGCGTAATTCGCATTCTCGATCCGGCCACCGGCGATTTCAACGCAACGCCTTTTCTCGACATATCGACAACCATCGGCACGGCTGGCGAAGGCGGACTCTTGGGTCTTGCCCTCGCTCCCGATTATATCTCGAGCGGCACATTTTACGTGCACGTCACCAATATGAGCACCGACACGGAAATTCGCCGCTATCAGCGTTCCGCCGGCGATCCTGACGTGGCCGACCCAGGCAGCGGCGACGTCATTTTGACGGTGACGCAACCGGCAGACAATCACAATGGCGGAGGACTAGCGTTCGGCGACGATGATTTCCTTTACATTTCAATCGGCGATGGCGGCGGCGCCGGCGACCCGTTCGGCAATGGCCAGAATGTGAATTCGTTACTCTCAGCGATTTTGCGGATCGATCCGACTGCAGATGACTTCCCCGGCGACGCTAATCGAGACTACGCGATTCCCGCCGACAATCCGTTCGCTGCCGGCGGCGGCGCCCCTGAAATTTGGGCGTACGGTCTGCGCAACCCATTCAGAATGGGTTTCGACCGCGTTACAGGAGACCTCTACATCGGCGATGTGGGTCAGGACGTCTATGAGGAGATTGACCTGATCCGCGCTGGCGAGGCAGGACTGAATTTTGGCTGGTCTGTTCGTGAAGGCACCGCGAGCTTTACAGGTCCCGACAGCCCGGGCTTCACCCCGCCCATCGCGGAATACGGGCACGGATCAGGTCCGCTGCAGGGCAATTCTCTCACCGGCGGATTCGTTTATCGCGGCCCGGTTGCTGACTTGCAGGGGCATTACGTTTTTGCGGACTTTATCTCAAACAACATCTGGTCGTTTCCGGTATCAGCGGTAACGCAGGGGGATACCCTGCCGTCATCGTCTTTCATGGTGCAAACGAGCGCATTCACGCCGGATGCCGGCTCCCTTTCCAATATCGTTGGGTTTGGCGAGGACACCGCCGGCAATCTCTACATTCTAACGATCACCGGTTCGATTTTTGTAATTGAAAACGCGCCCTAACTTCGCATAGCCGAGTCGAGCGCTTCTTCCGTTACTGGATAGCCCATGTCAGTCGGAATGGTGAGGTAGTAGCGTGCGTTTCGCTCAACGATCTCCGGTTCGATCACGCGGATTGATCGCCTTGCGGCGAAATCGAAAGCCTCTGCGGCACTGGCGCTGACGCCGAGCAGCTCCACATTTCTGGACGTTGGGAAGATCATTTTTCGGTCGCCGCAATCGCGCGCTGCGAGCGCGGCCGTAGGTGTCGTCCAAACAATCTCTGTCGCCTCGCCGCCATCTGCGCGCGCCACCTGATCTGCGGGAGCCGATGCGGCGAAGAACCAGGTGTCATAGCGGCGATGCTGGACATTTCCTGGCGGACGCCAGCGTGCAAAAAGGTGAAGCGAACTGAGGTCAAGTTGAAGGTTTTCGCGTTTGACCAGTTCGAGGAACAAACTGTCATCGGCCTCAACTTTGCTGCGCCAGTCTCCGAGCAAAAGAGCTTCTTCGCCCGAGAGTGTGTTTTGCCCGCGGCGGGCCAGCAGCACCCCCGTCTCCTCGAAGGCTTCTCTGATCGACGCGATCCGCGGCGCCAGCTCCTCTTGAGGAATGTCGTCGAGTCCTACGCAATGCTTCCGCCAATTTGGGTCGCGGTCTCCGTTATCGATACGTCCCCCGGGAAAGACGAGCGCTCCGCCCGCGAAAGCGATATTCGCGTGGCGTTCAACCATCAGCACTTCCAGCGAGGGCCGGTCGCGCAACAGTATGACCGTCGCAGCTGGTATCAAATCACTCATCGAACAAACCGTCCCTCTTTTTCAGGTCGGGATGTTGCATACGCGCGTTGAGCAGACGAATAGCGCCCCATCCGCCCACAGATGGTGAGACGATTGCGAGCGGCCACATAAACCAGCTCATTGGCGCCGAAAGCAGCGTCAAAACTGCGCCCAGCAAAATCGCCGCTGCCGACAAGATTCCCAACGGCGCCCAGCGCTTTCCGCCGAACATGGCGACAAATGAAGCCACGAACGCGCCCGCCCCCCAACCGAAGCCCAACAAACCGGAATATGCGAGCGTTCCCTGCTCCGCATTCAGCAACGCGGCGCCGCCGCCTTCAACAATTTTGGCGCAAGCGAGCCCGGCCACAACCGCAATAATGACAGCAATAAGTGATCGGAGCATGGGCAAGGATCCTTTCGGGCAGTAATATACAAATTCTTCAAATGGAAAACCCTGCGAAACAGCGCTAACAAGTTCATATGCGCCCCGCCGTTCTCAACCCTCTTTTTGCCGATATCACCGTGCTGAAAGGCGTCGGCCCAAAAATCGCCGCGTTCATCACTCGCGTCGCCGGGCCGCGTCTGGTTGATCTTGTATTCACGCCGCCTCAAGGACTTATCGACCGCTCGTTTCGGCCCAACGTCGCCGACGCACCGGAGGGGCGCATTGTGACCCTGCTTGTCATCGTCGACAAACATCATCCGGCGCCAAAGGGAAAGCGCGCGCCGTACCGCATCATTTGTTCAGACGACTCCGGCTTTCTGACGCTCGTATTTTTTCACGCACGGTCTGACTATTTGCAGAAAACGCTTCCCGAAGGCGCACAAAGGCTGGTTTCGGGCAAGGTCGCTGATTTCGATGGCGCGCGGCAAATGACTCATCCCGATTACATCGCAGATCCAGACACTCCCGCCGACATGCCCATCCACGAGGCGATTTATCCGCTAACGGCCGGCCTGACGGCGGGCGTTATGCGCAGAACGGTGTCGCAGGCCGTCGCTCGCGCACCCACGCTTGCGGAATGGCAGGATCCGGCGTGGCTAAAAGCAAGAAACTGGACGAGCTGGAAGTCCGCTCTGGAAACGCTGCATGCCCCGAGCTCTCAGGAGGAACTCTCTACGCTTTCGCCAGCGCGCCAGCGCCTTGCATATGATGAGCTGCTCTCCAATCAGCTTGCCCTGGCGCTCATTCGAAACTCCACAGTTCAAATCGCAGGCAGGCGCCTTCAAGGCGACGGAAAAATGACCGCACGGGCGAAGTCGGCGCTTCCCTTCTCGCTCACCGACGGACAACGCCATGCTTTGAAGGAAATCTTTTCCGACATGCAATCAGACAGACGCATGGTTAGGCTGCTCCAAGGGGATGTGGGTTCCGGAAAGACAATTGTTGCTTTTTTTGCTATGCTCGGAGCTGTCGAGGCCGGTGCGCAGGCCGTGTTGATGGCGCCGACGGAGATTCTCGCGCGGCAGCATCTTGAATCATTGTCCGAGGTCGCCGCCGCCGCCGGGTTGAACATGGACGTCCTCACCGGACGCGACAAAGGCGCCGGTCGCCGCGAAAAACTTGCGCGCTTAAAAAACGGCGAGATCCACGTTTTGCTTGGCACCCACGCCCTGTTCCAGAGTGACGTCGAGTTCAAAGATCTCGGGCTGGTGGTGATTGACGAACAGCACCGTTTTGGCGTTCGGCAGCGGGTCGCACTGACGCAGAAAGGCCCAAAGCCGGATCTGCTGGTGATGACAGCAACGCCTATCCCTCGAACGCTGGCGCTGACTGCCTACGGCGACATGGAACAAAGCCGCATCGCGGAAAAACCTCCGGGCCGAAAGCCGGTAGACACGAGAACGGTCTCTCTGTCTCGGGTCGATGAAGTTATCGCCGGCGTGCAGCGTGTCGTTGCCGAGGGAAGCCAGGCCTATTGGGTCTGTCCGCTAGTTGAAGAGTCGGACATCATCGACTTAACAGCCGTCGATGAACGGTTTGAATCTTTGAAATCGGTTCTTGGCGATCGAGTGGGTGTGGTGCATGGGCGGATGTCCGGTCCTGAAAAAGACGCTGTGATGGAGCGGTTTCATCGGGGCGATCTGTCCGTGCTAATCGCTACAACCGTCATCGAAGTCGGCGTCAACGCTCCTAACGCTACAATCATGATCATCGAACATGCGGAGCGCTTCGGATTGGCGCAGCTGCATCAGCTTCGCGGGCGCGTCGGGCGGGGCGATAAACAATCGAGCTGTATCCTTCTTTACAAGGCGCCGCTTGGCGAAACCGCAAAAGCACGCTTGAGTGTCCTGAGATCGACTGAAGATGGATTTGTCATTGCCGAAGAGGACCTGCGGCTGCGTGGATCCGGCGACTTTCTTGGCGCGGCGCAGTCAGGCTTCCCGCAATTCCGGCTTGCCGATGTCGCTGTGCATGGAGATCTTCTCGCGGCGGCCCGTGACGACGCAAAACTGATCATCGCAAAAGACCCTGAGCTCAAGACAGCCCGCGGCAGCGCTTTGCGCACACTGCTTTATCTGTTTAGCCGGGATGATGCGGTTAAACTGTTGCGCGCCGGCTAGCCGCGCTTTGAGCCAAACAGGCGCATCTTGAGCGGGTTCTTCTCAGACCGCACTTCTTCGGCCAGCGCCTCCAGCTTGCGCGCCGCCTGTGCGCCGTCATTGTATTCCGGTGAAACGAGGCCAAGCGAGAAGACGACCTTTGCGGCCTCCTCCACGCTCATTTTCAAGATGCGCAAATCTCTACGTGGAACGAATAGCAGAAACCCCGACGTTGGGTTTGGAACGGTTGGAATGAAGATCGATGTCAACTGCTCGCCCATGTCGTCGAGGCGCGCGCGCACTTCGCCTTTGGTTTCACCCACGACAAACGCCATCACCCAGGCGCCGGTGCGCGGATACTCAACCAGCGCAACTTCTTTGAAAGACCGGTCCGACTGCCGCAGCGCGGTTTCAAACACGTTTTTGAAGAAGCCGAACACATTGCGAACGATCGGAACGGACTCGATCAGCCGCTCGCCCGCGCGAATAAACGATCTGCCGACAAAGTTGCGCGCCAGCGCGCCAAGGATCACCAGCACCACGAACGCGACCAGTACGCCGACGCCCGGCAAGACCTGCAGAACTGATTCGAGCGTGCTATCGCCGACAGGCAATGTGCGCTTCACAAAGGTGTCGAGCTTGGCCATGGGGCCCGTGAACAGCAGGTAGAAAAGCCACACGGTGATGCCGACCGGCGCAACGACCACGACGCCCGCCATGAAATTGGACCAGAGCTGGGAGAACAGGCTCTGCTTTTTGGGCTGGATCAGCGGCGTATCACCGCCCAGAGTGGCCCGGCGGGCGGCAGATTCGCTTGATTTTGCTTCGTTTTCGTCGGTCATTGGGCGTCTCGACTTCAAAAATACACGTACGGGCGGCGTCACAACATATGCGCAGCTTGCGCCGCAGGTGCAAGAAGAGCCTCAGGCAAAGTCCATTTCGGGGCGGTCACGGGGCGTTTTTGCGAAGTCGCCGCCGGAACTCCGGAATTCGCAACCTGACGCAGTTGATCTTGCGCTCTGAGACAAGGATAAGACCGAACCGCTATCAAACCGTTTCAACCGGTTTCCAAGAGTTAACATTTCACTAAGAGGCGCTGTCTCATGAAGCCTGTGCGCAAAGTCGTCATTCCTGTCGCCGGTCACGGCACACGCGTTTTGCCAGCGACGAAGTCTACGCCCAAGGAATTGCTGCCTTTGGTGGACAAGCCGCTGATCGATTATGTGGTGAATGAAGCTTTCGAGGCAGGCATTGAACATGTCGTGCTGGTAACGGGCCGCGGCAAGGGTGCGATCGAAGACTATTTCGATCACGCGTTTGAACTCGAGGCCGGCCTCGAGGCCAAAAAGAAAAACGCCATTCTGGAAAGTGTCCGCAGCGTTATTCCCAAGGCGGGCGCTCTCTCCTATACGCGCCAACAGGCGCCCCTCGGACTCGGACACGCGGTATGGTGCGCGCGCGACATAATCGGCGACGAACCTTTCGCCGTTTCCTTGCCGGATGTGGTGATAGATGGAGCTCCCGGTTGCCTGGCGCAAATGGTAAGCGAGTATGCAAAGACCGGCGGCAACATCATCGCTGTCGAGGAAGTCGCCAAAGAAGAAACCAATAAGTACGGCGTCGTTGCGCCAAAGGGCGCCCGGTCGGGCAAGCTATTCGAAATGTCCGGCATGGTTGAAAAACCCGATCCCGCCGTCGCGCCATCGAATTTGGCGATTACCGGCCGCTACATTTTGCAGCCTGAAATCTTTCAATTGCTGGAAACAACGCCGCGTGGCGCAGGCGGTGAAATCCAGCTGACGGACGCCATGGACGCGTTGATGAAGTCACAGCAGTTTTTCGCTTACGAGTATGACGGTCAAAGCCACGACTGCGGCGACAAGCTGGGATGGCTCAAAGCAAATATGGCGCTTGGGTTGAAGCGCCCCGAATTTTCCGGGCCATTGAAAGACTTCATCAAGTCAGTTCTGTAAACCGCGATCTGAAAACAAGTCAGATCAACTCTACATCGGCGACGCCGTTAAGGCTTCGCAGCGCGCCCCGCATGGCCGGCGTACAGGCGGCAAGGCCTGGCAGCGCCAAATCCACTTCACGTCCGGTCTCAGGCAAGCGCATGACCACGACGACCGAACCGCTTTCGTTCTGGCTGGCCGGGCGAACCGACGCAAGGCGACGCTTCAGTCCTTCCAGTGCGTCCGGCGATGTGACGGAAACGCGAAGCTGTGACACCGTCGCGGCGGCAGCTGAATTGAGGTTGCGCATAGTCTCGCAGGTGAAGCGGATATCGCCGTCGCGATCTTCAACGGTGACGCCCACCAACACCAGCGCACCAGCCTCCATAAGTTCGCGCGCAGCGTTCAGCGTCTCGGAAAACACCGTGATCTCGAATTCGCCGCTCTGATCGGACAACTCAACCCAAGCGAACGGCTTGCCGCTCTTTGAACGGCGCATGCGAACGGTGCGTATGACACCCGCCATCTGCAATGCGGACCGGCCGTTCTTCGCGCGCGCAAGGGCGTCCGAATAGGAAACCACATTCAGGCGCTTGAGTTCAGTTTCATAGTCATCAAGAGGATGACCGCTGAAATAGAACCCGACGGCCGCGCGCTCCTCGTCCAGGCGAACTTGCGGCGTCCACTCTTCGACAACCGGAAGCTTTGGCTTTGCGAGCGTCGGCGCTGAATCGAGCGCGAACAATCCGCCCTGATCGCTTTGCTGCTCCTCTTGATGCTCAACGGAAGCGCGAAGCAACAGGTCGGCAGACGAAAATCCCTGCGCGCGCGACGCAGCAAGTCCATCGAGCGCGCCAGCGCGCGCCAAATTCTCCAGGGAACGTTTGCCAATCAGCTTCAAATCCACGCGCTCGGCGAAATCGATCAGATCCTTGAACGGCCCGTTTTTGGCCCGCTCGCTGGCGATGTGCGCCATCGCGCCCTCGCCCACATTCTTGATCGCCGACAGCGCATAGACAATCGCACCGTCCTTGACGGAAAAATCCGCATTCGAATGATTGATATGCGGCGGCAGGACTTCCACCTCAGTGCGCCGCGCCTCCTTGAGAAACACCGCAAGCTTGTCCGTATTGGCGCGGTCAAGCGACATGGAGGCGGCGAGAAACTCCGCCGGGTAGTTCGCTTTGAGCCATGCGGTCTGATAGGCGATGTAGGCGTAAGCGGCCGCGTGTGACTTGTTAAACCCGTAGCCCGCGAACTTTTGGACCAGATCGAAAATGGAAGAGGCCTTCGCCGGGTCGACATTCTTTTGCTTCGCGCCGTCGATGAACCGCTTGCGCTGGAGGTCCATCTCCTCCTTTTTCTTCTTGCCCATGGCGCGGCGCAACAAGTCTGCCTCGCCCAGGGAGTAACCGGACAGGATCTGCGCGATCTGCATCACCTGTTCCTGGTAAATGATGACGCCGTAGGTCTCCTTCAGCACGCCCTCGAGCAATGGGTGGAGATAATCCGGATCCTGAAGACCCTGCTTGCGCTCGATATAGGTCGGAATGTTTTCCATCGGCCCGGGACGATAGAGAGACACAAGCGCGATAATGTCCTCAAGCGTGTCCGGCCGCATGGCGCGCAGGGTCGAACGCATGCCCGTGCTTTCCAGCTGAAACACGCCGGTCGCCGCGCCCTCGCCGAGCATTTCAAAACTCGCCTTGTCGTCGAGCGGGATCGTATTGACGTCGATCTCCACACCCCTCTCGGCGGCGTATCCAACGGCCTTTGCGATGACAGTCAGGGTCTTGAGGCCAAGAAAATCGAACTTTACGAGGCCTGCCGGCTCGACCCATTTCATATTGAACTGTGTCGCCGGCATGTCCGAACGCGGGTCCTGGTACAAAGGCACAAGCTCATCCAGCGGACGGTCGCCGATGACCACCCCCGCCGCATGGGTCGATGCGTGGCGATACAAGCCCTCAAGTTTGAGGGCCTTTTCGATGAGCGCCGCAACAGCCTCGTCATCGTCGCGCATTTCCCGCAGCCTCGGCTCGGTTTCAAGAGCTTCAGCGAGCGTAACGGGATTGGCCGGATTGTTGGGGATCAGTTTGCAAACGCGATCCACATGTCCGAACGACATGTTGAGCACGCGCCCTACATCGCGCAGGACCGCCCGCGCCTGTAGCTTTCCGAAGGTGATGATCTGCGCAACTTTATCGCGGCCGTATTTTTGCTGAACGTAGCGAATAACTTCGTCACGACGGTCCTGACAAAAGTCGATGTCGAAGTC
>CAZAOB010000019.1:14581-30713 GCA_964486635.1 uncultured Caulobacterales bacterium | reverse complement strand
GGCGGGCATGTGGACCCGCTCCGGATTCAAAAAGCGTTCAAAGAGCAGGCCGAAACGCAGCGGATCAAGGTCGGTGATGGTAAGCGCCCATGCGACCAGCGAGCCGGCGCCAGAGCCACGACCCGGACCGACCGGAACGCCGTGACGTTTCGACCATTGAATGAAATCGGCGACGATCAGGAAGTATCCCGGAAAGCCCATCCGATTGATGATATCGAGTTCGACTTTGAGCCGATCCCAGTAATCGCTTTCCGACGCCGCAAGTTCAATCGCGCGCAAACGCTTTTTCAGGCCTTCCCGAGCCTGCCGCTCCAGCTCCATCGCTTCGCCCGCAGCGCCTTCTTCGCTGCCGGTGAAGCTCGGCAAGATGGGGTCGCGAAACCGCGGCCGGAAGGCGCAGCGCTGAGCAATCTCCAGCGTGTTCTCAATTGCCTCCGGCAAGTCCCTGAACAGCGAAGACATCTCGGCCGAAGTCTTGAAGTAGTGATCAGGGGTCACCTTGCGGCGGTCATCCTGATGGACGTACGCGCCTTCCGCTACGCATAGCAGCGCGTCGTGAGCCTCATGATCGTCGCGCTTGGGGAAGAACGGCTCGTTTGTCGCGACCAACGGCAATTCAAGCTCATAGGCGAGTTCAACGAGCGGCGCCTCTACGCTCTCCGCATCGCGAGCCTCGTGCCGTTGAACCTCCACATACAAGCGCTCAGGAAAAACCGCCGCGAGTTTGGAGAGGATCGAACGCGCTTCCGCAGCGCGCTCCTCCCGCAGCAATCTGTCGACAGGACCGTCATAGCCGCCCGTCAGGCAAATCAGCCCCTGGCTATGTTCGTGAAGCCAGTCCAGGCGAGCGCAAACGCCTTCTTCTGCCTGAGATTCGAGAAAGGCCCGGCTCGTGATCTTGAGGAGATTTTGGTACCCCTCTTCATTCTGCGCCAGCAGCACCATGCCCGGCATGCGCCCGCCTTTCGACGGCGGCAGCCCGAAATCAACAGGATTGAAGGCTTGCTGCAGCCCGATGACAGGCTGGATTCCAGCCCCTGCCAGCGTGACAGAGACTTCGAGCGCCCCGAACAGGTTATTCGTATCGGTTACCGCGACCGCGGGCATGCCATCCTTGAGGCACAAGTCCTTCAGCTGGCCGACGGGAATGGCCCCCTCAGCGAGGGAATATGCGGAGTGCAGATGGAGGTGAATAAACTGCGCCGTCACGCCAAGGGGGCTCCTGACAGGAAATCAGATACTGGAAGGGGGTGCTTTAAGCCCCGAGGAGCGCTCCCCAAAACTGAGCTGCGCCAATGACCATGATCAGTACGCCGAGTCCGACGACATCACGCAAGGCTTCGTTTTCCATAAGACCCTCCATTCTAAAGTTCCTTCTTTGTTCTGTATTCTCTTTTTGTTCTCCTGTCGAGTAAAATCGGCCGGGAAAATTCTTCCAGCGGTTGAAAGCCTCTGTTGATGCTGAATTTTCAGTGACTTGCGCGTTCCAGGGCGTCGATGTCCGCGCCACGTATCGCCGCGAGATTGGCGGTCACTTTCTCCGGCGACCAATCCCACCAGGCAATGGCGAGCAGCCGGTCAACGGTCGCATCCTCAAAACGGCGCTTGGCTGTCCGGGCGGGATTGCCGACCGCGATCCCGTATGCGGGAACGTCAGAAGCGACGACCGCACGCGAGCCGATGATCGCCCCGTCGCCGATCGTGACGCCCGGCAGAATCATCGCCTCCGTTCCAATCCAGACATCATTGCCGATGGTGATGTCGCCTTTGGAACCCTTCGACCAGTCGAGAGCCGGGTCCTCCCAGCCTTTGCCGAAGATCGCAAAAGGATAGGTCGAAAATCCGTCCAGTGCGTGGTTCGCCCCGTTCATGATGAACTGCGCCTTGGCGGCGATGGCGCAGTAGCGGCCGATCCGCAGGCGGTCATTCATATGCGGGAAGTGATAACGGACGCAATTTTGCAGAAAGTGCTCCGGCCCCGCCGGATCATCGTAATAGGTATAGTCGCCGATCTCGACCATGGGGTGGTCGACCACTGGCTTTAGGAACGCCACCTGCGCAACACCCTCGAGCGGATGAATCTGGTTTGGGTTTGGTCCGCGCAGCGCGGTATCGGAACGACCAGACATGAATTCCTCGAGTCTAAAGTAAGAATGAGATTGAGCGCCGCCACGTTCGCCGACCAGGCGCTGACTTATCTGCCTATTTGAATTGCGCGTAGTCCACCGGCGTTGATTTGTCGATGAACTGCTTTGCCGCCGGCATCGGGTATTTAAGACCGGTGGCGCAGTTGAACAGAACGACGCGATCGGACTTCGAAACGCGCCCATCACATAGGGATTGTCTGTAGGCGGCGTAAGTCGCCGCGCCTTCCGGGCAGAGCAACAGTCCCTCCTCTCGCGCAATCGCATCGCGGGCGCTGAAAATTTCATCTTCTTCAACAGCGATTGCAAAGCCGTCCGACTCTCGCACTGCGCGCAAGATCAGGAAATCTCCAACGGCGACGGGAACCCGAATGCCCGCTGCTGCTGTTTGTGCATTTTCCCAAAGCGGCGCGTGTTCGTCGCCGGCCTCCCATGCTTTGACAATCGGCGCGCAGCCGGCGGCCTGAACCGCGATCATTTTCGGGCGCTTCGGCCCGATCCAGCCAATCGCTTCCAGTTCGGCGAATGCTTTCCACATGCCAATAAGACCGGTGCCGCCGCCTGTGGGATAAAAGATCGCGTCGGGCAGTTCCCATCCCAACTGTTCGGCGAGTTCGAGGCCCATCGTTTTCTTGCCTTCGATCCGATAGGGCTCCTTCAGGGTCGAGACATCAAACCAGCCGACTTTTTCCTTACCCTCGCCGACAATTTTTCCGCAATCATTGATCAGTCCATTGACCTTGTAGACGTCGCCGCCCTGAAGCGCGATCTCCTCGACATTCACCGAAGGCGTGTCATCGGGACAGAAAATTGTGGTCTTCATGCCAGCCGACGATGCATACGCCGCCATCGCAGCGCCGGCGTTGCCGTTTGTCGGCATGGCGAGATGATTGAGACCGAGCTCTTTGGCCATCGACACCGCGAGCGCCAGCCCCCGCGCCTTGAACGAGCCGGTGGGCAACCGCCCTTCATCCTTGACGATAATTTCGCCGTTGACGCCCAGCGTCCGCTCTGACTGCGGCATCCGGATCAGCGGTGTGACGACTTCCCCCAGGGAGACGCGGTTTTCAGCGCGTTCCACGGGCAGAAATTCGCGATACCGCCAAAACCCATCGGTACGCGCGGCGAGAACGTCTTTTGAAATAGCGCCCTTTAGTGCCTCGAGATCATAGCGCACCAGCAGAGGTTTGCCTGCCGATGATAATCCATGAACCTTTTTTGCCTCAACAATTTCGCCCGTATACGAACATTCAAGATGGGTTACGAAACTCAATTCCTGTCCTCAATTTTTTGCTGCGCCGGAGAAAAATTCGGATTTATCCGAAGTGCTTCTTCATAGGCGGCGCGGGCTTCGTCCGCCAGTCCCATGGCGTCATAGGCGAGACCGATATTATACCAAGCCGCCCATGGCTTTGACACGTCGAGTTCCAAAGACCGCTTATAGTCGGATAAAGCGTAGTCATAATTTCTGGATAGGAAATGCGCATTGCCGCGATTGAGGTACGCCTCAGCCAGTGAAGCGTCGATTTCCAGCGCAGCATCAAAATCTGCGCGCGCCATATCCGTATTGCCAATCCGGTTCAGGATAATCCCACGATTGACATAGGTCTTTTTCCGATCGCCCTTCGTCGTCGCCGCACTCGCTAAAGCGTCGTCACACGGATCGGTGTCGCGGGAAAGATCATCTCGCGCATTCTCAAAGCAACTTGCGGCGTCGGTGGCGCCAAGCGTGGTGACCGAGATTTGCGCCGTCGCAGACGTCGAATACGCAACCATGAGACAAAACAGGCCAATGTGGATTCGCATGGTGGTCGCTCCTCTGAATGGGTCCGAACAGTCTAGCGCGGCTAAGCGGTGAGTCGAAGAATTCCGGCGCCCGCATGACAAAGATGTGTTGAATTGTGCGTTGCAGCAATTATCTTGGACCCGCCCCTTCAAAACATAAACAAGGATACCGTCATGGCTGCGCCCCTCAACACCGTCATCACTGGCTCCACCTCCGGCATCGGTCTTGGGATCGCTACCGCCTTCGCCGCGCAAGGCTGGAATGTCATGCTCAACGGGTTTGGCGATCAGGGCGAAATCGAAGACATTCGCGCCGGGCTTGAAGAAAAGTATGGCGTGAGGGTGCTCTACAATGGCGCCGACATGAGCAAGCCGGAGGAAATCCGCGCGTTGATCGCCGAAACGGAAACGGCCTTCGGTCAGATTGATGTCCTGGTCAACAATGCCGGCATTCAAACGGTGTCACCAGTAGAAGACTTTCCCGACGCAAAATGGGACGCGATCATCGCCATCAACCTCTCCTCAGCGTTTCACACAACGAAGGCGGTGTTTGCCAAGATGAAAAAGCGCCGATTTGGCCGCGTGATCAACGTTGCTTCGGCGCATGGCCTCGTCGCATCGCCGTTCAAGTCAGCATATGTTGCTGCAAAACACGGCATCGTCGGCTTCACGAAAACAATTGCTCTTGAAGGCGCCGAGCACGGCGTCACCTGTAACGCAATCTGTCCCGGTTATGTGAAAACGCCGCTCGTCGAACAGCAGATTCCCGATACAGCGAAAGCCCGCGGCATGACCGAAGAAGAAGTCATTAAAAAAGTCATCCTCGACGCGCAGCCGACCAAACAATTCGTCACTGTTGAACAGGTGGGCGCCTTGGCCGTGTTCTTGTGTTCGGACAACGCCGCGCAAATTACCGGCGCCGCTCATCAGATAGACGGCGGCTGGGTGGCTCACTAATGGCCAAGAAAAAGGCGATCAATTTGGCGTTTCAGGGCGGCGGCTCGCACGGAGCTGTCACCTGGGGCGTCGCTGATCGCTTACTGGAAGACGACCGGATCGAAATCGAAGCCATTTCGGGGTCAAGCGCGGGCGCCGTCAACGCCGCTGCGGTCGCCTATGGTCTGCATGTTGGCGGACGCGACGGCGCCAGAGCCACCCTTGCTCAAATATGGAAGCGCATTAGCCAGGCTGGCCATAGCTACAGTCCAATTCGCCCCGATGCCTTTCCGTTCGGTGCAGCGACTGCAAACCTGGTCAATGCATTTTCTTATCAGATGTTCGACAATATGACGCGCGCACTTTCGCCCGCTCAGTTCAATCCGTTCGACATCAATCCGTTGCGCGATATCCTTCACGACACGATCGACTTTGACAGTTTAAGAAATTGCAAAACAACCAAGCTGTTCATCGCCGCAACGAATGTGCGTACCGGAAAAGTTCACGTGTTCAATACCGACCAAGTTTCGGTCGACGTCATTCGCGCCTCAGCTTGTCTGCCGTTTTTGTTCAAGTCCGTGGAAATTGACGGAGAACATTATTGGGATGGCGGCTATATGGGGAACCCGGTTTTGTTTCCGTTCTTTTACGAAGCAAAAACGTCAGACATTGTCATTGTTCACGTAAATCCGATTGAACGCGACGACGTTCCCGTGACTGCGCCTGAGATTATGAACAGGATCAATGAGATCAGCTTTAATTCATCCCTCCTGCGCGAGCTTCGGGCAATTCATTTTGTGCAAAAGCTTCTGGACAATGACTGGATCAAGGATGAGCACCGCGATCGCCTAAGAAACATTCGCGTTCACTCGATTCGCTCCGATCTGGCGCTTGAAGATCTCGATATCTCGAGCAAATTTCGAACCGATTGGACGTTCCTCACCGAACTCAAGCAGAAAGGGCGAGACGTCGCCGACGCGTGGCTGGCCGAAAATTTTAACGCAATCGGCAAGTCGTCGTCGGTAAATCTGCGCGAGATGTTTGATTCTCAGAACGGTGGCGCGTAGCCGAAGTCGCTCCGGCTTCCCATGGCTTGTCATCCGCCATGAGCGCGACTAGCAATGGCAAAACACTCACTATCAAGGATCGCGTCATGAGCTGGCTTGACAAGTATGAAGAACCTTCCGCGCTGCAGCTAAAGCACTACGGAGTTTCCACCTGGAAGCAGGTTACAGACCACAGCGAAATTCTCGCCCCCCTGATCCATGACGAGCTTGTCACTGCACTCGGCGCCTTAAGCGGCAAAAAGGTTCTGGATTTTGGGTGTGGAATCGGACGGATCAGCCTGAAGTTGCACCACATGGCGCAGCAGCCAACTCACCTTTGCGATGTCAATGACTACTCGATTGACTACATGAAACGGCAGCTCCCCGAAGCTGATGTTCAGCTTACCGGCTTTGAACCTCCTTTGCCGTACGAATCGAACTTCTTTGACGCCCTTTTTTCGATTTCCATCTGGACGCACCTTCACCCCAAAATGCAAATTCCGTGGCTGATGGAAATGCATCGAATTTTGAAACCCGGCGGCTACGCGATGATCAGCATTGCCGGCGACTACGTCTTGCCGAACCGAAAGAAAACCTATCCCGAGTGGGAAGCATACACAGAAAATGACGTTCGTCTCCAGGGGCAGTTATTTCTTGAGTACAAGCGCCTCAATTCAAACCCTGAAAATTTTCCGGGAATTACGGAAAGCTACGGCACCACAATTCACGATCATGAATTTGTTCGCCGCACATGGGGTTGCTTATTTAGTTCCTTGGAGATTCGCGATCGCGCAATCGCTCGCGCTCAAGATTTGGTTATTCTGCGCAAATAGCACTCCCCGCTATAGCATTTCGCCGATTACAATCCTGTCATGACGTCCACGTCATGACAGCGAAGTCATGACGCAGGCTTAACTAACATCCGTCGCAAACAATACTAAATTGCTCCTTGTACGGCGCTAAACGCGGCGCTGAACTTTTGACCCCCGCAAAAGGAGTATGCAATGCTACGTTTATCATTTATCGGCGCTTCGTTCGCAGTGATGGCCACAGCAGCCTGCGCTCAAGAAGAGCCAACAATCACCGCCAACGAAGGGGCTACCATCATTGATGCCAAGCAAGTTGCAACGCGAGATGAGGCCAAGCTGTTCGCCGAGTCAGAGTTTGCACAGGCAGACCAGAATGCCGATGGGAAAGTCGATCGCGATGAGTTCATTGCTTATGCAACAGTCCGCGCGCCGCTGCCCGCGATGACCGCAGAAGCCGATGAAACGGCCGCAGCCGACGCTACAACGGCGGAAGACCAGTTCGCCGAAATGAGCAATGGCGATGAAGAGATCTCTGAGACTGAACTCGTCGACACCCGCGTCGCGCAGTTCGACGAGGCCGACCAGAATGGCGATGAAACGCTCGACGAAAATGAACGCGTACAGTTCGCCGAACTGACAACGCCGAAAGCGCCGCAGAACGCACTCTAACACTGCGTTTCGCGCGCGAGCGACGGCCCGGCTGCGTTCACAAGCCGGGCCGTCCTGCGGCTAAAACTCGCCGCGCAACGTAAGCTTTATGTTTCGCCCAGGCAGCGGCGCCACGTCTTTGAGAAATGACGTGTGCAACCGCGCTTCTTCATTCGTCACATTGTCGGCGCGCAACTGCACGGATAATCCGTGATCTTCGCCGCCCGGACGCCAGGTCGCCGCCAGATTGACCAGCGTATAGCCGTCAGTCGGCAGTTCATAGGCAGCGAACCGGTCCTGTTTCGCTGCGATCTCCACTTCTCCGCGCACGTCAAAATGTGACGATGTCGCTTCAAGTCCGAGGATGGATCTCAAAGGTGGAATGCGCGGTACGGCGTCGCCGCCTTTAAAATTCGCCCGCACATAATCGACCTGTCCGCGAGCGGACACATCAAAACCGGCGGCGGAGAAGAGTTCAGCGTCGATCTGTGCTTCAAATCCCTTGAACACCGCGTCACGGGCGACAAATTCAAACACCGGCAGTTCATCGACTTCATCGCCATTCGGGATCAACGCCACAAAATCACTGTAGTCGGTGTAAAACCCATTCACGGTGAACGCGAACACCCCGAACTCGCCATGAAACGTTGTCTCAACGCCCAAGGCTGTTTCTTTGCCCAGTGTAGGGTCGCCGATTTCATACGCGTTGGTTGCGAGATGCGCCCCGTCGGAAAAAAGTTCTTCCGGCGCCGGTGCGCGCTGACTTCTGATTGCGTTGACACCGAAAAAGAGGCTTTCAGATGGTTCAACGCCGAGACCGGCGGATGCGCTGAAGGAGTCGAAAGACCGTGACAAAGACACGCTTTCGGCTTCTGTGTTCGTATGTTCATAGCGACCGGCGAGTTGCAGGTGCCAGATGCCGGTTTCGTATTCCCGCACGGTGAAGACGCCGAACTGATCGGTGACATTCGGCGGCGTAAATGCTTCGTCGCCAATCGCTTCAAAGTTGCGGTGCTTGAATTGCAACCCGCTGGCGCCGCGGAAATTTCCGAATTCCTTTTCGATAAACTCTACACGACCCTCGAAACCTTTGTTGTTGAAGGTTGTGCCGACTTCATCTCCCTCCAGTTCCTGGTGAGAGTAGTCCGCATAGCCCATTCTGATTTTCGTGGTGTCAACGAATAGAAACGGCTTGTTGAACTCACCCATGAGGTCATAGCGTTCCTGCTCAAGGTCGATATTGACCGCTTCTTCGCCGTGTTCGCCCTCCTCTTCGTGATCCTCACCCTCCTCCTCGTGATGGTGGTGGCCAGGCACGCCGTAAAGTGTGCGAGAGATTTTTGCAGAAACGCCAATGAACCCATCGGGGAAGATCAGCGAGCCGCCAATCGCACCGCCCTTGGCCTCCATGGCAGTGTTGGGCACGGTTCCGAAAGCTTCTTCCTCTTCTTCGTGGTCGAGCTCTTCGTCTTCCGCTTCCTCAAGCGCGCGCAAGGTCGCTGACTCGGCGAACCCCGGAATGTTGTAGTCGTCGGCATCACGATAGTAGCCTTCGCCGTGTAGAACGAAGCTCGTATCGCCCGACCTTCCCAGCAGTACATCGAACCCGCCTGCGGCTTCGACGGAATCGTTGACGGTGCCGATGCTGGTTCGCAACGCGCCGTCGATGCCGCCTTCAGGTTCAGCATCTGGAATTCGGCCATCAAATACGTTGACGACGCCGCCGGCCGCGGAGCTGCCGTAGTAAAGCGTCGCCGCCCCGCGAACGATTTCAATGCGTTCGGCTGTGGCTGGCTCGACGGCGACAGCATGGTCGTCGCTCACCGACGAGGCGTCGATGGAGCCGATGCCGGCGTCGAGGACACTGATGCGGTCGCCGCCCAAACCACGAATGATTGGCCGGCTCGCCGCCGGACCGAAAAAGGTCGATGAAATCCCCGGCTCCTGACGCAACAGCTCGCCGATCGACGCTTCGCCGCGCGAGGCAAGGTCGCTTTCAGTCAGCACCGAAGCGGCAATGATCGACTCGTGTTCCGGGTGACCGATCGGAGATCCCGTCACGATGATTTCATCGTCAGTGTGACCATGTCCATCGACCTGCGCAATCGCAGGCGCGGTTAAGCCCAGCACCGCGGCACCGGACAGCAAAATTCGTTTGTGCACGTTTTTATCCCTTCAAACTTCTGAACGCTTCGCGCGCATCGGCGCGAAGCTGACAATCGAGAACGCAACTTTTCGGATTGTCAGAAGCTTGGAGGACCGCGAGGGCGCGACGCGCGAACAGCGAGCGCGGCGACTTCAGATTGGGCGGCCAGAGAGCCGGCGCGCCACACGGCCACGAAGACGGCCAATACAAAAGTCCCGGTCGCAATGGCTTTGTCGCTGCTGTGCGAAACCAGCGTCAGCACGCAAGCCTTGCCATTGTGGTCGTGGGGCCCTTCGCCATATTTCGCTGTATGGGCGGAGGTCAGAAATTGCGCACAGACGAATGCCATCAGCGCTGCGAGCAGCGCCGCAGCCAACAAAGCACGTGAAGAGTTCGCCGGCATATGCCGCATTCCAACCTCAGCAGCGACGGGCCCTGCGCAGGCCCGATCACAGTGTTATAATCTCACAACTCGGCTGGATTGTCCATGTGGCCAATTCAGGCGTCCTCCGGCGGTGCGGGCGCCTCTCCGCCGTCTTCCTCTTCAGAGGGGATGGCGTACGCCCCGCTGAGCCAGCGATGGAGATCGATGTCCGCGCATCGCTTCGTGCAAAAAGGCGCATACGCGTGAACCGACGGCGATCGGCAAACGGGGCAGCGTTGTCCAGAGACGTTATCGTTACTGTTCGACGATGGCATATGCTTGTCCACAATTGTTTGACTGCGGCTTGAAGTCAAACCTTGCTCCGTATCTGGCCGACACGCGCTCAACCCAATGGTACTGTGACGACGCGTGCGAACTCAACTTCTCCCCACACTCCACATCGAACCGCGCCGAAGGGCTTGAGCGCAGGCGGCCTTCCAGTTCACTGATCATTCGCTTGGTAAGAAAATCGACGGAGAATTCCCTGCCTGCGTTAATGGTTGTTGGGGCCTCCGCTGTAAATCTTTCGCTTAACGACGCGCACCTATGCGCAACCGTAAAGCAGAATAGGCCAGACCTCGAGAATCCCACTGCACTGACCTTTTCGAGAGCGCCCAACTCGGCTTGCGCGTGGGAGAGAAAATTTTTTCTCGAAGTCTCGGACTTGAGTGTCGGTATGTCGATGACGATGTGCCCGCCAATATCCCGCAGGCTGATTTGCCTTACTGATTCCGATAGCGCGGCGCATGCGATCCTTTCGCGCAGTCGCGCCGACGATGCTGCCGTCATTCCGCCGGTGTCGACATCAATTGCGGTGAGCGCCTGTACTTCGTCGATTGCGATGGCGCCGCCGCCTGCGAGAGAAACAGAACGCCTTAGTGCCGAGGCCAGAGCTTCGTTGGCGCCGAACTTTTCGAAAAGCGACGTTGAACCGTCGGCGACGACATTCTTGAGTCCAGCAGATTCAAGCACACGCATCGCGAGGCCGTCATCGACAAGGATTTCATCGAAGCGGCGGCCCAAACCATGCGCAGCCTCAACCGCAGCATCAATGACTGGCTGCGCTCGCCCCGGCGTTTTGTCCGAGTGTTCCGCCTCAAGGAAACTCAAGACTGCGCCCTTTTCCTGGCGCGGCGGCGACTTTATTTCAACTTTGATTGTCGCGCCTTCAACGCACGCACGCGGGTCGATGCGCTTGAGGTCGAGAAAGCCGTGGCGCGTATCGCCTACGTCGACAAAAGCGGCGCCTATCGCCTTATCGACATGCGTAATCCGACCAAAGAATCGACGTCCGGCCTGCGGATAGTTATCGCGCGCCTCGTCGCCACGGGCGGGGCCGAACCAAAACCTCCAAACCATGTCGTCCACAAGCAGTGCAGCGCGCGTTTCCGCAACGCCACACTCGATGATCAAACGACGGGTCATTTCCGCCAGCCAGCGCCGGCCAGCAGGTTTGAGGTCTCGTAAACTGGCAAGCCCATTACGCTTGGATGCGAACCAACGATTGAAACGATGTGTTTTGCAAAGAGACCCTGGATGGCGTAACCCCCGGCCTTTCCGTTCCACTCGCCGCTGTCGATATACTCTTGCATGGCGGCGCTATCGAGCGCGCGAACCTTGACGCGCGTGCCGACCACTCTCGAAACCACTTTTCCCGCAGGCGTAGAAAGGGCAACGCCGGAATAGACACGGTGCGCCCTTCCCGAAAGCAGCGCGAGACATTCGCGGGCTGTCTTTTCGTCTTCCGCTTTTGGCAGTATTCGGCGACCGCAGCCCACGACCGTATCCGATCCCAGAACAAACGCGCCGGCATGCGATGCGGCGATCGCTTGCGCCTTTTCTATGGAAAGCCGCAGCGCCAAATCACGCGGCAATTCGCCGGCAAGCGGCGTTTCATCGATGTCCGCTGGAATGATTTCATCCGGCGAAATACCTATCATCTCCAACAGCGCTTTTCGCCGTGGACTGGAGCTTGCGAGAATTAAAGGCGTGATGATGCGAATATCCGGTCGTTGTTGCGCTTACTTGAATCGAAAGGTGATCCGGCCCTTAGTCAAATCGTACGGCGTCATTTCAACGAGGACTTTGTCGCCCGCGAGGACGCGAATTCTATTCTTTCGCATTTTGCCGGCGGTGTGTGCGATGATCTCGTGCTCGTTTTCGAGCTTTACACGAAAGGTCGCGTTTGGAAGCAGCTCTTCCACTGTACCCTCGAATTCAAGCAGCTCTTCCTTCGCCATTTGCTCCTCAGACCAGAAAGCAACTCATGACGCCCGTTCGGGCGCAATAATTCGGCGGGACCATGATTGCGTACGGGCCGAAAATCAAGGCTTTTTGTAGTATTCGGGGAACCGTCTGGCGAGCCGTTTTCGGATGTCATCCCTGACCCGGGCATAGGCGGAAACGATTGCGTCTCGGCCGCCCCGTTCCTCGGATGGGTTCTCGATATCCCAGAATTCAATGGCCGCTCGAGGCAGCCGTTTGCGCGCTTCGACCGCGGCTTCGGGGGTGAGCGCGATGACCACGTCAAATCCGTCAAGGTCGACATCCGAAAGCGTCTTCGGCTCGTGCCCCTGCATGGCGACCCCCAACTGCCCCATCACCATTTCCACAAACGGGTCGAGGCCACCCTCATAGACGCCGGCGGAATCAACGCGGATCTGGTTGCCCACATCAAGTCGCAGCAATGCCGCCGCCATCGGCGACCGGACGGAATTCATGTTGCACGCAAAGAGTACTGATTTCTTCATGGAGACCTCTGTGCTCATCGCATGTGGAAGCTGCAGATCAGTGTGAACAGGCGCCGCGCCGTGTTCTGATCCAGTTCGATTTTATCCTGAAGACGCTCCATTAGAATCTCGGAGCCTTCATTGTGCATCCCGCGCCGCGCCATATCGATGGTTTCAATCTGCGAGGGCGCCGCGTTGCGGATCGCGTCATAGTAACTCTCGCACAACAAGAAGTAATCTTTGATGATCTTTCTGAACGGCGTCATCGACAGATGCACTTGCCCGAGGGCTTCGCCGCCCGAGCGCCGCACATCGAAAACCAGCCGCCTTTCGACATTCGACAAATACAACTCAAACGGACCGTCAGCCACGCCCGTCGGCCGGAAGTAGTTCTCTTCGAGCAGATCGTAGACTGCGACTTTGCGCTCATGCTCGATGTCAGCGGTTGCGGGCGCAAGCGAACGCTCATCAAGATCGATCTTGATGATGTGAAAATTCTCGCCGCTGCTATCGTCGCCGGCCATGATTGCTCCGAATCTCTTCCATATTCTTAGCGGCGCTCAGGCTTTGCGTCACGAGCCAATTGGCCATCACATTTTCGCCAAGGTTTGCCGCTCTTAAGCCCCTCAGGCGAATCGCCCGATATGTTTGAAACCCCGTTAAAAGTAGAGTCTCCGACAATGCGCATGCACATTTTTTCCTCTCTGCTCATTACCAGCGCCGCAATCAGCACCTCGGCCGCTGCTGAAGCGGAGATTCCTGATATCGCCGCAGCGATGCTGAATGTCGCGTATGAGAGCGGAGATCCGGCGGAAATCGCCGCCGTAGCAAAGGCAGTGAAAGCCGTTTTTCCGGACTATGAAAACGCCATTTCCGATCAAGTCGCCTTGCGCATCGCCGCTCTGGAGCCGGAAGAAGCGCCAGCGCCCGCCAAACAACCGGCCGCACCAGCTCAAGCCGGATGGCTCGCGGTCAAGCCTTGGGACGGAAAGGTGAGCGCCTCCGGCGTTCTCTCATCCGGCAACTCCGAAAACCTGGCCATTGGGGTCGCCGTTGACGCCGCCCGAACGGCGGGCGCCTTCAAGCACAATATTAAGGCGTTTTTCGACCTCGGCGAGTCGAACAACATCACCAACCAGAAGCGATGGGGCGCCGCCTACAAGCTCGACTATAACTTCAGCGATCGCAGCTACACCTATGCCCGGCTGTCCTACGAGGAAGATGAGTTTTCCGGTTTTGACTACCGGCTATTCGCCGGCGCGGGCCTTGGTCACTATTTTGCGAAATCGGAGGCTTTCAGTCTTAAGCTCGAAGGCGGTCCCGGCTATCGATATTCGCCTGTGGACGATACGCGCGAGATCGAAAAAGAATTCGCCGCCTACGCCGCCAGCGAGTTGGACTGGCTCATTCGCGAGGGGCTGAAATTCGAACAGGATTTCGCCATGACCTGGACATCGCCGACCACCACATTCCAATCGATTTCATCGCTGACGACGCAGTTATGGGGCGATATTTCAACGGGGCTTTCCTTCGAGTACCGATATGAAACAAACCCGCCTCCCGGCCGCGAAAACACTGACACCATCACCAAAGCCTCGCTGATTTATGGCTTCTAGTTGAGCCGCCCGGCGCCATGGCCTAAAGACGTGCGCCATGGTCCAGACCGTTGTCGCAGCGTTTTACAGATTCACCTCCCTCCCCGATTTTAAGGCGTATCAGGGGGCGCTGCTTACATGCGCGCAAGAATCCGGCGTGCGCGGCACAATCCTCCTCGCGCCGGAGGGGGTGAACGGCACCATCGCCGGGCCGCGTGAAGGCGTTGATGCTGTGCTCGCCCACATCAAGACTTTGCCCGGCTGCGCCGAACTGGACTGGAAAGAATCTTACGCGGATAAAAACCCGTTCTTGCGGATGAAGGTCCGGCTCAAAAAAGAAATCGTCACCATGGGCGTTGCCGGCGTCGCGCCGGAGCTCAGTCACGAGCGCTATGTCGAGCCTCACGACTGGAACAAGGTGATCTCGGACCCGGATACGATCGTCATCGACACGCGCAATGACTATGAGGTAAGCATTGGCACTTTCGATGGAGCGATCAATCCGGCGACGACTTCATTCCGCGAATTCCCCGAATGGTTTGAAAAATTCCGCGCCGAGAACGATTTCAAGAAAGTCGCGATGTTCTGCACCGGCGGCATTCGTTGCGAGAAGTCGGTGGCCTATCTCCGCTCGCAGGGCGTCGATGATGTGGTGCACCTCAAGGGTGGTATTCTTAAATATCTCGAAACCGTGCCGGAAGCCGAGAGCCAATGGCGCGGCGAATGTTTTGTTTTCGACAACCGCGTTTCGGTGGGTCATGATCTGGCGCCCGGTTCCTATGACCTTTGCCACGCATGCCGGATGCCGATCACCGAGGAAGACAAAGCATCCGAGCATTATTCCCCGGGCGTATCCTGCCCGAACTGTCACGACCGGCTGAGCGAGGAACAGAAACGCAATTTCGCCGAGCGCCAGAAACAGGTGGAATTGGCGAAACAGCGCGGCGAGCAGCATATCGGTGTAAAGCAAGCCAAGACGAATGTTTGAACCCCCTATCCTCTATTCCTTCAGGCGTTGCCCCTACGCGATGCGGGCGCGGATGGCGATTGCGGCGAGCGGAACACAGGTGCGCCTGCGTGAAATCCTGTTGCGCGACAAGCCGGACGAAATGCTGGCTGTTTCCGCCAAAGGCACGGTGCCGGTGTTGGTCGAGGGCGGTCACGTGATCGACGAAAGTCTCGACGTGATGAAATGGGCGCTGGCGAAACACGACCCCGAAGGCTGGCTCGCGCGCAAGGACGATGCGCTGATCGCGGAGAATGACGGGCCGTTCAAGCATCATCTCGACCGCTACAAATATTCAACCCGCTATGAAGACGCCGACGCGGAAGAACACCGCACCGCCGGATTTGCGTTCTTACAGAAACTCGATGCGTGTCTGGCCAATAGCGAATATCTGCATGGCGCCGCGCGTGGTTTCACCGACATCGCCATCTTTCCCTTCGTCCGCCAGTTCCGCATTGCCGACAAGGACTGGTTCGACGCTGCGCCAATCACGAACGTCCAGCGCTGGCTGAACGCGCTGATGGAGTCGGCGCTGTTCAAATCCGTGATGGAGAAATATCCGTTATGGAAAGAGACGGATGAGGAAACTACTTACCCGAAAAATTGATCGGGCAAACCTTAAGTGCGGCGCCCGTCAATCCGCCAGGCGGGAAACCTGCGAACATCTCCAGCGAACATCAGGCAAATTTCATTGCCGGCCGGATCTTTTAGTCGCGCCTCACGCCAGCCCCATGACTGATCTGCCGAGTCAGAGTCGAACTTCACTTTCTTGGCTTTGAGATCGGCCACATGGGTATCTAGCGCATCCGCCGAGTCATGATCGAAATAAACGACAACCTCATGTGCGCTCGGTGTTTCCGAATG
>CAZAOB010000019.1:0-14571 GCA_964486635.1 uncultured Caulobacterales bacterium | reverse complement strand
CGATAAGGTCGCGCCGGAACCATCCGCAGATTCAAACCTCGCATATCGGGGCGGCGAGTCGACAATCTGCACCATTCCCAGTTTTTTGTAGAACGCAACAGAGGCGTCATAGTCCGTGCACGGGATGGTCACCTGATTTATGATCATCAGACGTCGCCTACTCTTTCAACCTTACTCTGACCGATTTCGCATGGGCCGGAAGCCCCTCTGCATCCGCAAGACGGGCGGCGGCGGGGCCGAGTTTCGCAACCGCCTTTTCATCGCAGCCGATGATCGAGGTGCGCTTCATGAAGTCGAGGACCGACAGGCCTGAAGCATAACGAGCCGCGCGCGCGGTCGGCAGGACGTGATCGGGTCCGGCCACATAATCGCCAATGGCCTCCGGCGCGTGACGGCCGAGAAAGATCGCGCCGGCGTGACGGACTTTGTTCAAGAGCGCTTCAGGATCGTCGACACAAATCTCCAGATGCTCCGGCGCAATTTTGTCGACCAGCGCCGACGCTTCATCGAGCGACGACACAATGAAAATCGCGGAGTTGTTGTTCCACGCCGCTTCAGCGATCTCCCGGCGCGGGTTCTCTGCGAGCTGGGCTTTTACCGCTGCCTCGACCTTGTCGGCGAATGCTGCATCATCGGTGATGAGCACGCTCTGCGACGACGGATCGTGTTCGGCCTGCGAAAGCAGGTCCGCCGCAATCCAGTTCGGATCGCTTTTGCCATCGGAGACCACAAGAATTTCCGAGGGTCCAGCGACGCTGTCGATGCCCACTTGTCCGAACACCTGACGTTTCGCTTCTGCGACATAGGCGTTGCCCGGTCCGACAATCACATCGACCGGTTTGATCGGTCCCGCGCCATAGGCGAGCGCCGCAACCGCCTGCGCGCCGCCGATGCGGTAGATTTCATTAACGCCCGCGCGTTTCGCCGCCGCCAGCACCAGCGGATTCATTTCGCCCTTAGGAGCAGGCGTCGCCATGGCCAGGCGCGCAACGCCGGCGACATTCGCAGGAATCGCGTTCATCAGGACGGAAGACGGATAGGCGGCGCGGCCGCCCGGCGCATAGAGCCCCGCCGCATCGACTGAGGTCCAGCGCCAACCCAGCGTCACGCCGAGATCGTCCGTATAGCGCATGTCTTCGGGGAGCTGCTTTTCGTGATAGGCGCGAATGCGCGCCGCGGCGAAATCAAGCGCTGCAAGATCTTCCTTGTCGCAGGCCGCTTCCGCTGCATCGATCTCTGCTTCCGTCACGCGCAGATTAGCGTTACTCAGCGCGAAGCCGTCGAATTTTTGCGTGTAGGATTTGAGTGCGCCTACGCCGTCTTTGCGCACATCCGCGATCACATCGCGCACCACAGCGCTGACATCGGCGCCGCCATCGCGATCCTTCGCGACAAAGGCGTCGAACGCTGCGGCGAAACCGGCGTCCTTAGATTTGAGGCGCAGGACCATGGGCTAGTCTTTATGTTCCGGCTTCGCGCGTGTCCGCCAGGGCTCGGAGATGTCGGCGAGATAGGCGTTGACGCTCTCGACCTCGAGGCGCACTGCGCCGCCGCCGGCGAAATCGAGCATGATCGCGCCGGCGCCATCGTCACCCGGCTCAAACCGGATGGCGAGCAGCTCGACCACGGCGTCTTTCGCGTCAGTGCGCAGATTCTGGAATTGCGCAGACTTAACGTCATCGAAATGCACGCCGGCGCGCACCCGCGCGAACGGGCCTGCGCGGCCCTTCCCTGCGGCTTCCCAGATGAAACGGTTGCCGACGAACACAAACCGCCGCTGGTCAGGCAAAAACGCGAAATCGCCGAGCTTCGCCACCGCATCCTGAACGCAGGCGGAAATGACGCCGAGATCTTCCGCGTCGCCAGCCATCAGCCGCAGCGGCTTGTAGTCCTTCAGCGAGGCCATGCCCTCTCCTATTCCTTCACGCGCTCGATCAGCGCGCCGCATGCCTGAAGTTTTTCTTCGAGCCGTTCAAAGCCGCGGTCAAGGTGATAGACGCGATTGACCATGGTCTGACCCTCCGCTGCGAGACCCGCGATCACCAGCGACATGGAGGCGCGCAGATCCGTCGCCATGACGGGGGCGCCCTTGAGGCGCTCAACGCCGCGCACCGTCGCGGTCTGTCCGTCTACGGAGATTTTCGCGCCCATACGCCCAAGCTCCGGCGCATGCATGAACCGGTTTTCAAAGATCGTTTCCTTGATTGTCGAAACGCCGTCCGCCGTCGCCATCAGCGCCATGAACTGCGCCTGTAAATCGGTCGGGAAACCCGGAAAGGGCTGCGTCACGATATCGACCGCCTTGCAGCGAGCGCCATTGCGCCGGATGCGGACGCCGCCATCGACTTCGTCCAGCTCAACGCCGGTTTCTTCAAGCGCCGCCCATGCCGCGCCAAGCAATTCCGCCCGCGCGCCGGTCAGGGTCAGCTCGCCGCCGGTCGCCGCCACCGCCATGGCGTAGGCGCCGGTTTCAATCCGGTCAGGCAAAACATCATGTTCCGCCGCATGCAGGCGATCGACGCCCTGGACTTTGATCTTCGACGTGCCTGCGCCGGTGATGTTTGCGCCCATGGCGTTGAGACAATCGGCGAGGTCGGCGATCTCGGGTTCGCGTGCAGCGTTTTCGATCAGGGTCTCACCCTTTGCGAGCACCGCCGCGAGCATGGAGTGTTCAGTCGCGCCAACCGAGACGAACGGGAAGGTCACATGGGCGCCGTGCAGGCCCGTCGGCGCCTCGGCGATGACATAGCCTTCGTCGAGATCGATTTGCGCGCCCATGGCGGTCAGCGCTTTCAAATGCAGGTCGACCGGGCGCGCGCCGATGGCGCAGCCGCCGGGCAAGGACACCTTCGCCTTGCGTTCGCGCGCAAGAAGCGGGCCTAACACGTTGAAACTCGCACGCATTTTGCGCACCAGATCATACGGCGCCTCAGTCGACGTGATGGCGCTCGCATGCAGGCGCAAGGTTGATCCATTGAAATCCGCCGCGGCGCCATGCTGTTCGAGCAGGCGCAGCAACATGTCCACATCGGCGAGACGCGGCACATTATTAAGAGTCAGGGGCTCGTCGCTCAGCAGCGCCGCCGCCATGACCTTCAACGCGGAGTTCTTCGCGCCGCTGATCGGGATCGAGCCGTAAAGCGGACGCCCGCCGATAATCGCTAACTTATCCATTACGCATCTTTCTTCGTGACATCATCGGCGCCGGCCTTTCGCCGCCGGAGATTTGCGCGCAGCGCTTCGGCGAGGCGCGCCTCCCGCGCAGCATCCTTTAATTCGGTGCTCTTGGTCTTCGCCGGCCGGGGCTTTTTCGGGGCCGCAGGCGGGCAATCATTGGATTTATCGTCTTTTGCCGACATGGCGGCGGACTAAAGGCCCTGCCGCCGGTCGCGTCAAGCCGATGCAAGCGCGTGCGGCCCCTGCGGGCCGGGCTGGATTCGAAGCCTGCGCCATGCCATGCGGGGCGCTATGAGAATATGCGTCTTTTGCGGATCGAGCCTCGGCGCGAAGCCCATATATGAAGAGGCCGCGATCGATCTCGGCCGGACGCTCGCCAGCCGCGGCATCGGCCTCGTCTATGGCGGCGCCTCGGTCGGGCTCATGGGGACCGTCGCCGACGCAGCGCTGTCCGCGGGCGGTGACGTCATCGGCGTGCTCCCGCGAGCGCTCGCCGATCTGGAAATCGCTCATACCAACCTCACCGAACTGCGCATCGTTTCCTCCATGCATGAGCGCAAGGCGCAGATGGCCGATCTGTCTGACGCGTTCATCGCCCTGCCCGGCGGCATCGACACCCTGGAAGAGACCTTCGAGGTCTGGACATGGTCGCAGCTCGGGCTGCACGCTAAACCCGTCGGCCTTCTCAATGTCGCGGGGTTTTACTCAGGGCTTGAGCAGTTTCTCGATCATCTGGTGATCGAATCCTTTGTGAAGCCGCAACACCGATCGATTCTTCACATGGAAGCGGAACCCGGCGCTTTGATCGACAAACTCGCCAGTGCAAAAATCCCCACGGACAAAAAGTGGGTCGACGAGTTGAGGCGCTAATCATGTTCACAACAATCACGCCAATCTCGCTTTCCGGAACACTCACCGGCGCTAACTCTTTCGAAACCGCGGTCAAGATGACGCGCGTCGCGCAAGCGTCGGACATTGACGAAATGGGCCACGTCAACAACGCCGTCTATCTGATCTGGGCGCAGGACATAGCCGTCGCACACTGGCGCCATGTGGCTGATGACGCATTACAGCGCGCGCTGGTCTGGGTCGCGCTGCGCCATGAGATCGATTACCGCGATCAGGTTTTAGAGGGCGAAACTGTCGAGATCAGAACCTGGCTTGGCCGCGTCTCCGGTCCGCGCTTCATGCGTCATGTGGATATCCGAAAGGCCGGCGCGAGCCGCTTTTCCGCAAAGGTCGAGACCGACTGGTGCCTGATCGACGCTCAATCGCGCAAACCGCGCCGCGTCGGGCCGGAAATTTTAACCCCTTTCGGCCTTGAATGACGCCGGGCGGTTTTTCCCGGCGCGGCCTTCCCAAGGACTAAGTCCCGCGCTATACCGCCGCCTCTTTCCGGGCCCCGCGCCCGGCGAATGCTGCCGTAGCTCAGGGGTAGAGCACTCCCTTGGTAAGGGAGAGGCCGAGAGTTCAATTCTCTCCGGCAGCACCATTTTTCCCAAACGCCCGCCCGCTAATTCTGCTTGCGCCGAATCGCGATTTCACCCGTAATCCCCGCTTCTTATGAAGCTGTCTTGTGGGGGAGATGATGGCAGGCCAATCGAAAATCTGGGTGAAGGCGCTGTTTCCGGAGCGCCCGTCTTTGTTTGCCCTATTTGGCGGCGCGGTGGCGCTGTTCGGCGATTTCGCCAGCTTTCTCACCGGCGCCGTGACGCCGATCATGCTGATGGCCCTGTTTGCGGTTATGACCGCCGGCGCGGTGTATCTGTGCGTGCGGCACGCCAGCGCCATCAACGCCACAGGGGGCGACGTCGCCAAAGCGGGAGATTGCTTTGTATGCGACGCCTTCCGCTTCTCACTTTGCGCTGCCGGCATATTTGCGCTGATGATGTTTGTCGGCGGCGGCAAGACGGCGACGGAGTCCGTCGGCGAAATGCTTGGCCTCATCAAGGAAGATGTCGAACAGATCTCAGAAGACGTCACGGTCATCCGCGAGAGCGTCGATTCCATCACCATCATTGAAAACCCGAAAACCGCTTTTGAATCCTTCAACAACGCATGGATCTATCAATTCGTGCGCCGCGACAGCGCCAACGCCTTTGAGGCGATTAAAGAGCATTATGAAAAGGCGCGCCCGTCGAAACTCGACGCCGCGGAACTTTACTTCAATGCAGGCCGGGTCACCGTTTCGCGTGATGCGCTAATTGCAGAGATGGCGTCGCTCGGCCGAAAGAACCGGGATGCAAACCTCCTCGTCATTGCCGGCCGCAATGAGCCGGATATCGCAAATGCTGACGCGCTCTATGAGGAAGCCCGGCGCATCGACCCCGATTTGCCCTTCGCCTATTGGGACATGCAGCGCACAGCGCAGGCCCCCATGGTTCAGGAACAAGGCATAGCGGACACCGTCGCCAAACTCTCCGCGCAGAAGGCTAGCATTGACGCATTTCTTGAAAAGATCGACGGACGTCCTGCGGCGGAGTTCTTCTTCCTGCCTCAGCATCAGGCGGATTTGGAATCCGTAGCGCGCCAGCAATCGACTTCGCTTGCGGGCAATATTGCGAGCTATGAGCGCCTCCTCCAGAACGCAAGCGACCGCGAGACGAAACTCCGGGCGGAAAAAGAAACGCCGCCGCCGCTGGAATTTGAATGGCGGGACAATGTCACGACGGATCTGTTGCAGATCAACAAGACCTTTGTGGCCGGCGCACAGCGTTACGCCTATCGTTTCAATGACGGCGCCTGGACCGAGGGCGACCGCATTCCGCTCTATCACGAGGTTGCGCGCCAAGGCGTTTTCGAAATGCGCTGGCAGGAACGCCAGACCGGCGAGTGGTTCGGACCATTCCGGTATGATTATGACGCAAACTGATTAAGCCATCATCTTCTCGATCGGCAGCACCAGGATCGCGCTGGCGCCGAGCTTTTTAAGTTTTTCCAGCGTGTCCCAGAAAACGCTTTCGCGGCAGACGGCATGGATCGCAACCTTGTCGGGATTGCCGGCCAGGTCGAGGATCGTCGGCGCATCGGCGCCGGGCAGAAACTCGGTGATCGCCGGGATCGCACTGCGCGGCGCGTTCATCATGATGTATTTCGCGTCGCGTGAGGTCAGCACGCCTTTTATGCGTTTTAACAACGCGTCGAATACCCCCTGAATTTCCGGCGTGAACTCGCGGCGGTTGCGGATCAGGATCGCCTCGGACTCGAACACCGTGGCGACAGGTTTCAATCCGTTGGCGTCGAGCGTCGCGCCGGTCGAGACGATATCGCAAACCGCATCGGCGATCTTGAGGCGCGGCGCCACTTCGACCGATCCCTTCATCATCACCGCCTTGGCGCTGACGCCCTCGCGGGTCAGCCACGCCCGGGTCAGCGCCGGATAGGATGTTGCGATACGTTTGCCGTCGAGCATGTCCGCGCCGTTGAAAGACCATTCTTTCGGCGCGGCCAGCATCAGCTGGCACCGGGCGAAACCTAGCCGCATCACCTCACTGGCCGGCGCATCGTGGGTTTCGCTGAGGAGGTCTTCTTCAAATACGTTCTGGCCGACAATGCCAATGTCGCACGCGTCGTCGGCAACAAAAGCCGGTATGTCGTCATCGCGCAGCAGAAGCACGTCGATGGGCAGTTCCTGCACTCGCCCGTACAGCTTGTCGCGGCCGCGCGAGATGGTGAGACCGCAGCTTTTGAGGAGGGCAAAGCTGTCATCTGAAAGCCGCCCGGATTTCTGCACGGCGATTCGCAGTCTTTGCTCGCTCATGATCGGTCTCCGCCGTCTGCGTTCAATCTGTCGAGAACCAGCCGGTATCCCTGGTATCTTTCTTCGCGCAGAAACCGCGCGACCCGGCCAATCGTGGTGGTGGAAGCGCCCGTCGACGCAGCGATATCACGATAGGAATGCTCTCCCCGATCGAGCATTCTGGCGATCCGCCAGCGTTCCGCGAAGGCTGCGAGCTCCGCCGGCGTCGCCAGATCCCGAAGAAACTGCTCAACCTCAGTCGGATTGTTCAGACGGCTAACCCCGCTGAAAAGCGCTTGTTCGTCGGCGGCGCGATCATTTGGGTCGTTGTTTTCACTGACTATTTTTAGTTCAGCCATCGCTTTGAGGCCCTGCGTTCCATTTGTCGGCATGTCTTAGCGTGTTATCACGTTAATACATTCTTGATACGTCGGGTCAAGCGCCTTCAATGCGGGACCGGCGATCGCCTGGCCGGTCGCGAGGTCGCGAGGTTCGCCCCTTCGGAATATCAAATCGCCGGCTCCCCAGCCCACGCCCAAAAACCCTGAAAATGCCCTCATTTCAGCGCTTGCGGTGGTAATGCCTTTCCTCTATAGACCGCCGCTCAATCAGGAATTCCCCGCCGGCGCGGAAGTCTTTCAGGCTCGCCGCAGCGGCGGTTTTTGCGCGAAGGACGCCGACAGACGATGGCACAGACGGATCTCTTTTACTGTGAACCCCGGAATGAAACCGGCACTGGCGGCGCTCGCGCGGCACGTCGTGAAGGCTGGATCCCCGGCGTATTGTACGGCGGCGATCTCGGCCCCGTTCCGATCAACCTCAAGCGCAATGAAATCACCAAGGCGTATCTGAATGGCCGCCTGCTTGCGCACCTCGCGAATATCGACGTGCCGGGCCAGAAAGAAAAACAACCGGTCATTGCTCGCGACGTTCAAATCCATCCGGTGAAGGGCCACCCGATCCATATCGACTTCATGCGCGTTGACGAGAAAACCCGCATCGACGTTGAAGTGCCCGTTCGCTTCATCAACGAAGAAGCCTCTCCGGGCCTCAAAAAAGGCGGCGTGCTCAACGTTGTTCGTCACGGTGTCGAAGTGTACGCGCCGGCGACCGCCATTCCCGAAGTCTTTGAAATTGATGTGACAGGCCTCGATGTCGGCGACGGCATTCACGCCTCGAAAATCAAACTGCCCGATGGCGTGACCTTCGTCATTACCGATCGCGACTTCACCATCGCAACGATCGCTGCGCCGTCGGCGCTGCGCTCGGCAGATGACGAAGAAGCAGCGACGTCGGAAACCGAAGAAGACGAATCCAAGGAAGAGGGTGACAAGGAAGAGTAATCCTCTTCCCTTGTCTTTCTCGCCGCCCCTGACGATCTGGAGCGCGTGATGCTGCTTCTCGTTGGCCTCGGCAATCCTGGCGAAAAATACGCCCGCCATCGGCACAATGTCGGCTTTATGGCCGTGGACGCCATTGCAGACGTGAATGGCTTCGGTCCGGCGCGTTCAAAGTTTCAGGCGGAAATTCGAGATGGCGCGCTCGGGCGCGAAAAAGCGCTCGTGCTGAAGCCGCAGACCTATATGAACGACTCCGGTCAGGCGGTTGGTGAAGCAGCGCGCTTCTACAAAATTCCGATTGAGCAGGTGATCGTGTTCTACGACGAACTCGACCTCGCCCCCGGCAAGCTAAGAATGAAAGTCGGCGGCGGCGCCGCGGGACATAACGGCATTCGCTCCATCGATTCGCATATCGGGAACGGTTTTCGGCGAGTGCGTATTGGTATCGGTCATCCCGGCGACAAGTCGCGCGTGACAAACCACGTGTTGGGCGACTTCGCAAAGTCGGATCAGGACTGGTTGTCGCCGATGCTTGACGCAATCGCCCGCGAGGCTGCATTCCTCGCAGAGGCAGACGACAATCGTTTCGCGACCGCTGTAGCGCAGCGGCTAGCGCCGCCCAGGAAGGAAGCAACGGCAAAACCAGCGCCCACCGATCAAAAGCAAGACGCCTCGCCTGCCTCGCAAAAACCGGAACAGGGTGACAACGCATTCGCGGACGCCTTCAAAAAGCTCCTCGGCGACAAGGATTAGAAAGTACGAGATATGGGATTCAAGTGCGGCATTGTCGGACTGCCAAACGTGGGCAAGTCAACGCTGTTTAACGCATTGACCAAAACGGCTGCGGCGCAAGCTGCGAACTATCCGTTCTGCACTATTGAACCCAATGTTGGCGACGTCGCCGTTCCCGAGCCTCGTTTGAAAGTGTTGGCGGAGATTGCAGGCTCTAAGGAAATCCTCCCCGCCCGCATGCAGTTTGTCGACATCGCCGGACTGGTGAAGGGCGCGTCCAAAGGCGAAGGTCTCGGCAACCAGTTTCTCGCAAACATTCGCGAGGTCGATGCTGTCGTTTACGTGCTGCGCTGTTTCGACGACGACGATGTCACCCACGTCGCCAATAAAATCGACCCGATCGCCGACTTCGAAACGGTTGAAACTGAATTGATGCTCGCTGATCTGGAGAGCCTCGAAAAGCGACGGGTGAATATCGAAAAGAAAGCCAAAGGACAGGACAAGGAGGCTAAAGCCCTCCTCATCCTCGTTGATAGAGCCTTGGCGGAACTGCGCGAAGGCCGCCCTGCCCGCAACGCTGAAGTCTCCGATGAGGAAAAAAAAATGTGGGCCGGGCTTCAGCTCCTCACATCCAAACCTGTCTTGTTCGTCGCAAATGTCGACGAAGACTCCGCAGCATCAGGCAATGACTATTCCCGCCATGTTGAAGTATGCGCCACAAAAGAAGGCGCCGCCGCAGTCGCCATTTCCGCAAAAATCGAATCCGAATTGGCGCAACTCTCCGACGACGAACAAAATGAGTATCTCGAAACTCTTGGGCTTAAGGAGCCGGGCCTAAACCGCTTGATCCGTACCGGATTCGATCTGCTCAACCTGCACACCTATTTTACAGCGGGCCCCAAAGAAGCGCGGGCGTGGACCGTAAAGCGCGGCGCAACAGCGCCACAGGCCGCCGGCGTTATCCACACCGACTTCGAAAAGGGATTTATTCGGGCAGAAACGATCGCCTACGCCGATTATGTTGCGCTGAAAGGCGAGCAAGGCGCGAAAGAGGCTGGCAAGATGCGCCTTGAGGGCAAAGAGTACATAGTAAAGGATGGCGACGTGATGCATTTCCGCTTCAACAATTGAAGAAAAGCATCAAAAATTTACCGTCCGTTTACGTTGTTTTTACACGTGGTTAAGCCGGGCTAACTATACTGCCCGGCATGACCGTTGTTCAACAGATAGATCGACGCGGCGCACAACGCTTTCAAGCGTCATTCAATATCCGTTTCACCATCAATGGCGGACCGGAAGTCCTGAGCAACACACTTAACTTCACCTCCCGCAGCCTGGCGATTCGCAGCGAAACATCCGTGTCAATCGGCGACCGGATTGCCATTACATTTGGGGGGCTGCCGCCGATTGAGGGGGAGGTCGCCCGCGTATTCCCTGAAGGCTTTGCTGTCGTGCTGTCGGATGCTTCACTGTCGATGATGGCGCACGCGCACGAGCCCTCGCAGACTTTCATGCAAAGTCTGGGATACACGGGCGACACTATTTCCAGCCCCATGATTCGTCCGTCGGCGGACTCTCCCGTGCGTGTGGTCATTACATCCAGCGTTCACGACACGCCGGGCTATACCCGGCATTTCCTGACCATCGTTACGGCCGACCCGGATGCTCTGGCGGACATAAATGCGATTTGGGTCAGTGCAGACCAAACACGGTGGACTGCAAACGCCCTTCGATTTGAGCAGCGTCGCAACCGCAGTCTGGCTGTGATGGCGCTCAATGACTGGCAAGCGCATATGGGCGCAGCTTATGGTCTGAGCGTGAGCGTCATTGATAAGTCAATGACCGAATGGAAGTTTGAAATTGCGGCCGAGCATTTTGCCGATCAGCTCGAACGCGCAACCATCCCCCAAGAGTTTAAGCTCGCCGTCAACGCCTAAGAACCCGCCCGGCGACCGCATCAAGCCTCTTCACCATCTCTGCATCGCGCGACTCTGGCGCGGTGATGACCGCCATGTCGAGCGCTGTTTCGATTCCGAGTGGTGACGGTGATCTGTTGCCCCCCAAACGCGCGGAAACATCAGCCGCCAGACGTGAGGCGTTGGCTGTGTTCGCTTTTAGCGTCTCCAAAATGAGTCCGACTTCCACGACACCTTCATTCTCACGCCAGCAATCATAATCCGTGACCATCGCGACACTTGCGTAAGGAAGCTCAGCTTCACGGGCGAGCTTGGCCTCGGGCATATTGGTCATGCCGATCACGTCGCAGCCCCAGGATTTGTAAAGATGCGACTCCGCCCGGGAAGAAAATTGCGGGCCGTCAATGGCGATATAGGTTCCGTCACGCACATGACTGATGCCGAGCGCCGCGCAGGACGCTTCCAGCGCATCCCCAAGCGCTGGGCAAACCGGATCCGCCATGGAGACATGCGCCACAAACCCGGGACCGAAGAAACTCTTCTCCCGCTGCGTAGTGCGGTCGATGAATTGATCAACAATAACGAAAGTTCCCGGCGCCAGCTCTTCGCGAAATGACCCGCATGCCGACAGAGAAATCAGATCGGTAACGCCAGCGCGTTTCATGGCGTCTATATTAGCGCGATAATTCACATCTGAAGGCGGCAGTCGGTGACCGGCGCCGTGGCGCGCGAGAAAGACAACTTCGACACCGCTCATGCTTCCTCGCATCAGCGCGTCGGATGGAGATCCCCATGGCGTATTGATCTCAAGCCTTTCCGCACCCTCCAGCGCATCAACAGAATATATGCCTGAACCGCCAATAAAGCCGAGAACGCGCTTTTGCTGGGTCATGATCTTCCTTTGAATCAATAACGGCGGCGCAGTTTATGCGCCGCCGTTGTCAGATCAAATCGCTTTTCGGTGACCTTAATGGTCAACCTTTGACCAGACTTTACGGTAGGACCAATAAAGAATGCCCGCGAGGATTATCAGATAGATGATCGTCATGATGCCGAGTGACTTGCGAGCCTCCATCTTCGGCTCAGCGGCCCACATCAGAAACTCAGTGACGTCCTTGGCGTACTGCTCAACCGTTTGCGGGCTGTCATCGCCGTACTCGATGATGCCGTCAGCAAGCGGCGGGGCCATGGCCAATACGCCGCCGAGCGGGACTGAAACGCCGTCGACGACGTGCCCGTCATGCATGTATTCCGGCTTCATCGCCTGAGCCATGTCGCCATGGAAATACGGATTGTAGTACTGACCGGGACCAACAACGACCGTAGACGGCGCGTCTTCATATCCCGTCAGCAGTGCGTAGATGTAATCCGGACCGCCGTGACGGGCTTTCGCCATCAACGAGAGATCAGGCGGCAACGCGTTGTTGTTCGCCATGCGCGCCAGTTGCTCGTTTGCAAACGGGCCAGGGATATTGTCCGACGGCAATGCTGGACGCTGGAACATGTCGCCAGTGTCATCCGGTCCGTCCGTGATCTGGAATTTGTACTTGGCCGCAAGCGCCTTCACGACCGGATTGTCATTTGGGTTCGAGCAATCAACCGTTTCCGGAACGCCGGCCGGGCACTCGTTCAAATGAAACGGTCCGCCCTCTTGGCCAAGATTGCGAAACGCGACCAGCTCGAGACCGTGACAGTTCGAGCAGACTGCTTCGTAGACCTGGTAACCGCGCTGCAGCGCGTCTTTGTCGTATGTGCCGAACGGGCCGGCGAAGTGCCAGTGTTGGGCGTGCGGATGCTTTGACTTGCCGCTGGCCGCCTGGGCAGCGCCGTGCCCCGCGGCGAGCGCCACGATTGCGATGCTTGCGACACGAGCGAAGTTCATCAGGTTCTTCATCATTGCTTCTACTCCGCGGCCACCGGCGCACCAGGCGCAGCCGAGGACTCTCGTTTTGCTGATTTTTGCAAGACCGCTTCAGAGATTGAACGCGGCAACGGCTTTGGCGTCTCCAGGATGCCTAGCAACGGAAGAATGATCAGGAAGAACGCGAAGTAGTACGCCGTCGCGATCTGCGCATACATGACATAGCTACCCTCAGCCGGTTTGCCGCCGAGCCAGCCGAGCGCCAGGCAAGCGATCACGAAAAGGAAGAACCACATGCGCGCCACCGGCCGGTACCGCATGGAGCGGACCTTCGATGTATCGAGCCACGGCAAAATGAAAAGGACGAAGATCGAAGAGAACATCGCCAGGACGCCGCCGAGCTTGGACGAGATCGGTCCGATGTCGAATGTGATGGCCCGCAAGATCGCGTAGAAAGGCAGGAAATACCATTCAGGCACGATCGACGCAGGCGTCGAGAGCGGATTGGCCTCGATGTAGTTGTCCGGGTGCCCCATGCCATTCGGATTGAAGAACACGAACACCGCGAACAGGATCAGGAACACCACGATCGCGAAGCCGTCTTTCACCGTGTAGTAAGGGTGGAACGGAACTGCGTCTTTCTTCACGTCTTTGATTTCGACACCAGCCGGGTTGTTGTTTCCGCTCGTGTGGAACGCCCAGATGTGGAGCGCCACTACGCCAAAGATTGCGAATGGCAGCAGATAGTGCAGCGAGAAGAAGCGGTTCAGCGTCGGATTGTCGACTGAGAACCCTCCCCAAAGCAGCGTGCGGATCGACTCGCCCACTACCGGGATCGCAGAAAACAGGTTGGTGATAACTGTTGCGCCCCAATAGGACATCTGGCCCCAGGGAAGCACGTATCCCATGAACGCGGTGGCCATCATCAGAAGGAAGATGACAACGCCCAGCATCCACACGACTTCGCGCGGCTCTTTGTATGAGCCGTAATAGCGGCCGCGGAACATGTGAATGTAGACAGCGATGAAAAACATCGCGGCGCCGTTGGAGTGAATGTAGCGGAACAGCCAGCCATAGTTCACGTCGCGCATGATGTGCTCAACGCTTGTGAACGCCATTGACGTGTGCGGCGTGTAGTGCATCGCCAGCACAATCCCGGTGATGATCTGCACGACCAGCATCACTGCGAGAATGGCGCCGAACGTCCACCAGTAATTGAGGTTCTTCGGCGTCGGAAATTCCATGAAATCCGCACCAAAGCGGACAATCGGCAGGCGCTTGTCCAGCCATTTCTCGATGCCGGTTGACGGCTTGTATGTAGAAGCGTGGCTCATCTTAATCTCGCTTTGCCTAGCCGATTTTGACGACGGTGTCGGAAACGAACTGGTAGGAAGGAACGGGAAGATTTTCCGGCGCTGGACCTTTTCGAATGCGGCCCGCAAGGTCGTAGTGCGACCCGTGGCAAGGACAGAACCATCCATTGTAGTCGCCGCGATTTTCGCCGGCGCTTGTGCCAAGCGGAATACAGCCCAAATGCGTGCAGACGCCGACAAGGATCAGCCACTCCGGCCGGTTTGCCGAATCACGGAGCGCCTTGGTGGTCTTCAGGCGCTTGATGAGGTCCTTCTTCTTCTGCTCGGAATTGGTCTGCTTCAGCTCTTCGGTGAGCTCTTCATAGAGCTCAGGGAGGTCGATGGTTCCGAGGATCTCCTTGATGGCCTCTGCGCCCATGCCCGCACGGAAGGCGTCACCGTACTGCTCACGTGCCTTGCTGTACTCCTCATCAGTGGGGTTCTGCCGGGCACG
>CAZAOB010000018.1:34769-49611 GCA_964486635.1 uncultured Caulobacterales bacterium | reverse complement strand
GCAGGGGGGGGTGGCGAGAGCGGCATGCTCGGCGTACCCGGAGCCGCCCACACATGGTGGGCGAACGATTTGACCGGCCGGAATGGGGGGCACATGGGCGTTGAACTTGGCGTCCATTCGGTCACGTCACCTTCGCCTTACGCGCGCGAATTTCTCGGCGGCAAAGGCGCCGACTATGCCTTGCTGACCAATCGCGACAATAAGGACGTGCGATACCTTTCCGGCGAGAGCCATGGGTTCATCGACCTGACCATCACACGCGAAGGGGCCCGTGCAGAATTCGTCGCCGTCGATACGATCGAGAGCAAAGCATATAACGGGTTCGTCAAAGCAGCGTTCGACATCAAGAAGACGTCGGGCGGCGTTGAGCTTGCGGACATTGACGGCGTCGGGTTCAAGGAAGGCTTTTTGTTCTAAGCGTCCCGGGAGTCTGATCAGCTTCCGTCGTCCTCGTCTTCCGGCTCGCCGGCGTCCGGGGACGGCGCATCTTCTTTCTGCGCCGTCTCGCTTTCGCCCGGGTCGGTCGTTTCCACATCTTCAATGGAAACTTCGCCTTCTCTCCGCTTGGCTTGCTCCTCAGCGCGCCTCACCATGATTTCGGTATCCGCAGACACACCGCCTCTACTCGACTTGTTTCTGAACGGCGCGCCAAAGTCCTGCAGAAGATCGACCGGTGTATCCTCGCCAACTTCCGGCCTCAACGAGAGCAACGCTGCGGCGTTATCTGATCCACCGAAAGTAGCGGTTTCCCCACTGGCGAAATCGGCTGTTGCACGATCATAGGGAATAATTTTTACGTCTCCACTTTCTCTCGAGAGCAATTCGAGCACATCAGCTCTTGCGTGTGTATGGAGGTGACCAAGCAGATCCTGTGGCCAACTGGGGAAGAGCGTCTGGGCATTGTAGTAGACCTCAGAGACGCCGAGTTTTCCCGCGCGCATTTCGACGCCGCGAAGCGAGTTCACGTAACGATCGCCAAGAGCACTCAAAGCCTCCCACACATTATCGCTCGTGAATGCACCAGTTGGAATATTAGGACCGCCGATTGAGCCATCCCAAAAGCCGTAGACTACATCTGGACTGTCCCAGTAGCGATAGACAATGCCGTACCGAATATCGTTCAAGCTCAGCGAAACACCATTCACTGCGACAAGCTTTGCCTCAAATAGTGACCCATTGTTGTACTCGCGCATGCGAATTCGCTGCGGACTGCTAATGGGGTAACGTTTTGCAATTTCATCAATGACGACAACATTGTGCAAATTGAGCCAGAACGCCAATTGCTCGTCACTTGTCAGAGCAGAGTACTCCACACGATTGACGGCGTTTTGCAAACCCGTTCTGTAAGAAGAAAGAAATCGATCAGTATCTTCGTTGAAGAGATGAAAGAGAACCCTATTGCCTTCATAGCGATAGCGGGATCTGCTGCCGTGGGTCATTCGCGTCCCTGTGTAGACCCCTCCCTTTCCGCGCGGCGCCGGGCGCCGGGTTGACGGGCCTACGTCAAAGACGGCTTGGCTCAAAAACCGCGACCAAGACGCGTGATCAATTCGGTATTGCGACTCTTCGCTATGTTGCGCGAACTGACTGACCGCATCTTGGGAAATGATTTGCGCGGCCGCACTCGGTGTCGGCGGCGCCATCCATAGGATAAATGCTGCGATAGCAGCCTGTGTACGCACTATGACTCCGGCCTGATGCATCATCCCCCCTTCGCTCCGTCTACATACAGTTTATCACCACATCACTGGGATGTGAACCAAACCGGCCACGCCTGCGCCCGCCCGACATTCGATTGATTTTCCAACATCTTTGCGCTCACATTGTCGTCACAACGCTGATCGCGAGTAGATCACATCGCCGGACGCAGCTATACAACCCCTCCCACGACACAAGCAAAGACAGCCGGTCATCATGCTGACAATCTCTGAGCGAATTACAGTCGCAAGCTGGCGCCGCTTCGCGATCTGGCTGATCGCGCTCATCGCCTTTTCCGCATGGGCTTTCGGCATGGACAGCCCCTGGACTCGCGCGCTGGAACTGGCGGGCGGGAAGCTGCCGGAAATGCAGCCGGGCATTCCCGCCATCGAACCGGTTCGTTCACTGCAGGCTCTGGGGGCCAACACCAGTGACTATCTCTTGTGGCAAGTCTTGGACATTCCGTACGCCCTGATGAATGTGATGTTGGCCTGGACCGGACTGGGACTCGGCATCAAGGCATTGCACCTGCAATCGAGCGTGTTACGATTTCTGATGTATCTTCCGCCGGTTTATTTCGTCTGCGAGCTTGTTGAAAACACGCTGGTTGCAATGTTCGCTTCCGGCGCACTCCCTCCCTCCGAAGGATTTGTGCTGGTGCAGCAATTCGCAACAACTACAAAGTTTACAACCTCCGCACCCGCCATGATTCTGGCGCTCGCAGGTGCAGCCGTTGCTGGCGTTATAGCGATACTGAATAAGGTTCGAAAATCATCATGAAAAAAGCCGAACTCATTGCATACGCCGCAGCGCTGCCGAAAGCCGAGCTACACCTGCATATTGAAGGAAGTCTTGAGCCGGAGATGCTATTCAAGCTGGCGCAACGAAATAAGGTCTCCATCCCGTTCAAAACGGTGGATGAGATTCGTGCGGCCTACCAGTTTTCCAACCTGCAAGACTTTCTCGATATCTATTATCAGGGAATGAGCGTTCTGCTGACGGAAGAAGACTTCTTTGATTTGACCATGGCGTACCTCAACCGCGCGCGCGCCGACAATGTGCGCCACGTGGAGATATTTTTTGATCCACAAGGCCACACGGAGCGTAGCGTTGCGTTCGATACGGCAATCAGTGGAATTCTGACAGCGCTTGATATGGCCAAGGCGCAATTCGGCATGACGGCGAAGCTGATCATGTGTTTCTTGCGTCACCTCCCCGAGGAAGATGCATTTGCGACACTGAAGCAAGCGGAGAATTGGCTCGACCGCATCACTGGCGTTGGCCTCGATTCATCCGAAGTCGGGCATCCGCCGTCGAAGTTTGAACGCGTGTTCAAAGCAGCGAAGGAGCGCGGATTGAAACTTGTCGCCCATGCCGGGGAAGAAGGTCCGCCCGAGTATGTCTACGAGGCGCTGGACCTTTTGGATATCGACCGGCTCGACCATGGCAACAGATCGCTGGAAGACGACGCACTGGTCGCCCGCCTCGCCAGCGAACAAATGACGCTGACGGTTTGCCCGTTGTCAAATTTGAAACTCTGCGTGGTCAAAGACATGCGCGCGCATCCGCTGAAACGAATGCTCGATCTAAACCTGCGAGCGACCGTTAACTCAGACGATCCGTCTTATTTCGGCGGATATGTTATGGATAATTTCAAGGCCGCCATCGAAGCGCTTGATCTCACAAAGGACGACATCAAAACGCTGGCGAGAAACTCTTTCTCGGGATCCTTTTTGTCGGATGGAGAAAAGCGCGCGCAGTTAGCGGCAATCGATTTGGTTTAGTCGTCGTGGATTTCGCTGATCTTCGAGCCTTCAAGAGACAGATTGTACATCAGTCCCTTTGAATCGAAAACAAACGCCACAATCGGCTGATTGAGTTGCGTCGCATCGACTGCGCCGCCGGCGCCAACAGTGATCACTGTCACCGACGCATCCACACCGACTTCCCAGCCATCAGAGAGGCGGAACTTTTCCAACGCCTTCGGGTCGAGGAAGACAATGATCTGACGACGCGCCTGGGCGCCGAGCTGGAATCCAATCGAGGCTGACGCCGTTGAATGATAAGAAACCGTTCTGCCATTCACGCGCAGCGCGCCTTCGCCATACTCGCCGCCGATCCCGATGCCCGCTTTCTTGATGGATGGAAAGACCAGCACGCCGGCGGCCTTCGCCAACACCGCATTCGCTCCCGACACATCTTCGCGAAACTCCGCCAGCGCCTTATCGGTGCGTGCATCAATTTTTGATTTGGAGGCGGCATGGGCCGACCCGGCGATCGTCATGAGGGCCAACGCGAAAGCGGCAGCGAATTTTGGCAGCGATATTTTCATTTGCTCCTCCGAGCCCGGAATTTGTGGGTCAAGTGTAGCACACAATAAGACCGATTTGCGGCGAAACGGGTTAACGGGCGTTACGAATCTGTAAGCGCTTTTGCAAGACTGCGCCGGAATACCTCGAGCCGCGGCGCGTAGCGCGCCTTCTGGCCGGTCAGCGTCTCGGGCGGCGCCTTGTCCGGCGCGCCGGACAGGAACGGCGGCGCCGGGTCGTATTCAAGGCCGAGCTGAATAGCCTTGGCGACGTGCTCCCCAGCGATTTCCGCCGCCAACGTAAAGGCGAAATCGATCCCGGCCGTCACGCCGCCGCCTGTGAACAGGTTTCCATCGCGCACGACGCGGGCCTTTACTGGTTCGGCGCCCACATGGCGAAGGTCATCATGATAAGCCCAATGGGTCGTCGCCTTCTTGCCCTTCAGCAATCCCGCCGCACCGAGAATGAAAGCGCCGGTGCAGACAGAGGTCACGTACTTTGCCCGCGCGCCTTCGCGTTTCACAAAGGCCATCGTCTCAGCGTCGAGCATGGCGTCGTCGACGCCGAAGCCGCCCGGAACACAGAGTAGGTCTGTCGGCGGGCAATCATCGAACGCATGCGTCGGATTGAGCGTCAGCACCGAGTCGGTTTGAACCGGCGCCCGGTCTTTAGCCGCGAGCGCAACCTCCGCGCCCGGCAGCCGCGACAAAACTTGTAGTGGCCCGGTAAAATCAAGTTGCGTCAAATTCGGGAAAAGCAGGAAGGTGACGTTCATTTTTTCCAGCCGGCGATAATTTCCATCACCTCTTCGATCTCACGGCCGGATTTGTCCAGCCACTTTTGCGTGGGGCCCTTCCAGCGGCATTGCCCCCAATCGACGGCGCCGTTTCTCTTGAAGACGACGCCCTCTTCTTTCAGCAGCCGGCGCTGCTTTTCTGCGCCGGAGTGATCGGCCGGCGCGCCGGAGGCGGTCAGGATGCGGTACCATTTGAGCCCCGACGGCGCCGAACGCATGGCGCGCGCCACCATGCGCGGGCCAACGCCGGGCAAGAGGCTGGCGATCATGCCATAACTTGCGACCTCGCCCGCAGGCACTTCGCGGATGAGAGCATGGATAGCGTCGTTGTCGGTCGCCACTTATGCGACTTCGAACAAACCAGCAGCTCCCATACCGCCGCCGACGCACATGGTGCAGACAACATATTTGGCGCCGCGGCGTTTGCCTTCGATGAGCGCATGGCCGACCATGCGCGCACCGGACATGCCGTAAGGGTGGCCGATGGAAATGGCGCCGCCATTGACGTTCAACAATTCGTCGGGAATGCCGAGCTTGTCACGGCAGTAGAGCACCTGCACTGCGAAGGCCTCGTTCAGTTCCCACAGGCCTATGTCTTCCATCTTCAGGCCGAATTTCTTGAGCAGTTTCGGCACGGCGAAGACCGGCCCGATGCCCATCTCATCCGGGTTGGTGCCCGCGACCGCCATGCCGCGGTATATCCCGAGCGGTGAGAGCCCGCGTTTCGAGGCTTCTTTTGCTTCCATCACGACGGACGCAGACGCGCCGTCGGATAATTGCGACGCGTTGCCGGCGGTGATGTGCTTGCCTTCCTTCACCACCTGCCCGCCTTTGAACACGGTCTTGAGGCCTTTCAAGCCTTCAAGCGTTGTTTCCGGACGATTGCCCTCGTCTTTATCGAGTTTGACGTCGACGTCGGACGTCTCGCCGGTTTCCTTGTTCATGAACTTCATCACGCTCGCCAGCGGCACGATTTCATCGTCAAACTTGCCCGCTTGCTGCGCCGCATGCGTACGCATCTGCGACTGGTACGCGTATTCATCCTGCGCGTCGCGCGAGACCTTGTAGCGCTCGCCGACGATTTCCGCTGTTTCAATCATCTGCATATACGTGGCGGGCAGGTTTTTGATCAGCCATGGATCGGGACGGATAAACATGTCCTTTGTCTGGTTCATGGAGATCGATTCGACACCACCGCCGATGACCACATCCATGTTGTCGGCGATGACCTGTTTCGCCGCCGTTGCGATCGCCATCATGCCGGATGCGCATTGACGGTCCAGCGACTGACCCGACACGGTTTGTGGCAGGCCGGCGCGCAGCAGCGATAACCGCGCGACGTTTGGTGAGGCCGTGCCCATCTGGATCGCCGTGCCGATAACAACGTCTTCGATCTCCGCCGGGTCGACCTTCGCGCGCTCGACAGCGTGTTTGATCGCATGTCCTGCAAGCGCCGGCGACGTCGTGTCGTTGTAGGCGCCGCGATAGGCCTTGCCAATCGGCGTGCGGGCAGTGGAAACGATAACGGCTTCTCTCATGAAAATCTCCTTGGCGTTAATCGGGGAAGACAGGGCGCGCTGCGACGCTTTCGGGCTCAAGCTCGGGACAGGCTTTCGGCTCCATCGTGAAGCTCAGGGAATCTACGAGCCACTTGCCGTCCTCGCGCGATAGATTGAAGACATCGATGCCGCAATGGAGCCGCGCCCCGTCTATATCGATGCGGTATGGCGTCCAGACGATGGCGAGATCTGCGCGCTGAAGCACCGTGGGATTCCAGTAAGCCTCATGGGTGCGGTCCGGAAAATTGCCGTTGAGCCCATCGACAAAATCCTGCGCGCTGGTGCGCCGCGGCGGCGCGGCCCCGGCGTCGCTGTAGCCGAGCGCGACCATGGTCGCGCCGGGAGCGATTATCGACGACAGAGCGTCGGCGTCTTTCGCCGCCATGGCGAGAAAGAACGCATCGACGGTTTCGAGGATCGCGCCTTCATCCGGCGCGCCGAGGGCCTCGGATTCTTCCTGCACGGGCGCGCAGGCGCCGACCATAACGAAGACCGCAAATCCATACCTCAGCGCGAGGCGTTTCATCGTCATTTCTCCGCGAAGGCTTTTGCCTTGGTCATGAAGTTCATGTTCGGTCCCGAAGAATTTTCGTAATAGTGAACATTCGCCGTGGACGAAATTTTATCCCAGTCTTTCGCGATGTCTTCCGGCGTTTGCCTGTCGGGCGGCAGATAAACCCCGTCGCTCTCGACGATGTAGGCGCGCGAATAGCCGCCCGCGGCGCAACTGACGATCGCGCGCGACGGCGCGTCCTCGCTAACGAGGAATAGCATGGCGGCAGTGATCGCTTCCGGCGTCATCTGATCGAGGATCGGCTGCGGAATGCCGAGATCTTCGGTCATGCGCGTTTTCGCCGACGGTGAAAGCACGTTCGTTTTGATATTGTATTTGGCCCCTTCGAGGTGGAGCGCGTTCATAAACCCGATCATGCCGGCTTTCGCGGCGCCATAATTGGCCTGTCCGAAAATACCGTGCAGTCCTGAGGGCGACGATGTGCAGACAATCCGGCCGTAAGCTTGCTCACGCATGATCGGCCAGACGGCATGCGTACAGATCGCCGTGCCGACGAGATGCACATCGATGACTGCGCGGAAATCGGCGATCTCCATTTTGTGAAAAGTCTTGTCCCGCAGGATGCCGGCATTGTTCACGAGGATGTCAACGCGGCCCCATTTTTCCATGGTGGCTTTCACCATGGCCGCGACTTCCGCTTCCTTGGTGACATTGGCGCCGTCAGCGATGGCTTCGCCGCCCGATGCGTTGATGTGGTTCACCACTTCCTGGGCCGCCGAGATCGACCCGCCCGACCCGTCAACCGCGCCGCCAAGATCGTTGACCACAACCTTTGCGCCGCGCTCGGCCAACGCCAGCGCATGCGATCTACCTAGGCCGTTGCCGGCGCCGGTGACTATCGCGACTTTTCCGTCAAATCTGATCGTCATCTTTTACTCCGTGTGATTGTCAGTCGCCCGGGCCTGTCGGGCCTCGCATAGGCGTCAGTCGTCAGTATATGCCCATTCATAGGAATCGACCTTGCGGCGCGCCGCCGCCCAGTCCGGCGACAGTTCCAGCGCCTTCTTGAAATCGACGCTCGCCTCGCGCAATTCGCGCTGTTGCTCCTTGATCGTCCCGCGCAGATAGTAGGCTTTCGCAAGGCGCGACGTGTTCAGCTCAATCGCGCGGGTGGCATCGGCTTCAGCGAGGTCCATGTCGTCGCGATAGTAATGAACATAGCTTCGAAAGAAGTAACAATCGCCGTCATCCGGCGCGTCTTCGACAGCTTCGTTGCAGACATTAAGCGCCTCATCAAGATCGGACTGATCGGCGACGAGCTGCGAGCATTCGGTTTTCAGGTTGCGCTTTGGCGTAATCTCGATCGGCACTTCCACCGTCATCACCGGTTTTTTCGCAATGGCTGGCGAAAAGGCAAAGAGCGCGCTGACCGTCATCAGTCCGGCCGCGATGACGACGTTCTCTTGAATGTTCGCGCGCATCGCCAATCCTCCGCCGTGATCCTGACTAGACAAACTGCATGGTCAGCCATTCAGCGACCAGCGCCGGCTTGCTTTCTCCGTCAATCTCGACCTTGACCGCGTATTTCAGCGACCATTGGCCGGGAACTTTCGAGTCCGCAGACATAAGGGTAAACCGTCCGCGGATTTTTTGACCGGATTTCACCGGCGTAACGAAGCGGACTTTTTCAAAGCCATAATTAACGCCCATCTTCACGCCTTCAAATACGATGACCGATCCGCTGGCGAGCTTGGAACACATGGACAGCGTCAAAAACCCGTGGGCAATCGTCGTGCCGAACGGCGTCTTCTTCGCCGCCTCTGGATCTACATGTATGAACTGATGATCTTCGGTGACGTCAGCAAACTTGTCGATCCGCTCTTGATCGATAACCAGCCAGTCGGAAACGCCGACTTCCTTGCCGATAAATTCGGAGACTTTGTCAGGCGTAGTAAACGGCATCTTGCATCCTTTTTAATAACCGCGCATCTGCGCGATACGGTCGGCGTGGAAGGCCGGATCGCCGAACATTTCCTGCGCGACGCGAATACGCTTCATATAAAAGCCGATGTCAAATTCGTCGGTCATGCCGATGCCGCCATGCATCTGCACCGCTTCCTGGGTGGCGAGCTTGGCGACTTCACCGGCCTTGGCTTTGGCCAGCGAGCAGATTGGTCCCGCCATGCCATAATGGGCGTCGAGATCCTGTAGCGCTTTCAGGATCGCCGATTTCGCCAGTTCGATTTCGGAATAAAGATGCGCGGCGCGATGCTGCAGCGCCTGGAACGTGCCGATCTCAGTCCCGAACTGTTTGCGCTCTTTCAGATAATTCACAGTCATGCCAAACGCCGCCTGCGATGCGCCGGAAAGCTCCGCCGCCAGCCCGGCGCGGCCCGCATTCAAGACGCCCTCAAGCGCCATATAGCCGCCATCGACTTCGCCCAGCACATCATCGCCAGTCGCTTCGACGCCGTCGAATTTAAGGCGCGCGGCATTGCGGCTGTCGACCATTTGCGTGCGCTCGGCGCTGAGGCCCTTTGATTTTGCGTCCACCAGAAACAGCGTCAGCCCATCCTGTTCGCCGGCGGCGCCCGCCGTGCGCGCAGCGACGATGACTTTGTCCGCCACATGACCGTCGGCCACAAACGTCTTGTCGCCGGAGAGCTTGAAACCATTGCCGTGTTTTTCGGCTTTCATGGCGGTCTTCGCCGGTCCGTGCTTGCGATGTTCGTCGACCGCGAGCGCAAACAGCAAATCGCCCGCAGCAATTTTCGGCAGGCTCGCCTGCTTCTGCGCATCGGTTCCGATTTTTTTCAGCGCTGTCGCCGCAAGGATTGAGGTTGAAAGAAACGGAGACGCGGTCAGCGTCCGGCCCATCTCTTCCGCGAGCACGCCTGCGCCGACAAAACCGAAATCGGCGCCGCCATGTTCTTCTTCTACCAAAATGCCGGCCCAGCCCATCTCCGCCATCTCTTTCCAGAGATCGCGGGAGAAACCGTCCGGATCATTGGTGTCGCGCAATTTGCGCAGCGCACTGACCGGCGCCTTTTCATCGAGAAACCCGCGCGCGGATTCCTTCAGCATTTCCTGTTCTTCGTTGAGGACGAGAGGCATCTTCTATTCCTTTACGCGCCGGGCAATTCGAGAATGCGCTTTGCAATGATGTTAAGCTGCACTTCCGACGTGCCGCCTTCGATGGAATTGGCTTTTGTGCGCAGCCAGCCGCGGGCGAGCTTGCCGTCCTTGGTGCGCTCGCCTTCCCATTCGAGTTCATCAGACCCGCCAATATCCATGAGCAGCTCAAACCGGCGCTTGTTGAACTCGGTGCCGTAATATTTCAGCATCGAGGAATTAGCGCCGACGCCCTGACCCGCTTTCGCTTCGTCTTTCATGCGTTCAAGCGTCAACAAAAACGCCCAGCCGTCGACTTCCGCTTTGGCGATCTGCGCGCGCAACAGCGGATCGGCAAGGCGTCCATGTTCGAGACCGATTTCCTGCGCTGCGACTTCGCCCATGCCGCGCCCGCCGAGCAGACCGCCGCCGCCGGCCGAAATCATTTCGCGCTCATGGGTGAGGAGATATTTGGCGACGTCCCAGCCGCGATTGATTTCGCCGACAATCGCCGAAACGCCCGGCGCATGTTCCTTTGGCGCGGTCGCATCATCAAAGAAAGTTTCGCAGAAAGGTGACTTGCCGGAAATCAGCTTGATCGGCTTTGTCGAGACGCCTTTCTGCTCCATGTCGACCAGAATAAAGCTGATGCCGTTATGCTTGGTCGCTTTCGGATCGGTGCGCACGAGCACGAAAATCCAGTCGGACTCATCCGCGTATGATGTCCAGATTTTCTGGCCGTTGATCAGCCAGCTGTCTCCCTTGTCTTCACATTTGCATTGCAGGGAGGCGAGGTCGGAACCGGCGTTCGGTTCTGAATAGCCCTGGCACCAACGGATTTCTCCGCGCGCGATCGGCGGAAGGAAATGCGCCTTTTGTTCATGGGTGCCGTATTTCAAGAGCGCCGGCCCGAGCATCCAGATGCCGAAGCTTTCCAGCGGCGAGCGGCATTTTAATGACCGCATCTCCGCCTTGAGGATTTTCACTTCCTCTTTTGACAATCCGCCGCCGCCATATTCTTTCGGCCAATGCGGTACTGTCCAGCCCTTGGCCGCCATGCGGTCGAGCCAGGTTTTTTGCGCCTCGGACTGAAACGTCCAGCGCTTGCCGCCCCAGCAGATATTCTCTTCGCCGCCCGCGCCGTCGCGCATTTCCTTGGGGCAATTTTCCTCAAGCCATTGGCGCGCTTCGGCGCGGAAAGTTTCAAGATCGCTCATGATCGGCTTCCTTCCTAAACAGACAGTGCAGGCGGGTGCTGGACCGCAATTTTTCTCACCGTGATTTTGTCGAACTTGGCTGTGCCTAATCGCGGCAGCGGCGCGGGCGATATCCAGATTCGTTCGGGCACCTTAAAGCCGGCGAGCTCTTCCGCAATAAAGTTGCGCAGTTCGCTGGCGTCAATGGATCGCCCTTCTTTGGGATATACGACCAGCCCGACGCGCTCACCGAGCACCTCGTCCGGCACTGAGAACACGACCGCTTCCGCGACCGCGTCATGCACATAAACGCGATTTTCAACCTCTAGACACGAAATGTTTTCTCCGCCCCGGATAATCAGTTCCTTCAGCCGATCGACAATGTAGAGGTAGTCCTGCTCGTCCATGCGCCCGAGATCGCCGGTGCGAAACCAGCCGTCCGGCGTGAGCGCCTTCGCTGTGTCGTCAGGAAGATTGTGATACTCACGGAAATTGGCCGGGCTTCTGATCCAGACCTCGCCGACTTGACCGCGCGGCTGCTCCGCGCCGTCTTTCATGATCTTGATGTCGGTCACCGGCGGCACTGGCCGCCCCGTCGAGTCCGGGCGCAATTGATAGTCACCCTGAGAAATGACGCAGCCGAGCGCATTTGTTTCCGACAATCCGTAGCCGGAGGATGGCTTTCCGTTCTTGAATTTCTCCGCGAGCTTTTTGACGTGCTCCGCGGGACGTTTGGCGCCGCCGGAGCCAATATCGATCAATGTCGGCAATCCCTCTGGCCCAACCGCTTGCATGAGTTCAAAAGACTGGCTTGGCACGCCGACAAAATTGGTCAGCTTTTCGCGATTGATAATCTCGCCTGCTTCCTTTGGATCCCAGCGATACATCATCGCGATACGCCGCCCCACCATATAGGAAAGCAGAAATATGGAATGCGAACCTGTAACATGAAACAGCGGGATCGCGAGCAGAATGCCGGGATTGTCGCCGAACGGGCTGACCCCGCCGCGCATCTCTTTCAAGATCGCAGCGACGAACGACCATGAGAACAGCGTCGATATGGCGCCGCGATGGGTCAGCACGACGCCCTTCGGATTGCCTGTCGAGCCAGAGGTGTAGACGATGCAGAAATCATCATCGGGATGAATATCGACTTGCGGCGCAGTATCGGCGCCGGCGCGGGCGAGCAGGTCTTCGAATTGAAAATCGGCGCCCTCGCCCTTGTCGCGCGCCAGAACGAGCGTCAGCCCCAGCGAGCCCTTCAGCGGTTGCAAATACTCTAAACGCTTTCCATCGACGATGACGGTTTTTGCGCCGCAGTCCTTCAGGCCGTATTCCAGCTCGTCCGCCTTCCACCAGGCATTGAGCGGCACCACAACGGCGCCCATGGAAATCAGCGCCATGTAACTGACGCACCACTCCGGAAAATTGCGCATGGCCAACGCAACTTTGTCCCCCTGTTTGACGCCTAGCTCCGCGCGGAACGCACTGGCGGCACGGCATGCCCGGCGCCACATCTCGGCGAAACTGATCCGTTCGCCTTCAAACACCATGAACTCTTTTTCACCGTGCGTGGCGGCTGCGTGTGCGAAGAGCGCTCCAAGGCTCGGGGGAGCATTCTCGAAAACCCGGTACACATTGCCACGGATCTCCGCTTCGGTGACTTTGAAAAGCGGATTCTCCGTCAAAAGTTTGAAGGCGGTGATCGCCGTTTTCTCCGGATCTAGCGGCGCGACGTCGGCCATAATTGCGTTTTTCCTTCCCTGGCGGTTCCCTGCACTCTTCATAGCGGAGCGGTTGCGCGCGAGGAACTGCGGGTTGCAGTTGGGCGGCCGTTAATTTCGTGCAAGGCGACGGGACAGCGCTGAGGCAGCTTTCACAGTCTCCCGCTCGATACCGTCTGGCCGATTTTCCACGCGCCACAATACGAACATCGCCAGCACATAGATTGTCGCGCCGGCGAGCACGTCTACGCTCAGCCTGGCGAACAATGGCCACTGCGCGAAGACCGTTGCATTGGGATCTACAGCCACAAACCAAAGCGACATCGCTGCGACCGAAGCGATCGGACGGCGCGCCGCGATCAGCGGTTCCCAAATGGGCTTGCCGCTTGCGCGGGCGTAGAGCGCCAGGTTCAGCAACACATGGAAAAGCCCCATCCCGGCCACTGCGATGACGGCGCCGTTGAGACCGTATGCGCTCGCAGCCCAAATGAAGACCGGCATACGCACAATGAAGAAGACAAGTTCACGAAAAAACACCAGCCGCGTAAGGCCTAGCGCGATGGCGTAGGCTTGTGTTGCATAGAACAATGACTGCAAGCCGATCACCGGCGCGAGGAGCGCGATGACGCCTGAAACGCCAGACCATTTCTCGCCCAGCAACAAAGACGTGACATCTGTTGCAGTGAACGCCAACCCAAATGCAGCCGGCATGGCGAATGCGCCGAGCGCTTCTACGCCACGCAGAAAAGCCCGGCGCATTCGAGCCGGATCACCCTGCAGTTCCGACAAACCCGGGTATATGGCGCGCGTGACTGGCGCCGCGATTTGTCCGGCAACGATTTCCGATAATTGCAGGCCCAGAAAATACGAGCCCGAGCCGCTCGCGCCCGTAAGGCGCGTCAAGATCGGAACGTCGAGCTTGTTGTTCAGCGCCGCCATGAAACTGACGCCGGCGAGCCAGCTTGAAAATCCGAATACCTTGTTGATCGACTTGAACCCAAATCGCGGCGTGTGCGGGCGCAATGCATAGGAAAGCGCCAGTTGAACGATACCGCCCGCCAGCAAGCCGCCGATGATCGCCCAATAGGTTCGAAACGCCACAGCGACCGCAATCGAAACGGCCACGCCTGCCAATCGGCTCAGGATGGTAACGGCAAATTCTCGCGAAAACTTTAGCTCGCGTTCAAACTCGTAGAATCGCGGATTGAGACATCCGGAAATGAGCGGATACGCCGCAACGCCGGCGAACGCCCAAAACAGACGCGGATCGCCATAAAAGTCCGCGGCGAGCGGCGCTGCCGCCAGCAACAGAGCGCCTATCAAGACGCCCCGCAGAACCGAGAAGGTGAAAAGAGTATCGAGATCGTCACGATCTGCATCGCGAAATTTCACCACCGCCTGGCTGACGCCAATGTCGGAAATCCCCTGCAGCAATTGCATGGTGATGGTCGCCGTCGCAACGATGCCGATGTCTTCCGGCGCCAGCAGCCGCGCGACGATAATGGTGTTGAGCGCGCCCAAAACCCGGGCGGCGACGCCCGCCCCCAATATCCACGCAGCACCTCGCGCCACCCGAGCGGTCAAGGATGCAGCTTTCAGTTCTGAATTCGGCTCGGATTGCCGGGGCTCTGACATGACAAAACTCTTGGACGCTGTCGGCTCTTAAAGCTGTTTGGCGGCCAAAGCGATATTGACCGCCCCTGCCTGCGCTGAGAAGCTTGCATGCCGCTTTTTCCCGACTATGGTGCGGCGCAACCCAATCTATTGAAAGTTCCCATGCCCCACGCATCCGCCCTGATGACCGTTATGATTAACGCCGCCCGAAAAGCGGCGCGTGGATTGACGCGGGATTTTGGCGAGGCGCAGGCGCTCCAAGTCTCCCGAAAGGGCGCTGCTGATTTTGTCAGCCGGGCCGACCACAAGGCCGAGCAGGAC
>CAZAOB010000018.1:34474-34759 GCA_964486635.1 uncultured Caulobacterales bacterium | reverse complement strand
GAGCAGGACATCTTCGAAGAGCTGTCGCGCGCCAGACCCAAATATGGGTTCGTGATGGAAGAGCGCGGCGAAATCGAGGGCATCGACAATTCAAATCGCTGGATCGTCGATCCGCTGGACGGCACTACGAACTTTCTTCACGGGCTGCCGCATTTTGCCATTTCGATCGCGCTCGAGCGGGACCGTCAGCCCTATGCCGGCGTAGTGTTTAACCCTGCATCCGACGAATTGTTCTGGGCGGAAAAAGGCGAAGGCGCCTATCTCAACGACAGGCGCATTCGCGCC
>CAZAOB010000018.1:0-34464 GCA_964486635.1 uncultured Caulobacterales bacterium | reverse complement strand
GACGACATTACAACCTGCCTCTTTGCTTGCGGGCTTCCTTTTGCCGGACGGCCCGGACGCAAGCGCGCGCTCGATGAAGCCAAACGCGTCCTGAAAGAATCCGCCGGCGTTCGACGTTTCGGCGCGGCGGCGCTTGATTTGGCTTGGGTGGCGGCCGGACGCTATGACGCGTTCTGGGAACGCGACCTCAACATCTGGGACGTCGCCGCTGGTGCAGCGCTGGTGCGAGAGGCAGGCGGCATGATTTCGGAAATCGACGGCGGCAAGAATTATCTCACCAACGGTTCAATCCTGGCCGCCAATCCGGAAATCTTTGATAAGGCAAAAGAGCTGCTGGCCGACGAGTAACGCGTCGCAACGCGCGATCGCCTACACGCAGCGATAATGCCGGTACCGCCAGCGCACTGATTTATTATCGATCGTTTCGCCGTCATAGACCGCGCGAAGATCATATGCATTGCAATGGGCGTCCGCTTCCGCCTGCAAATCATCCGGATCAAAATCATACGGGTCGTAGGGAATCGAGATTGACGGTTCCGTACCATAGAGCGGGCCGGGGTCGCTGGCACAGGCGGCGATCATCGCTGCGGCCACCCCCATCGCAATCACTCTCGCACTCTGCATCTCGAACATCCCCACTCGTTTGCCGCCGCATGCTATCAAGCCGAACGGGAATAAAAAAGGGCGTGAGAGGGAATCTCACGCCCAATGTGTCTCGGAATGTGCAATCAGAGGGGGAATGCTAGGCGGCGTCTGCGTCTTTTAAGATTTTGACGTTCGTCGCCTTGCCGCCGGCGATCGAAATTTTCCGCGGCTTGAGCGCTTCGGGAACTTCTCGCCGCAGCTCGATGTTCAAGAGCCCGTTGACCAGCGATGCGCCGGCGACTTCAACATGCTCGGCGAGCTGGAAACGGCGCTGGAATGAGCGACCGGCGATGCCTTGATGCAGGAATGTCCGGCCATCTTCGCTCTCAGCGCGCGAACCAGTGACGGTGAGTGTGTTTTGATGAAGCTCAATGTCGAGTTCGTCTTCAGCGAACCCTGCGACGGCGAGCGTGATGCGATAATCGTTCTCGTCAAGTCGCTCAATGTTGTATGGCGGATAGCCGCCGGTCTCAGCTTTTCCCACGGTGTCGAGAAGATCGAACACCCGGTCAAAACCAACCGTAGAACGGTAAAGGGGGGTAAGGTCGAAAGTACGCATGTGCTTGTTCCTCCTTGATCCAAGCGAGGTTGAAATGCGCCCGCAGCCGGCCTTTTGTCTCGGAGCCGGTTTCCGCCATGAAGGCCGGAAAAGACGCGAACAGAGCCAAGTGGCCTCCGTCTGCATCCGAAATAGGAGCCCGCGGAGCGAGTTCAAGACCCTTCTCTTCTTCGCCGTCGCCAGAGATCAAGGGCTTGTGTCCGCCGGGCGGGTGAGTTTCGTTCGCCGGGCGCAAAAACCGTGTTATTGGGGCGGCCGGACATACAACGGGAGACCACCATGATGAAAAACACGGCGATCCACGCCGTCTTGGCGATCAGCGCGGCGTTCGCCTTGGGCGCGTGCGGCGGCAAGTCTGAAAACTCTGCTTCAACCCAAGAATCCGCGGCGCCGATAGACAACGCCGCCAGGCTGAATGCTGTGCTGGCCGGGAGCCACAGGACAGAAGAAGAGAGCGCGCGCGATGCATTCCGGCATCCGGTCGAAACCTTAATGTTCTTTGGCATAGAGCCAGGCATGACCGTTGTTGAGGTCTCTCCTGGCGGCGGCTGGTACAGCCAGATTATCGCTCCGTATCTCAAAACCGGCGGCGGCAAGTTTTATGCGGCCGGATTCCCATCAGAAGGCGCCAGCGAACGCGCGCTCGCCGCGCTTGCAAGCTATCGCTCTACCTATGTCGATCAGCCGGAGATTTACGGCGATGTGGAAATGACAGCGCTCGGTGAAGGCCACCATATCGCGCCTCCGGGCAGCGCCGACGCCGTTCTTACTTTCCGCAACGTTCACAACTGGCAAATGAACGGCTCGGCGCAAGCCAACTTCAACGAATTTTACAATGCGCTAAAACCCGGCGGCGTTCTGGGCGTAGTTGAGCATCGCGCGGACGGCGCTGCTGTTCCGGACAACGGTACATCTGGTTATATGTACACAGACGATGTGAAGGCGCTCGCCGCAGCGGCCGGCTTTGAGTTTGATTCCGCGTCTGAAGTGAATGCAAACGAAGCAGACACAAAGGATCATCCATTCGGCGTTTGGACGCTGCCTCCGGTGCGCCGATCATCTGCGGTGCGAGGACAGGAGGATCCGGATTTTGACCGCGCGAAGTACGACGCGATTGGCGAAAGCGACCGAATGACGCTCAAGTTCCGCAAGCCCCTCGCGGCCGACGGCGCCTTGCTCGAGTAATGACGGCCAGTTCAACCGTTGATCCGCTGGAGGTGGCCGCGCGCAAATCCTTCGCGGCCGCTTTCGGCGCGATTTTGAAACTGGAGCCCGATGCGGGCGCTTGCGTGTGGATCGACGGCCGAACGTCGCCGCCGGCCTTGAGCTCGTCACCGCCATCCAGCGCCGAGACCTGCGTGTGGCGCGGTCCGCAAGATGCGTTGCTGCGCGCTATCGCCAGCAACCGGGCTTTCGAAAGCGCCTTCGTCGCGGGACGAATTCTGGTCGCAGGCGATATGAGCGTTCCAGCACGTGTAACCCTTGGTGACAGCCGATGACCGGATTTATCGACATTGCAGACAACCCGCTCCCCGATGGCGCGAGCGTTGAGACAATCTCCGCGCCGGACGGCGCCGACCTCCGCGCTGCATTTTTTCCGGCGAGATCCTCGCGCGGCACGGTTGTTCTGGTCACCGGCTGGTCGGAATTCATTGAGAAGTACTTTGAAACCGTTCGCGATCTGCAAGCTCGCGGATTCAATGTTGCTATGCTGGACTGGCGTGGACAAGGACTTTCGGATCGGACAAGCGCCCGGGAATCAGAATGGCGTGATTATTTCAATACACTGAGCAGTGACCTCCGCGCTTTCACCGAAAAGCACGTCAAGCCGCGCTTCGGCGGGCCATATGTGCTGATGACGCATTCCATGGGCGGGCTGCCGGCGCTGTTGCTTCTCGCGCAAGAGTACGGTGGGTTTTCACGCGCAATTTTATGCGCGCCCATGACGAGGCTCTTTCCGGAACCTCAGAACAAGGTCCTTTCATTCGCTTCAACCGCGGCTTGTGCGCTTGGCTTTGCCCGAGCTGAAACGGCGCGCTCCAAGGACCACGCGGAGATATTTGACGGCAATATTTTCACCAGCGACAAGACGCGACACGCACGTTTCCGCGATTTGAAGCTGGCGAAGCCGGAAGCCGCATCAACGACGCCGACATATGGTTGGGTGCGCGACGCCATGAAAGCAAGCGCCTCCATTCACGCCGAAGGTGCGTTGTCCAAGGTCCGGATTCCGACCATGATCGTTACAGCGGGCAACGAACAACAGATCGACGGAGCCGATCACCAGAATATCGCCGATGCGAGCCCCAATATTTCACTCACCACGATTCCCGGCGCACTCCATGAGATCATGATGGAGCGAGATTCCATTCGCGACTTGTACTTCAAAGCGTTTGATGACTTTGTCGCGCCATTGTTCGGCGAGTGAATTAGCCAGCCAGCAGATTAATCGCGGCCTCGTGCAGCTCAGCCGTCGCAGCAGCAATCAACTCGCCCCGGTCGTCAGCGCCGGGCGCCTCACCCTTCCAGTTGCTCACGATTCCTCCCGCGCCTTCGATGACCGGAACGAGTGCGGCATAGTCATATCGCTGCAATCCGCTCTCAATGACGAGGTCCATCTCACCAATCGCGAGCAGCCCATAGGCATAAGCGTCAAGCGAGTATCGAGAAACGCGAGATGCTTTCGCGACGCGCGCGAACGCGGCCGCTTCATTTTCGGTAAAATAGCCGGTTGCGAGGGGATCGGTTGTGGAGATGCGCGCCTTTGAAATATCGGTGCAGTCGCTGGAGGCTGCTCCAGAAACGTCGCCATGGGCGTATCGGGTGGATTTGCTGAAACCCAACCAACGTTCATTGGTGAAGGGCTGGTCGATCAGACCCATCGCGGGAACGCCGTTGTGCTCCAAGGCGATCAACGTCGTCCAGCTAGTCGCGCCGCACATGAAGGCGCGCGTGCCGTCCACGGGATCGAGCACCCAACGCCATGCGCTTTCAGATTTGGTTTCTCCAAACTCTTCGCCAAGAACGCCGTGCGAAGGATATACGCTCTGAATCATTCTGCGCAGGACACGTTCCGCCTCCCGGTCCGCGTCGGTCACTGGGTCGAACCAGGGACCCGCCTTATTGAAGATCGTAGCGTCCTTGCGAAAACGCGACAAGGTTTCCCCTCGCGCCGCATCGGCGAGACGCTCCGCAAACGCGGCGTACTCAGAAATTTCATCAGCGGAAAAAGTCATAACGCGGCGATCATGATGATCGCCGCGCTATGGTGCAAGGTCCTCGTCTCGGAGGGTCGAATAATCTCAGTTTTCTGACAGCGCGCGCGCGAGGTCGAGCAAGCGGCGACGCGGCTCTTCATTTAGCTGGTAGTAGTAGCGCACCAGGTCCATGGTTTCCTTTTCGTCCAGCAACCCTTCTGCTGGCGCCTCGGCAAAGCCGAAATCGGCTTTGAGATCGTAATCGAGTTTTGGTTCTGCGCCGTTGATGCCTTCGAAGAAGTAGGTGATCGAGACTTCCAGCGCCATGGCCAGCGACCATAGCCGTGATGCGGAGATCCGGTTCGAACCGCTTTCGTATTTCTGAATTTGCTGGAAGCGAATATCCACTGCCTGCGCCAGCTTCTCCTGAGTCAGTCCCAGCAATCTGCGACGCTGCCGCAGTCGTCTCCCTACATGCACGTCGATCGGATGCGCCATGTTCTGTACTCCACTTACAACCACCGCGCCCCAATGCGCCGTTAATTTCGTGTGGAATGAACGCAAGGGTCGTGCCGCGCACGTGAAATGGCGGGAATCGGTTCGCTCAAAACGCGATTTCAACGCGCAATGGATGTATTGGACGGCGAACGCTACCGGCAAAAGGCGCCGGAGGTCCCGCTTTGGCACATGTCAGTCGATCATCTTCGCGGATCGAAGCCAGAAATTCTCGTCAAAGCCAGGGGTTTCGAGATTCGCAATGAACTGGCGGGAGGCGGCTTCCCACGAAAAATTCTCCGCCCATTTTCGGCAGGCTTCGGGATCGCGGTTTTCGTAAGCTGCGAGACACGCTTTAGTCAGGTCTTCATCCATTGACCCGCAACCGGCCGGGGCGCCATCAAGGATCTCGAGCGGACCGCGCACCGGATAGGCGGCGACAGGAACGCCGCAGGCGAGCGCTTCCACATTCACCAAACCGAACGTGTCTGTGCGCGAGGGAAACACGAAAACATCCGCTGCCTGATAATACTTGGTGAGCTCTTCTCCGTATTTTGGACCTGTGAATACGGCGTCTTTGTACTTTTCTTCCAATTCAGCACGTTGCGGTCCCTCGCCGACAACTACTTTCGTGCCAGGAAGTTTTGCTTCGAGAAAGTCCTCAATGCTTTTCTCGACAGCAAGCCGCCCAACATACAGGAATACAGGACGCTCGTGATGATCCAACATGGCTCGGTCGCCAGGCACGAACTGCTTCAGATCAACGCCGCGGGCCCACAATTTCATGTTAGAAAAGCCGCGATCTTCCAACTCCGCGACAAGTCCCGGTGTCGCCACCATCATGGTCTCGCCGTCTTTGTGGAAGTCTTTCAAGATGCCGTAGCCCCAACTGGTTGGGACTTTCCAGCGTTCATTGGCGTATTCCGCAAAGCGCGTATGAAAACTCGTGGTGAACGGATACCCGCGCCGTTTGCAAAAGCGGCGCGCCGCGCGCCCGATGGGTCCCTCGGTCGCGATGTGAATTGCGTCCGGCTGAAAATCGTTGATCATCTTCGCCACCTTGCGGTTCGGCAGCAAAGACAGGCGGATTTCCGGATATGACGGCAAGGGAACGGATCGAAAATCGTTCGGCGTGATATACAGCACTTCGTTGCCGAAATCGGTGAGGATGTTGCCGAGCGTATCGAGCGTTCTGACTACGCCGTTTAGCTGGGGCTTCCAGGCATCTGTAGCGATGACAACGCGCAAACTTTGACCGCCTTTGGGCATGTCGAAGCGCCGCTTCGCCCGGGTCAAACGCCCGACGCCGGACCCAATTCGGCCAAGGGTGCTTTTCTTCTTTTCGGGTTTTGCCGTTTGCGCCTGTTTTTCGCTCATGCGGGAACCTGCCTAGTTTGAATTTGGGCTGACATCGATCCGGATCGGCTGGCCTACGACGATGGGGGTGATTTGACAATCTCCGGCGCCGCGACCGGGCGGTCCGCCTTCGTCTCAAATTCGCGCCGGTCCGGCGCTTGAGCTGCAGAATTCCGACATTTTTCATGCTGCAGCGCAATATTTATGTTGCATCGCAGCGGATTCTTGGTCTATAAAGGAGGTGCAGCACTTCGGTGCTGCTGCCCAGTTCCTGGGCGTTTCCTCCCTATCAACTTCGGCCGCGGATCCGTCCGCGGCCTTTTTTCTTGGAATAAGGGCTATTCCGCCGCTTGTGCGACCCTGAGGTCGTCGGCGTCGAAATCCATCAGACGCTCCATCAGGGAGATCATGTTGCGCCTTAAAGGTTCGAATTCCGCGGTGCGCGCGATCCTTCTTTCATCCAGGTAAAGCGAGCGATTGATTTCGATCTGCAAGGCGTGCACGCCGCCGCGCGGCCGACCATAGGAGGTTGCAACGTATCCGCCTGCGTAGGGTGCGTTGCGGGCGACCTGATAGCCAAAACCCGTCAGCACATCCTCCACGAACCGGATCACGGAAGGCGCGCAGGACGATCCGAACCGGTCGCCGAGCACGAAGTCGATCTTCGGTTCGCCAGGCCGGAAAGGCGCGCCGCCAGCGGAAGGCATCGAATGACAGTCGATCAGGACGGCGCAGCCGAAGCGCGACCTGGCGTCCTCAATCAGCCCCTTTAGCGCCGTATGATACGGGTCATAACAGGCCGAAAGACGGCGTTTCGCGTCGAGATAATAGAGTTTGCGCCCGTATATATCCTGTCCGTCCGCGACAATTCGAGGAATGACGCCCAGCCCGGCGATAACCCGGCTCGAATGACAATCGGCGGTTTTGGGCACCTCATCGGCGAACATGCGCGGGTCGAGCTCGTCGCGCGACCGGTTCACATCGACATAGGCACGAGGAAAAAGGGCCCGAAGCAAGGGCGCGCCCATGCGGGGCGCCTCATCGAACAGCAGATCGACATAGCTGTCCTCTGACTGGCGCAAAGCGTGATGATCAAGACGAGAATTGCGCAGAAGCTCGCCGGGGTAGTCGCGCCCGGAGTGAGGCGAGGCGAAAATCAGCGGCGAGCGCACTGCCGCCGGCGCCATCACCTCAATGGCGCGGCGCGGCGAAAAATGGCTGTCTGTCCCGGTTTCTCGCGGCATCCTCGATCGAAAGCTCCCTAAGGCTTGAATTCAAAACGACTTACGGCATGTTAGCGTGAACTTGCAGGATTCGTTAAGGCCAGATCGTTAATGCGGGCTTCAGCGGAGCATTTTTTGCAGAAGCTGACGAATAGCGGTGGGTCGGACGTGGCTGCGATCCCCATATAGGACAGACGCCCGTCAGAAATGGCGGAATAACTAAAGGGTCAGCGTAAATGGCGGCGATTCTATTGGCGGAAGACGACGATTCCATGCGGCGTTTCCTTAAGAAGGCGCTGGAGCGGGCGGGTCACACGGTGATTGACGCGTCTCAGGGCGATGAGGCGCTGACCGAGTTACAGTTGCGTGAATTCGATTTACTCCTCACCGATATTGTCATGCCGGTCATGGACGGAATCGAGCTCGCGCGCCGGGCGACGGAAATCGATCCCGAAATGAAAATCATGTTCATCACGGGCTTCGCTGCGGTGGCGCTCAATGCCGCAAACCAGGCGCCGGAAGACGCCAAAGTGCTCTCCAAACCCTTCCACCTCAAAGACCTCGTCTATGAAATCGAACGGGTGGTTGCGGCCTGATCGGACATTCACCGCCAAGGCTTGCGCGGCCGGATTTTTCCCGTTAGAGACCGACCCCTTCGACGCGGGCGCAAACTGAGGCGCAGGCGATCGGGCGCATAGCTCAGGGGTAGAGCGCTACCTTGACATGGTAGAGGTCCGTGGTTCGAAACCACGTGCGCCCACCACTTCAGCCGGCAACTGGCGCGCAACTGGCACGCGCTTCGGATATAAACTTGTTTCGGCGATTTTCGCAATGTCAGCGAACAACGCATCGATTCCTTCGACCGCCGCCCTCAGATAATTCGGATCATATTTCGCATAGCGTTCGGCCGTATGGCCGCCGCCGCTGCGCCAACCGCCCAGGCCTTCAACATCCCACTTAGGCACGCCGCGCCGACGCAATTCCGATGCAACAGTGTGACGAATGCAAGCGGGCGTGAAAGGCTCAGGAAGGCCCGCCTCGCGCTTGAAACGGCGCCAGGGCGCGAAAATATCTTCGAGCGGTGTGCGCCCGTTTGACGTGACCAGCGGCCCCGTTTTGCAGGCTTCAATCCAAGGCTTCACAGTCTCACACATGGGCACAACCGGACGGCGCTTGTTCGTCTCGGCATGATCAGGCGGATTGAGGTTGATCAGCTTACGGTCAATATCACACTGGAATTTTGTTAACGCCACTATCGAGCTGGGGCGTGCCCCGGTGGCCAGCGCCAGGATAAAATACATCTGCAGATAATCCGGCTTTGGATAGTCCCAGAACGCCGCCAGCACATCGATCGGCGCGACATATTCTTTCGGCGGACTATCCGGCAAAGAAATTGTCGGCGGCTTGCGATCTATTTCCTCGTTATTAAAGGCCCAGTTTATCGCTGCAAAACCGGCCGAAAAGATGCGCCTTATATAACCAGTCGAAAATCCGCGTTCGCTTCGCAAATACTCCACCAATTCACGCTGTCGCGCCAGCCGAAAATCAGAAATCGGAAGATCGCCAACGCATTCGGTCAACACTTCAAGATTCCTTCGCTGCACGCCGGCGCCCTTCCCGCTGAGGTGGCGCGCGTGTTGAACCCAATAGCGCTGAAAGATTTGTCCGAGATATACTTTCTCCGCCTTTTGCTGGCCGGTTTTCCCGTGCGAGATCACCCATTGAGCAAGTTTCAGTTTGGCTTCCTCAAAGTCTGCAACGCCAAGGCTTTCGCGTCTTGTGCGCCGATCTCCGGAAGCGGTGCGCTCATACCAGGTGCGATACCAGTTTTCGGAACCGGATCGCTGAGAGAGCCAGTATTCGCCGAATTGGCCGGGCTTTTCATTCTTGGGCATGTGTCGCGCTCAATATATTCCGATAGCCAATCTTCGAGATAACGGATCGAGCGCCCTACGCGCTTGAACCGGATTTCCCCGCGGCGCCGTATTCGTTGAAGCGTCGCTAGGTGTATACGGAGTCTCGCCGCAGCCTCTCTTTCGGTCAATAGGCGGGGAAGCGAAACAACCTCATTCATGGCGTAGCACTTGCCTGCGGCGCCGCCGCATCGCGCCGCGGATTCCATCCTTCGACTTCGCGGACTTCGTCGGCGGTCAGGATATTATTTTTGACGGCGATTTCATGGGCGCGCCAGCGCGCCTCGGCGTCGCCGCGCAGGAACCCGGAAAGATCGATTTCAAGTTGATGCGTTGACCGGCTGGCCGCCGAAAAAATTGACCGGCGAAACGCTTCCTCGAGTTTGCGAATCCAGGGCGAGAGCGTGAATTGTGCAAACCAGCGCCCTGCGGTTTCGGAATTTGTGAAAGTTGAATGATCCCAAATTCCGATGATCGGCGGCGGCACCTGGTAAAGACGCGCGACTTCCTCGGTTGAAAAGCGGCGCGCCGCCAGCAGCTCAGCGTCTTCCGGCGAGATCGTCAGCGGCGTGAATTTGAGGCCGTTCGCCATGACCAGCAGCTCGCCGGCGTTGCGCACGCCCTTCCAGCCCTCGCGGACGGCGCCGCGCAACGCTTCGCCTTGCTCGGGCGTCAATACCTGATCCGTTGAAAGCACGCCCGACGGCGTCGCCCTGTTGTCGTATAGCGTCTCGGAGAATGAGCTCATGGTCAGGCCAAGCCGAATCGCTCCGGCGCACCGCGAGAGGCGAGAGCGGCCGATAAGGCCGTCATCGGTCCGGTCGCGGAGATGGATAACTTCGCTATCGAGCAGGCGCCTGACTTTGCCGGAGCCGCCGTAAAGCGTGTTGATATCGGAAACGTCAAAAGCGAGACGGCCGGAAGGCAACAACACAACAGTCACCATGGGCCAGGGGATCGGCAACAGCTCAGTGATGCGCCCATTTTTGTCCGCTTTGATTTCGGCGAGGGCGTTGCCGTGCAGCAGCGCCTGGGCGATTTTCCATTCGAGAAACTCAGGCCACGATTGATATTGATTCGGACCATCGCGGATGATGCGCGCGACTGTGTGATTTTCATCGACCTCGCGGCCGTTCTCACTCAGGCGATAAACATAGGCCGGTAAAGATCCGATAGCCTGGGCGATGGCTGAAACGCAGGCCGTCACAGTTGCAAAATTTTCGGCGAGGCGCGGCGTCAATGCGATCGGCGCGGCGCCTTTGAGCGCCGTCCAGTCGGCTGAACCGCCGGCAAGGGCTTGCCAGGACGGCTCGATTGCCGACCGCCTCTCGACCGGCTGGTCGAAGCGATCGGCGAGGCGGCGGAGAAACCCCATCAGACCGTATCCAGAAAGCGGCGGAGAGAAGCGAGGCGCGGCGTCGGTAACGAGCGGCCCCGGCGCCGCGCCTCGACCGTTGTTTCCGCATAGGCGGGCCATGCTGAGACAACGGAAATTTCAAGAAGCCGCGCGCGCGTGACAATCCGCACATCGCCGTCACGGGCTTCCTCTTCAACAATAAAACCGATGGACGCGCCGCCGAGATCGCCCCGTTCGGCAAGCGCCAGAGCATCGCGTCCCGCCGTTGTGTCCGGAGCTGCAATCTCGAAATAAAGGCCCCGCTCTTCATCGGCCAGCGTCAGGGTTTTTGATCGGGTGCGACCCAGCACGCGGGACGGATCGTGATCGAGGAGGGCGAGAATATCCCCGCCCTCCTCTAAACTTTCCGCGAACGCTCGAGGAGCGATACGCTCGCGGAAAGGTCCAATGTCGGCGACGACTCCATAGCGCGCGGCGTAGCCGACGAGGCGGCGGGTGCCGCCACGGGTTTCCGCGCGGATTTCCGCCGCGAAGCGCTTTTGCAGGGCACCGATCATAGGGCTACTCCGCCGGAAAATCGACTGCGGCGGCGAAACTTTCGAGATGACGCACGGCAATGTCTGCGGTGAGCATCCCCCGAACCGAGACGTTGCCCTTTGAATAGGCCGTAGCTTCGTAAGGATTGACCAGCAAGTCGAAGGCGGACCAGTAGCCGATGAGAAGATCAGACCACTGACCGAAAATGATTGTGGTCGTGTCCGGCGTCGCATCGACAATCGGAACCTGTGTTGTTCTGGAAACCGGGTAGCCTGCCAGGTTGTCCGGGCTTTCCATGATCATCACGCTGTCGGTCGAAGCGACTTTCGGCGTGGAGCGCAGTTTTTTGGCGACCAGCGGCCGCATCACAAAGCCGTTGCCCATGGCGTTCGCTTCTTCAACGAGGTTGATCAGGTCGAGAACTTTCGCCCATGTTGGCGTCGCCATGGAAACGCTGTCGTCGATACCGGCGGCGATCAGGCCGTCCGGTTCGTTCGATCCGCCGCCGACAAGGGCGGCCTTGTCGAGCGCTTCGGCCAGAACCCCGGCGAAATCGCGGCGGATCAATTGTTCGATGTCCGGCGTCGATTGCAGCAGCATGTTGCGGGAAAATTCGGTGATGACGCCGACATGTTTAGGGGTCATCGAAACCTTGTCATACTGTTGATCGGTCGGCGTGATGGCGGCGTTTTCCGCCACCCAGCCCGTCGCCGCCGACGCTTTGAGGCGGGGAATATCAACATTGCCGACAAGGCCGGAGAGAACCGTCGCGCCACGCGCCTGCGTGACCATTTGTGCGCGCAAAATGTCGATAAATTGATCGCCGCGAAAATCTGTCGAGATGATATTTCCGCCGGGACCGGCGCCCGGCGCAGCCGTGGTGATGACGCGTTTTTCGAAAACGGCCATGGGCACGGCGAGGCCTTTGAAAGCGCCCTTGTTGCGGCGTTTTAGCTCGGAGGAAACTTCACGCTCGCGGCCGTCATCGACCTCGAGGCCAGCGGCGCCAGCCATGGCGCGCGCAAGCGAAAATGACCGGCATTCGCGGTCGAATTGTCCGTCCGCCTCGCCGTTGATCTGACGGCCGTCGGCGCGGCGGTCCGCCTCATCGACCAGGCGTTGACGTTCTTCCGATTTTTCGACGAGCTCAAGCTCGCCTTTCAAAATCTCGAATCGCTTTCCTTGCGTCTCTGAAACATCGCCCGCATCGCCTTCGGGTTTGTCGGCAATCTGCCGCATTTCGGCGACGATGCGGGCGCGTTTTTCCATTAGCTCTCTGAGCGTCATGGGGCATTCTCCATCTAAGGGACGGCCGGCGTCTCACGACGCGGGTAAAACCGTCAGTTTACGGCGCAATTGAGGTGGCGCTATTCACCTTTACCGCGCGCATCTCCATGTTTTCGAATCATGCGTAGCAGAAACTCTATGTTGCTCTTTAAGCGTTCCAATTGTTCAACCGAAAAATTCTCATAAGCGCTAATTTTTTGGTCTTTAATTTCGTTCCAAACTTTGTCGTTGTCGTCGAACTCATCAAGTTCGTTATCAACATCAGCCATTATCGCCCTCCGTATCATCAACCAACCTGCCTACAACGCGTGAAAACAACGGACTCAAATGAACCATCAGCCCTATTGGAAACTTATCAATTTCCAACGTTCTAAACTTCAGGTCTTTTACACCGTTGGGCAGGTGTTTGATTAAGCGCCAACGTTCAATACCAGCCTCATCCCGCGTAACGTGAACAATCGCTTCGCCAAAAGTTGCCGTAACCAGATGTTCCGGTCGATCCATGTCGACGTGGTCGCCCATGAATCGAAACTCATCAATTGCTTTCGTTGAAATTTCCCATGCAGTCGACACAGGCAAACACCAGCGCACAAGATGCCCCGTGAGGGCAATTCTAAACACGTCGTAGAAGTCTAGTTTTCGATGTGAGGACTCGCGATTTTTGTCGGCCGCAAGACGCACTTTTCCGGTGTCTATCCAGCTACGAACTGCCGAAACGGACAACCCAGAGGCTAGTGAAGCCTCGCGAACGCCAACAAATTGATCTCTGAGTTTCATGGGGCCTCACCGTTTCGGCACCATAAAATACGAGCGCGCTCGTATTGTCAACAAAAATGCGAGCGCGCTCGTATTATTTTTTCAGCTCGAATTAACGCACTCGGTCAACCGCCTCGCGAAGCCGCTTTTTTCGGTCGAGCAAAGCGTCGCGCTCCCGTTCTAGCCGCTCGAAAATGGGCCAAGCCGCATCGCCGCGGCGTTCGATGACTGCCGCCAGTGTCGCCATCGCCTTCTCAAGTCGTTCAAGCGTTATCATTTGCCGCCTCCGGTCCCGTCCCCGAATCATCTTGCTCCATGAGCGTAAGCAACTCCCTCAAGACACGCCGCCTTCGGTCATCTTCCGGTGACACGCCCAGGCCCTCACCGCCATCATAAATCCGCGCCACAGTATCGGCCTCACTTTTTGGCACGAAGGCCCAATAGGTTTTTTCGAGAAGCCTGCGCATTGAACTCGACATTTCACTCACGCCAGCACCAAACGCCGCCAGGGCGCGAGAAGCCGGAAAACCTCCGCGTCCTGGCCGGCTTCAACCGGGGGCTGCGCGTATGTGTATTCCAGCGAGCCGATATCGCTGTCAGCCTCGCGCATGGCTCGGACACCTAAATCCTCACGGGCGAGGCTAGAATAAGCGATCTGGGCCGCGCGGACGGCGGCCTGGACAATCGCCGCCGGAAGGTCGGGGCCATAATTCACCGCCGCTCCCTGCTCGACCTGGGCGGGCGTGCGCCAGCCCCCGCTGTATTCAAACACGGCGCGCGCCCCGCACGGCCAGACGCCGCCCGTCGAACTGATAAGACCCGTCGAAGGGTGAAGGCTGACTTTGTCCAAGATATCGACGCCGTCGAGCGTGACGGCCGTCAGGTTTACCGGTGAACGGCCCAGGGTGTAGTGCTGGCGATCACGGGCGAAAATCACGGTCTCGCGATAGCTCGCGCGCGCGATATGGCGATTGCCTTCGATGTCGGCTGGCGCGTTCAGGATCGCTTCCACAACCCCCTCGCCGATCCGGGCGAGCTGATTTAGCGTGTCGGGGCCCAACCCCTGCAGCGCTGGCGCGCGGGTCAGGTCCGCGGCCGTGAGCGAATCGCTCGTATACGGATCGTCTGTGATTTCGATATCGGCAAGCATTGCATTTTCTCCTCTTAAACTGCGATTGAAAAAACCATCGGCGCGTTATCGGCGCCATTCTCTGCGATCGCGACGCTGTACGCCATTAAGACTGCGATCGCGCCGTCGATTTTCGATTCAGAGTTTTCCTTGCGGGGATAAACATTGTCGGCGGCGTCCGGTTTCGCCGTGACATTGCTGAACTGCCAGGCGAGGGCGGCGTCGCCTTCATGGACGATCTTTCGATCATCAATCGCCGCCGCCAGCATTTTCATGCCTTCGGAAAAATTCTTCGTTGATTGCCTGAACTCGAGCGCCGGCGCGCCGTCATTCATCAAGCGCGTGATAAGCGCGGTCGCGTTCCATGGATCGAAGGCGAGTTTCGCCACGTCAAACCGGCGCATCATTTCGCGAATGTCGGCGCCGATGCGGTCGTGATCGATCATCGCGCCGTCCGTCAGGATCAACCGCTTTTCAGCGGCCCAGGCGCGATAGCGTCCGCCATTCGGCCCACGCAGCGCGTCCGCCGGCGCATAGTATCGCGCGAATATTGCGTGCGTTCCGTTCACGGAAGGAAAGACAACGCCAACAGCGGCAAGGTCCTGCTTCGACGCCAGGTCAAGGCCGATATAGCATCGCTTGCCCTTATAGGCGTCAAGCGACAGCGCGGTATCCGCGCACCGGCGCCAGTTTTCCATGTTAAAGAAGGCGGCGCGCGAGCCGACCCAGCGGTTTAAATGCTTCACCTGAAACACCGCCTGGCGCCGGGCGTTCGCCAGCGCGTCGGCGCGCTCTTGCGCCAGAAATTCCGCAGACACAGAAACGGCGAAATTCGGATTGGCTTTTTTCAGCGCGGGTTCCGCCGTCCAGTCGTCATCATCGTCAAGGCCGTAAAGCGCCGCGAACAGGCCGTCATCGCGCTCATTGCCCTCGAGAATGTGGCGGGCGTCAAGCATCGCCTGATAGCAAGGCCCGCCGATATTGTCGCCGGCCGTCGAGATCATCAGCAACAGCGGTTCATCGCGCGCGCCCATGCCGGTGCGCATCGTTTCCACAAGCGAATCGTCCGGGTGTTCGTGATATTCATCCACGATCGCGCATGACGGCGACGCGCCGTCGCCGGGCTTGCCGATCAACGGCTCAAAGCGCGAGCCGTTCTCGACACTGATGATCGATTTGGCGCCAATCTCCAAGCTGAAACGGCGGCACATGCGCGGCGTGCGTAGCGCCATCGCCCTCGCCGGCCGGAACACTTCAAAGGCTTGTTTCTCGGAAGTCGCGCCGGAAAAAACTTCCGCCCCGTGTTCGCCGTCGCCCGCCAGCATGTAGAGGCCGATCGAGGCGGCCAGGGCACTTTTCCCATTTTTGCGCGGGACCAGAATCAAAGCCCGGCGATAGCGCCGCCGCCCGGTTTTCTTGCTGACCCATCCGAACAGCGTCGCGACGATCCACACCTGCCACGGCTCGAGCCGCATGAGCTCGCCGCGCGCCGCCCATGACCCTTTGACGTGCGGCAGACTTTCAATGAACGCGCAAGCGCGCCAGGCGCGAGAGTCATCGAAGCGCCACGCGAAAGCATCGTCACCCTGCCGCCCGAGATCGTCGAGCGTCGCCTTGGCGGCGAGGCGCAGCCATTTGCAGGCCGTGATTTTGCCCGACGTGACGTCGCGCGCGTAACGCTCCGCCGCTCGCCCGTATGATGCGAGATCGATCGTCACGCCGCACCGCCCTGAGAGCCGAGCACATCCCAAATATCGAGCTGGTCACCGCCGTCATCGGGCTTGGCGACTCGGCTGCGATCGGCGGCGGTCATGCCGAGACGGCTTAAGAGGTTCAGCATGTGATTTCGCTCCGCCGCTTTGAGCGGCTGGCGATCGCGGAATCGCACGATCAGATCCGTCAGCATTTCGACCGCGATGCGATCGGCGCGCGACAGCACGCCTTCCGGCGCGGATTGTTTGATTTCCTCCCAGACTTCGCGCTCCGCATCGGTGAAATATCCGGGCGCGTCGCCGAGCCCCGCTTCGACCTTCGGATCTTCGCGCCGTCGTTGCGGGTTCTTGTCGAAAGCGCCGCGAAGATCGAGCACATTAGACGGCGTTCTTGGTCTGCTCATCTGCTAACCCCTTCTAAAAAATCAGTTTTGTGGAAATGGGAAGTTGACACCTGACGCGGTCCTGCCCCCTCACGCCCAGCGATTTTTTCGGATTGCCAAAGCCGCCATCGCGCGCCGCCGTTTTCCGCGAATGGCACCGCTTGCACATTGCGCAAAGATTGCTCCAGGCGTTCGAGCCGCCCTCGCGCACCGGGACGCGATGATCCGCCTCCGTTGCTTTCTCACCGCATTCGCATTGGGGGTGCGCCTTCAGAAACGCCGCCCGTATCATCCGCCATTTCGAGCCATAGCCGCGCTGCGCCGCGCTCTGTCGTGTTGCAGGCTCCGCCCCAGTGAATGCGCTCGTACGAACGTTCACCGGCTCAAAGGAAGGTGGTTTCCGAGCCATCAGCGAGCGTCTCCGACTGCAATCGAAAACACCATCTCCGAGACAGGCGCCTTCCTTCCAAAGCCAGCCTCGCCTTCGGCCAGGCGCGCCCGCAGTTGAAGCGGGGTAAGGTTTCCTCTCTCAAAACTCCTCGCCAGCAGGTCCGCCGCCTCGTGGCCGCCGGCCTTTTCCTCGAATAGGTGATCAGGCATGGCGACGGCCTTCGCAGCCTCGCCGATGCGGCGTTTTCGAGTTCGGAAGGCCGTGCGCTCTTCCAGTTCCGCAGGAGAGACTTCTCCTTCCTCCGACTTCGACGACGAAGTCGGAGAAGTCTCCTTAGGAGTGTCCGCCACGGCGGACTGTAAGCGCCTCCCATGTCCGCCGTGGCGGACTGTAGCGCGGGCCATAGTCCGCCGTGGCGGACTATCAGGCTTTCCCGTGTCCGCTGTGGCGGACTGTAATTCAGGCTGATCACGCGTATGGATCACACGCCAAACACGCTTTGAACGCTTTGCGCCAAAACTGCTGTCTTTTTCAATCGCGATCAGGTTCGCCTGCGCAAGCTCTTTTAGCGCGTCCGCCGCCGCGCTCTTTTTCATGCCGAACGCCTCGAGATCACGAACACCAAAGCTGATCTTCGCGCCGTCACACTGGCCAAATTTGAGGGCGACAAGCGCCTTGCAGGCGTTCGCCGAAAGCGTTTTCAACGCCTCATACTCGGCTTCTCGGATAATACAGAACCGCTCAGCCATGACGCACCGTTCCGGGTGACGTGTGCTCTAGAACATCGACAGCAATGACGATTAACTCGCCCAATTCCTCAAATGATATTCGCAAAACTCTCTCGAACCCGAAACGGTCCAATGCTGATTGAGCGAACGCAGCATACAAATGAGCCGCTGAGCGAGTCAGGATAAGCAAACGCTCGCGTTCTTTCGGGGCGCGTCGATAATGTTGACGAGCATCAATTGCGCCATCAATGAACGGCTGAGCCATTGCGCGGAATTTCTCGAGCACTCGCCCGGCTTGCTCCGCAGCATCGAATGCCAGTACAAGATCGGTTGTACTGCGCCAGGTAAGATCAATTGAACCCTGATCGGCCGGCATCGCGAGAACGGCGGCGGCATCCGCCGTTCTCGCAAATCTTCTCCAGCGATTAGTGACCTGTTTCGGGCAACCTCCGCTCAACGGCAGCAAGGTTGTCGTTGCCCCCTTGGCACCTTTGCCATGACTTGAGCCGGACACTGGCTCGCAATTGGCGCGCATGTGCTGCTACCTCCTTGTTTTTAATGCGCTCAGTTGCCTCCAATTGCACAGCTAACTATTTGTCTTCGCTAGGTTTTTCATGCGTTGACATGGTAGAGGTCCGTGGTTCGAAACCACGTGCGCCCACCACTTCCCTCATCGTCAATGACATACGAGCCGGAGTCCTGCAGACCTTTCCGGAGCCTAAGAAGGCTCGCCGCTCCAGCCGCCGCCGATCGCCACATAAAGATCAATCGCCGCTGACAGCCGGTCGAGACGCCCCTGCGCGAGGCTGTCTGACGCGCTGAAAAAAGTCGATTGCGCATTCAGCAAACTGGTCAAATCGTCCGCACCGGATCTGTAGCGAATTTCCGCCAGATTCAATGACTGCTCCGATGCATTGTACGCCACCTGCAGCTGAGTTTCGCGCTGTTCGGCCGTGGATATGGACTTCAAGCTGACATCTACGTCGCGCAACGCGTTTAGCGTCGACTGGCGGTAACGCGCAATCTGCTGGTCAACGCGCGCTTCGGCGCCGTTCAGCGCTCCTTCAAGACGTCCGCCGCTAAAGATCGGCGCAGACAGTGACGAAGCCAACGAACCGAGCACGCTGGCGCCGCCGGTAAGCCCGGCGTTCAATCCTGCGCTGAGATCGATCGAAGGGAAAAACGCCGCCCGCGCGGCTGCCACATTGGCGTCGGCAGCGCGCAATTGTGCTTCGGCGCTGAGCAGGTCCGGGCGGCGGAGCAGAAGATCGGAAGGCAGTCCTGGCTGTATGGTCGGCGGCGCCAGCGCCAGAATCTCCGACTGCGGCGCCTCATAGCCCTGCGGCGTCCGCCCCAACAATATCGCCAGCGCAGACTCAAATCCGTATAGCTGCTGCTCAAGCTGGGGGATGCGCGCACGTGCGTTTGCAAGCGACGCTTCCTGGCTTGAGACGTCGAAGCTGGAAACAGCGCCCGCGTCATAACGAAGCTTTACGATCTCGTAGATGCGTTCGGAAATCTCAAGGTTTGAGCGCGCGACATCGAGACGCTGCCGCAAGGCAAGGATTGAAAAGTAGTTGAAGGCCACATCCGACTCTACGGTCAGTTCAAGCGCGCGCTGGTCGAATAACTGCGCATCGTAACTCGCCGAAGCGGCCGCGCGGCTTGCGCGGTTCTGACCAAAAAGATCAAGCTGATACGATGCAGATCCGCGTGCGGAGGCGGAAATATCATCAAGACCGCCATCGGTGTTCGAGGATGCGGAAGCGCCAGCGCTCAACGTTGGATACAGCGATGCATTCGCGCTCTGCACGGAGGCGCGCGAAGCGCGCACAGCAGCAAGTCCGCCGGCGATATCCTGGTTGGCGTCGAGTGCTTCTGCGATCAGTTCATCGAGATTTGAGTCTCCGAAACTCCGCCACCAGAGAGGATCATCTGCAGCATCGAGCGCCGCATCGTCTGCGTGATCGTATGCAGCAGGCATCGCGGTCAGCGAACTCACCTGCGTTGGCGTGCTGGCGCATGCAGTGACGAAGAGCAGCGAAGTGGTGGCGAACAAGACTTGTTTCATATCAATTACTCCGACGCCAAAGCGATGACAGGATCAAGGCGCGAGGCTTTGCGCGCGGGCATGAAGCCGAACAACAATCCGATTGCGAGCGCAGATGAAAAGGCGAGGATCGCTGGCGTCGGTGTGATTGCAATCGACATCCCTGTCATGCCGAGCCCCAGGGCGACGGCAAGGCCGATTGCGACGCCGAGCAGCCCGCCCAGGCCGCCGACGACCAGCGCTTCGGTATTGAACTGCATCATGATGTCTGACCGGCGGGCGCCAGTGGCCATGCGAACGCCGATTTCGCGTGTGCGCTCACTGACGCTGACGAGCATGATGTTCATGACGCCAATGCCCCCGACCACAAGCGAGATCGCGGCGATCGACCCGAGCAAGATAGAGAACGCATTCTGGGTTTCTTCAACAGACTCCAGAATTGACGCCGTATTGCGCAGCTGAAAATCTTCAACGCCGTGCCGCGCCAGCAATAGCGCGTGCGCTGCCGCTTCGGTGTCGCTGATGCGTTTCGTGTCGTCGATGGCAAGCGTTATGGAAGACAAATATTGCTGCCCGAAAAGGCGCATTAGACCAGTGGTCAGCGGCACGAGCGCGATATCATCCATGTCCTGTCCCCAGGCGGTCGCGCCTTTCGCCGAGAGCACGCCGGCGACTTCGAAAGGAGCGCCGCCGATGAACACATACTCTCCAATCGCCGATTGCGGATTAGAAAATAGATTGCCTGCAACGGTGGCGCCCAGAACCACCACCGCTGCGCGACGCGTCTGATCGTCTTCTGTGAAAAAAGCGCCGTAGGCCATGGGCCAATTCTGCGCCAGCGGCCAATCGGCCGTCACGCCGTCGATCGAGGTCTGATAGTCTGACTCATCGACGCGCAACGTTTCGCGGCCGCTGCGTGTCGGCACCGCTGCGATGATGTTTTCGAGCTCAGCAAGACGTTCTCCGTCTTCCATGGTCAGTGTTGCGATAGCCGAGCCGCGCATGCGCGTTCCAGGGGCGCCGGGCCTTACAAACAGCAAGTTGGCGCCCATGGTTTCGATGCTCTGCACGACTTGCTTCTGGCTGCCCTCGCCGATCGCCAGCATCGCTACAACCGCCGAGACGCCGATCACGACGCCAAGCAGGGTCAATGATGTCCGAAACAGATTTGCGCGCAGTGAGCGAAACGCCATTTTTACAGCTTCACTAACCTGCAGCAGGAATGAAGAGGCTTCGACGTGCTTTTTAAACGGCTGTGTCGTTCCTGAAGTGTCCGCGGCGCCGGAATCGGAAACGATTTTGCCATCGGCGATTTCGATGACGCGATGCGCGCGCGCCGCCACGGATTTGTCATGCGTAATGAGGATGATTGTTCTTCCGCCAGCATGCAGTTCCTCCAGCAGGGACAGCAATTCCGCACTCGATCCGGAATCGAGCGCGCCGGTGGGCTCGTCGGCGAGAATAACTTCGGCGTCATTCATCAGCGCGCGCGCGACGGCGACGCGCTGTTGCTGACCGCCGGAAAGTTCACTAGGCCGGTGACTGCTGCGATCGCCAATACCAAGCTTGTCGAGAAGATCTTGCGCGCGAGCTTTTCTTTGCTCGGCCTTGTCGCCGGCGTAAATGGCCGGCATTTCAACGTTCTCAGCTGCTGACACCGTGGCCAGGAGATTGTAGCGCTGAAACACAAAGCCAAATGTATCGCGCCGAAGCGTTGCGAGCTCATCGGGGTTGAGCTGGGACACATCGGCGCCGCGCACGCGATATGATCCCGCTGTGGGCCGGTCGAGGCACCCCAGAACATTCATCAGTGTCGATTTGCCGGAGCCGGATTGTCCGACGATGGCGACGAATTCACCGGCTTCAATCGTCAGATCAACGCCGTCCAGCGCGCGCACTTGCGCTTCACCGCGACCGTAAACCCGCGCCACGTTTTGCAGCTCAATGAGCGAGGACATCGCAGCAGCTCCTATCGCGGACCACGCCGGCCCATGCCGGGCGGGCGGTTTCTGCGATCACCATTGTTCGACGAAGACACGGCAGATTGCGTCTGCGTTTCGCCAGTAACCACGGTCTCACCAGGCTCAAGTCCGAACAGGATTTGCGCTTGCGTTCTGCTTGATATCCCGACGAGCACGGGTCGCGGCTGCGGCGCGCCGTCGACGAGCACCATCGCAATTTTGCGCTGGGCGTCTGGATTTGCATCCATCGCAGCCCGCATTTGCGCGCGCTCGCCGCCGCGTTCAGACCCATCGCCTCTTTGACCGCCTGTCGGTTCACTCGCATTTGCCGCCATGACGCCGCCGGCGCTGTCGCGCTGGCGTCTGCGTGTTTCGCCTGATGCGTTATTGCGGTTTGGACGCTCCCTGGCGTCACGCAGTGCAGCGACGGGGGCAATCACCGCATCCTTTGCGCTGCCTGATACAAAGAAAACCTGAGCCGTCATTTCAGGTTTTAACCGCTCTTCTTCGTTGTCGATGTCGAGCAGCACTTTGTAGAGAACAACGTCGTTCAACACCTCCGGCTGCGGCAGCACTTGACGCACTGATGTCGACCAGCGCTCCTTGCCGCCGCCCAATGTCGTGAAGTAAGCGTCCTGTCCCTTTTCGACGCGCAAGACGTCGGCTTCGGAAACATCCGCCTCCACTGTCATCACGGTCAGGTCAGCAATGCGCAATATCGTCGGTGTCGTCTGGTTCGCATTGAGGGTTTGTCCCTCGACGGCTGATTGCGAGACGACGGTTCCAGAAATCGGGGCGTAGATCTTTGTAAATTCAAGCGTCGCAAGGTCCGCCTCAAGCGTTGAATTCTGCCGTTCTATTTGCGCCTCGAGCTGGGTGAGCCGGGCGTTGGCAATTTTACGGTCGGCGACCGCCGCCTGATACTCGGCCTGGGAAATGGCGTCCGCTTTGTACAACATGTCGGCGCGGGCGAAGTTCGCCTTGGACAATTCCAGCGAAGCTTGCTGCTGCGCGAATGACGCCTCGAGTTCCTTGAGTTGCGCGCGATCGGCCTCCACCTTTGCTTTCGCCAAAGTCTCATCGATTTCTGCGAGCAGATCGCCCTTCTCGACATAGTCTCCGACCTCGACGAGAAAGGCTTCCAGCTGTCCCGAAACCTGCGCCCCGACATCGACGAAATTTTTCGGCTGGATTTTTCCGGCGGCCGAGATCGTGACCTCGATATCGCCGCGCGTGACCACTTCCGTCTGCAGCTCGGGCTGCGTGTTGCTGTTTGCGAAGACGGCTACTGCGCCCACCAACAGCACTGCCAGCCCGACCGCCAGCAGCGGCAGTTTCAAATTCCGGCGTTTGCGGGGTTCGGTCATACGTCGGGCCTTCCAATTGGCTCAGTCGAAGAAAAAGTGGATCGAAGGCGGCGGCGCGCCCATGCAAGTCAAAAGGTAAACGCACCGCATCCGGATTACCGTCGCTGCGGCAATGGTCATTTCGAGACTTTTTCCGGACACAAATGTGGCGAGACTTGCGGCTGCCCGACCCGCATCACACGAGCGATACTGCGGGGCGGCAGGTTCGCCCCGGCGGACCGCCGCCGCCAGTGGCTCGCTCGGGCAGCCCCACCCACCAAGCCATTGGCATATTTATGCTTTTCAGAGCCCCGCCGTTTGCGCTGGGGTTTTGCGGCCGAGCATTTTGATGAGTCCGCCGCCGCCCCCTTCACACCGGGAGATGCCGTGCTAGACACACCCTGAACGGGAGAAACACGGCGCGCTTCTTGCTGCCTCGCACAAAGCAGAAAGTTCCGGCGCTTCGGACTGCGCCGCTTGGAGACGAACAATGAGACTCATGGTTACCGGCGGCGCCGGCTTTATCGGCTCGGCGGTCATTCGGCGCGCCATCGCTGCGGGCGACGACGTGCTTAATGTCGACAAGCTCACCTACGCCGCCAACCCGGACAATGTCGCCATGGTTGCGAGCGACGACAGATACCAATTCGCCCAGGAAGATATTTGCGACTTCGATGCGATGTCTTCTCTCATGAAGGAATTCAAACCTCACTCGGTGATGAATCTTGCCGCTGAAACCCATGTGGACCGGTCGATTGACGGACCGGGCGCCTTTATCCAGACGAATATCGTTGGAACCTATTCACTGCTCGAAGCTGCACGCGGCTATGTCGCTTCAGGCGACGCGCCGAAAGATTTTCGCTTTCATCACATCTCAACCGATGAAGTGTATGGCTCGCTAGGGCCAACCGGCGAGTTTACCGAAACATCGCCCTATCAACCCAACTCGCCCTATTCCGCTGCGAAAGCATCTTCTGACATGCTGGCGCGCGCCTGGCGGGAGACCTTTCACCTGCCGGTGATCGTTACCAATTGCTCGAACAATTACGGACCATTCCAGTTCCCGGAAAAACTCATTCCGGTTGTGATCATCGCCGCTCTCGAAGGCCGTGACATTCCGATTTACGGCAAGGGCGACAACATTCGCGATTGGCTGCACGTGGAAGATCACGCTGACGCGCTGCTCCTGGTCGCGCGCGAGGGTAAGCCCGGCGAGACATACAATATCGGTGGGCGCGCCGAGCGCACTAATCTCGATCTCGTCAAGATGATCTGCAAAGTGCTGGATGAAGAACTTAAGTCATCGCCGCATGCGCCGCACGACCAGCTCATCAAGTTTGTCGCTGACCGCCCGGGGCACGATCACCGCTACGCCATCAATTGCGACAAGATCGAACGCGAACTCGGCTGGAAACCGGCGCACACGATCGAGGCGGGCATGCGCGATACCGTAAAATGGTATTTGAACAACCGCGAATGGTGGGAGAAAATTCGTCAGCGGGGTTTCGACGTCGCCAAGCGGCAAGGTTTGAACGGCTGACAGGAAAGGCTTCGGCGTTTTCATGCGCATACTCGTATTCGGCAAGAACGGACAAGTCGCGCGCGCCTTGAAACAAACGAGCGCCGATGTGATCTGTGTCGGGCGCGACGAGGCGGACTTGCTGCAGTCCGGCGCTGTTCGACTTGCCATTGAAAAGCATCAGCCGGATGTTGTGGTGAATGCCGCCGCCTACACCGCCGTCGATAAAGCGGAGACGGAAGCAGAAGCGGCGTCACGGCTCAATGCCGAAGCTCCGGCCGAGATGGCGGAGGCCGCAGCGGCGCGCAAGTCGCCCTTCATCCACATTTCCACGGACTATGTATTCGACGGCGCAGCCGACGGGCGCCTCTCCGAGGACAGCGCCACAAATCCGATCAACCAATACGGCGCAACCAAGCTCGCGGGCGAACGCGCCGTCATGCAGGCGCATCCGGATGCAGTGGTCTTGCGCACCTCATGGGTGTTCTCGGAATTCGGCGCAAACTTCGTCAAGACAATGCTTCGTCTCGGCGCTGAACGGAACGAACTCAACATCGTTGCGGATCAGATCGGCGGGCCCACGGCGGCGTCAGACATCGCCGCGGCCATTCTCATCATCGCCGGCAAGAAGCACCGCGGCGCGCCTGGCGCGGGCATTTACCACTTTCAGGGATCGCCGCCGGTAAGCTGGGCCGGATTTGCGGAGAAAATTTTCGAAGTCGCCGGCTCGCCCGTAAAGGTTTCGCACATCAAAACAGAAGACTATCCAACGCCCGCGCGGCGACCAAAGAACACGACACTAGATTGTGCGCGCATCGAACGGGAATTCGGCATTGCGCAGCCTGATTGGCGCGCGAGCCTGCGGCGCACATTGTCGGCGCTCAACTATGAAGGACAGGACCAATGAAGGGGATCATTCTCGCAGGCGGATCGGGAACGCGGCTCTATCCGGTGACGCGCGGCGTCTCGAAGCAATTGATGCCCATCTACGACAAACCGATGATCTACTATCCGTTGAGCGTTCTCATGCTCGCGGGCATTCGTGACATCCTGGTTATCACAACACCGGAAGACCGCGCCTCTTTCGAGCGGCTTCTCGGCGATGGCGGCGAATGGGGCATTAAGATTAGCTACGCAGTGCAACCGTCTCCCGACGGGCTCGCGCAGGCATTTATTATCGGCGAGGAATTCATTGCTGGCGACAAGTGTGCGCTGGTGCTTGGCGATAATATCTTTTACGGGCAAGGCCTCACTAAACAGTTGCGAGAAGCAGCGAGCATCGATTCAGGCGCCGTTATCTTCGCGTACCAGGTGACCGATCCGGAGCGCTATGGCGTAGTTGAATTCAATGCGGACGGCGATGTTGTTTCTATCGAAGAAAAGCCGGCCAAGCCAAAGTCGAACTTTGCGGCAACGGGGCTGTATTTTTACGATGAGAGTGTGGTCGAGCGCGCCAAGCGCGTCAAACCTTCCGCGCGCGGCGAGCTTGAAATCACGACCCTCAATGAAATGTACATGCATGATGGCGCTCTACGCGCGCAGATGTTGGGCCGGGGATTTGCGTGGCTGGATACCGGGACCCATGAGTCACTGCTCGAAGCGGCGCACTTCGTTCAAACGATTGAAACCCGGCAGGGGCTTAAAATTTCGTGCCCCGAAGAAATCGCCTATCGCTCCGGTTTTGTCGACCGGGCTCAATTGAAGGCATTGGCCGAACCGCTGCGCAAGAACCAGTACGGCCAGTACCTGTTGCGTCTCGCAGGCGACTAGTATTTACCGATTGCCTGCGTAGCGCTCGAAATAGGCGAGCGTTTCGTCATAAGGTTTGGAATCGGCAGTCCGCCAATCATGTACGCTGTCCCGATTCAACAGATCGCCCTCTGGCGACAAGATGAGCACTGTCGGCGTGCCGTATAAATCCGCGACGCCAAATCGCGCTGCGATATCAAGATTGCGGTCGCGATAGCCCACATCAACCCACACAAGTTCGTAACCGCCTGCGATGACATCACGCAATTCCGGCCGTTCAAACTTCGCCGCCAGACCGCGACTGTCGTGACACCAGTTGCCGCCGAGCACGAGCAGCACATTTCGGCGGCTTGCGCTTGCCGCTGCTAGCGCCGCGTTCACATCCGCCATTGCGTTTCGGGTTTCATCGAACGGGCGCGGATCGTCATCATGGTGGGAGGACTTGGTGTCGGCGCCAGTGAACGCTGCTTCGACCACATCGCCCGATACGCCAGCCGTGGTCTTGACCGCTGTCTTGGTGACGCCTGCCGCGACGCCAACTGTTGTCGTCGCCGCTTTAACGCAAGCTGAAATCAGGACCATCGCGGCGGCCAACACCAACATTTTGTACATCAAATGCTCTCCCCGCCCTTTCGGACTTACGAAAAATACGACTCAAGACGCGACACGGCCTCATCAATGACGTCGAACCGCTTGCAGAAACAAAACCTCGCGTAATAGCGCGGCGTATCTTTTTGAGACGGATGGTAAAACGCAGAAATCGGAACGGCGGCGACTTTCGCTTTCGCAGTGATCTCGCGACAGAACGCAGCGTCGTCGTCGCGGTCGACCGAACGAATATCAACCGTGACGAAATACGTGCCCTCGCACGCCAGCACATCGAAGCCGGCGCGCGCGAGTCCTTCAGACATGCGATCTCGCTTCGCCTGCATATCGCCCCTGAACCGCTTATAATAATCATCGCCCAGCGCGAGCCCCGCCGCCACGGCTTTTTGCAGGTTTGGCGGCGATGTGTAGGACAAATGTTGATGCGCTTTCATCACCCCAGTGATCAACGGCTCAGGACCGGTGACATAGCCAATCCGAAAACCGGTGACCGAAAAAGTCTTGCCCGCCGAACCGATGCGAATGCACCGTTCGCGCATGCCCGGCAATGTCATCAGCGGAACATGCGGTTTACCGTCGAAGATCAGATGTTCATAGACCTCATCGCACACGACCAGGAGATCGTGTTTGCGCGCGGCGTCCGCCACGATTTCCAGCTCATCAAGCGACATCACTTTGCCGAGCGGATTATGCGGCGTGTTGATAACGATGAGTTTTGTCTTGGACGTGATCGCCGCATCGAGCGCCGCATGATCGAGCCGCCATGATGGCGGCGCCAGATCAACGAAGCGAATAGCGGCGCCAGTTGCTTCGATTTGCGGCGCGTAACACTCATAAAACGGCGCGAGCAACACCACCTCGTCTTCAGGCGTCAAGAATCCTTGAAAGGCGGCCGCCAAACCCTCAGTGGCGCCGGACACGACGAGCGTTTCCGTCGCGGGATCGATGTCGAGCCCATAAAACCGCTCGTTGTCCCGCGCCACCGCTTCCCGCAATTCGGGCAAGCCCTCAACGGGCGCATACTGGTTGGGACCGGCGATCAACTCCTTCGCCGCGAGTTCGAGAATTTCTGCTGGTCCGTCCTCGTCGGGAAAGCCCTGCCCCAGATTGATCGCGCCATATTCGCGCGCCAGCCGAGACATGGTCGGAAAAATTGACTGCGGCCTCGCAGCGTAAACGGGATTGAGCCGCGATTTTGTGTCCGGCGACGTCAAAGCTCGGCCCACATTTGCAACAGGTTTGCGGCGGTTTTGGCGAGCAGGTCGGAGTTTTTCGACTTCCCGTGCTGTTCAAACAGATCGAGGCGCGCCACGTTGAGATCGTATAAAATCTCACGCTTCCTAGCGTCACGCACCATGGAATGCGCCCAGCCCACCGCTGCAAGGCGTTCACCACGTGTCACCTCTTCAACGCGGTGAAGCATGGTCGACGGGTAGATCACCATCGATCCCGCAGCGAGTTTTATTTTTCTTTCTCCCGCACCGTCTTCGATCACCAGCGCGCCGCCTTCGCATGCATCCGGTTCACTCAGGAACAAGGTGAACGACACATCGCGGCGCATATCGCCGCCGGAAATCGGATGGTCCACATGAGCGCCGTAAGACATGCCCGGCTGATAGCGGCTCAGCATGATCGGCGAGAGCTTTCTTGGCCGCGCCGCGAGGCGAAACTCCGGATGCCTGAAAATCGCGTCGCCTATCGCGCGCCGGATCGGCTCGGCGACCGGGTCATCAGGAACAGCTTGAAGATTGTCTTTCACAAGCGATGCCTGCGGACCGGCGCTGGCCCGCCCGTCGCGAAAGGCGATGCGGTCGAACGCCGCCCTGATTTCGCGCACGGCCGGATCGGGCAAAACCTGTTCAAAGATTGCAATCATCGTCAATCTATAGACCAAGCCTGACCCGTCTGGCGAGATGCGACGCAAAAAACGCAAACTCGCTCTCGACAAGCCGCATCAATGCTGACATCGCTGCCTGATGGAACTCGTTCGTCATGAATGACATTCTCAATGTCATCGCTCCGGTTTTTGTCATCATCGCCTGCGGCTATGGCGCAGCCAAGTCCGGCCTGATCGCACGCGAAGGGGTTAAGGGCCTCAACGATTTCGTTCTTTACTTCTGCATTCCGCCGCTTCTGTTCCGCACCATGCAGACGGTCGATCTGTCGATGTCGGCGACCGGCGTGTGGAGCGCTTATTACACCGCGGCAGCGATCATCTGGCTCATCGTGTTACTCGCGGCTCGGCGCGTGAAGGGGCTCGGCGACGCCGGCGGATCGGCGACCGCATTTGCGGCGACCTTTGGCAATCTCGGCATGATGGGGCTCTCCATTGCTTACCTCGCCTTTGGCGAAGAAGGATTGATCACCGCTGCACTCATCATCGCCGTGCATGCGTCGAGCCACTGGTTCTTCGGCACGCTCTGGGCGGAACTCGCCAACGCAGAACGCGGCGTCAATCTCGCGAAGGTCACGTCTGGCGTATTCCTCTCGCTGGCCAAAAATCCGGTTGTGCTCGCGCTCGCCGCCGGCGGATTGTGGAACGCTTCGGGCCTTGCCATGCCGGTGGTCGGCGAGCGGCTCATCGATCTTGGCGGCGACGCGGCAATCCCGGCCGGCCTGTTCGGACTTGGCCTCGGCGTCGCGGGCTATCCATTGCGCGGCGCGCTTCCGGCCGTCGGCACGATCATGGGCCTGAAGATGCTCTTGTTTCCGGCGATCGCCTGGGCGCTCGCGGCGCTGGTCTTTCATCTCGAGCCCCGCGAGACGGCGCTGGTGACGCTGTTTGCGGCGCTGCCCACCGGCATCAACCCGTATCTCTTCGCGGTGAAATTCAACGCCAGCGTCGCGGCGGTCTCAGGCGCGATTGCGCTCGGCGTGATCGCAGCTGCGGCGACCATTCCGGTCGTTTTGTGGCTGGTCGGCGCATAGCCGCGCCAGAAGGAAAAGGCGCCGGAAGGTGATCCCCTCCGGCGCTGAAGTTCTGGGCCGCTTGGGGCGCCCGAAAACTTTTCTTATGTGTTGTATTCGTCTTCGTCGTCGTTTGGCCCTGATGACGCGCCGCTACTTTTCCGGCTTCGCGTCGCCGAGATATTCGCGAATGAAGCGACGGATCTCTCTGGCGGCGCTGGTGTCGTGATCTTCGCATCGGGCGATGAACCGGTCCCGGTCCTTGCGGTTGATGCGAATAATCAACTGGCTGTCCTTCTTGTTGGCGTTCTTTTTCTTCTTTTCAGCCACTTTGTCGGTCCACAACGGCGGGCGCTTGCTGGGTCAAATCAACGAATATACTTTGTATATACATTGTATATAGACTCGTCAAGCCCCGCCCCTGCCTAAAATGGGCGCATCAGCCGGCGCATGCATTCTCCCACTGGATGTAAACGCCGAAGACTTTCCGCGACGGCGTTTCGTAATCGACAAGCACGGACCGGCGGGCGGCGGCGGCGCGCTCAAGCGTGTCGAGGAATCGCGTCCACTTCATGGTCTGCGCTGTGGTCGCCAGCGGCAGCGGCGCACCTTCAGGTATGAAGCGGATCGCATCGCTCTCAAGATTGAACAGCCGGTCGCCCTCGGATGTCGCAACGGTGAAAGACACGCTGTAACCGGCGACCGATTGAACATTATAAAGCTGTTGCTTTATGCAGCCCGCTGCACGGTGCTGACCCGGCGCCAGTGCGTCCGGCAGCTTGACGCTGTCCGGCAATTTACGCACGGGCCGATCGATTTCCGCTGCGGGCGCAGAAATCTGCGCGGCGGCGGGACCGGCGATAAAGGCGGCGGCGAGAATGGCTGGAATGTATTTCATGTCGTCTCCCCTTGGTTGAGTGAAGCCGCATCCTAGCACTTTTTGAGGGCGTCCGGCCAAACTGCGCACGAGAAATCGCCCAGGGAAAACGGGCCAAGAGCTCCAGTGGAGGCGCAGCCGGGCCGTGGAACAACGCAACCATGTCCCTGTCTGTATTTTTCTGACCCGCTTGTTTATTGGGGTTGCGGCGAGTCTGGCGCCATTTGGACGATTCTGCTTCGCTATTGTTCCACGGGCCTCCTTGCTGGCGCGCGCATCCTCCGCATCCGGATGGAGTGCGCTTGCCTCAACATCCGTGGCTCCCCACGCTTTAGGCGTGGGGTCCATCTCCGGAACTCGAAACCTGCGCAGGATTGAGGACACAGGCGATGGACGCCACGGGTGAACCGTGGCGAGTCGCGAGCTTTAACTTGAATTGAGAATAACCCTGCCCGGATTTACGTGGATAACTTTTCACCAAGACTGGGTTTGATGAAAGAATTCATCACAAATGATGTAAAATGCGGCGCCGCTCCTCGCCTTATGAGTGTGCGGCGTTTTCCATACCCTCCGCCGCCGCCTATCGCGGCTGGATGCGCCAGAAGACGTTCTCTGGCGCGGGCTCGTCGGCGAGGGACTGCAGGAACAGATAAAGATCGTCCATCTCCTCCGCCGTCAGTTCGGGAAAACGGTCAGGCCCGACCAGCGACATCAACCCGATCTCGCGCCCGCCCATGGCGACGCCGGTAGTGATCAGCGTCTCGAACGCGTCGCGCGGGTAAGCGGCGACAATGGCGAGGTCCGGCGTATAGTCGCCCTCAAACAGCGCCTGACCGCGCAAATCGAGTCCGTGACATTCATTGCACATGGTCATGGCGAGATATTCGCCATGGGCGCGCTGCGGCTCGGCGCCGGCGTCGACGCGCAGGGGCGGCACAAGCTGCGCCCAGTCATTCATATGGGTTTCGCCCCCGGCGATCATCCGCCAGCGAAAGCTCCAGCCGAGCTTCGGCGTCGGCAGTTTGTTTTCCGCGACCGGGGCGGATTTCAAAAACGCGATCAGCGCGGCAAGGTCTTCGTCCGTCAGCCGGACGAAATTATAGGACGGCATCGACATCAGCGCCCGGCCGTCGGCGCCAATGCCCTGACGGATCGCCGCTTCGAGGCTCGCCGCGTCATGCGCCTTGGCGTGAGCGGCGAGGTTCGGCGCGACAGCACGCTCGACCCAGTCGCTCCATTGCTCGGAAAAGTCGACGCCCTCAAGCTTTTGACCGTGACAGCCGAAACAGCCGCGTGTGCGCGCAATGCGCCGCCCGTGCTCGATCGCAGCCGCATCCTCCGGGATCGGATGATCGAATACGGGCCCGCGCACAACGTCGCGCAGCTTCGCTTCGCTCATCATGTAAACGCCGCCAAAACCAAGCACCGGCAGCGCGACAATGGCCGCGGCCACAATGATCAGAATGCGCAACATCAGCTCTCCCCCGCTTGCGTGATGCGAACTATAGGGGATCGACGGCAGCCGGGGAAGCGCGCGCTCAGTCTCCCGACGGCGAGAAATGCATGAAGTCTTTCTGGCGGCCGGGAAGCTCGCCAACAGTTTAATCACCGCGCTTCGTCCTTCGAGACGCCAAAATCCCCTTCATCCTGAGGGCGCGCATAAAATGCGCGCGTCTCGAAGGATCGGGGATTTTGGGGATCGGGGATTTTGGCGTCTCGAAGGATGAAGCGCGAGGCGGCGCGCTATAATGCAATCACCACCTGATCCTCGCGGCAGATCGAACAGCCGGTCAGCGCGTCGCGCTCATCATCCCTTAGCGATGAATAGGGCTTTTCAACCTCGCGGATGTCGACCGCCCGGCGCTCCGCCGCAGACCACGCCCAGTCGGCATAGGTGCAGGTTGCAGGGGCCAAGTCATCATGCAGTTCAATCGACAAAAATACGGCAAGAGAAAGCAAAGTGGTCACGGCTTAATCACTATCCAGGTTGTAACCCACTGGGTTAATACTCTAGTAACCAGTTCTAGCCAGCTTCCAATGCGTCAACCGGAGAATTCTTATGCTCTTTACTATCGGCTATGAAGGTGCCGCGCTGGCAGATTTCATCGATTCTCTTCGAGCCGAGGGCATAGGCATACTGATTGATGTCCGGGAGCGAGCGCAATCGCGGAGAAAAGGCTTTTCTAAGACGGCATTATCAGGAGCCTTAGAACGGGTTGGGATCGACTACCTGCATTTCCGTGAGCTTGGCGATCCCAAAGAAGGCCGCGAAGCTGCTCGCGCTGGCGACATGCGGAAATTCAAACAAATTTACGCCAATGTTGTCCGCCGCAAGGATGCTAAAATCGCCATCGGCGAGATTGCCAAGATTGCCGGGGAAAAGAGCGCTTGCCTTCTCTGCTACGAAAAGGACGCGCTCACTTGCCACAGGAAAATTATTACTGATAGAATATTTAGAGAATACAATATTGATGCAGAACACCTAGAGGTTACTCGAATTGAGCCACCTAAAAGCGGAAAGCGACGAGTGCTTCATTCTAGTGAAGGCGCAGCCGCATCGCTCTAGCAAATACTTCGAAACCGTTTGTTGCGCAGGCATCGGACGTGATGGAAAATGGCGTCGCCAATATCCGGTTCCATTTCGCATTTTAAACGACAATCAAAAGTTCAAGCGTTGGAGCTGGATATCGTACAGGTTTAGCACCTCTCCAGACGATTCGAGACCGGAAAGCCAAAAAGTAGTGCCAGAGTCAATCACGGTAGGTAGCGAACTAAAAAAGTCAGAACGGGCAAGGTTTCTAAATCCACTAATTAGGGAATCATTTGAGGATGCGGACTCGCGTCACGAGTCACTAACTTTGCTACGCCCTAAAGCTTTGACAATTCTCTATGAAGAAAAGTCTGAATCTGAGCTTGCCAACGAGCGCACAAAACATGCTGACTTGGCGGCTCAAATGTCTTTATTCGACAAAACCGCAAAGCCGCTCGAACCCTGCCCAATTCAATTCACCGCCAAATGGGTAGACTCTTCTGGAAAAACCAGAAAGCATGAATGTGATGATTGGGAAACTTCCAGCGCGTTCTTCAGGTTTCGCAAAAATTGTGGGCAGCAGAAGGCCCTTGAGACACTAAAGGAAAAGTACGAACAACAATATTTCAATGCCGGCATTGCACTCGCATTCAGCACACACAGTAGACGAAATGTCGAACATGGAACCAAAAACCAGTGGCTTTTGGTTGGGTTGATCAGATTAGATGATTATGCGCAGCGCGATCTGTTGCTTGGTGATAGTTGATCACAACCCCTTGTTCGCCTTCTTCACCGCCTCTTCCTCGAGATAGAGCTCGGCGCCCATTTCCTTGTACTTCTCGCTCATTTCCGCCATGCCGGCGCGGGCTTCCTGGGTCGCGCGCTCTAGGTCTTTCTTTTCATTATCGGAAAGGCCCGACGCATAATCGCGCACATCCTGGGTGATCTTCATCGAACAGAATTTCGGCCCGCACATGGAACAGAAATGCGCGACCTTGTGGGCTTCCTTGGGCAAGGTCTGGTCGTGGAAGTCGCGGGCGGTTTCCGGATCGAGGGAGAGATTGAACTGATCCTCCCATCGGAATTCGAAGCGCGCGCGGGAGAGCGCGTCGTCTCGAACCTGCGCCGCCGGGTGGCCCTTGGCGAGGTCCGCCGCGTGCGCCGCGAGTTTGTAGGTGACAACGCCGACCTTGACGTCGTCGCGGTCGGGCAGGCCCAGATGCTCCTTGGGCGTGACATAGCAGAGCATCG
>CAZAOB010000017.1:44160-53092 GCA_964486635.1 uncultured Caulobacterales bacterium | reverse complement strand
GAGGAAGCCATGCCGGGCGACATCATCGCCATTGCAGGGTTTTCCAAGGCGTCGGTTTCCGACACGCTTTGCGACCTGACCAATGCCGAGGCCCTGCCCGCACAGCCGATCGACCCGCCGACGCTCTCCATCACCATCGCGCCGAACGACTCGCCGCTGGCGGGCCGCGAAGGCGACAAGGTGCAGTCGCGCGTCATTCGCGAACGCTTGATGCGTCAGGCGGAAGGCGATGTCGCCATCTCGGTCACCGAAACCGAAGCCAAAGACGGGTTTGAAGTGGCGGGCCGCGGCGAACTTCAGCTGGGCGTGCTGATCGAGAACATGCGCCGTGAAGGCTTTGAACTCGCTGTCTCGCGCCCGCGCGTGGTAACGCGCACCGGCGATAACGGCCAATTGCTGGAGCCGATCGAGGAAATCGTTATTGACGTCGATGACGAGTATTCCGGCGTCGTCATCGAAAAACTGTCGCAGAAAAAAGCCGAACTGGTCGAGATGAAACCAGCCGGCGCCGGCAAGACGCGCCTTGTGATGCACGCGCCGTCGCGGGCGATGATCGGCTATCACGGCGAATTCCTCACCGACACGCGCGGCACCGGCGTGATGAACCGCTCCTATCTTGAACACGCGCCGCACAAGGGCGCGATTGAAAGCCGCCGCAATGGCGTCTTGATTTCTAACGGCGATGGCACGGCGGTTCCCTACGCGATCTGGAATCTCGAGGAGCGCGGCGTCATGTTCATCTCGCCGGGCGACGCGCTTTATGAAGGCATGATCGTCGGCGAAAACGCCAAACCCGACGATCTCGACGTCAATCCGTTGAAAGCCAAGCAGCTCACCAATATGCGCGCTTCAGGCAAGGACGAAGCCGTAAAGCTGACGCCGCCCCGCCGCCTGACCCTGGAACAGGCCATTGCTTATATTGGCGATGATGAACTGGTTGAAGTGACGCCGAAGTCCATCCGTCTTCGGAAAATCGCCCTGAAGCCGCACCTGCGGAAAAAGCGCGCGAAGGATAACGTCTAATCCCTACTCCACATGCTCATATTCCCACCAGAACGGGATCGCATCGTCATCCATGATGAAGCGCGCGAGTTCGGGATAGATGAGTTCCGCGCGAACGCTGTTTGACAGCATAACGAGGCAGCGTTTGGTTTCTTCCTGACAGACGGCGAAATTTCCCGTCCAGTCATTATGCCCGCCCTTGAACCAGGAAAGTCCGTGCTCGCCTTCATAGGTGACGAGACCGAGCCCTGCAGAGAGTGAATATTCTTCGCCGCGCGCGTCGAACGTATCCCACAATGTCGGAAACTGTTTGGCGGTCGTGATGGGCAGTTGACTACGCACAAGCGCCGCACGCGATGCAGCCGACAAACCCTCCCCGCGGACCATGCCCGCCCACATGTTGGCCTGATCGGCGATGGTCGTATCCATGGAGCCCGCCGCGCTGACGCCGCTGCGCTCGTCATGGGGCTCGAACTTGCCGTCCATGTCGTAACCGTCGGCGAGATTGTCTGCGAAATCCTCGCGCCATTGCATCGAGGTGTTCGGCATGTGGAAACGATCAAAAATCCGGCGCTGCATTTCGGCTTTGACGTCGAGGCCGAGACCGTCTTCGAGTGCAAGTTGCAAAAGATAAAACCCCTCGCCGGAATAGGCGTAACGCGCGCCCGGCTCGAAATGAAATTGCAGTTTCTTGTCATCTTCGAGCCAGCGGAAATTCGCAAACCCGGTTGAATGGGTCAGCACATGGCGCGCAGTGATGCGGTTGCGGCGCTCGTCCTCCGCAATGTCGAGATAATCTTCGTATTCTTCGAGCGGCTTCGACAGATAAGAGGCGAGCGGCTTGTCGAGATCGAAACGGCCCTCGTCGACCAGTTGCAGGACCATATAGGCGAAGGCGGTTTTGGTCAGCGATGCCCCATACATGATGGTGTCGGTCTCGAGCGGTTCTTCGCGCTCCAAATTGCGATAGCCATAGGCGACGACGTGCTTGACCTCGCCATCTTCAATTAGAGCGAGCGCGAGCCCCTTCACATCTTCCTTTTCCATCAACCCGTAGGTCTTCGTTTCAATCTCATCGGTTGTGGGCAGGTCCGCTTCAGGCGCATTTGCGCAGGCGATCATGAACAGCGACAATCCAAGTGCAAAGATGCGGCGCATCGGCAAACTCCTAGTTTCTGTTACACTGCGCAGCACAGATCGCCAGTTAATGCAAATTTCTGAGCGGAACGCCGAGCATGCCAGCCACCATCGACGCCAGCACTCTCGGCATGAACCAGAAATTCGACAAAGGCTCGGCGAGCAGATTGCGCAACGCAGGAATGAGTTTCAGATCCGACTGATAGACCGGCGTAAAGAGCCAGCTGATCGCCTGGTAAAGCTGCACATGGGCGCGACGTCTTTTGACGAAGTCGATTAACGCGACATCAACATCGTCGTTTTCGCAAAGCGCCTGCGCTAATGCCCACGCATCAAGAAGCGCCATATTGGCGCCCTGCCCCAATTGCGGGCTCGCTGCATGCCACGCATCGCCGATATGACCCACACGGCCTTCCACCGGCGCGCGCGCCGTGTGATGCGCGTAATGGGCGAACACGAACTGATCATGCGATGTAAAATGATCGAGCACCGGCGCCGCTTCCGGCCACAGCGCCGCTACCTTGCCTTTCCAGTGCGCAAGCGGCGCAGCGCGCCAGGATGCGAATTCATCAGCACGCAAGGTCCAGAAGAACGCCGCGAGCGGTTCACCGCCGTCGCGCAATGTTCCGATCGGCATCACGCCAGAGGAAATCCCGGCGCCGCGATAGCGCTGGGTGAGAACATTCTGTTCAAATCCGTGCGCAGAAGGAAACGGCGCATTCGCCCACAAGGCTCCGTAGTCGAGGAAACAGTTTCCGCGCGCGACAAACGGCGTCCGGACGCCGAGCGCATCAATGATAAGATCAAACGGTCCCGACGGTGCGCCGTTTGAAAAATTGAGCCGCAGATCCGCGCCGTCATCGTCGATGCGTTCAACCTCACGACCATAATGCAACTCGGCGCCCGCTTCGCGCGCGGCCGCGTGCAACATGTCGAACAGCGCCGAGCGATGAATCGAAACGCCGAATATGTCGGGGCCGAGTGCATCATAACGCACATCGAGCACCTTGCGTTTGCCGCCTTGCGTGCGGCCGTCGAGACGACTAAGCCGCGCGCCGCGCGCCAGCAAATGATCTGTTAGTCCGAGCGCGGCCAGCGCCGCCTGCCCGGTCGGCTGTACGATCAGCCCCGAGCCCACCGCTGCGGGCGCCGGGGCCTTGTCGAACACGGACACCCGATGTCCGGCGCGGGCGAGGAATGCGGCGGCGGAAAGCCCGGCAATCCCCGCGCCCGCAATGGCGATGTTCAGTCCGCTAGCGATGATGGTCCCCGCTCTTCTGCGGGGATAGTTTCACGCGCGTTCGACCGCAGCGTCCAGCGTTCGCGAAGTCGCAACGCGAACCACACGCCGCTTTGGCGTCTTGATGCCGAACCACGGGCGAAGATAACGAATGCGGCGCAGGACTTCATAACCGCCGGCGCATCCCGCCAGCGTTACGCCCATGACCGTCAGGAACTCCGGCCAGGCGCCGAGCTGCAACTCAGTTAGATAGTAACCAGCGATGACGATGATGGTCTGGTGCAGGATGTAGTAACAAAACACTGCGCCGGTGAAATATGTGAGCGCCTTTGACGGGCGATTGAGGAAGCGCTGCGCCAGCGACATCAGCAGGACGATGCAGCTCCACGCATAGAGGGTTTCGAGCGTCGTCTCGATGACGCCGATGAACGGAATCCGGCCCCAGGATGCGGCGACCGCCGCCTCGTTCGCACTCACATAGGCGCCGAGCAGCCAGATCCCCACCGCAAGGCTGGCGGCCAGCGGCAGGGCGCGATGCACCGACCGCCAGAAGCCGTCATGCTTCGCCGCGAAGTAACCAAGCATGAAGATAGTGAAGCGGTGCGCATGGTTCGCCCAGTCGTCGAACAGCGCGTGAGTGGTTGGGAATTGCCGTGACAGGGTCAGCTCATAAATCACGAACGGAATGATGATCAGCAGCATCAGCCGCACCGGCCCGCCCGCCACCGAATTCAACGCTCGTGCACCCGCGCCTTCGGCGAAGCGGCGCAAAAACGGTAGAATCGGCGCCAGCAGCAGCACATAGACAAGCAGGTAAACCACATACCAGAGATGGTTCCATGTGGGCGTAATCATTGGGAAAAGCTGTTCGAGCTTCAGGTAATCGCCCCAGAAGGCGAAGTAACCCGGCTCGACGGCGCCGGGCTGGCGCAATTCGAAATAGCTCTGCGGCGCGACGATGACGATCATGCCCATGAGGATCGGCAGGCCAAGGCGGTAAAGGCGAGAACGGGCGAAGGCGAGCCGACCCGGCGCCTTGTCGGTGGCGAAGCGGATGGCCACACCAGAGATGAAAAACAGGAGCGCCAGCCGCCACGGATTGACGATCGACATGAAGGGTTCCGCCGCAGGGCCCGCATAGGCGCTTTTCACGTGCCAGCCCCAGGTCACGTAGAACATGCCGATGTGGTAGAAAATCAGCAGACCGAAAGCGATCACCCGCAGCCAGTCGAGATCGTAGCGTCTGGAATCCGCCGCCTGAAATGCGCCGGATGTGTCTGCGATGGCCATGGAAAGGTCCCTGCTGGTTGCGTCGATTCATTGCTGAATGAGACCGCCGCCGCCCGCCAGCGCAAAGACGTAAATGGCGGCGCGGTGTGATCAACGGCCTGAAATCACGAGACTTTGGGACAAGCGGCGAGCGTTCAGGGACGAAATTAGGCTTCTTCGGCGCGTCCTCGTTGCGGGTTTGCTGCGAGCCGCATTAAAACCGCGCCATGACCGAAGCTCCCGCCTCGCCCGAAACACCCCAGCGCGCCGACGCCCGCGCCGACCGGCTGACCTTCATCTGGGTCGCGGGGTTTTTCATCGCCTTTCTCGTCGTGGACATTCTTTCAAGCATGACGGAAATGGCGCGTCATCAACTTGACGCCGAGCCGGCCAAGGTCGCGATCTACGAAATCTCAAGCGTCTTCGTCATTCTCGTCCTTTATTGGGCGATCGCCCGCGCTGTCACGCTGGCGACGCCGGGCCAGCATGGCTGGCGCTATGTGCTCGCCGTTCACGCCGCAGCGATAGTGGTTTTTTCGGCTGTCCATATCGGCGCGATGGTGGCGCTCAGGAAACTCGCCTTCATGATCGCCTATGGCTACCCGTACATTTTCACCGACAATCCCGTTCGCGAATTCACTTATGAGTTCCGCAAGGACGCCCTTACCTATGTGCTCATCGCGTTTTTCATCACCTATGGGCGCCAGCTCGCGCAGCAGCGCCGGGAGATCGCCGCCGCGCGCGAGGACGCAAAGAAAACCCACCGCCTGACGTTGAAATGCGGCGGCCGCTCAGTTCTTGTCGACGCCGACAAAGTGATCTGGGTGAAGTCGGCGTCAAACTATGTGGAGTTGAACGCCGGGGCGGAAACCCATCTGGCGCGCACCACCTTGAGCGCCATTGAGGATCAGCTTGCCGGCGCGGGGGTCAGAGCCGTCCGTGTTCACCGCTCATGGGTGATCAACGCCGATGAGATCGAAAAGATCGAACCCACCGGCGAAGGCGATGTGAAAATCGAATTGAAAGACGGAACGATTGTTCCCGGCAGCAGACGGTATCGGGACAGGTTGTTCTCGCAAAGTTAGTCACCGTGCTGACGCTAACCCATGAGTCAAAGTAGGCGACTCAGTGCGAACAAGTTATCATCGTCGCAGGCCCTACTTCCCACGATGACTCAAACCTTGTAAAATATGCCCGGCGAAGCTCACCGCCAACATAGCACGACTTTTGCGGATCATAGCGACAAACTAGAAGTTCTTTGCCGGAAGAAGACTCAAACCATTCCTCGCGCAGATCATCGGAAGATCGAAAAAAATTGCGAACGCGATTTTTGCTTTCCTTATCGAGTAGATCAAGCAAAATTTCGCGTTCCGATGGAGGCCCGACAAGGCGCCAATTGTTCGGCGCCAATAAGCAACTCTGGTAGGGATCCAGTTCTTTACGGCCAAGGTCGCTCGGAGCCGTGCTGCAACCAGTTAGTGGAATGACCGCGAGGAGAAAAATCAAACTCGTATTGATGAGGGCTTGCATCCTGAATGACCTTGTTGCCGAAAACCGACGGCAATCTTAACTCAGCCGCTCTTTCATCAGCTTGCCGGCGGCGCCGAAATCCATGGCGCCGTTATAGCGCTCTTTAAGCGCGCCCATGCATTTGCCCATGTCTTTGAGGCCCGCCGCGTCATATTCCTTGATGACATCGGTAACGGCGGCTTTGACTTCGTCTTCCGAAAGCTGGCGCGGCAGGAATTCACGGATCACAGCGATCTCGGCGCGCTCCTGTTCGGCGAGTTCCGGACGCCCGCCATTTTCAAACGCGGACGCGCTTTCCTCGCGCTGTTTCACCATCTTGGTGAGGATCGCCAGAATTTCTTCCTCGGTTGCGCCATCGCAGCGGTCTTCGCCGCGCGCAGCAATGTCCCGGTCCTTGATCGCGGCGTTGACCAGCCGCAGGGTCGCAACCCGCAGCTTGGCGTCGCCGGCTTTCATCGCCGTTTTTAACGCTGTGTCGATCTGACTTCTCAGCATCTGATTCTCCGTTGTCAGCGCGCAAGCGAATTCAAAATCCGCGCCGCTGCGTGTTGCCCCGTCTTAAGTGATTAGTTTTGTTGGATAATCTCTGTCTTATCCGTTGTTGACCCTTCGGGCCCCTTCGCCTAGCTTCCCGCCAATTTGCGCGTCAGCCAATTTACGCTCAGTGGGGCCGCGATCGCCAGCGCCGCTGAACGCCATTGCAATGCAACAAGGCCGGGAAGAGATATTCATCCATGAAGATTAGTCAAGCACCCGCCGAGAGGCCCACCGCCGCGCTGGTTCTGGCTGACGGAACAACGCTTTACGGGCAAGGATTGGGCGCAGCGGGCGAAGCGGTCGGCGAGGTCTGCTTCAATACGGCCATGTCCGGTTATCAGGAGATTCTGACCGACCCGTCCTATTGCGGCCAGCTGATCACCTTCACCTTCCCTCATATCGGCAATGTCGGCGTCAACGCGGAAGACGTTGAAAACGCCTCGCCCGCCGCTTCGACTGCGGCGCGCGGCGCAATCTTCCGTGCAATGAACACCAGCCCGTCAAACTATCGCGCGCAGCTCGACCTTTCGGCCTGGATGCGCCGGCGCGGGATCATCGGCATTGCCGGGATCGACACGCGCGCCCTCACCGCGCTGATCCGCGAGTCCGGCATGCCCCACGGCGTGATCGCGCATAGCGCCAGCGGACAGTTCGATATTGCAGCGATGCAACAACGCGCCAGCGAATGGGCGGGGCTGGAAGGCCGCGACCTCGCCAAGGATGTGACGACGCTGCAAAGTTATGTGCATTCCGAAAAGGGGTGGGAATGGAACCAGGGCTATGGCGCTCATACCGGTTCCGGTCCGCATATCGTCGTCATCGATTATGGCGTGAAGCGCAACATTTTGCGCCGCCTCGCCAGCGAGGGCTGCCGCGTGACGGTCGTCTCCGCCAAAGCGAGCTATGAAGACATCATGGAAAAGAAACCGGACGGCGTCGTCCTGTCGAACGGTCCCGGCGATCCGGCGGCGACTGGCGAATACGCCGTGCCGGTGATCCGCAAGCTGATCGAAAACAAGGTGCCGACGCTCGGCATTTGCCTCGGCCATCAGATGATGGCGCTCGCCGCCGGCGCAAAGACGAAGAAAATGGCGCAAGGCCATCACGGCGCCAACCATCCGGTGAAAGACCTTTCCACCGGCAAGGTCGAAATCGTCTCCATGAATCACGGCTTCACCGTCGATGGGGACAGCCTGCCGTCCAATGTGGTCGAGACCCACGTGTCGCTGTTTGACGGCACCAATTCGGGTATTGCCCTTAAAACCGCCCCGGCCTTTTCGGTCCAGCACCACCCGGAAGCCTCGCCCGGCCCGGAAGACAGCTTCTACCTGTTCCGGCGCTTTGTGGAGCGGGTGAAAGCAGCCTGACCCCCCTCGCCAAGGGCGCCCGGCCCGGCTATAGACCCGCGCCTGAAAACCAAGTCGCAAGGGTCGCTTTATGAAAATCGCCGGCAACGCCATTCGTCCGGGCATGGTCTTGAGCTACAAGGACAAGCTCGTCGTGGTCGTCAAAACCGAGCACAGGACGCCGGGCAATCTGCGCGCCTTTAACCAGGTCGAGATGCAGGACGTGGTGTCCGGCACGAAATACAATGACCGCTTCTCCGCGTCGGAAATGGTCGAGCGCGTTCGCCTCGAACAGCGCAAGTTCCAGTATCTCTATGACGAAGGCGACATGCTGGTGTTCATGGATTCCGAAAGCTTCGAGCAGATCAATATCGAACGCGCGCTGGTCGGCGAACAGGCGGCGTTCCTCGAGCCCAACATGTCGGTTGAAATCGAAACTCATGAAGGCCGCCCGCTCGGCGTGACGCTCCCCGAAACCGCGACCCGCGAAATCGCAGAAACCGAACCGACGGTCAAAGGTCAGACAGCATCGAGCTCTTACAAGCCGGCGATCCTCGACAATGGCGTGCGCGTGATGATCCCGCCTTACCTCTCCGCCGGCGAGCGCATCGTCGTCACCATTGCTGACCGCGAATATCGCGAACGCGCGCGCGATTAGCAGTTCCAACTGCGCATGACGCTGGCGCCGGTTTTCAGCGGCGGTTAGCCTCAACTCATGCGCAGCGATCTGAAACAAACCTTCGAGCACATCACCACCGCCCGCGGCTTCACCAAGGAGTCCGGCTTTCGTGTCCGCACGCTGGAAGAAGGCTTCGTCGCCTTGGAAGTCGCGCCGAAGGAAGAGCTGGTGCAGTTCCTCGGCTATGTCCAT
>CAZAOB010000017.1:0-44150 GCA_964486635.1 uncultured Caulobacterales bacterium | reverse complement strand
CGGGCGTCGTCACCGGCCTTGCTGATCATGCGGCCGGCGCCTGCTACGCCTCGGTCCTGCCCGAGGGCAAGGCCTGCCTCACCATCGAGCTCAAGATCAATTTTATGAAGCCGGCACAAGGCGGCATGCTTGTCGCGGAAGCAACGGCGCTATCGCGCGGCTCGTCCGTCGGCGTCATCCGCTCCGACGTCTATGCGGAAACCGGCGACAAGCGCGAGATGGTTGCGACAGCGCTGGTGACGCTGAAGTCGATCGGCACTTGAGCTTGCTTAGACTTTCGCTGCGTCATACATCTTTGGTATGACACAACAGCAACCGCCCTTTACCGTTCAGATCGTTCCGGTCACGCCGTTCCAGCAGAACTGCTCGATCATTCGCGCACCTTCGGGCAAGGCCGCCGTGGTCGATCCCGGCGGCGAGGCGCAGAAGATTCTTGACGCGGCGAAAGCCATGGATGCGCGGATAGAACAGATATGGCTGACCCACGGTCATCTCGATCATGCGGGCGGCGCCGAGGCTGTGAAACGCGCGACGAGCGCCCCGATCATCGGTCCGCATAAGGAGGATACGTTCTGGCTCGATGAGATTTCGGATCACTGGGCGAAATACGGCCATCCCGGCATGGGCGAGAATTGCGCGCCGGACACATGGCTGAACGACGGCGACGAACTCGATCTTGAAGGGATTAAGTTCGGCGTGACCTACACGCCGGGACATACGCCGGGCCATGTGGTGATCTATCACAAGGGCGCCAATATCGCTTTTGTCGGCGATGTGTTGTTCGCCGGCTCCATTGGCCGCACGGATTTCCCGCGCGGCGATCATCAGACCCTGATCGATTCCATCACCCAGAAATTGTGGCCGCTCGGCGATCTGCAATTCGTGCCCGGCCACGGCCCGGTCTCGACCTTCAATCGTGAACGGGCGAACAACCCCTTCGTGGCCGACAAGATCACCGGCTATCAAGGCGCGGAAAAACAGGCGCCGAACGCAATCGATCAGAAGCTGTCGAAGCGCTGGACGTAGCGAGCTACTTTGCGTCGACGCTGTAGGTCCTGAAATGAATTTCGTCCCCAAATGGCGACGCATCGTCATTGGCGGCGTTGACGCCGATCTCGAAAACGACGGGCTTCTCCCATGAAGCTGGCGCCGCCCAGGTGAATGTCCACTGAGCATCGCTTCCGGCTGATGGCGAGATTGAACGGATTTCGGATCCCCGAAATTCCAAATCAGGACGCTGCGCCGAGAACGCGCCGTCATTGGCGGAAATCAAAAATCCCGCAAGGCCCTCAACCGGGATTTTGAATTTCAAGGTCAGTTCGTAGACTTCTCCCCCAACCGCATGATCGGGCAGACCACTCAACACAATCGCGCCGGACTCCGTCACTGCCACTCCGTCAAAGTGACAGGACGAACAGTTTGGCTGGACCTTCGGGTTTGCGGAACCCCATGGCGCACCGTTGGGCAGCGCAAAGGCCGGCGTCGCCGCCAAAACTGAAACCGTGAGCGAAGCCGCTGCTAACCGCTTCATTTTCAATCGGTCACCGGCGGTTCAACAATCGCACGGCCGACATAATTGGTGTCCGTGCCGAACCAGATGGCGCCGGTCGGGGCGTGATAATGCATGTGGCGTATTGTTCCGCCGCCGGAGGGCACTTCGGTCGCTGAGAAATACTTCTCCGTCTTCGGATCGAAGCCTACAAAAATATTTGGCTGAACACCGGTCGCCACCATCCAGATCCGGCCCTTGCCATCCTTCGCCATAGCGTAGGGCTTGGCGCCTTCGCCCTGCGGCATCGGCCATTCCTTGAACGCCTCCGTCTCGGGATCGTAAACGCCGAGAACGCCTTTGGCGTAGTCGCCATACCAACCGCGCCCGTCATCGGTGACTTCAAGGCGGCGCGGGCGAATCTCCTCACGCGGCAGAACGAGTTCGCGCTGCTCCATGGTTTCCGGATCAAGATTGACAAGCTTGTTGGTTCCGAACAGCGACACCCATATAGACCCGTCCGGGCCGAATTTGATGCCGTAAGGGCGCGAACGCTCGGTTTGCGCGGGAACCAGATCGACCTTGCGGTCTTCGATCGTGAGGCGGCCGATCATGTTGGCGCCTTGCAGCGAGAACCAGATATGCTCTTCTTCCTCGTCGAGGATCAGCGTGTGCGGATCGCGCGCCGTCTCTAATGGCATTGGAATTTCTTCGATCGCTTGCGTCTTCGGATCAACGCGCCCGATCACGCCGAGGCGGTTGCCCGCATACCAGACGATGCCGTCCGGCGCGACGATGAGATTGTGCGCGCCCTCGCCTTCGCGAAGATCGATCTTGTACATCTCGCCCGACTTCGGATTGAGGTGGGCGATATAGCCGCCGGCCTGACCGACAAACCACACCGAGGTCTCGTCCACCGCAAACGGATCGCGCGGCCGGGAGTTTTCATAAGGAACCTCCCACTCGCGAATATCGACCGTTTCGCTCGCGTAGCTCGCGCCCGAGATGAACGGCATCGCTATCAGTGCAGCGCTCGCGAGTGCAGATTTGGTGAAGTTCATTTCGCCCTCCTGAATCGGCCTGTATCGGCCCGGCGCCGTCAGCCTAGACGATGCTGCGGGCCGAATACACAAAGGGCGGGCGCAAAAACGCCCGCCCTGTATGAAAAATCCGTTAGCAGCGCCTCAGTTCGCGACCGTGCGCAGTCGCGAAAGGTGTTGATCCCAACCCTTATCGTGGTCGGTGACGGCGGCGAATGGGTCTTCCGCGTCGTCCCAGCCTTCGTGAACTAGGGTCAGGAATGTGCCGCCTTTCACCGCTTCCAGGGTCCACGTACAAGTGGTTTCAACGCCCTTGAGATAATCATGCGTGAAGCTGTGAACGAGGCGCTCGGGCTTTTTCATTTCGAGCACCTTGCCCCAGATGAGACGCTCGCCGTCCTTGCCATAAGAGTTGGTCTCAATGAGATACTCGCCGCCGGCCTCAAGATCAGCGCCGCCGCGATGAAACCACAGGGCAAGCTGGTCCGCCTGCGTCAGAAACTTCCAGACATGTTCCGGCGGCGCTTTCAGGTAAAGCGTCTTGACGATTTTCATTGCACTCATGATTTGTCCTCCACGACTTGTTTTAGCTTGGCGAGACGATCGTCCCAAAAACGGTCGAAGTAATTGATCCAATCGGCGGCGGTTTTCAGCGCCGCGGGATTGAGCCGGTTGATGCGCTCGCGACCCTTCGGTTCCACGGCGATCAACCCGCCCTCGCGTAAAATGGCGAGATGCTTCGCGACCGCCGGCCGGGTCATGTCGAACTCGGCGGCGATGTCGGCGATCGGGCGCGGTCCCGATGACAGCATTGAGATAATCGCGCGCCGTGTCGGATCGGCGAGCGCGCGGAAAACCGGTTGGGCGTTGTCGGTGCGCGGCATATTATAAAACCTTTTAGTTTCTCTTTTTATGAAACCTTATGGTTTTATGTCAAGCGGGAAAATCAGATTGCCCAAGGCTCTTTCCCTCGCCGCCGCCATCGCCTAAGAGAACGCTTTAATCGACAATTGATTCTTCACGCCCACGCCGCGCGCGGCCGCCAGTTGGCTCGCACGCTTGTGTGGGGTTGCGCGCGAGTAGTAATGGGCAAACGCACCGACATTTCCTCCATCCTGATCATCGGCGCCGGCCCAATCGTCATCGGCCAGGCCTGCGAATTCGATTATTCCGGCGTTCAGGCGGTGAAAGCGCTGAAGGAGGAAGGCTACCGGGTCATCCTGGTCAATTCGAACCCGGCGACGATCATGACCGATCCGGAGCTGGCCGACGCAACCTATGTCGAACCGATCACGCCTGAATTCGTCGAAAAAGTCATCGCCAAGGAACGCCCGGACGCGCTGCTCCCCACCATGGGCGGGCAGACGGCGCTCAACTGTGCACTCGATCTGGTCGAGGCCGGCGTGCTCGAAAAATACAACGTCGAAATGATCGGCGCCCGCGCCGATGTTATCGAGAAGGCCGAAGACCGCGAAAAGTTCCGCGCCGCGATGGAAAGGATCGGACTGGAAAATCCGCGCTCCGTCATCGCCGGGTCGCCGGCGATCAAAAACGACGCCGGTAAAACCATCGGCTATGATCGCGCGACTGGCGTTTCAGATGCACTGAAACATATTGAAGAGATCGGCTTGCCTGCGATCATCCGCCCTGCCTTTACGCTCGGCGGTACTGGCGGCGGCGTCGCCTATAATCGCGAAGAGTTCGAACACTTCGTCCGTTCCGGCATCGACGCTTCACCGGTCGGGCAAGTTCTGATCGACGAAAGCCTGCTCGGCTGGAAGGAATTCGAAATGGAAGTCGTCCGCGACAAGGCGGACAATTGCGTCATCATCTGTTCCATCGAGAACATCGATCCGATGGGCGTGCATACCGGCGATTCGATCACCGTCGCGCCGGCGCTGACGCTCACGGACAAAGAATTCCAGTTGATGCGCAATGCATCGATTGCAGTCATGCGCGAAATTGGCGTTGAAACTGGCGGCTCGAATGTGCAGTTCGCTGTAAACCCCGACAATGGCCGCCTCGTCGTTATCGAGATGAACCCGCGCGTATCACGTTCTTCCGCGCTGGCTTCGAAAGCGACCGGCTTTCCGATTGCACGTATCGCGGCGAAACTCGCCGTCGGCTATACGCTCGATGAATTGGAAAACGACATTACCGGCGCCACGCCCGCCGCATTCGAGCCGACAATCGACTACGTCGTTACAAAAATTCCGCGTTTTGCGTTCGAGAAGTTCCCTGGCGCGCAGGCGACCCTCTCCACCGCCATGAAGTCGGTTGGCGAGGCGATGGCTATTGGTCGATCTTTCGCTGAGTCGATGCAAAAGGCGTTGCGTTCCCTCGAAACCGGTCTTTGCGGCCTGGATCCGATCGATATTCCCGGTCTTGGCGAAGGCGACGACGCCAATGCGTTTCGCGCTGCGCTGGCCGCGCCGACACCGGACCGGCTGAGTGTCACGGCGCAGGCGTTCCGTCATGAGCTGCCGCTGGAACAGATTCGCTCGATCACTCAGTACGACCCGTGGTTCCTCGAACAGATCGCAGAAATCGTCGCGGCGGAACGGCAGATAGAGCGTGACGGCTTGCCCGACGACGCAGAGCGGCTGCGCGCCGTCAAGGCGATGGGCTTTTCCGACAAGCGCCTCGCGCAACTCTGCGGCGGCAAGGAAAAGCAGGTCCGCGATCACCGGCATGCCCGCAATGTCCGCCCCGTCTTCAAGCGCGTCGATACTTGCGCTGCCGAGTTCGCCGCGAAGACACCCTATATGTATTCCGCCTACGAACCGTCATTCGGCGGCGCGCAGGCATGCGAGTCTAAACCGTCCGACCGGAAAAAAGTTATAATCCTCGGCGGCGGGCCGAACCGCATCGGTCAGGGCATCGAGTTCGACTATTGCTGTTGTCACGCGGCCTTCGCGCTCGCTGATATCGGCGTTGAGTCGATCATGGTCAATTGCAACCCCGAAACCGTCTCCACCGATTACGATACGTCCGACCGCCTCTATTTCGAGCCGCTCACGGCTGAGGACGTGCTGGAGATCGTCGCCAAGGAGCGCTCAAGCGGTGAGTTGCTCGGTGTCATTGTTCAATATGGCGGACAGACGCCGCTGAAACTCGCTGGCGTCCTTGAAAGTGAAGGCGTTCCGATCCTCGGCACGCCGTACGACGCGATCGATCTCGCGGAGGACCGCGAACGCTTCCAGAAGCTCGTGCAGCAACTCGGTCTCACTCAGCCGAAAAACGCCACGGCCGCCTCCCGCGAGACCGCCGCTGAGACCGCCAAGCAAGTGGGCTATCCGCTGGTAACCCGGCCATCTTACGTATTGGGCGGTCGCGCGATGGAAATCGTTCACGACGAAGCAGGTCTCAAGCGCTACCTCGCAACCGCGCAAATTGAGATCAATGAAGACGAGCCGCTGCTCCTCGATCATTATCTTCAAAATGCAGTCGAGGTCGATGTCGACGCCATTTGCGACGGCGAAGAAGTGTTCATTGCCGGCGTGATGGAACATATCGAGGAAGCGGGCGTGCACTCAGGCGACAGCGCGTGCTCACTCCCTCCCTACACGCTGCCGGAAGCAACGATCGATGCGCTGAAAGAACAGACCAAGCAGCTTGCCCTTTCGCTCGGGGTCGTCGGCTTGATGAACGTTCAATATGCGATCAAGGGCGACGTTATCTATCTCCTCGAAGTCAATCCGCGCGCCTCTCGCACGGTGCCTTTCGTCGCCAAGGCTGTCGGACTTCCCGTCGCGCGCATCGCCGCGAAGGTGATGGCCGGCGCCAAGATCAAGGACCTCGATCTTGTCTGGCCGGACTTCACGCACACCGCCGTCAAGGAAGTCGTGTTTCCGTTCTCGCGTTTCCCGGGCGTTGACACGGTGCTCGGACCGGAGATGCGCTCGACTGGCGAAGTCATGGGCATCGACGTCAACTTCGACAAGGCGCGGGCCAAGAGTCTCATTGCTGCCGGCGCGCGCATTCCCATGAAGGGTTGCGTGTTCATCTCGCTCAAAGACTCAGACAAGTCCGCGATGACCAATGCTGCGAAGAAATTGCTCGACATGGGCTTTTCGATTATCGCCACCGGCGGCACAGCGGACTTCTTCAAGGAGCAAGGGCTCGACGTATCGCGCGTCAATAAGGTGCTCGAAGGCCGTCCGCATGTTGTCGATGCGCTGAAAAACGGCGAAGTGCAGATGGTGTTCAACACCACAGAAGGCGCGCAATCGATCAAGGATTCGCGCTCGATCCGCACCACATCGCTCGCCCAGAAAATCCCCTGCATCACCACCGCCGCGGGCGCGCGGGCGGCGGTCCGGGCGATCGAAGCCATGCGCTCAGGGGATCTCGAGGTCGCGCCGCTACAGGACTATTTTCAACCCTAGTTCCGTGAATACCCTTTATTTTCAACAGGATAATTCGCACCCCGAGACGACGATCACCCTTGAAATCGCCGCTCATCAGTCTTAAATAGCCGGCTTACGAAATTCAGCGTCGGCCCGGCGATCCGCCCGGCCGCGCTATTTTTTTCGTTCACCAGTCAGGAAAGGGCCATCCGGGCCACCCCCTGCAGCAGGAGAGAAAGGGCGCTGGAATGGAAAAGTTCCCAATGACGCTCGGCGGCTACGCAAAACTCGAAGCCGACCTAAAGAAACTGAAGAACGAAGAACGCCCGGCGGTGATCCAGGCAATTTCCGAAGCGCGCGCCCATGGCGACCTCTCGGAAAACGCCGAATATCACGCCGCCAAGGAGCGTCAGGGCTGGATTGAATCCCAGATCCTCGATCTTGAGGACAAATACACGCGCGCCGAAGTCATTGATGTCTCCAAGCTGAACGGCAAGACCGTCAAGTTCGGCGCGACCGTGACGCTGATCGATGAAGACTCAGAAGAAGAAAAGGTCTGGCAGATCGTCGGCGATCTCGAAGCCGATGTGAAACAGCGCAAGATCTCCATATCGTCGCCTATCGCCCGCGCCCTCATTGGCAAGGACCAAGGCGCGAGTGTCGAAGTCTCCGCTCCCGGCGGCGCACGGTCTTATGAAATCGCGAAAGTGGTTTTTAAGTAACCGTCGCTCGCTAAACTCTGCACAAACAAAAACGCGCCTTTCGAAAGGGAGGCGCGTTTTTTGCTGCTCCAAGTGTGCGGGTCGCATTAAACGGCGTGTGCGGTATAATGCGCATAGGCAGTAAGGGAGGCAGCCATGCCGAGACCTGTGCATTTTGAAATTCATGCGGGTGAGCCGGAACGCGCGATCAAGTTTTATGAAACCGTATTCGGTTGGAAAGCCCAGCGTTACGGCGACATGGAGTACTGGGGACTGTTGACCGGCGCGGATGATGAACCCGGCATCAACGGCGCGATCACGAAACGGCGCGGCCCGGCGCCGGAAGATGGTCAGCCGCTCAATAGCTGGGGCGTGACGGTCGAAGTCGACGACGTCGACTCCTATTTCTCTAAGGCGCTTTCGGCCGGGGGCCGCGAAGCCATGGCGAAATTTCCCGTGCCCGGCGTCGGTTGGGTCGCCTATTTCAAGGATACGGAACAAAACATTGTCGGTCTGCATCAGCCCGATGCGAATGCGCGATAAGCCGATCCGCCAAATCAAAATTGGCGCTCTCTACTCCCCGCGCACCATCTCTTTGACAATTGCAGACAGCCCCACTTGTCTCCTCCGCTTCAAGCGCTCGGCGAACAAAATCGAACGCAGCAGCTCTTCCGACTCGTCGAGATCGTAATTGACGATGACGTAGTCGTACTCGGCCCAGTGGGACATTTCCGCGTCGGCTTTCGCCATTCGCTTCTGAACCACCTCCTCCGGATCTTGCGCGCGGCGGCGAAGGCGCCGCTCAAGCTCTTCCCGCGACGGCGGCAAAATAAACACTTTCACCACATCCTCGCCAGCGACTTCGTCAAGCTGCTGCGCACCCTGCCAGTCAATGTCGAAAAGAACATCCTTACCCTGACGAAGCACGTCCTCAACCAGAGATCGCGGCGTGCCGTAGTAGTGTCCGAACACGTTCGCCCACTCCATGAACTCATTGTTGTCACGCATGCGCATGAACTCTTCTTCGGAAACGAAGTAATAATCCTTGCCGTGCGCTTCTCCCGGACGGCGCGGTCGCGTGGTGGCCGAAATGGACAAGACCATCTCGCCATCCTTGGTGAGCAGCCGGTCCGCCAGCGTCGTCTTCCCCGCCCCCGACGGGCTCGACAGGATAAACATCAACCCCCTGCGGGCTACTTTGAGATCGCCGCCGATCATCAGACTTCCTTATTCAATGTTCTGGACCTGCTCACGCAACTGGTCGATTACCCGTTTGAGCTCAAGCCCGGTGCGTTTCAAATCCATATCCTGAGCTTTGGAACAAAGCGTGTTTGCCTCGCGATTGAATTCCTGCGTGAGGAAATCGAGATCGCGCCCAACGGGACCGGGTTTTACGAGCAATGCCCGGCCGGCATCCACATGCGAGGCCAGCCGGTCCAGTTCTTCGCGGACATCCGCCTTCATGGCGAGCACCGCAGCTTCCGGGGCCAGACGGTCCTCAGGCAGCGCGCCGTCGAGCAGTTCCTTGAGTTGCGCGGCGATGCGATCGCGAATGGCGGCCGGCGTCGCGGCGGCGTTTGCTGCTGCGTCGTTGGTCAGCGCTTCAATGCTGTCGAGTTGGCCGACAAGGACCGCGCCCATGGCGGCGCCTTCTTTCCGGCGCGCATCGGCGAGGGCGTCAAGGGCGCTATTGAAAGAGTCCAGCAGCGCAGAATAGAGCGCATTTTTGTCTTCTTCGCTGACTTGCTCTTCGCTTTGTTCGATGACGCCGCGCAGGGCGAGAAGTCCTTCGGCTTGCGGTGGCGCGCAGTCGATTTGTGAACGGATTTTTTCGATCATGGCCAGCGCATCAGCGAGCATCGCTTCATTTACGCGGTAGCCAATCTCGGGCTTGTCGGTGTTCAGCGTCAGGCCGATATTCAACGAACCGCGCGACAGTTTCGCTTTGGCCAACTTGCGCATCTCAGGTTCGAGCGCATCAAAACCCGCCGGCAAACGCGCTCGCCATTCGAGCCCGCGCCCATTCACCGATCTCACTTCCCAAACGAACCGCCAGCCCTGATGCGCGCCCTCGACGCGTGCAAAGCCGGTCATGGACTGCAAGGCAGAACTCATTTGTCGCCCTGACTGGCCGCGGCCGCGCGCTCTCGCTCGATCTGGCGCCACTTGGCGACATTGGCTTCATGCTCGCGCAGCGTCGACGCAAAAGCGTGACCTCCTGTGCCATCGGCCACAAAGAAAATATCCGGCGTGTCCGCGGGATTGAGCACAGCTTCGATCGAAGCACGGCCGGGATTGGCGATCGGCGTCGGCGGCAAGCCGCGGATAACGTAAGTGTTGTAGGGCGTTTCACCGCGCAGCTCGCTGAGGCGCAGGCCCCGACCGAGAGGTTCGCCCTGCGTCAGGCCGTATATAATGGTCGGATCGGATTCAAGCCGCATGCCTTTTTTCAACCGGTTGACGAACACAGCCGCGATGCGCGGGCGTTCTTCGGCGACGCCGGTTTCTTTTTCAACGATTGAGGCGAGAATAATGGCCTCTTCGGGAGTCGAAAATGGAAGCTCCATGGCGCGCGAATCCCACAACTCGTCGATCAGTGCATCTTGATCTTTCATCATCCGCCGCAGCAGCGCGTCGCGGGTTTCACCACGGGTGAATGCAAAAGTTTCGGGCAGCAACTCCCCTTCGCCTGGCTCAAGCGTGATGTCGCCTTCCAGAACGTCGTCTGCGCTCAGTAAGCGAATGATTTGCGCGGTCGTCCGTCCTTCCGGCGCCGTGAAGTAATGAAGAATGCTCTTGCCCTCGCGCAGCAAGTCAATGATCTCCATCACGCTGGCGCCAGCTGGAATTTCATATTCGCCGGCCTTGATTTCACTTTGGGCGCCACACAACCGCACTGCGGCGATGAAGATTTCCGGATGTTCGATGACGCCTGCGGTTTCAAGCTGCCGGGCGATCGTTGAGACCGCGCTCCCAGAGGGCAGCAACACCACGGTGTTCTGCGCCGCCGGACCTGGCTCGGTAGCCGCGCGATAACCAAGATATCCGCCCGCGCCCACAGCCAGCGCCGCCAGCAAGGTCAGCGCCAGTAAGAAAAACAGAAATGATTTCACCGCGCCGCCTTTTTGCCGCGCACGCCGCTTCTGCTGGTTTGCCTGTATGGAGTCGCTCATCCCGCCGCCCGCTTAGCCCCAGTTACGAATCCAGCCGAGTTTAGAGTTTTTTTTCGCCGAGGGGAAATCGCCTTTGGCCCGCGATTTTTGCAAATCCGGCCCCGGCGGCTGCACTCCGCGCCTAGACCCGCCGCATAATCAGCGACGCATTGGTGCCTCCAAATCCAAAGGAATTTGAAAGGGTCACGTTGATCGGCTTCTTCACCGCTTTCTTGGCGGCCAGATTGATCGGCGTGTCGACGGAAGGGTTGTCGAGATTGAGTGTCGGCGGCGCCACGCCGTCGCGCATGGCGAGCAGGCAGAAAATCGCCTCAACGGCGCCAGCGGCGCCAAGCAAGTGACCGACTGACGATTTTGTTGAGGACATGACGAGCCCGTCTGCGGCAGCGCCAAACAAGCGCTCCACAGCGCGCAATTCAATTTCGTCGCCGACTGGCGTCGACGTTCCGTGCGCGTTCACATAGTCGATGTCTTTCGGCGCCAGGCCCGCTCGCTTCAACGCCATCTGCATCGAACGATAACCGCCATTGCCGTCCTCGGCTGGCGATGTGATGTGGTAGGCGTCGCCGGAAAGACCGTAGCCGATGATCTCGCCGTATATTTTGGCGCCGCGCGCTTTCGCGCGTTCATATTCTTCGAGCACAAGGAAGCCCGACCCCTCACCCATGAGGAATCCATCGCGATCCTTGTCATAAGGCCGGGAAGCTTTCTCTGGCGTATCGTTGAAATGGGTTGTCAGCGCCTTGCATGACGCAAATCCCGCGATGCCGATCGGACAGATGGCCGCTTCGGACCCACCCGCCAGCATAACGTCGGCATCATCGAGCGCGATCAGTCTGGCCGCGTCTCCGATCGCGTGGGCGCCCGAAGAGCACGCCGTCACAACCGCATGGTTTGGCCCCTTCAGACCGAGTCGAATGGAGACCTGGCCCGACACCAGATTTATCAGATTGCCGGTAATGAAAAATGGAGAGACGCGGCGCGGTCCTTTTTCATTGAGCACCAGCACTTCGCGCTCAATGCCGTCGAGACCGCCAATGCCGGATCCGTTCATCACGCCGGCGCGTTCGCGCTCTTCTTCGGTCTTCAGTTCTAATCCTGAATCGTCGAACGCCATTTGCGCGGCGGCAATTCCGTACAAAATGAAATCGCTGATCCGCCGCTGCTCCCGGCCCTCAACCCAATCGTCCGGATTGAATGCAGCCGCGCCGGCCTTGTCGCCGCCGCGCGTTCCATCCGCGCGCGGCACGGAGGCCGCGATGTGGCAAGACATTCCCGAAGCGTCGAACTGTTCAATGGGACCCGCGCCGGACTCGCCATTGATCAGGCGCGTCCAGACGCGATCAAGCCCCGCTCCCAACGGAGAGACAATTCCCATTCCGGTGACGACAACGCGGCGCATGCACGAGCACTCCGACTGTTTGCAAGCCGGGACGTTGCAGCGTTGGTCGGCGCCGGTGGGGTTTTATCGAACCCGCAAACGGCGCCGCCGGCGCAACGGCCGAACGGCTCGCTACGGGAAGAACAGCCTAGGCGGCCTTTTGTTCTTCAATAAACTTGATGGCGTCGCCGACCGTTTGAATGGTCTCGGCGGCGTCATCAGGAATTTCAACGTCAAACTCTTCTTCGAACGCCATCACGAGTTCGACGATGTCGAGACTGTCAGCGCCGAGATCGTCAATGAAGCTGGCCTTTGGCTCGACCTTGGCCGCATCCGCATCAAGATGCTCAATCACAATTTTCTTCACGCGTTCTGCAAGATCAGACATTCAACGCTCCTTGGGTAAAACGATTATTTACGCTGTTCAGCGGGTTACTGAAAGATGGTTGCCCATCGGGGTACGGGGGGCCGCCCTAAGGCGACGTTCGGGGCGCAATTACGGCATATTGCAAATTGTTGCAACGCCAAAACTGCCGCCGCAAGGGCCTAGAGCATCGCCATGCCGCCATTTACATGCAAAGTCTGGCCCGTCACGTAATGAGCTTCATCAGAAGCGAGGTAGACTGCGGCAGCTGCGATGTCGTCGGGAGACCCCATAGCGCCGGCGGGAATTTTCCCCAGAATGGCTTCTTTTTGCTGGTCATTAAGCGCATCCGTCATGGGCGTTGCGATAAAGCCCGGCGCGATACAATTGACTGTGACATTGCGGCTCGCGACTTCCTGCGCCAGCGATTTCGACATGCCGATCATGCCCGCCTTCGACGCTGTGTAGTTCGCCTGCCCGGCATTGCCGGTGACGCCGACCACGGATGTCACGCCGATGATGCGGCCGAAGCGCTGCTTGGTCATGCCGCGAAGGCTAGCCTTGGCGAGACGGAAATAGGCGGTGAGATTGATTTTGATGACGTCATCCCACGCGTCAGGCTTCATCATCATCATCAGATTGTCACGGGTGACGCCGGCGTTGGAAACAACAATATCGACGCCGCCCATGGCTTCCGCAGCCTGCTTGGGCAGAGCGTCCACTGCATCGAGATCCGACAGATTGCACGGCGTCACGTGAACACGCTCTTTCAAGTCGCTTGCGAGCGCCTCAAGTTTTTCAGCGCGTGTACCTGAGATTGCGACGCTTGCGCCCTGCGCGTGCAAAGCGCGCGCAACTGACTCGCCGATGCCGCCGGTCGCGCCCGTCACCAGCGCGCGTTTTCCCGATAAATCAAACATGCCGCATCCTTTCTGCTGATACGTCGAAATCAATTGAAAATTTTGCGTCAGGCCTTTGCAAACGCATCAATATCGCCCGGTTCGCCCACATTGAGCGTCGCTGCGTCACGTGCGATGCGCTTGATAAGGCCTGAAAGAACCTTGCCGGAACCAACTTCGATAAACGTCTCGCAGCCTTCATCAACCATATGCTGAACGCTTTGCGTCCAGCGCACCCGGCCCGTCACCTGCTTAACGAGGAGATCGCGAATTGAGGCTGGGTTGGCCACGTCTTTCGCCGTGACGTTGGCGACGAGAGTCGTCACCGGCGCGCTGATTTTCGCCGCAGCCAGCGCTTCGGCCATACGCTCAGCGGCAGGTTGCATCAGCGAGGAATGAAACGGCGCGGAAACTGGTAAGAGCTTCGCCATCTTGATGCCGAACGCTTTCGCATTGGCGCAGACAGCCTCAACCCGCGCCTTGTCGCCGGAAATCACGACCTGGCCGGGCGCATTGTCATTGGCGATCTCGCAAATGCCGTCGCCTTCTGCTGCGTCGATGGCTTTCTGCGCCGCTTCGAGGTCTACGCCGATCAGCGCCGCCATGGCGCCCTCGCCGACGGGAACCGCCGCCTGCATGGCCTCGCCGCGAATGCGCAACAGCTTCGCCGTGTCAGCGAGACTGATCGCACGCGCCGCGCACAGCGCTGAGTATTCGCCAAGCGAATGACCGGCGACAAACATGGCGCCCGATATGTCGGCGCCGGCTTCCGCCTCCAGCACCCGCAAGGCAGCAATCGAATGCGCCATCAGCGCAGGCTGGGTGTTTGCGGTCAGGGTCAGCTCTTCCATGGGGCCTTCGCGCATGAGCTTGGAAAGGTTCTGCCCAAGCGCGTCATCGACTTCTTGAAAGACTTCCCGCGCTGCCGGAAATGCGTCGGCGAGCGCAGCGCCCATGCCGACTGACTGACTGCCCTGACCGGGAAAGACAAAAGCTCGCGTCATCGCGCGGAGGCTCCTTGGTTAATTGCGATTCTCATCAGGTCAGCGGACATAGCGAGGGCGGCGCGTGAGGGCAAGGAGCGGCGCACAATCGCACGGGCGGTTTCTTTTGCGGCGCGGCGCGGGCGCTGGTATCAGCGGCGAATGTCCGAATTGCCGCCCATTCGCATCGCTAACATTTCTGACAATCCTGACCCAAACTGGGTCTGGCTGCGCGACCTGATGGGCGAAAGGTTCAGAGTCGAGGGACGCCCCCTTTCCTGGACCAGTTTCACAATGGATGCGCGATCCGGTCCGAGGGCGCTCGGCCGGTTTCATGGCGCGCAAGCGCTTGCGAAAGCCGCGAAGCGTAAGCCGTTCGATCTGATTGTCAGTCATGGCCCCTGGGTTACGGCATGGGTTGAATGGGCTGGCGGCGGACAGCGATCCAGAACGCGCCACCTGGCGTTCTCGTTCAATTTCACCGATTTGCCTGCCGGACTTCGCAAGTCCCTGATGAGGCGGGCCTTTGGAAATGTCGAAGCATTCGCAGTCTTTACCGATGCGGAACAAGAGCTTTACGCAAGCTTCTTCGGCATAGACCGAACCAAATTCATCCGCGCGCCGTGGGGCGTCGCGCCGCCCCTCACGTCCGTTCAGCCGCCATTGATCAAAGGCGACTATTACGCCGCGCTCGGAGGCGAGGCGCGCGACTATGCCGTGCTTTGCGAGGCGGCGACGCTGTGCCCCGATTTAAGATTTGTGGCCGTTGCCCGGCCGCACAATTTTGAAGGTCTGGCCCCTCCTCCCAATCTGGAGGTGCGGTTCAATCTGCCGTTCGCCGACGCCTGGGGAATTGTCCAGCACGCGAAAGCCGCGCTGGTTCCTCTGCGCAGCCGTGAGACCCCGTGCGGTCTCGTTTCGCTTATAGGCGCCATGCATCTCGGCAAAGCCCAGATTGTGACCAACGCCGCCGGAACCGCCGATTACCTCAAGGACGGCGAAACCGGGCTTTTGGTCCCGGCCGGCGACGCAGGGGCGCTCGCCGCCGCCATCCGCCGCCTTGAAGCTGATCCGACGCTGGCCACGCGCCTCGGAGAAGCCGCCAGGGATTATGCCAGCGCCTGCTGCAGCGAGGCGCAAACGGTCCGGTTCTTCGGGGATTTGCTCAGCCAATGGTTCGGCGAGAAATAGTGCTTTCGCGCTTGCAATAAGCCTCTCCCTCGTCTATTCCCCGCGGCTTCACGAGCGATGGTCGTGAGGCGCTGGCCTATCCGGGCCGGTTCAAGGGATGGTCCCTTAGCCTCCACGAGCCACAGGCCCGGCGGATCGCCAGCAGATCTGTTCCCGTGTCTCCGTCGCCTAATGCAGGAGCTGGCTTCATGCCGCTATACGAACATATTTTTATTGCGCGTCAGGATATCTCGCCCGCGCAGGTCGAGGGTCTGACCGAAACGCTCGCCTAAGTCATCACCGACCACGGCGGCAAGAGCGAGAAGTCCGAATATTGGGGGCTTCGCAGCTTGCAGTACAAGATCAAGTTTATCCGCAAAGGCCACTACAGCCTGTTCAACATCACCGCGACTGGCGATGCCATCGCCGAGCTCGAGCGTCAGGAAAAGATCAATGACGACGTGCTGCGCGCGCTGACCGTTCGCGTTGACGAGCATGATCCTGAGCCGTCGCCAGTGTTGTCGCGTCGCGACCGCGGTGACCGGGGCGATCGCGGAGACCGTGACCGCGGTGATCGCGGAGACCGTGACCGCGGAGATCGGGGCGATCGAGGTGACCGTGACCGCGGCGATCGCGGCGGCCGCCGTTAATCAGAGAAGGGAAACATCATGGCTAAACCATTTTTCAGACGCCGCAAAACGTGCCCTTTCTCTGGCGACGATGCGCAGGTAATTGATTACAAAGACCCGAAATTGCTTCAGCGTTTCATTTCAGAACGCGGCAAGATCGTTCCATCGCGGATTTCCGCCGTCTCTCAAAAGAAGCAACGCCCGCTCGCACGCGCCATTAAACGCGCGCGATTCCTGGCCCTGCTTCCCTACGTATCGGAGTAAATCCCATGCAGGTCATCTTACTCGAACGGGTCGAAAACCTCGGCCAGATGGGCGATGTGGTGAAAGTCCGCGCCGGTTACGCGCGCAACTTCCTGCTGCCCCAGAAAAAGGCGCTCCGCGCCAATGACGACAACAAGAAAGTGTTTGAGGCCCAGCGCGCCGAACTCGAAGCGCGCAACCTCGAGCGCAAGAAGGAAGCAGAACAAGCTGCTGCGAAGATTGACGGCACGTCCTACGTGATTATCCGCCAGTCTTCGGAAATGGGCGTTCTGTACGGATCCGTATCGACCCGCGACATTGCTGAAGCGGCAAGCGAGGCCGGCGTGCAAATCGATCGCGCGCAGGTTCGTTTGGACAAACCATTGAAGGCGCTGGGCGTTTTTCCGGTTCGCGTCAAACTGCACCCGGAAGTCGATGCCAAGATCAACGTCAACATCGCGCGTTCCGCCGATGAAGCCGAGCGTCAGGCGCGCGGCGAAGACGTGCTCGCCACTGCTGAACAGATCGAACGTCAGGAAGAAGCCGAGAGCAAAGCTGAGTTCTTTGACGAAGGCGCCGGCGAAGCGGTCGAGTCAACTGAAGAAGAAACCGCCGAATAATATAACAACCGGGCTGCATGCTCGCATGAGCAATTGCAGCATCGGTAACGGTGGAAAAATTCAAGCGCCGGCTGACTGTTCAGCCGGCGTTTTTTTTGGTCTAACGATTTCATGGCAGACGGCGCGAGCAACCCGCAACAAACTAATCAGGGTACGGAAAGTAAACTTCCCGTCAGCCTCGACGCAGAACAAGCGATCCTGGGCGCGATCCTGTTCGATAACGAAATCTTTTACCGCGTGTCTGCGTTCCTGAAGGGCGAACATTTCTTCGATCCCGTTCACCAGATGATTTACGATGCTTGCGGCGATCTAATAAATTCCGGCCGCCTCGGCTCGCCCGTGACCATCGATACCTACCTCGCCAACGCGCAAGGCTATCTCGACGCGGGCGGCAAGCGCTATCTGGAAACCCTCGCCGCGAACGTTCCCTCCACTGCGGGAGCGAGCGACTACGCCAAGATCGTGTTCGACCTGTCGGTGTGTCGCGGTCTGATGTCGATCGGCTCGGAGATGGCCGATCGCGCGCGCGTCGCCACGCTTGACGATCATCCCTCGCAACAATTGCAGGACGCCGAACAGGCGCTCTACAAGCTGGCCGAAACCGGAAAGTACGGCGGCGGCTTCAAGTCGTTTCGCAACGCAATTACCGAAGCGATCGAACTGGCGAATGCTGCGGTCAAGCGTGATGGCGGACTCGCAGGCGTTTCAACCGGATTGCGCGATCTCGATCGCATGATGGGCGGCCTTCACCCATCGGACTTGATCATTCTCGCCGGCCGGCCTTCCATGGGTAAGACGTCGCTCGCGACCAACATTGCCGTTAACGCGGCGAAAGCCCACAAGACTGAAAAACAACCCGACGGAACATTAAAGACCGTCGACGGCGCGATTGTCGGGTTCTTTTCCCTCGAAATGTCCGCCGAACAGCTCGCCACGAGGATCATCTCTGAATTTTCCGAAGTTCAATCGGTGAAGATCCGGCGCGGCGAAGTCGACCAGCACGAGTTTGACAAGATCTACCTCGCTGCGCGCGACCTCGAAAAGCTGCCGCTCTATATCGACGACACCGGCGGCATTTCCATTGCCCAGCTTTCCGCTCGCGCGCGCCGTTTGAAGCGCCAGCACGGTCTTGACTTGATTGTTGTGGACTATCTTCAGCTGTTGACCGGTTCGGGCCGCCGAAACGATGGCCGCGTGCAGGAGATCACTGAGATTTCGCAGGGATTGAAAACCCTGGCGAAAGAACTCGACGTGCCGGTGATCGCCCTGTCCCAGCTCTCGCGTCAGGTAGAGGCGCGCGACGACAAGCGCCCGCAGCTCTCGGACCTGCGTGAATCCGGCTCGATCGAACAGGACGCCGACGTCGTGTTGTTCGTCTATCGCGAAGAATATTATCTGAGCCGCATGTCGCCGCGCGAAGGCACCGAAGAACACACCCAGTGGCTCGCCAATTGCGACAGCGCCCGCAACAAGGCGGAAGTCATCATCGGCAAGCAGCGTCACGGTCCGATTGGGCATGTGGAACTGCAATTCAACGGCGCGCTTACCAAGTTCTCGAACCTCGCGGACGAAAGCCAGTATGGCGGCGGCGATTACTAGGCGAGGCCGCGCGTCTCGACACCAATTTCCCACACAATTCGGCCCAGAGCGCTTCTTCTCGTTCTGATCCGGCCCTTTTCCCGCCACGAAAAGCTGCGTAAAGCGGGATGATGAATGATCAAATCGCCAAAGTGGGGATAGAGAACGCCAGCGTACCGACGCGTGAGGGCCCGTGTGCTGAAATCGCGCTCGACACCCTGTGCGCAAACTATGATCTGATCGCCAGCGCTGCGCCGGGTGTGCGCCTGGCGCCGGCGGTCAAGTGCGACGCCTATGGGCTTGGCGCAGGCCCCGTCGCGCGGGCGCTTAGCGATCGAAGCAAGTGCGACGCGTTTTTTGTGGTCTATGCCGAAGAAGGCGCCGCCTTACGAAAAGCATTGAGAAACGCGAACCCGGAAATTTACTGTTTCGCGGGCCCCAGCGCCGAAACCGTCGCGCTGTTCGAACAATGGGCGCTGACGCCGGTGTTGAACTCGCCTGAGCAGGCTCAATTGTGGGCGGCCCGCGCACCCGGTGTAAAATCTGCGGTGCACATCGACACCGGCATGAACAGAGTCGGTGCCGCAATGCGTGACGCGTCGGAAATCGCGAAAGTCGCCGGGCTTAAGACATCGCTGGTGATGAGTCACCTCGCCTGCGGTTCTGACCCGGCGCATGCCAAAAACAAAACTCAGCGGCAATTGTTCATTGAGACCGCACAAAACTTTCCAGGCGCGCGGTTGAGCCTCGGCGCCTCGGCCGGCGCGCTGATGGGCAAAGACTATCAATTCGACATGGTCCGGCCGGGAATCGCACTCTATGGCGGCAGCCCATTCGATGCTGACGATCTCCGGATCCAGTCAGTCGTCTCTTTGCGGGCTCCGGTGGTTCAACTGCGAAATCTGGAGCCCGGAGAAACGGTCGGATACGGCGCGACATTCACGGCAACGCGCCAGACGCGAATCGCCACGGTGGCGCTCGGCTATGGCGATGGCTTTCCGCGCGGGACCACCGGTGCGGGGCAAGCGAGCTTCCAAGGAGAGCGGGCGCCGATTGTCGGCCGGATCTCCATGGACTTCATAACACTCGATGTAACGGACCTTAAGAACCAGCCGAAAATCTCTGATTATGCAGAGTTTTTCGGCAAAGACTTGCGCCTTCACGAAGTCGCTGCCGCGACCGGACGCGTCGCCTATGACTTGCTGACGGGGCTTGGCGGCAGGGTTGATCGCCGCTACCTCTAGGACTCGCCAAGGGGGCAACCGTCCATGAACATCTTCGCGATGACCGGCAGCGTTACGCTGAGCGCTCTGCGTGAAACCGGCCGCATGAGCGAATTCGCCGGGCGCGGCGCCGTCGCCTGGGTCATCGGGCCGTTTTATTGGCGAGCCTTTTTTTCTGCGCTGGCGCGCATCGGATTTACGTCCCTGCCGGTGGTCGGACTTACGGCGATTTTCACGGGCGCTGCGCTGGCGCTCAATATTTATGACGGCTCTCTGCGCTTTAACGCGGAGACGTTTCTGCCGCAAATTCTCGGCGTATCGATTGTGCGTGAACTCGGCCCTGTGCTCGCGGCGCTCATGGTTGCGGGCCGCTGCTCCTCCGCCATGGCCGCCGAAATCGGCACCATGCGCGTGACGGAACAAATTGACGCCATGTCCACATTGGCGGTCGATCCGTTCAAATATCTCATTGCGCCGCGCATCGTGGCGACAACGCTCGCTCTTCCGCTTCTTGTGCTGATCGCCGACATCATTGGCGTTTATGGCGGGTATCTGGTCGCGGTGTATGCGCTGGATTTTTCCGGCCCCATATTCATTCGCAACCTTTCGGATTTTCTGCAGAACCGCGACCTGGTCAGCGGGTTGTTCAAAGCCGCGGTGTTCGGCTTCCTGATCTCCGTCATGGGCTGCTATTACGGCTATCGCAGCCGCGGCGGCGCGCAGGGCGTTGGCGCTGCAACCCGAACTGCCGTCGTCGCTGCGGCGGTTGTCGTTCTCGCGTCGAACTATGTCATGACGTCATTCCTCGTGCAGTTTTAGGAAAAAGTCATGAGCGAAACGTCACACATCATCAGCGTGCGCGATCTACACAAGCGCTTCGAAGGCCACGAAGTCCTCCGCGGCGTCGACCTTGATGTCGACAAAGGGCGCTCGCTCGTCATTATCGGCGGCTCGGGCAGCGGCAAATCCGTATTGCTCAAATGCATTGTCGGCTTGATGAAAGCCGACCGCGGCAGAATCGAAGTGAACGGCCGGGATATCGCCAAGAACGGTGAAGGCGATCGCCGGCATATGACTCAGCTTTCGGGCATGCTGTTTCAGGGCTCAGCCTTGTTCGACAGCCTCAATGTCTGGGAGAACATCGCGTTCCGCCTGCTGTATGCAGAAAACAAGTCTCGCAAGGCGGCGCGCGAGAAAGCGATCGATTGCCTTGCGCAAGTCGGACTGGCCCCTGAAGTCGGCGACCTATCCCCGGCAGCACTATCGGGAGGCATGCAAAAGCGTGTCAGCCTGGCCCGGGCCATCGCGTCCGACCCGCAGATCCTGTTTTTCGACGAACCGACAACCGGCCTCGATCCGATTATGTCCGACGTCATCAACAATCTGATTGTCGAACGGGTCAAGGCGCTCGGCGCTGCTGCGATTTCGATCACGCACGACATGGCGTCTGCGCGAAAGATCGCGGACGAAGTCGCCATGCTTTATCAGGGCCGCATCATTTGGCGCGGAAAGCCTGACTCCCTGGAGAGCTCAGGCAACCCCATGGTCGAGCAGTTTGTGCATGGCCGCGCCGAAGGGCCCATCAAAATGGCCGTGCGGCAAAGCTAATACTCGTTTCCGCGATTATTTTTTCTTGGGCTGCACAAGCGACGCGGGGCGCGTGCGCTGCGCTTCGGAAAACAGCGAGTACGTTTTGTTCACATAATTCGACACATCAACGATGCTGTTCATGTATTCTTCGAGCTCCGGGGTCATTTCCTGCTCGACAAGCCGCACATGCGCAGACGGGTTTTCCGTTTCAAAGTGCACATAGAACCACGGTTCGCCGCGCTTCAGGACCAGAGGTTTGCTGACATCATACCACTCAAACCCCCAACTCAATGGGCGCGGCCAAATATGCGCGGGAAAACGCCCGCCCATTTGCAAGCCCGGCCGCGGCGTCGGGAAATAGTGCAGGTACGGCGGCGACTGCACGATGTAGCAAGGATCGTCCGCAACGAAGACATAAGGCGCGACGATCTGAATGAGCGGCCGTTCGGGGTGACGCCACTCCTGCTGCGGGTGCAAAATCATTGACTCGCGCAGCCCGGTTTGACGCATGGCGGATTTCTCGCCGTCTGCATCGACAAGCGTCAATTGACCGTTCGGCTGTCTGTCGAACTTCAACGTCAGGTCGAACGGACACGGAACGACGAACTGCCGGCGGTCAAAATCCACCGCCGCGGGACAAACCTGCACAGACTTGGCAGACGCCGGCCGGGGATCAGTTCGCGTGAACGGTTGCGGCGGCGCCCAGAGCACTGACGCTTTTTGCGCGCGCACTGTCCAGCCAACAGTGATCGTCCGCTTTTTGCCGCGCCCTTCCGCTGACCGAGCGTCTTCCTCGCCAGCAAAATATTCGTCCCATTCCATGCGTCGTCACTCCCAAGGCTCAATTGCGCCGGCCGCACCCTACGCCAGTTTGCTGGCTTGCACAGCGCTGCTCCTTACGGGCGCCTTGCAGCTCAGCGCAAATTTCGCACGGGTCAGCGAAGCACCAGCGGCCGCACTCACTCCCACTCGATCGTGCCTGGCGGCTTTGACGTCACATCGTAGACTACGCGGTTGACGCCGCGCACTTCGTTGATGATGCGCGTGGCGCAGGCGCCGAGGAATTCATGGCTGAACGGATAATAATCCGCCGTCATGCCGTCTGTCGACGTCACCGCGCGCAAGGCCAGCACATGATCATAAGTGCGTTCATCACCCATGACGCCGACTGTACGCACCGGCAATAACACCGCAAACGCCTGCCAGATCGCATCGTAAAGTCCGGCCTTGCGAATCTCATCGAGATAAATCGCATCGGCCTTGCGCAATATGTCGGCTTTTTCTTTTGTGACTTCGCCCGGAATGCGGATCGCAAGCCCCGGCCCTGGAAACGGATGGCGTCCGACAAAATGCTCCGGCAGACCAAGCTCACAGCCGAGCGCGCGCACTTCATCCTTGAAGAGTTCGCGCAAGGGTTCGACCAGTTTCAAATTCATCCGCTCCGGCAAGCCGCCGACATTGTGGTGCGATTTGATCGTCACCGAAGGCCCGCCATCGAAGGAAACGCTTTCAATGACATCAGGATAAAGCGTGCCCTGCGCCAGGAACTTCGCATTCTCGATTTTCGACGCTTCCTTGTCGAACACGTCGATAAACAGCGACCCGATGATCTTGCGCTTCTTCTCGGGATCGTCGACGCCCGCAAGCTTTTCCAGAAACAGTTGCTCCGCCTCAACATGGATTAGCGGAATGTTGTAGCTGTCGCGGAACAACCGCACGACTTCTTCGCCTTCGCCGGCGCGCATCAGGCCGGTGTCAACAAACACGCAGGTCAGTTGTTCGCCGATGGCTTCGTGGATCAGCACGGCGGCGACCGAGGAATCGACGCCGCCCGAAAGCCCGCAAATTACCCGCGCATCGCCGACCTGTTCGCGGATCAGCTTCACCGCCTCATCGCGGAACGCCGCCATCGTCCAGTCGCCCGAGAGCCCGGCGATCTCATGCACAAAGTTGGCAAGGAGCTTCGCGCCGTCCGGCGTATGCACTACTTCCGGGTGGAACTGCACCGCGTAAATTTTCCGGCGCTCATCGGCGATGGCCGCGAAGGGCGCGCCTTCGGACTTGGCGATCACTTCGAAACCTTCGGGGATCGCGTTCACCCGGTCGCCATGGCTCATCCAGACCTGATGACGCGAGCCTTGCTCCCACACGCCCTCGAACAGCGCGCTCGGTTTTACGACTTCGAGCATGGCGCGACCAAATTCGCGATGATCCGACGTTTCCACATCGCCGCCGAGCTGGGCGCAGATAGTTTGCTCGCCATAGCAGATGCCAAGGACCGGCACGCCCGCTTCAAAGACCGCCATGTCGGCGCGCGGGCTTAAATCGGTTTTCACACTCGCCGGGCCGCCGGACAGGATCACCGCTCGCGGCGAAAACTCATCCAGAAAGGCTGCATCAACGCGGTTGAATGGGTGGATCTCGCAATACACCCCGGCCTCACGGAGGCGGCGGGCGATCAACTGGGTGACCTGGCTGCCAAAGTCGACAATCAGCGCGCGGTCGTGGATTCGGGCGTGGGGATCGAGTGTCATGGCGAGCCTTTAGCGGAGTCTGGCGGCGGCGTCACGTGTGAATCCCTCCGATTTCAGGCCGATTGACGAGGCCCCGCCCTTGTCAGCACCGCCACGAAAAATCCGTCGGCACGAATCTTGTCCGGCGTGATACGGAGGGCGCCTTGCTCCGTGGCGCAGGCCCGCAGCGCCGTGGCGCCGTCATCGGACAGCAATCGTGATTGCTCAACAGCCGCCAGCACCGGGACGCGCGAAAACTCCGCATGCGCCACTAGGAAGTGATCAAGGCGGTCCTCATTTTCTTCCATAAGAAACGAACAGGTCACCCAGACCAGCCGTCCGCCCGGTTTGACGAAACGCGAGGCTTCGATGAGCACCGCATCTTGCTCCGCCATGCGGGTTTCGAGCTGCTGTTCGGTGAGCCGCCATTTCGTGTCGGGATGGCGCCGCCAGGTGCCCGCGCCGGTGCAAGGCGCGTCGACAAAGACCACATCCATCTTGCCAAGGAGATCATCCAGCCCCTCGCCGCCCGCCGGCGAGCGTATTTGCAGATTGCGGACGCCAGCACGTTTGGCGCGATCGAACAGCGGCGCGAGACGGCGTGCGTCGCGATCATAGGCGTAAAGCTGGCCGGTGTTGTTCATCATCGCCGCGAGCGCCAGCGTCTTGCCGCCGCCGCCGGCGCAATAGTCGAGAACTTGCGCACCTTTGACGTCGCCCGCCGCTGCTGCCGCGATCTGCGAGCCCAAATCTTGCACCTCGACCCAGCCTTTGTTGTACGCGGGTATGACGGTGACAGCGGGCGCCTTTTCGCTCGGGTCCGGCGCAGCGATGCGCGCAGCATTGACCAGTATCGGCGCCGCTTCCGCCTTGACGCTTTTCATCGCAGCCAGCGCTTTGTCCGGCGTTGACTTGAGCATGTTGACGCGAAGATCGATATCGGCGCGCTCGCAAAATGCGTTCATGACGCGCGGCGCATTTGCACCGAACACGCGAGCAATATGCTGCGCTAGCCACTCCGGATAGTCCGCTGCAATTTTGTGCTCCGCATACGCAGGATCGATCTCGTCAGCCGAGCATGGCGGCGAGGCACACTCGATCCGTTCCGCTACACTAGAATCCGCAGACAGTCGCGTTCGCTCCCCCTCACTCAACGCGCCGGGACCGTGTTCGCCGCTGGCGGCGGCGGCGAGATCGTCAACACTCGCCTTCCACATAAACCGCATGGCCGCAAACACGGCGGCGCGCGGGCTATCGTCGCCCATGGCGGCGCCCATCGAGTTGCGCCGGCGCAAGACATCGAGACACAGCCCCGAAATCCACGCACGGTCTTTTGAGCCCGCATAACGATTGTTGCGCGACCAGTCGGCGATCGCCGTCTTCAGCGGCACGCGCCGTTGTTCAAAGTCAGTCAGAATTTCGATTGCAGCCGATAGCCGCCCGGGAAGCTGCATCAGTTCGGCGTCGGATAATTTGGCGCCTCGCGGGTGATGGCGACGTCATGGACGTGGCTTTCCTTTAGGCCCGCATTGGTGATTTTCACGAATTTCGCGCGTTTTTGCATTTCTTCGATGGTCGGCGCGCCGACATAGCCCATTGACGCGCGAACGCCGCCAACGAGCTGGTGCAGGATCGGGCTGATCGACCCCTTATAGGGCACGCGGCCCTCAATCCCTTCGGGCACGAGTTTCATCTGGTCGTTGACGTCGGCCTGGAAATAACGATCCGCCGAACCGCGCGACATCGCTGTGATCGAGCCCATGCCGCGATAGGATTTGTAGGAGCGGCCCTGATAGAGGAACACTTCGCCCGGCGCTTCGTCAGTGCCGGCAAGGAGCGAGCCGATCATCACGCAATCGGCTCCCGCCGCCAGCGCCTTCGCCATGTCACCTGAATATTTGACGCCGCCATCGGCGATCACCGGGATGCCGGCTTCGCGGCCGGCGCGGGCAGCGTCCATCACCGCCGTCAATTGCGGCACGCCGACGCCGGCGACGATGCGCGTGGTGCAGATCGAACCCGGGCCGATGCCGACCTTCACCGCGTCGGCGCCGGCGTCCATCAGAGCCTTGGTCGCATCATAAGTGGCGACATTGCCGGCGATCACTTGCGTCGCGCTGGAGGCGCGCTTCACCCGGCGGACCTGATCGATCACTTTCGACGAATGACCATGCGCGGTGTCGATGACGATGACATCGCATCCGGCTTCGATCAGCGCTTCAATGCGTTCATAGCCCGCATCGCCCACCGATGACGCCGCTGCGACCCGCAGACGCCCCGGCGCATCCTTGCAGGCATGGGGATATTTCTGCGCCTTTTCCATATCCTTGACGGTGATGAGGCCGACGCAGCGATAATTGTCGTCAACAACCACAACGCGCTCGATCCGGCGCTTGTGGCAGAGCGCCCGCACTTCATCCTGGCTGGCGCCCGGCTTGACGGTGACGAGATCCACCGCGGTCATCAGATCGCGCACCGGCTTGTCGAGATTGTGCGCAAAGCGCATGTCGCGATTGGTCAGCACGCCGACGAGTTTGCCGACGCCATTGGCGTCGCGATCCTCAACCACGGGGAAGCCGGAAATATGTTTCTCCAGCATTAGTTCCTGCGCGGTGTAGAGCGTGTCGTCCGGCGTCAGAGTCAATGGATTAACCACCATGCCGCTTTCAAAGCGTTTGACCCGGCGCACATGTTCGGCCTGTTCCTCCACCGAAAGATTGCGGTGAAGAACGCCAATGCCGCCATTCTGCGCCATGGCGATCGCCATTTCCGCCTCAGTCACCGTGTCCATCGCCGATGAAAGGATTGGAATGTTGAGCGTAATCTCGCGGGTCAGCCGCGCGCGCACATCAACCTCGCTCGGCATCAATTCCGACGGTCCCGGCTCCAGCAGCACATCGTCAAATGTCAGCGCTTCACGGATTTGCATGGGTCAGCTCCCTTTTCAGCAGGCGGCGGGCGGCATAGGCCATCGGAACGCCAAACAACACAATATGGATCGCAATGCCGATCGACATGCCCTTCACATCCGGATTCTGGGCGCCGGCGAGTGACAGCGGCAAAACGATCTTTTGCTTAAAGAAATAAACGGCGCCGCCGGCCAGCCCGGCAAAAATTCCTGCGCGGATCACATTGCCAGTCATTTCAAGCTCAGCTTATTCATAACGCGACGGAATGAAAAACGGCGTCGCTTCCTGCAACCGGTAGATCTCAACCAGCCGCGCTTCATCCTTGCGGATCTGTTCAGCGGCGCGGGTCATGCGGCCCGACCGCCCGAGCATCTCGTCGGCGATGGCGACCATGCGCGTATTCGGGAAGGCCGTCGGCGAGGCGTCCGCCAGCGCCCGGCCGATCATTTCTTCATCGGCGTGGGGGTTATGCAGGCATGCGGCGATGTAGGCGGTCGCGGTCGAGCGGCTCATCCCTGCCCAGCAATGAACCAGCAGCGGATCGTCCGGCGACCAGCCGCGCAGATAGTCGATGATACCTTTTACATGCGTTTCGCCTGGCGCCGCGCGATCGCCGGCGTCCTCAAGAATGTCGTGAATTTCGATGCGGCGATGGCGATCGTCGGCATAGCCTTCAAAGCTTGGAAACTCCGAGCCGGGCGACAACAGACTCACCACCCCGGCGGGTTTCGCCAGCTCATGCGCCTCATAAACATCGCGCAGAGATGAAATCCAGATTTTCACGACCGCCCCCTGAAGCCCGTCGCCACCACATATTTCTCCGCCGAATCCTGCCGCGACGCTTTCGGCTTGGCGTGTTTCACCACGGCGAAATTCTGTTTGAGCCGGGTCAGCAGATCGCCTTCCGCGCCGCCGGCGAACACTTTGCAAACGAATGCACCGTCGGGCGCCAGCACATCCTCGGCGAATTCAAGCGCAACTTCGGCGAGCGCGACAATGCGCAAATGATCCGTTGACTGATGACCGGTGGTCGGCGCCGCCATGTCGGAGAGAACCACATCCGCCTCGCCGGCGAGCATCTTTTTCAGCCGCTCCGGCGCTTCCTCTTCGAGAAAATCCATCTCCAGAATGTCAGCGCCCGGCACCGCCGGAACATGAAGATAATCAATGCCGACGACTTTTCCTTGCTTGCCGGTCGCCTTCACCGCAACCTGAAGCCATCCGCCCGGCGCGCAGCCGAGATCGACGATCCGCCCGCCCGGCTTCAGCAATCCGAACTTCTCATCCATTTCGAGGAGCTTGAACGCCGCGCGGCTGCGCCAGCCCTCGGCCTTGGCGCGCTTCACGTATGGATCGTTCAATTGCCGGTCGAGCCAGAGGGTCGAGGCGAGATCGCGTTTACGGGCGGTTTTGACGTTGACGCGGAGCTGATGTGGCTGGCTCGAGCCCGCCGATGGCGCACCCTTCTTGCGCGCGCGCTTTTCCGGCTCGGCGCCAAGCGCCGTCGTCGCGATATTGGTCTTTTTCGCGCGCTTGCGCCGTTTCGGCGGCGGTTTTGCTGGGGATTTGCGTCGCTCCATGGGCCTTCATAGCGGAGTCTCAGCACCTTTCAACCGGTTTTTGGGGATAAACTGCGGCGGTCCGAAAACGCCGGATTTGCTGGCCCGGCGCACGGTTTTATCGCGCCTCGCCGCCTTTTATGCTCGTTTCGCCGCTTGAGCACATCCAATCGCCCCCGACCGCGCATCTAAAGGGAACAATCCGGCAAAAACAGCCGGCAAAAGAAAAGGAAACTAAAGTTATGAATGAAGATGTCTTCGTTCCGTTCGTGGTGTTCGCCGCGCTGGCGTCGATCGTCATCTCCGCCTTCTATTTCAGCTACAAGAAGCGAATTGTCGTTTACGATGCGATCAAAGTCGCCATTGAGAAAACCGGGTCGGTCGATCCGGCGCTGGTGGAAGCGATCATCCGCGACAATGTCAGCCCCTATGCCGACCTGCGCAAAGGCATCATCCTGATCGCGGTCGCGGCCGCCTTCGCGGTGCTCGGCCTCTGCGTTCCCGATGATGAGGCGATCCGGCCGATGCTGGGCGTTGCATCTTTCCCGGGGCTGGTCGGCCTCGCCTATGTCGGCTTCCACTTTTTTGCGCCGCGCGAGGCGACGGTTTAATCTGCCCCCCCCGGCGGAGGCGCCAATGGAACTGAACGACATCGAGCTTGTGGCGATGGTGAAGGCCGGCGACGAACGCCGCGCCTTCACCACCCTCGTTCGCCGCCATCAAGCGAAGCTGCGGGCGTTCCTTGTCCGCTTGTCAGGCAATGCGGCGCAAGCAGACGACCTCGCACAATCGACGTTCATGAAAGCGCACGCCTCCATGGCTGCCTTCAGCGGCGGCGGTTCGTTCCGCTCCTGGCTCTACGCCATCGCCTATCGCGAATTCCTGCAGGATGCGCGCAAGGCCAAGGCTGCGGCGCGGTTGCAGGCAACACTCGAAACCGGCGCCGATGAACACAGCCAGCCGTCAACCGAGCCCGGCCTGTCGCTGGATCTGCGCCGCGCGCTGGAACGCCTCGATGATATGGAACGCGGCGCCATTCTTTTGTGTGACGCCGCCGGACTTTCCCATTCCGAAGCCGCGACTGCGCTCGATGCGCCGCTCGGCTCGATCAAAACCTATGTGGCGCGGGCCCGCGAGAAAATGCGCGCGCTTCTCTCCGCGGAACCTGCGCACCCCGATCGCCAGAATGCGACCCAACCGATAGAAGGACCCTGTCATGCCTGCTGACTCGATTGAAGCGCTCTTGAAATCGGACCACGACGCCCTCGCCGAACGGTATGAGCGCGACCGCTTCGCCGATCGCCTGTTGTTCAGGCTCGGCGCCAGACATCGCGCGCGGCTGGGGGTTGTGTGTTTTGCTGGCGGATTGGGCGCCGCCTTCGCCGCATCGCAATTCATGAGCGTCGTTCACTCCATCGCTCCGTCGCTCGCACAATCGACGCCGGACATCGCGGCAACCGGACAAATCCCGCAAGCGTTCGCCGTCGTCCTGCTCGCCGGCGCGCTCGCCATGACCGCGCTGGTGGTGCGACAGGACGCATAAAAAAACGACGCCCCTAGGGGCGCCGTTTTCGCATTCTCAGCTAACTGAAGCTTAGGCTTTTTGAAGATTGCCGGCTGCTGTCTTGCCGCGATCGGATACGATCTCGAAGCTGATTTTCTGGCCTTCAACCAGCGCCGACATGCCGGCGGCTTCGACTGCGGTTGCATGAACGAAAACGTCCTTGCCGCCGTCATCCGGCTGGATGAAACCGTAGCCTTTTTGGCCATTGAACCACTTCACTGTACCTGTCGCCATTTTTCGTCTCCTTTGACATTAGGCGCGCCGGACGATTGCGCGCCCAGCGTTTGGCCGCTGCTCCAAAAAGAACAACGTCCGGTTCGTGCAACCTGTGTCTGGGAAGAGTCGTCGAAAGCTTAGCAGACAGATGTCGGCCGCGGTTCGGCTGCGGCCCAAAACAGAAATTGCGCCGCCGCATATACGCGGAGCAGCGCCTTCTCGCAAGGGGCGGAAAATGAGGCGCCTCTATGAAGGCTTAGTCGTCGCGGTAGACTTTTTCTTCGCGCTCGTGGCGCTCTTGCGCTTCCAGGGACAAAGTTGCGATAGGCCGGGCGTCGAGGCGGCGTACGCCGATCGGTTCGCCGGTTTCCTCGCAATATCCGTATTCGCCAGTTTCGATCCGGCGCAAGGCGGAATCGATCTTGGAAATCAGTTTCCGCTGGCGGTCGCGCGTACGCAACTCGAGCGCTTTTTCGGTCTCGCTCGAAGCACGATCAGCGATGTCTGGGAGGTGGTTGTCGTCTTCTTGAAGGTTGGTCAGCGTTCCCTGGCTTTCCTTCAAAATATCCTGCTTCCACGAGAGTAATTTCTTTTTGAAGTATTCCTTCTGACGGTCATTCATGAAGGGTTCATTCTCGGACGGACGGTACTCATCGATCTCAGACGCCGACATGGTCTTCTCCCAACTAACACCCTCGACCCGATTCCGTCGCCCGTTTCCATGAGCGAGGCCCGCGAGTCGCGGCTCTCTATAACCACACCATCCCATGGGCTCAAGCAGGCTTTTCCCACGCAATACGGGCCGCGGCGCTGATTTCATAAAATTGAAATCTTGAGATTCGGTTTCAGGGCGGGGTTCCTCCCGCCGCCGTCCCCCGACCCCGTCCCTCGCCCCTGCTCGCTGCAACGCAACATCGCACTGCGGGAAGCCAGGTCCGGCGTCCGCACCGCCGGCGGCGAATTCCCGACAATTTCAATCAAATACGAAACCCTTTGTTCTTCGGCATTTCCTATAGAGGGGGCGCGCTGACATGCGCCGGGAGTTCGAAACCGGGCTCCTGTCCTCTGTCTACTGAACAAATGGAACTGGCCGCAGGAGCGCCCGCATGACACTATCCAATCCTGGCGTAGAGGCTGCTGTCGGCGCAGATATGCGCGTGCAATCGCTGATCGACATCACAAAAGCGCTCGATCTCATTTTCGAAGAAGAGAACACAGCGCTCGAGGCCAGCAGGCCCGAAGACGCCGCGGCGTTCCAGCCGGAAAAGGCGCGCCTCGCCGCCGCCTTCGCACAGTCGATTCGCGACATCGCTGCTGATCGTATCGGAATTGGCGCCGTGGATGGAGAATTGCTGGCGGAACTTCGTCAAACGACCCTGGCGTTCGAGGCCCGGGCCGCCCGGCAAAAGGCGCTGCTCGACGCCGCTGACACGGCGCCACAGGAACCGGCGTAGCCGAACATATATCGCGCCGTTCAAGCATCCCGGCGAGGCTTGCAAAAATCTCTGCTCGCCGTTTTGTGAGCGCACACCGGGCGGATATATTTCTCAATGCAGCACGCACAGTCCGAGCTGCGCGCGCTAAGGTGTTGTAATCACCAGCCGATTCACCCCTCCACGGCCCCGCGCAGCATGTCGCATTTCGGCCCTCAACGTCCTACATTTCGCCCCTTTTTGTGGTTAAAGTGCGGTCACTTAGCGGGGTGTGGGAGTTCGTCGTGAAAATCTCTGAAAGCGGCATAGCGTTGCTGAAACGGTTCGAGGGGCTGGAACTCGAGGCCTATCAGGATATCGCCGGGATCTGGACCATTGGTTACGGGCACACCGGCCCCGACGTGCAGCCCGGCATGAAAATCAGCGAACGCGACGCGGAGGAACTGTTGCGGCGCGATTTGAAGCCGCGCGAACAAGCCGTCGCCAGCGCGACGAAAGCGTCGCTCAATCAAAACGAATTCGATGCGCTGGTGAGCTTTGTCTACAATGTCGGCGCGAATGCGTTTCGCGGCTCGACCGCGCTGAAGCGTCTCAACAAAGGAGACCGCATCGGCGCGGCGGACGCATTGACCTGGTGGAACAAGGCGACAGTCGGCGGCGTCCTGCGCGAAGTCCTTGGATTGACGCGCCGCCGCGCTGCGGAGCGTGCGCTGTTTCTGACGCCGACTGAACTGGCGAATGTGCGCGATCCCGAACAGCTCGACGAAAACACGCGCGCAACACCTATCGAAGATGCGCCGCGGCGCGGCAACGTCGCAGAAAGCAGAACGGTTCAGGGCGCGAGCATCGCCGGCGGCGCCGGCGTCGCGTCTTCGACGCTCGGCAGGGAAAATGCCGAAGAGCTCGACAAGATCGAAACCAATATTGAAAATGGCGACGGACTGACTGAACACACCCCGTCAGACCAGACCGTAGACAGCAGCACAGGCGATCAGACCGGCGCGCAGACTGGCGATGCACAAAATGGCGATTCTCAAACCGGTGATGGGCAGACCAGCGATGGTCAGGAAAGCGGCTCGACGGGGGACACCGCAACAGGCGATACCGCGACTGGAGACACTTCGACCGGAGGCACGACTGAAACAATTGAAGTGCCCGTGAGCCGTCCGTCCAAACACGAGGTGCACGCGGTTGAGGCGCAGGTTCAATTTGCGCTGTTGATCCTGATTATACTTTCCGTGCTGTTCGTGATTTATGCGCGGTTTGACGACTGGAGAAACTACAAGCGCTAGCGCAGCAGCGCGCGCACGCGCCTGCGCAATACCGGCAGCAGTTCGGTCTCGAACCACGGGTTTTTCTTCAGCCACACATTGTTGCGCCAGGACGGGTGCGGCGTTGCAAAGTATTGCGGCGTATACTCGCGCCAGCCTTCGACGGTCTCCGTTAGTGTTTTCCTGGCCCTATCCTTCAAGTGCCATTGCTGCGCATAGGCGCCAACTAGGATCGCCGTTTTGATATTCGGCAGGGCGGCGATCAATCGGGCGCGCCATGCCGCTGCGCATTCCTTTCGCGGCGGTTTGTCGCCGCCCTTCGCGTCATAACCCGGAAAGCAAAATCCCATGGGAATGATTGCGACACGGCTTTCGTCATAAAATTCCACGTCGCTGACCCCCATCCATTCGCGAAGCCGATCGCCCGACGGGTCCGTGAAGGGTATGCCGCTTTGGTGCACCAGATTGCCCGGCGCCTGTCCAAAGACTGCAATTCTCGCTGTAGTTGACGCCCGCAATACCGGACGCGGCTCATGCGGGAGCGGCGCACCGCGAGGCGCCTCCACACAGATCTGACAGGCGCGGATTTCTTTCAAAAGTTTGGGAAGGGATTCCGGCTTTTGCTTGGTCATGGCGCGCAGGATGACCGTCTTTAGCACAAGGGAACAGCCCTACTCTTTTGACAAATGCGCGAGCTTGCCTGCATTGGCTTCCCAGTTTTGCCCATCAAATGGACGCATGTCGATTTTCGAGAACTGGGCCGGATCCATGCAGCGCAGATTCAGGGAATATCCGTCCGGATTTGAGCGCGGCACGTAGAATGATTTCACGCCGCAAATCCTGCAGAAATAATGTTTCGCGGCGCCGGTGTTGAAATGATATTCCGTCAGCTTGTCTTCGCCGGTCAGCAATTGAAACTTTGAGCGCGGCACGATGACGTGCTGATACCCGACAGCAAGGCACATCGAGCAATTGCATTCGTCGGCGAGGATCTCATCGGGGAGCTCGGCTTCCCATGTCACCGCGCCGCAGTGGCAACCGCCGCTTTTTTTGCCGGACATTCAACCCATCCAGATGAGGCCGATGACGGCGCCAGTCATCAGCGTCGCCAGCGTGCCGGCGATCAGCGCGCGCGGCGCCAGATCGATCACGTCCTTGCGCCGGTCGGGCGCCAATGCCGTCAAGCCGCCGATAACGATGCCGAGGCTTGAAAAGTTCGCGAAGCCGCAAAGCGAATAGACGACAATCAGCAGACTGCGCTCGCTGAAAGTGCCCGGTTCGATCTGCGCAAGGCGCAAATAGGCGACAAACTCGTTCACGGCCGTTTTAAGTCCCATGAACTCACCCGCGGCGACCGCTTCGCTCCAGGGCACGCCTGCGAGCCACATGAATGGCGCAAAGACATATCCGAGGATGCGCTCAAGCGTCACCGGCGCGCCGGCGACATCGGGAATCGCGCCCAACATGATGTTGATCAGCGCGACAGCGGCGATGAAGGCAATCAGCGATGCGATGATATTGAGATAGAGCCCAAGGCCGTCGGTCACGCCGCGCATAAACGCGTCCATGGAGCCGCCATAACCAAAGTCATCCGCCGCCTCGACTGGGGTCGGCGTCACGCCTTTTTCTTCCGGCATCATCACCTGCGCCATCAAAATGGCGGCCGGTACGGAGATAATTGACGCAACGATGATATGGCCGAGGATTGACGGGTCCACATTGGAAAGGATCGTCGCGAACACCGCCATTACCGAGCCCGCAACTGTTGCAAAGCCGCCAGTGATCACGATCAGCAATTCAGGCCGGGTGATCTTCGACAGGTAGGGCCGGATCAGCAGCGGCGCCTCGGTCTGGCCGAGGAACGTATTGGCCGCAGAAGACAGCGCCACGGCGCCGCCGACGCGGAACACGCGCTCCAGCAGAAATGCGAAGCCGCGAACGAACAATTTCAGCACGCCCCAGTGCCACAGCACCGCCGACAAGCCGGAAAAGAATATCACCAGCGGCAGCGCGCCGAATGCGAATGAAAACATCGCGCCCTGATTGACCACTTCAAACGGGGCGTCGCCGCCACCGAGAAATCCGAACACGAATGTCGTGCCGGCCGCCGTCGCTTCCTGCAGCGCGCGCACAGCCACCTGCAGCGACGCCAGCCCCGCGCGTGCGGGCGGGGTGAACAACAAAAACGCCGCGATCAGGATTTGCGCCGCGACCGCCCAGATCGCGGCAAAGAATGGAAATCTCGCCTTGTTGGACGAAAACAGCCAGGCGATGAAAATGAAGGCCACGAGCCCGATGGCGCTTTGACCGCGCAAGCCGATCTCGCTCAGTTGAAACGGTAACTCCATGAACCCCTCATTTCCCGCATCACGCCGCCCCGGCGCCAGCCGCCCTTTTTATGGCAGCGGGGACTATGCGCAAGCGATGCGCCTTTGTCACTGATTCTGTTGGATTTCTTGCCGCTTGCGCCGGACGGCTGGCGCACTATGGTGCGCCGCAGTTCAAGACCACCGAGGAAGACCCCATGCTGCCAGCGCCCCGCGCCGACCTGAAATCCAACACCCTCGCTTATGAAGTGACGCCGCTCGTGAAGCCCACGGGGTTCCGCGAGTATGATGCGCGCTGGGTGCTGGAAAAAGAAATCAACCTGCTCGGCATTCAGGCGCTCGGCCAAGGTCTCGGCACGCTGATCCGCGAAATGGGCAAGGACCCGCGCATTGTCGTCGGGCATGATTTCCGAGGCTATTCCACTTCCGTCAAACAGGCGCTGATTGTCGGTCTGATGAGCGCCGGGATCGAAGTGAACGATATTGGACTCGCACTCTCGCCGGTCGCGTACTTTGCACAGTTCGATCTCGATATCCCGTGCGTTGCGATGGTGACTGCGAGCCACAATGAAAATGGCTGGACCGGCGTAAAAATGGGTGCAGGACGCCCCCTCACCTTCGGACCCGACGAAATGGGCCGCCTGAAAGAGATCGTTCTCAACGCCGAATTCAAGTCCCATCCCGGCGGCGCTTACAAATTCGTCGATGGATTGCGTGAGCGCTACATGGACGACCTCTCGAAAGGCGTCACGATCAAGCGCAAGTTGAAAGTGATCGCCGCTTGCGGAAACGGCACCGCCGGCGCCTACGCGCCGGAAGTCTTGTCGCGCCTCGGCATCGAAGTGATCCCCATGGATGCAGCGCTCGATCACACCTTCCCGCGCTACAATCCCAACCCCGAAGACATGGAAATGCTGCACGCCATGCAGGCCGCAGTGCGCGAGCACGGCGCCGACCTAGCGCTAGGTTTTGACGGCGACGGAGATCGCTGCGGCGTGGTCGATGACGAAGGCGAGGAAATTTTCGCCGACAAGATCGGCGTCCTCATTGCCCGCGATCTATCCGCGCTGCACAAGAACGCGCAATTCGTGGTGGATGTGAAATCGACGGGACTATTCGTGACCGACCCGGTGCTGGTCAAGAACGGCGCCAAGACCGAATACTGGAAGACCGGGCATTCCTACATCAAGCGCAAAAGCCATGAGATGGGCGCGCTCGCCGGTTTTGAAAAATCAGGCCACTTCTTTTTTAACAAACCCATCGGCCGCGGCTATGACGACGGCCTCGTCGCGGCGATTGCACTGTTGCAGATGCTCGATCGCGCGCCGGATATGAAACTCTCCGACATGCGCAAATCATTGCCGAAGACCTGGCAATCGCCGACCATGTCGCCCCATTGCGCGGATGAAACCAAATATGGCGTTGTCGAGAAGGTCGTGAAAGCGTTTGAGGACCGCGCGAAATCCGGCGGTGAAATCATCGGCCAGAAAATTCGCGATGTGGTGACGGTCAATGGCGTGAGGATCACTGCAGAAGACGGCACTTGGGGACTTATCCGCGCTTCCTCCAACAAACCGGAGTTGGTGGTCGTGATCGAAAGCCCGACGTCGGAAGACAACATGAAAAAGATGTTTGCCGAAATGGACGCCGTGCTGCGTCAGCATCCGGAAGTCGGCGAATACAACCAGAAGATCTAGTAATGCGGCGGAGGCGGTTCGCGCTCGCCGCCCTTCATCACATTGTCTTCCACCGATTTAAGCTCTTCGGTGAGCCGCTGCACGTCGCGCTTTAGCGCCTCAATCAGCTTCCATTGGTCTGTGAGCGCGTTCGACATCTCGTCGAGCGCTTGCTCCTGGTGAGCGCAGCGTTCTTCCAGTTGTTCAACCCGCGCTTCAAGCTTTGACTCCGTCATCTTGCAGCATTCCCTCTTTCATCGAAATCGAGCCAGGATCGCATGCCCGCCTCGTCCGCAATCTCTATCCGCCCGTAGCCCAACCGGATGTAGCCCGCATCCTGCAGCGCGCCCAGCGCCGCGCCGGCCGAAACGCGGGACACGCCAAGCGTGAACGCAATATCCGATTGCGTGCATTCAACGACGTCCTTTGCTTTTGATGACGACGCCATGGTCAAAATCAGCTTTGCTGCGCGCATCTGAATGGGCAGGCTTCTGAGATCCTCCAGAAACTCGAGCGCGCCATAAAGGCGGCGCGTCGTCACCTCAAGCAGGCAGCGCGTCAACGCCGGCTCGCGCACCAGCAGGTCTTCGATTCTGGCTTTCGTGATTTGTTCGACCACGGTTGGACCGACGGCCATCGCATCATAGGCGCGCGGCAAGTTTGCAAACAATGTCGCCTCGCCGAAACAATGCCCCGGCCCGACGATTGAACTGGTGGTGTTTTCGCCGTCAGGTCTGCAATAGACAAACCGCACGGCGCCGCTCTGGACGATGGACAGGCCCGGCTTTGCGTCGCCGCGCCGGTGGATCAGCTTGCCATCGGGATAGGCGACGCTTTGCGCCGCCGCAGAGAGCTTGGCCCGAAGCGCATCGGGGAGCACATCTCCCAGCGCCAGCCCTGAAAATTCAAGCAAATCCGCCATGGTCTCCAAATGCTAAATTTTTGGCATTCTGACCCTTCGCGAAATGCTAATCAAGGTCGACGGCCCGACAAGACGGCCAGCCAGGGAGCACGCCATGAAACCGGAAGTGATCGTCATCCTCTTCATCCTCGCAGGATTCGTCTTGCTCGAAATCGCGCGCACGAAGTTCTGGCGCAAGCAGGGCCAAACCCGTGACGACGCAATTGTCGAGATCGTCAGTACCGTCGTGCTGATGTTCATCACCCAACCGATGGCTCTGCTCGCTGGCGCCTACATTGCGCATCTCGTCGCGCCGGAAGCCGCGGGCGCCCTTGCCGGCATTCCGGTAATTGCGGGCATCGGTCTCTTTCTCATTTTCGACGACATGATGCAGTATTGGTGGCACCGCGCATCGCATACGTTTCCATGGCTCTACAAACTGCACCGGCCGCACCACAACGCCGAATACATGTCGATCCGCATCGTCTACCGGAACAATATTTTCTATTACCTGATGATGCCCGGCCTGTGGTTTTCCGGCGCGCTGATCTATCTCGGCTTGGGCTGGATCTACGCCGGGTACATTGTGGTCAAGGCAACAGTGATTTACGGCGCGCATTCTGACGTGCGCTGGGATGAAGCGCTGTACAAGATCAAATGGCTCTCCCCGGTGATGTGGGTCGTTGAGCGCACGATTTCGACGCCGGCGACCCACAGCGCCCATCACGGCAAACACGCCGCTGACGGAATCACCAACTACAAGGGAAATTTCGGCAACTTGCTGTTCTTCTGGGACGTACTATTCGGTACGGCGAAAATCACCCGGCGCTATCCGGAAAAAATCGGCGTCGAGAACCTCCCGCACACCAGCGCTGCAGAACAACTCCTCTGGCCGATCGTGCGCGCAAAGACCGAGCCGCAACCCCTCGCCGCCGCCGAATAATCAGTAGCGGATCAGCGCCGACCCCCAGGCAAGCCCGCCGCCCAGCGCGGCAAAAACCAGCAATTGTTTGCGCTGAATCCGACCGTCGCGAATGCCCGCGTCAAGCGCCAGCGGTATCGATGCAGACGAAGTGTTCGCGTGCTTGTCGATCGTGACGATGACCTTGCTTTCATCGAGACCAAGCTTTTTACCGCAGGATTCGATGATGCGGATATTCGCTTGATGCGGAACGAACCAGTCAATTTCATGGCGGCTGACTTTGGCGCGTTCGGTGACTTCAAACACGGCGTTTGAAATTTGTTCGACCGCGTTGCGGAACACTTCCTTACCGTTCATGCGCACCTTGCCGACCGTGCCTGTCGTCGATGGTCCGCCATCGGCGTAGAGATGCGGCGCCAATCGGCCATCAGCGGAAAGATACGTCGCCAGGACGCCTCGTGGACGGCGCGCCGTCAGTGCGGGCTCTCCGCTCAACACCATTGCCCCGGCGCCGTCGCCGAACAGCACGCAGGTTGCACGATCTTCCCAATCGAGAAAACAGGAGAGCTTTTCGGCGCCGATGATCAGCGCATGTTTGACCTGGCCCGTCTGGATGAAGTCATGCGCGATATTGAGCGCATAAAGAAAACCCGCGCATGCGGCCGAAACATCGAATGCAATCCCTGGCGGCGCGCCGATCTTGTTCTGCACATAAACTGCGGTCGATGGGAAAGTCTTGTCCGGCGTCACGGTGGCGACGATGATCAAACCGATATCACGCGGCTTGAGCCCGGCCTGATCTAGCGCGTTCCAGGCCGCCGCAGTCGCAAGGTCAGAAGTGCTTTCATCATTTGCAGCGAAGTGTCTTTGTGTAATGCCGCTGCGCGAGCGTATCCATTCATCAGAAGTTTCAACGATCTTCGCGAGATCGTCATTGGTTACGACCCGCTCTGGCAAATGGGAGCCAACACCGGAAATAATCGTTTCAAACGCCGTCATCTCATCTCTCGCAAGCGTGATCGCAGGCAGGTTAGGACGTCATGACCGCATTGACGACAACTAAATTGCCGCATTGCACAATTTTATCAGAAGAAAACATCTGCACTGAGCGCGCCCGCGGCGATCAGCACATAGAGCCCGAACCCCTTCGACAGCAGGCCGCTATTGAGATTATGCGCGGCGCGCGCGCCAAGCGGCGCAGCGATTCCGGCCATAACCGCCATCGCCACAAACGCCGGAATACTCACATAGCCCAGCGACGCCGGCGGGAGCGCTTGGGCCGAAAACCCCGATAGGATGAATCCCATCACGCCTGGAACCGCAACGGCAACGCCGAAGCCCGCTGACGTGGCGATCGCCTGATGCATGGTGCGCCCGGCGAGTGTCATCACCATCACACCCATGGCGCCGCCGCCAATGCCCATTAGGCTGGAGAAAAACCCGGTGCCGAAGCCGAGCGGTATTTTCATTCTCTTGCGCAACAGATTAACCGGCGCTGCGTGGCCTTTATTGCTGGCGAAGAGCCGCCGATAGGCGACGTAGAGGGCGCCGCCGGCAAATACGATCGTCAGCAATTCCACCGGCGCCCAATGCGCGAGCGCGCCGCCGGCGCCGGCGCCAAGTGCAATCCACGGTCCCCATGCGCGCAACATGGCGCCGTCCACGTGACCCGCGCGATGATGCGTGCTCAGCGACCGGATCGAAGTTACGATGATCACCGCAAGCGAAGTTCCGATTGCTGTCTTCAGACTCTGCGCTTCTGCGATCCCCAACCATTGAAAGATTGCATAGAGCACTGGCGTGGTGATGACGCCGCCGCCAATGCCGAACAGGCCGCCAGCAAATCCGGAAATAAAACCCGCCGCCAGAAGCGCCGCGAGCAGTTCCCAATGGCCGGCGAAAAAGTCCATTCTCTACGCCATTTCCCGTGACGCCATTGCTTCGGCCGCGCGATCGAGCAAATCATCGCGCGCCGTACTGGCGTTTTCGGACAGGAAGCGGCGCCACGCGCGCGCGCCCGGCGCGCCATGATAGAGGCCGAGCATATGCCGCGTGATCGAATGCGGACGCACACCCTTTGCAAATTCACGCTTCACATAGTCGGACATCAACGCGGCGACGCGCTCCCGCGATGGTGGGTCGCTCTCTTCGCCATAAACAAGTTCATCCACGCTCGCGAGCAAATAAGGATCGCCATAGGCGGCGCGCCCCAACATGACGCCGTCAAATTCATTTGCCAGCGCCGCCGCGTCGTGAACTGTTTCAATCCCGCCATTCAGGATAATCGTCAGATCGGGGCGTTCGCGTTTCAACCGCCGCACCAGATCATAATCAAGCGGCGGAATGGTCCGGTTCTCCTTGGGCGACAATCCCTGCAGCCACGCCTTGCGCGCATGCACGATGAATATCCTGCAGCCCGCGTTTGCAACCTGATCGACAAAACCAAACAGGCTCTCTTCAGGGACCTGATCGTCAACACCGATGCGGCACTTCACTGTCACGGGGATATCCACGGCGCTGCTCATGCTCGCGACGCAATCGGCAACGAGTGCTGGCGACTTCATCAGACAGGCGCCGAATGCGCCCGACTGAACCCGGTCTGACGGGCAGCCCACATTGAGATTGATCTCATCATAACCGAAGCCGGCGCCGATCCTTGATGCTTCGCGCAGTTTCGCCGGATCGCTGCCGCCGAGTTGCAGCGCCACCGGATGCTCACTCCGATCGAACGCCAAAAGATAGTCACGGTCGCCGTGAAGCAACGCCTCCGCCGTGATCATCTCCGTGTAAAGCCGTGCGCGTTTCGTCAGCAGCCGGTGAAAATATCTGCAATGCCGGTCTGTCCCGTCCATCATGGGCGCGACGCAGAACAGATGCGATGAAGAAGACATGGCGCGAGCGAATCCAGGCGGTTACTAAGCGCCCCTTCCCGGTGACGCGACTTGGTGCGGGCGGGGGGACTCGAACCCCCACGAGGTTACCCTCGACAGATTTTAAGTCTGTTGCGTCTACCGGTTCCGCCACGTCCGCATTGCGCGCCAATAAACAGGCGCCGCCCGGCAATAGCAACCGGAAACCATGATGTTAGCGTCTTTGAAATTGGTGGGCCCGGAGAGATTCGAACTCCCAACCTAGCGGTTATGAGCCGCCAGCTCTAACCGTTGAGCTACAGGCCCCGACAGGGTGCGACACCGCTGCGGAAGCGCCCTATTATCAGCAATCGAGGCGGCGCGGAACCCCGCCTCCCCGGCCTCCAAAACGCGCCCGGATGCTCTCAGAAACTTGATCCCGTTACGCCCGCCGTCACACAATCGCAGTCTGGCCGCCTTGATTTCGCCTCACCGCACGATCACATGGGCGCTTCCAAACAAGGAGATATTTTATGCGTTTCGCACTTTTGCCCGCTGCTGCCGCGATGACCATGATCGGCTGCACAGCGCCCGCCGCCAACGCTGCCGGCGAAGCGAGCGACACCCGCACCATTTCGGTGACCGGCGAAGGCCGCGCAAGCGCCGCGCCCGACATGGCCGTCATTTCGATCGGCGTTCAAAGCGAGGCGCCGACAGCGGCTGCAGCCTTGCGCCAGAATTCGGCGGACATGAGCGCCACCATTAGCAAGCTCAAAGAGCTTGGCGTCGCCGACCGCGATATTCAAACGTCCGGCTTATCGGTCAATCCGCGTTACAATTACGAGCAAAACCGGTCCAAGCCTGAAGTCATCGGATTCACCGCGTCGAACAGCGTCAGCGTGAAGCTGCGCAATCTGGACTCCGCAGGCACCATCATCGATCAGGCCGTACAGTCTGGCGCGAATTCGCTCGGCGGCGTCTCGTTCGACTTCTCCGAACCGAAACCGCTATACGATGAAGCCCGCCGCGCCGCAGTCGAAGACGCAAAAGCAAAAGCCAAGCTGCTGACCGATGCAGCCGGGGTGCGACTCGGCAAGCTGCTCTATATTCAGGAAGGTTACGCCGCCGCGCCACAACCGAAAATGTATGCAGCGCGCATGGAAATGGCGGACGCATCCTCCGTGCCGATGCAGGCAGGCGAGTCGACCGTCAGCATGTCGGTGTCGTTAGTCTACGAAATCGAATAACGCTTGCAGATTGCGCAAGACGTCAAAGGCCCCGCATGGCGGGGCCTTTTTCATTCGCCCGAAAACAAGTCACCGAAAAAATCGCCGTCGTTCCAGACCGGCCTGTCGGGACTGTCTGCGAGCGCGCGCGCAATGATGTAGTTAACTTCCGCAAAGCGCGCGAGGTCCTTGAACCGGATCGGCAGAGAGATATCGTCGCTCGGCGCATGATAGTGGTTCTGGTAAAAGTCCCAGAATTTTTTCTCTCCGCCATTGGCGAAACCCGTCCACAGGAAAATCGACGGCACCCCCTGTTCGACGAACCGGTAGTGATCTGAGCGCGTAAACACGCCGAGTTCCGGCACGGGATCCGGCGACAGTCCAATACCGGTTGAATCCAGCGCCGCCTTCATGATCGGGCCAATCGAAGACCGCTCGGCGCCGAAGGCGATCACGTCAGTGAAAGAGTGCAGCATCACCGGCATGTCGAGATTGACATTGGCGACCATGTCGCCATCGCCGATCGTTGGAAAATGCGCGAAGTAGTCGGAACCCAACAGTCCTTTTTCTTCCGCCGTCACTGCCACAACCAAAACGCTTCGCGCCGGCGGACCATCCTCGGTGAACCGCCGCGCCGCCTCCAACATGGTCGCCACGCCAACAGCATTGTCCATGGCGCCGTTATTGATGCCGTCCTTGCCGCCGCGAATATCATCCTCATCCGCGCCCACATGATCGAGATGCGCCGTGAGAACCACATATTCGTCTTTCAATTCCGGGTCGGCGCCCGGAATCAAGCCGACTACATTCGGACTGGAAAATTCTGTTCGCGTCATGGCGCCGGCCATGGAGATCTTTACCGCCAGATCGAAACTGCCGGTGGCGTCGCCTTCGCCATCCGCTGCCGCCCGCGCCGCCTCGTATGAATGCGCCGCGCCTTCAAACAAGTTCGGTGCAAGCTTGGGATGAACGCTGGCCGTGCCGCGTATGTTCGGACCGGATGTCTCCGCGCGGCCGTCCGGCCAGGTCCACGTGGTCAACGTATAGGACGGACGCGCGGTCAATCGCTCCCATGAGCGCTGGTCTTCGCTGGCTTTCGTCGTCAAGGAGATCACGCCGATGGCGCCACGCGCGGAGGCTTCCTTGGCTTTCAGACTGCCCGAATCGAAATGCGCATGACTTTCGCTGTCAAAAATGTCCGGCACGCCGGAAAAGTAAACGACCACTTTGCCGTCGACGTCGATCCCCGCATAGTCGTCATGACCAAATGCAGGCGCATGCACGCCATATCCGACGAACACAGCATCTGCTTCGTCGATAGAAAATGCGTCGGCGGCGATCGACGGATAAAC
>CAZAOB010000016.1:0-53530 GCA_964486635.1 uncultured Caulobacterales bacterium | reverse complement strand
CCTGTTCCGCGCCATTCCGCGCAAGGATGTCAAACCGCTGGCGAAGGATTTGATTGCGGCGTTCGGCGGTTTTTCGCAAGTGATCGCCGCCCCTATTGAACGCCTGACAGAGATCAAAGGCGTTTCGGAAAATGTTGCGCAGGAACTCAAGGTCGTCCACGCCGCCGCCATCAAACTTTCCCAGGCGCGGGTGTTGAAGCGCCCGGTAATTTCTTCCTGGGATGCGCTGTTGTCTTATTGCCGCGCGGCGATGGCCGATGAAAAAACCGAACTGTTCCGCATACTATTTCTCGACAAAAAGAACATACTGATCGCCGACGAGGTGCAGCAGCGCGGTACCGTCGATCACACACCGGTCTATCCTCGCGAAGTTGTGAAACGCGCGCTGGAGCTTGGCGCTTCAGCGATCATCCTTGTCCACAACCACCCTTCCGGCGACCCAACACCGTCAAAGGCAGATGTCGATATGACCAACCAGATTGTCAAAGCCGCCGGCGCGCTCAATATACGCGTCCACGATCATTTGATTATCGGCCATGAGCATCACGCCAGTTTCAAAACCCTCGGACTTTTATAAATGACCCGCATCATTACGCTCACGCCGAATCCGGCGCTCGATTACGCCGTGACGGCGGATTTCGTTGAGGCGAACCGCAAAGTGCGCTGCCGCGACCCGCAAATGCATCCGGGCGGCGGCGGCATCAACGTTGCGCGGACCTGCTCTCGGCTGGGCGCGCATACGCTGGCGATCTTCACCGCAGGCGGCGTTTATGGCGACGCACTCGTCAAATCCATCGCCGCCGAAGACGTCCCCATGCGGATGATACCTATTGCTGGCGAAACCCGCCTTGCCTTTCATGTCAAGAACGAAAAGGAGGACAACGAGTATCGGTTCAACCTTCCCGGTGCGACCATGACCGACGCAGAGATCGAGCGTTTTCTCAACGCCGTGCGCGAGGAATCCGAGCCCGGCGACTTTGTCGTCGCCAGCGGCAGCCTGCCGCCGGGCGCACCCGCTGACTTCTGGGCCCAGGCCGCGCGCGTCGCCAAAGACCAGGGCGCGCGCTTTGTGCTCGACTCGATCAGCGGTCTCGACGCGGCGCTTGAAGAAGGCGTTTACATGGTGCGCCAGAATGAACACGAATACACGGCCCTGTCGGGACGCGAATTGCGCTGGCCCGATGAAATTGAGCACTTCGCCAAAGAGATGATCGCCAAAGGACGGGTTCAGGCGATGGTCGTCAGCCATGGCGGCGACGGGTCGATGATGGCGACCAAAGACGGCGTCTTCTCCGCGCCTTCATACAAAGTCAAAGCCTCCAGCGCCGTCGGCGCCGGAGACTCGTTCGTCGGCGGATTGCTCACCGCTTTGATGCGCGGCGACAACGAAACCGATGCACTGCGCTTCGGCATGGCGGCGGCGGGCGCCACGCGCATGAGCGAAGGAACAGCCCTGTTTGACCCTGCGGATGTCCGCCGTCTTTTTGCGAGTAACGCGCCCGTCTAGTTCCGCACGAAGCTCGGCGGCGCAATCACAATCTCTTTCTTTGTGACTTTTTCTCCGCGCATGAAGTGCTGGATCACTTCTGTCACTTCCGGCGATGTCATGAACAGATTATGTCCTGCATTGACCACAGTGACCGACGTAAGGTTACGCATTCCGGACAGGGCTTGGCGCTGGCTTTCGGGATACGTACGCCCGTCAAGCGTGCCACTGAGCAACAGCGTCGGCACATCGCTTTTCGGGTCCTCGCGAAACCCATCGCCAAGATCGACACCCTCAAACAGGTTATTAAAGTGCGGCATAGGGAAGTTGAGATAGTCTCCCAACAACGCTGTTTTTGCCTGCTCACGCACCAGCTTCAGGCGTGCATCTGAAATCCCCGACGCCACATCCATGGTGAGCGGCATCACGCCCCAGCCAATCGGATCATTCGGCTTGCCAAACCGCGCGATCACGCCTTGCATCGGTTCGTAAACTCCCGCGTCAGCAGCGGCATACAACTGCACCAGCATGACCGCATATTCAGGGTCGGAAATCATGGCCGACGCAATCATCTGCATGTCGCGCCGGGTAAGCAGGAACGGTTGCGACTCCCCTTCCTTGGCGGAAATGGTCAGCATCACCGGTTCCGCCTCGAGCTTCGCATGCACGCGCCGCATGAGAGCCGCAATATCGGGAAACGCCGCTTTCGCCGCAGGGTCGGCATTGATGACATCCTGCAGCCGGCCGAAATACGCGTCGGTCTCCGACGGCATCTTGACGGTCTGATCCAGTCCCTCGGCGCTGGCGATAACGATCCGGTCGAGGCGATCGTCCATTCTTTTGATTGCCGCCATCGTCAGGTGACTGCCGTAGGAAATTCCCCACAGCGAGATTTTCTCGGCGCCCATCGCAGCGCGCAGCGCATCGAGATCATCAACGCTTTCAACGGTCGTGTAGCCCGCCGGATCGATGCCCTGCCCGCGCCAGAACTGAACGCATTCAAGAGCCGACTGGCGGTTCAGCTCGGCGTACTCTGCATCACTGACCGGGCGATCATCGGGCGAGACGATGCTGGAAACGCAGCGCGGCGCATCATTGGAGGCACCTGTCCCGCGCTGATCGAACGCGATGACATCGCCAAATTCACGCATGGCCATGAACAGGGGAAACCGCCGCCCCTTGGCGGTCTGGATGCCGGACCCGCCCGGACCGCCCGCGAGATAGACAATGGGCGCGCCCGGCGCCGGCGATGTCGAGGGAAACCGAACATAGACCAGCTTGATGTCCCTTGAGTTCTCGACCTTCCGGTTTTCAGGCACGGTTATGGAGCCGCGAAACGCCTCAACAGTCTCGCCGCTATTGGCGATGAAGGTAATCGCTTCTTCAACGGGCGGCGCAACGAATTTGCTGGCTGACATCGCCTGATTGGCGCAGGCGTTGGTGAAAAGCGCAAGAGCGGCGGCGAGTAAAATGCGGAACATGAACTTCCTTTCCATGGGCGTTTCACGTCACTTTGGCTGTTAACACGCTGATATGCAGGTGTCTTTCGACAAACGGCGAGAAATGATCGGCGAGCGGCGCTCGCGCGGCGGCGCGAAATCGATATACGGTCGCACCATGACTCGCCTCTTTGCTTTCCTTGCCTGTCTGATTGCCTTTCTTGCAGCCGGCGCACCCGCCGCCGCCCGGATCGTGATTCCGTATTCCGCGACGACGGTGGTTTGCCCGGTGCAGATGGGCGAGCTGCAGCCGGATTTTTCGGCAGCGGATTGCGGAGTAGTTCCGATTGCGGATTTGGACCCACAGGGGCGTGATATCTGGGTTCGGATTGTGTTCTCAGCCGAGGAAGCGGATCTGCCGAAGCGGGGACCGGCAGGGCTTTTTGTCTCCGCCAAGGCGTCGAGCGCCGCCTGGCTCAACCGCGTCTATCTCGGCGCCAACGGCGCGCCCGGCCCCGACCGAGACTCCGAAGTCGCCGGCCGCATGGATGCAGTCTTCTTCGCGCCGCCCGAAGCAATCGCAGCAGGCGAAAACGAACTGGTGCTGCGCTTGTCGTCCCATAGAGGATTCCTGCATCTCGGACATCCTATCCACTGGATCGGAATCGCCGATTACGCCGATCCTTCGCGTGAAATCCTGCGCGCCTACGGGCCGTCGCTCATGACCTTCGGCGCGTTTCTGATTGGCGCAATATATTTCGGCGTTTCCCTGTTTCGCGGCGGCGCCATTCGCGATAGCGGCTTGCTGTTGCTGTTGTCGCTCATCGCCGTCGCGCAACTGGGCCTCGAGACATCGCGCGGGCTCTTTCCCTATGACTACCCGTTTCATGATACGCGGCTGGTGCTGCTGACTGTCTGCGCAGTCGGGTTTGGCCTGTGCCTCCTTTTTCACACTGCGTTCCGGTTCGTGCAAAATCGCCGCGCTCAGGTGATTGGCGCCGGACTCGTCGCGACGTTATTGGCGGTGATCCTGCCCGTTGGCTTCGACGCCAAGACTGTGTTTGGGCTTGTCACACCGATCGGTTTCGCGGCTGCGATCGCCGTTTTCGCCGCCATCAGGAAACATTCCATGGCGCGCGCATACGCGGCTGCGCTGATAGCTTTTATCGCACTCACATTCATTTTTATCGGACAGTTTCTCGATACCGGCTTCTTTTACGCCGTCGCCTCGCTGTTGCTGTTTCTGATCGGTCAGCAAGCCCTGCTCTTTGCAAGGGAGCGCCGGTTGCGAATGGATGCAAGCGACCGCGCAAGGCGGCTGGAGCTTGCGCTCGAACAAGCACGGCAAAAAGATGCGCCCCAGCGGCTGACGCTGCAAAGCGCTGGAAAAACCGAGATCATCAATGTCGATGACGTTATCTACTGCAAGGGCGCGGGCGACTATGTGGAGCTTGTCGCGGACGGCGGCGGGCGGCACTTGCATCTCGCCAAGTTGCACGAACTCGAAAAGGAATTGCCGCAGACATTCCTGCGCGTGCACCGATCCTATATCGTCAACACAGGTTTCGTTAAGTCGCTGACGCGCGAGGCCAGTGGCGTTGGCGCGTTGACGCTGAACAATGGCGAATCCGTTCCTGTCAGCCGCCGCATCCTGCCGAATGTCCGCAATGCGCTGAAATAGCTACTCCGCGTAGATCGCGACCATTTCCTCGTCAGCATTCTTCACACCGCGAAACATACCGGCAGAGTTGAACGTCATGGCGTAAGAACCATCCGGTCCCAAGACAATGACGCCGCCATCGCCGCCAGCCTCCTGCAAACGATGATGGATGACGTCATTGGCGGCGTCTTCAACCGTCTTGCCGCCATACTCAACCTGCGCGCAGATATCCCGGGCGATGGTGAGGCGCATGAAAAACTCGCCCCATCCGGTTGATGAAACCGCACAAGATTTGTTGTCCGCAAATGTACCGGCGCCGATAATCGGTGCATCGCCCACGCGCCCATATTTTTTGAGCGTCATGCCGCCGGTCGAGGTTCCCGCCGCGAGATTGCCGTCAGCGTCGAGCGCCACGACGCCGACAGTGCCGTACTTGAAATCATGAGGAAGGCTGGCGTCTTTTTCGTTCTTTTCTTTTTCCAGCGCCGCCTTGTAGGAATCCCAGCGATGCTGCGTCCAGAAATATTTCGGCTTGACGATTTCCAGCCCCTGCTCTTTGGCGAACTTTTCTGCGCCTTCGCGGGCGAACATCACATGGACGGAATTTTCCATCACCGCACGGGCGAGTTTGATCGGGTTCTTGACATTGGTGACGCCTGCGGCGGCGCCCGCCGCCAGCGTTTTTCCGTCCATGATTGACGAGTCGAGTTCATTCTTGCCGTCGCGGGTAAACACCGCGCCTTTGCCGGCATTGAACAACGGCGAGTCTTCCATGATCACGATCGCAGCTTCGACCGCATCGAGCGCGGCCCCGCCTTCATCGAGAACCGTATAGCCTGCATTCAGCGCTTCGCTGAGCTTGGCCTTGAATTCAATTTCTTGCGCCGGCGTGTAGCGCCCAGGCTCCAGCGCGCCTGCGCCGCCATGAATGACAATCGTGATGGGCGCCGCGTCATGATGTTCGGCATGCGCCGGAACCACAGAAGCCAGGATCGCCAGGATGAAAGTCAGAAATTGCCGCATGAATCGCCTCCCGTTTGCGCCATAGTGGAAGCTCGGCGCAGCGGGATCAAGCCAGCGGGATATGGGCTAGTCGATATCCGGCGTAAGCATACGCTGGGCGCGCCACTGCTCGACGATGCGGTCGATAAAGCTGTTGTCTTCGATATCGACTGACCAGCCATCGGTGAAACACGCCGTCAGGCTGCGCGGGACCGCATCGGATGGCAGCGCGTCAAAGCGGATGCGCGTCGGCATCGGCACGCCCTCTCCAACCGCAATGGCTTCGCCAAGTCCAAGCGACGGCAAGCAGCTTAGCAAGCTGGTCGATGCATCAGGTACGGCGGCGCGCAGCGCATCCTGATCGGCCTGATTGGCGAGCCGCATGGCGAAGATGGTGTTGCACTGCGACAGGATCGTCGGATCAAGTTCCGTCGGACGCTGCGACGCGATCCACAAGGCGACACCCGTCTTGCGACCTTCTTTCGCGATGCGCACCAGCGATCGCCGCGTTGGGCCAAAGCCTTCTGCCGGATTGGCCGGCGCGTAACGATGTGCGTCTTCGCAAACCAGGGCGATTGGCGCGGCGCCATTGCTCCACAAGCCAAACTCAAATGCGAGGCGCGATACAACCGAGACAACAACCTGCACCACTTCCGCCGGCAGCCCGCCCAGCTCGATCACGCTGACGGGCTTGCCGTCCACGGGAATGCGGAACAACTCGCTCAGCATATCCTTGAGCGTATCCTGAACGGTCAGTCCGCCGAACATGAAGGCGTAGCGCGCATCCTGACTGATTGTGTAGATGCGGCTGCGCAACCGCTTGTAAGGCGCGATGTTGCGCGTTCCGTCGAGGCCGCCAAGAGATTTATCGATCAGGCCGAGAAGCTCGGAGATCCGGTAAGGCGACGGCGTGTCGACAGTGATCGCCGTCATATCCGTCCGCAACCGGCCGCCACGGCCGGAGTTTGTCAGATTGAGTTTCTTGGCGGCCGGAAGAAGATCGGCGAGGATTTCTATTTCTTCTGAGTCTCGGGACCGGCCGGGATACAAGACTTCAACCAGCTCGTCGAACGTCAACATCCAGTACGGAAGATTGAAACTCGTCGGATCGAACACCACGGCGCCGTCGCCGAAACTCTTTGAGTACTCGTTATGCGGATCGAGAATGACAATGTGTGCGTGCGGAAAACGCTGCAGCACCGCCCGCAGCAACAGTGCAATGGCGCAGGATTTCCCCGCGCCCGTCGTGCCGAGCACGGCGCAATGGCGGCTGAAAATCTCGTCAACATTCACTGTCGCGGGAATTTGAGCATCCTGTTTGACCACGCCCACACGAACGCTCGCCGATCCATTGACGGCAAACAGCGCAGTCAATTCGTCGCGCGTTGCAACGTGCACATTGTCGCCCAAAGTGGGGTACGCGGACACGCCCCGGCGGAACCGCGCCGGTGCGTTGATGGTCGGTTTTGTAAATTCGCCGATCAGCTCGATTTCGATGATGCGCATGTCAGCGGAAGCGGCGTCGAGACTCGGCGCCGGATTTGTCATGGCTGAGACGAGCCCAAGCACGATGGACGTGCCTGCATCGACGCTCATGATCGCGCCGAGTTGCGGACGCGTTGCGCGGTCTGCGTCGGGCTTGTCTTCGTCGAGCATGACCAAGGCGTGCGAGCCGGTAACAGACACTACCGTGCCGACGCGCGGTTTATCCTGAAACGCCAGATCAAAAGCCTCCGCTGTCGGTTCGGCGGAACCCTTGCGAACAAACGGCGACTTTCGAGACGACTTATGCGGCGTCATGTTTTCTCTCCACGGCGCCAATGGCGTCGATCTGCTCGTCAGTGTCTGCATTGTCCTGCCGGTCGCTTGTCACCGGCGGCAGCGAAATCCGGGCCAGCGTTCCCTGTCCCGGACGGCTGTCGATTGAAAAGCGGCCGCCCTGCATCTCGACAAAGGTTTTCGCCACCGCGTAGCCGACGCCTGGTCCCAAGAAAGACCGGTCGAGGCCACGATGCATTTCCTTGAATGCTTCAAGCGCATCCGAGAGCTCGGCTTTGGTGAGACCCGCCCCCTCGTCGCGAATGGCGATTTCCGCCCAGCCTTGCGAAACGATTGAAGCGCGCACATGCACGCGGCCACCTTCGGCGCTGAGTTTGATGGCCGTTTGGATAAGGTGATCTGCGGCTTGCGCGAACCGTTCGGCGTCGCCCCAGCCAATGATCTCCGCGCCGGTGTCGCGGCGCTCCAGTGAGACGCCGGCCGCATCCGCCCGCACCTGCGCGCGCGTCAGCGCATCGTCGAGCAGCTCGTTGAATTCAATTGCAGAATCCTGGAGTTCAACGCGCCCCGCTTCAAGCGCCGCCACCTCCAGCAGGGTATTGATATGACCCAGCAGCAGGTCCGCCGACTGCAGGATATATTCTGCGTAGGTGCGCTGTTGCTCAGGCGCCAGCTGATATTCTTCGCCGTCGCGCAGCATGGTCGCAAACCCCATGATCGCGTTGAGCGGGGTCCGCAGTTCATGGTTCATGTTGGCGAGAAACTCCGACCGCGCCTTGATCGCGAGTTCGGCCTCGATGCGCGCAGCACGCGCTTCGAGTTCCGCGCGGCGGCGCGAAAGCATTTCGCTCATGCGCGCGCCGTATTCAGCGAGCCGTGAGCCTTGCGGATTGGAGTGTGTTCGTAGCGCGCGCATTGTTCGTCCTTCACCCGAAAGACTAGCGAGCAAGCGCTAATACGTCGTTAAGCATTGCACGGGCGCCGAAAGCATTAATTGTTGATTAATACACCCCCTGGCCCGCGCACCCATTGCAATTCCTGCGCGTCGCCCATACTCAGTATTAACCCCAACCATTAACCGCAAGGCGCTCCTGTCTGACGGAAACGATCAACATCGCCATCTTTCTCGGCGCCGGCCTTGTCGCGCTCAGCACGCTGACAAGCCTGGTGTCCCGGCGCATTGGCGCTCCGTTACTGCTTGTATTCTTGTGCATCGGCCTGCTGGCAGGCGAAGACGGGCTGTTGGGAATTTCTTTCGACAGCAGCGGCGTCGCCTATTTCATAGGGTCGCTTGCCCTCGCAATTATCCTCTTCGATAGCGGTTTTGACACCCCCTTGCGCAGCTACCGCATAGCCGCGGCGCCTGCCTTGTCGCTCGCCACGGCCGGCGTGGTCCTGACGAGCGGCTTTGTCGGGATCGCCGCGCACTTTTTGTTTGGAATCACGTGGATCGAAGCCATGCTGCTCGGTTCGATTGTCGCCTCCACCGACGCCGCGGCGGTGTTCTTCCTGTTGCGGGTCGGCGGGCTGAAACTGCGCGATCGGGTCAAGGCAACGCTCGAAGTTGAATCCGGCGCCAACGATCCGATGGCCATATTCCTGACCACCATGTTCGTCGAACTCGCTGCTGCGCAGTCCTCGCCGTCCTTTGGCCTTACAGTGGAGTTTGTCTCCAGCTTCATTCAGCAAATTGGTCTCGGCCTCGCCCTCGGCGCGGCGGGCGGCGTCGCTATCGCCATGCTGCTAAACCGGCTGCGGCATCTGGATGCCGGACTGTTCCCGATCACAGGACTTGCGTCCGCACTTGTCGTTTTCGCGGTCACCGGGCTCGTCGGCGGCAGCGGCTTTTTAGCCGCTTATGTGGCGGGAGTCGTCGCTGGAAATCGTCGCCTTAAATTCGCCTATCGCATCCGCCGCTTTCAAGTAGGAATGACCTGGCTCGCCCAGATCGGCATGTTCTTGACGCTCGGTCTCTTGGCCACGCCTTCCGAGTTCGGCGCCGTTGCGCTTCCAGCAATTGTGCTCGCGCTTGTTCTCACCCTCATCGCGCGCCCGCTCGCCGTGTGGCTATGCTTGTTGCCCTTCCGATTTAAGTGGAGAGAAAAGGCTTTCACCGGCTGGGTCGGATTGCGCGGCGCCGTCTCCATCATGTTGGCGATATTGCCCGGACTTGGCGGCGTCGCGAATGGGGACATGTATTTCAACATCGTCTTCATCATGGTGATCTCATCGCTCCTCGTTCAGGGTTGGACAGTGGGCCTTACCGCGCGAATGCTGAATATGCTGGAGCCTCCTGAACCCGGTTTGGTTGATCGGGTCGAGCTGGATCTCCCCGGCGGCGCCGAACTCGAACTTGTCGGGTATCGCATCCATCCCGAAAGCACCGTCGCCCAAGGCCAACGGGTTCCGAAGTGGGCGCGCCCGGTTCTCATCATGCGCGGCGAACGACACTACAATATTCACAGCGCGGGGCCTTTGCTTGCCGACGATCAGGTCTACCTGTTCGCGTCGCCCAAACACATCGCCACCCTCGACAACATTTATGCCGCCCCGGCGGATCACCATGACAAGCACGTGATGGGCGATTTCATTCTGGATGGAAACGCGCCGATGGCGCACATCCTGAAGCAGTATGGATTGCCCGGCCACGAGCACGCGGGCGACATGTCGCTCAGCGACTATATTCAACAGGAGAGCCGCGACGAGATACTGATCGGCGACCGGTTGCCGCTCGGTCCGGTCGAGTTGGTTGTCACGTCGCTCGACAGTTCCGGCGCCGTCGAACAGGTGGGTCTGGTTATCGACCCGGCTGACCGGCCCGTCAAAGGTGCGCCGCCAAGAGCGTACCGGTTTATCGTGGACACAATCGAACTGGCCCGCTCACGATTGCGCCGCGATGACAAATCCAGCCGCTAAGCGTCCGGGGACTCGGCCTTTGTCGCTGGCGCGTCGGACTTCGGTTTTTCCGCTGCGGCTTTTGGTGAGTCTTCCTTTCCGGATTTCACATCCTTAGCCTTGTCAGCCTTGGCGTCGGCCGGCTTGGGAATATAAGCAAGCACAGTATCGCCGATATCCGGTTTGACCGGCGCCTCCCGAGACGCGAAAACAATTTCACCCTTGCGAATGATCAGTACAATCTCATGCTCCGCGCCGAGATCTTTCTTGTATTGCTCGGGCGGATACTCTTCGGACAGTCGCGTGCGCTGAAAAATCCAGCCTGAATAATGTCGCCGGACCAGCTCATCGAGCGCCGGGCCATTGTGTAGAAACGTCCGCCCCTGCAACGTATAGGAGAGCGCTTTGCGGTCTTCTTCATCCTTGCCGCGCGCATTCACCTGGAAAATCGCCGCGCGGCCAAGCTCGGGCGCAAGGTCCGTGGCCACCAACGCATTGTGCGCCTCGTTGCCGCCGAGCGCCAGCAAGTAGCCATAGCGATTGAGGTCGACATGGTGCTCCGTCACTTCGGAGAGAATTTCTCCGTAGTAGGTCGGTACGTTTGCGAGGCGCACCGGGCGAAGGCGCCGCCAGCTTGTGTCCGCCACCATCACCGGCACTTCCATTTCTTTCAGCTTTGCAGCCAGCGACGCGGAAAAGGGCGATGCGCCGACGATCAACACGCCGGGGCGGTCGCGGGACGCCAGCCCGAGCGCCCGCGCCAGCGGCGAAATGGTGAACCCGTGCAAGACAACGGTCGCGAACACCATCGCAAAGGCGAGCGCGATCATCTTGTCGCCGTCCACATAACCCGCAGCCGCCAACGAGGTGCCAAAAAAACTGGTGACGGCCACGGCAACGATGCCGCGCGGCGCGATCCAGCCGACAAGCAATCGTTCCTTCCAGGGAAGTCCGGCGCCCATTGTTGAGATGAACACAGTCAACGGGCGCACGACGAACAGCATCACGACAAGGAACCAGAACGCCGACCAATCAAGCGCGCTGATTGACGCCATGGTCAGGTTCGCCGTGAGAATAATGAATACACCCGACACAAGAACAATGGTGATGTTCTCCTTGAACAGGCGCAGGTCATTGATGCTGGCGATCTTGGAGTTGGCGAGCGTGACGCCCATGGCCGTCACCGATAGGAGGCCCGCCTCATGCTGCAACAGATTGGCGAGTTCAAAACACACCAGAACCAGCGCCAACAGCACTGGCGGCTTCAGATATTCCGGCACCCAACCGCGGCGAAAGGCGGCGGCGACCAGCCGTCCGAACGCAAATCCCAACCCAGCCGCCAAGACCGAAGCCAGCAGCAACGAGCTGATGATGTCTCCTGACGAGGCGCCGTGATCGCCGATGACCAGGAACTCATACACAAGAACGGCGAGCAAGGCGCCAATCGGATCGTTGACGATGCCTTCCCATTTGAGAAGCGTCGCGGGACGCGCATTCAATTTGGATTGCCTTAGGAGCGGAATGATCACGGTCGGTCCGGTCACCACCATGATCCCGCCAAACAGCAGCGCAGTCTGCCAGGTCAATCCGGCGACGAGATACCCGGCCATGGCGGCCAGAAACCAGGCGATCGGAACGCCCGGAAACACAAGACGGCGAACGCCGCGCGTCAGTCCCCGCAATTCTGAAAAATTGAGCTGCAGCCCGCCCTCAAACAGAATGACGGCGACAGCGACGGCGATGATCGGCCGATAAAACTCGCCAAACATCGCCTCCATAGGCGGCGTCCCAGGCGCAGCGTCCGGAGCGTCAAACAAGCCCAGAACAGGTCCGGCAATAATGCCGGCGACCGCCATTAGCACAATCGCCGGCAGGTTAAGCCGCCACGCCAGCCACTGCGCGCCAATGCCGAGCACGCCGATTATCGAAAAAGCGAGGACGAGGTTTTCCATCCGCTGTCGGTCCTTTCAAAGGAACTCTAGCGGTTCTTAAACACCGGTTTGCGCTTTTCCGCAAAGGCCGCCATGCCTTCCTTCTGGTCTTCAAATGCAAAGACTGAATGGAATACGCGGCGCTCGAAACGCACGCCTTCGGACAATGTGGTCTCGTAGGCGCGATTCACCGACTCCTTGGTGAGCATGACGATCGGGCGCGAGAACCCGGCGATTTGCTTCGCCACGCGAATGGCGTCGTCGCGCAGCTCCGCCTTCGGCACAATGCGCGTGACAAGTCCGCACCGTTCCGCCTCTTCGGCGTCCATCATGCGACCAGTCAGACACATCTCCATCGCCTTTGATTTTCCGATAAACCGAGCAAGACGCTGCGTACCGCCGGCGCCGGGCATGGCGCCGATTGAAATCTCGGGCTGCCCGAATTTTGCGTTGTCTCCAGCAATAATGAAGTCGCACATCAACGCAAGCTCACATCCACCGCCGAGCGCATAACCCGCCACAGCCGCGATAATCGGCTTGCGCGCGCGGCTTGCCTCTTCCCAGTTTCCGGAGATGAAATCTTCCCTGAATACGTCGATGTAGTCTTTGGACGCCATCTCCTTGATGTCCGCGCCGGCGGCAAACGCCTTTTCCGATCCCGTCAGCACCATACAGCCGATGGCGTCATCAGCTTCGAACTTGCGCACCGCGTCAGTGACTTCGTCCATCAGTTTCGCGTTGAAAGCGTTGAGTGCTTCGGGACGGTTCAAGGTGATGATCCCTACGGCGCCGTCGGTTTCAGTAAGAATGCATTCGTAAGCCATATCTGTTTTCCACTTTCTCGCTAATGTCGCAGCGGCTATTTCGTCAGCCCGATCAGCTTTATCACTTCCGAGCGCGCTTTATCGTCGGTCCGGAACACACCCATCATCCGGCTTGTGGTCATGATCACGCCCGGCGTTTCCACGCCGCGACAGGTCATGCAGGCATGAGTGGCTTCAATGACCACCGCAACGCCTTGCGGCTCGAGCACCTTCTGGATGCAGTCGGCGACTTCCGCCGTCAGCCGCTCTTGCACCTGAAGGCGTTTTGCAAACGCCTGGACGACGCGCGCAAGCTTTGAGATGCCAACGACTTTGTCAGTCGGGAGATAGGCCACGTGCGCCTTGCCGATAATCGGCGCCATGTGATGCTCGCAATGGGAGTGAAATGGAATCTCCCGCAACAGCACGATCTCGTCATAGCCGCCAACCTGTTCAAAGGTGCGCGTCAGAAAAGTCTCAGGACACTGTTCGTATCCCTTGAAGTATTCGAGATACGCATCGACGACCCGGCGGGGCGTGTCTTTCAGACCTTCGCGGTTTGGATCGTCGCCGATCCACCGGATGAGCTCCTTCACCGCTTCGAGCGCACGATTGCGCTCTTCGTCAGTCCGTTCTCGTTCGATTGCCGCCATGACCAGCCATCCTGTTTCTACGAGCGCAATAGTTTACCGCATCACTGCGCGGGAAGCGACGCCATGTCGATCACAAACCGATACTTTACGTCGGCTGCAACAACCCTGTCCCATGCGGCGTTGATGTCCTTGATGTCCACCATTTCAATGTCGCTGACGACATTGTGCTCACCACAAAAATCGAGCATTTCCTGGGTTTCCTTCAGGCCGCCGATTGAAGAGCCGGCGATGCGTCGCCGGTTCTGCAGAAGAAATCCGCTGTGAAGATTGTCAAACTGCTCTATGGCGCCGACGATCACCATGGTTCCATTGCGCTTGAGCAATGAGAGATACGAATTGAGATCGTGCTTGACCGGAATGGTGTTGAGCAAGAAGTCGAAACTGCTGCGATGCGCTTTCATGTCGTCGCGATTTCGGGAGATCAGGACGTGATGGGCACCCAGACGTTTTGCGTCTTCGCCCTTTTCCGGCGAAGTCGTGATCATCGTGACTTCGGCGCCGAGGGCGTTGGCGAATTTCACACCCATATGGCCAAGTCCGCCCAGACCGATGACGCCGACTTTGTGACCCTTGCCGATTTTCCAGTGAGCCAGCGGCGACCAGGTCGTTATGCCCGCACACAATAACGGCGCCACAGCGCGGGCGTCGAGATTTTCAGGAATGCGCAGGACAAATTTGTCGCGGACAACAATGCTCTTCGAATAGCCGCCATGGGTTGGACCGCCGAGATGCGGATCTTTGCTTCCATAGGTCTGCGTCGCACCTCGCCTGCAATGTTGCTCCTCATCGTCTTCACAGGCGCCACATGACTGGCAAGAGTCCACCAGACACCCCACGCCCACAAGGTCACCAGTTTTGAACGCAGTCACCGCATCGCCAACAGCGCTGACACGCCCGACGATTTCGTGTCCGGGAACGCACGGATAGACTGTGCGGCCGCCCCATTCATTACGCGCTGTATGAATGTCCGAATGACAAACGCCGCAATAGTCAATGTCGATGGCGACGTCATTCGGCCCGACCGCCCTTCGCTCAATGGCGAAGGGCGCTAGCGGGGTATCTTCAGCCTGGGCCGCGTAAGCGGCAACCGGTTTCATCTGACTTGCGCCTTTCCCGGACTACCGGTTCGCGATAGCGATGACATCGCGTTGGCCGACGCCGGTATAGTTCGACAACGGACGAACGAGCTTGTTATTCGCAAGCTGTTCCATGACGTGGGCCGTCCAGCCCGTGATCCGGCTGACGACGAAAATTGGCGTGAACATCGGAATTTCAAAGCCCATCAGATAGTATGCCGGGCCGGCCGGAAAATCGAGATTGGGGTAGATGCCTTTGGCGTCGACCATGGTCTTGTCGAGAATGCGGCTGATCTTCCAGAACTTCTTCGCCTCGTCTGTTCCAATTACATCCACCATTTTCTCGTATGCGTCGGTCATCGTCGGCACGCGGCTGTCGCCTGACCGGTAGACGCGATGGCCAAAGCCCATGATCTTCTTTTTCTGTGCGATGGCGTCCTTCATCCATTGCTCGGCGTTGTCGGGCGAGCCAACTTCTTTGAGCAGATGCATCACGGCTTCGTTTGCGCCGCCATGCAACGGCCCTTTAAGAGAACCGATTGCGCCAGTCACCGCGGAATAGATATCCGATGTGGAAGATGCGATCGTGCGCGCTGTGAATGTGGATGCGTTGAAAGAGTGCTCCGCGTAGAGCGTCATCGAGATGTCGAAACACTTGATGATCTCGGGGGCCGGAACTTCACCGAAGCACATGTGAAAAAAGTTTTCGGAAAATGGGAGGTCTTTCGTTGGCGCAATCGGCTCCTTACCGTTTCGCAAACGGAAGTCAGCCGCAACGATCTCGGGGATTTGTGCATACATCCGGATCGATTTCGCCATCAGACCTTCAGGAGAAGAGTCATTTGCAGTTTCATCTTCCTGGCCGAGAAACGACACAGCAGTGCGCAGCGTATCCATCGGGTGGGCATTCTTGTTGAACAGCCGCATCACTTTCAGGACGTCAGCCGACAGTCCGCGCTCAGCCTTTTCAGCAGCATTAAACGCTTCGAGTTGTTTTGCGTTCGGCAGTTCGCCATTCCAGATGAGATAGGCGACTTCTTCAAAGCGGCACTGCGTGGCGAGGTCCTGAACTTTGTAACCGCGATAAGTCAGCGAGTTGATTTCCGGCATCACCTTTGAAACCGCCGTATCGTCAGCCATCACCCCTGCAAGGCCGTATTTCACTTCTTCTGTCGTCATTCTTTCAGTCTCCTGCCCCGGCGTCCCGCCGGCCTACTTTTGCAATTCGTATGCGCGCTCAACCTTCGTGATGCGCACGGTGTAATCTTGATACCACTCGGCGCGACCTTGCCGCTGCGCCTCCAGGTGCTCGATATTTTTCTTCCAGTTGGAGATCGCTTGCTCCGAGTCCCAATAAGAAACTGTGATGCCGAAGCCGTCTCCGTTGCGCGCCGACTCTATACCGAGATAGCCGGGCATGGTTTTCGCGAGCGCGTCCATGCGCTCAGCCATCTCTGCGTATCCGCGCGCATCCTGCTTCAGGCGGGACGTGAAGATGACTGCGTAATATGGCGACGACGGGAAACCGGGGATGGTCATGATTGCGTGATCTTATGCATCATAACCGGGCACAAAAAAAGCCCGGAATCACCGGGCTTTTTAAGAGGAAATGCTAAGTTGTTCCCAACCGCGCGGACGCGTTACTCCATTTTCGAGCCGAGGCCGCCTTTGGAGTTTTGCGTGTCGGTCATTGCCCGGGTTGCCGCCGACATCGAGTCTTTCCACTCCTTCGCGGTGCGGCAATCTTTAGACTTGCCGAGTCGCGTGCCAGTCGACTTCACGGTTTTGCAAATCATCTCATTGGGATCGTAGTCCGCATCGGATACGGATTTTTCTTGCCCTTCTTCATCCGCCATTACCGTTTCGATCGCTGATTCTCTGCGCTCGGCGAGCGTGAGCTGTTCAGTTTGCGTCGTTTGACATCCGGCCGCGAAAATCGACATCACCAACCCGGACATCAGCAGTCCCAAAGTACGATTCATAAGAAACCTCCTGCCTCTCGGCTCAAGTAAACACAGCCATCCTAAGCCGCGCCGCCCCATGGACTGCGAGGATGCTAGTTCCAAGCAAAGCAACCGACAAGCCGATTTGCAGACCAAAAGGCAGCTAATTTGCTAGCTTTTGATCACAATTTCCGAGTTATTCTCTACAACCGATAAGACCTCACCCTATGCCAAGGGAGTGTCGCTAACCTGGAAGTTGTAAATCGACTCATCGAACTTGTTGTAATCGTGATAGCGCAGCAGGTCGTAGAGATCGCGGCGATGCTGCATCTGGTCGAGAATGCCGTTCTGGTCGCCATCCTTTAAGATCGCGTCGAGCCCACGGTCGCAGGCGCCCATGGCGAGACGCAACGTCGTCACCGGATAGATCACGACATTGAAGCCGAGGTCTTCCAGTTCTTTTTTGTTCAGCAGGCGGCTTTTTCCGAACTCGGTCATATTCGCGAGGATGGGTACGCTGATCGCTTTACGCACCGCTTCGAATTCCTGTTCGGATTTCATCGCTTCCGGGAAAATCATGTCGGCGCCGGCGTCCACATAAGCTTTCATGCGGTCGATTGAGGCGTCGAGACCTTCCACCGCGCGGGCGTCGGAGCGAGCGATCAGCACGAAATTCGGATCGCGCTTGGCGTCGGCGGCGGCCTTCACGCGCTGGATCATGATGTCGGTCGGCACAATCTCCTTGCCGTCCAGATGGCCGCAGCGCTTCGGCATTACCTGGTCTTCGATATGACAACCTGAAAGGCCGGCATCTTCCATCATCATGATAGTCCGCGCCGCCGCCATGGGTTCGCCAAAGCCGGTGTCGATGTCGATAAACGCCGGCAGATCAGTGACGCGCGCAATCTGGCGCCCGCGTTCCACAAACTCCGTCATGGTCGCGATGCCGATATCCGGCAGGCACAAGTCAGCGGCCATCACCGCGCCGGAAATATAGACGCCGTCAAAGCCTTTCTGCTCGATCATCTGCGCGCAGAGCGGATTGAACGCGCCCGGATATTGCAACAGCTTTCCCGACGCCAATCCCTTGCGAAAGTCGGCGCGTTTTTCAGCGGCGGATTTTGTCGTGAAAAGCATGTACCCTATCCTTTTTTGAACTTGTCGAGGCCGCCATCGAGCGCGGCGCCCATGGCCTGCCCCAGCGCCATCAGGCCGGTGACCGGGCGGATCATCACTTCGAATTCAGCGATCAGACCGTCATCATCGAACTTGATGAAGTCGGCGCCCTTTAACTGTTTGCCGCCGACATGGGCGCTGAATTCCAGCACCACATCCTTGCCGTCATTTGTCGCGAATTCGCGATGGTATTTGAAATCCTCAAACACCGTGATGACGGTCGACAAAGCCAGCACCAGCGCATCACGCCCATGATACGGCGTGTGCGCCACCGGCGAGCGGAACACCACATCCTCGCGGGCGATCTCACCGACATTTGACAGGTCGCGCGAGGCGGCCATCTCGTGCCATCGCTTCAGCGTCGCCGAGACGGATGCATGCATCAGAAAATCCCTTTCGCCGGGTTCTCAACCAGATAGCCCTTTGGCGCGACCGGGTTAAGCGCTTTCACCTGCGCCGCGGAAAGTTTCGGCAATTGCTGCACGAGATCGAGGAAGCGCTCCGATTCCGACTTGTCGAGAATGTCGTCGGTGAGCGTCTTGAACTTCTTTATGTATTCAGGCCGAGTGAACGGACGCGCGCCGAACGGGTGCGCATTGGCGATGCCGAGTTCGTCCTCGATCACCGAACCGTCTTCCATGGTGATGACGACGCGCGCGCCGAAGGCCTTTTCTTTCGGGTCATGGGAGTGATAGCGGCGCGTCCATTCCGGATCTTCGATGGTCGAAATCTTGTGCCAGAGGCGCACCGTGTCCGGGCGCTGAGCGCGTTCCGGCGCGTAAGAGCGGACATGGTGCCACTCGCCGTCCTGCAGTGCGACCGCGAAAATATACATGATCGAGTGATCGAGCGTTTCGCGCGACGCGTTCGGGTCCATTTTCTGCGGATCGCCGGCGCCTGTGCCGATGACGTAATGGGTGTGATGCGACGTATGCAGAACGATTGACTTGACCTTGTCGAAATCGCCGATTTTCTTGCCCATGCGGAAGGCCAGATCGATCAGCGCCTGTGACTGGTACTCCGCCGAATGTTCCTTGGTGTAGGTCTCAAGGATGGCGCGCTTCGCCTCGCCGGCTCCGGGCAACGGCACATGATAAGTCGGCTCATAGGGGCTCTCGCCCTTGTCGCGCGCGGTGCGGCCATTGAGGATGAAGGAAATCACCGAGTCTTCGCCTTCATAGATCGGCGACGGCGCGCCCTCGCCGCGCATGCAACGGTCGACCGCTTCAATGGCGAGCTTGCCCGCATAGGCCGGCGCAAAGGCTTTCCATGTCGAGATTTCGCCCTTGCGCGACTGACGCGTGGTGACGGTGGTGTGCAGGCCCTGCTGCACCGACTGGTAGATAATTTCCGTAGGCAGGTCGAGCAGTGTGCCCACCGCCGCCGAGGCTGACGGACCGATATGGGCGATGTGGTCGATCTTGTGTTCGTGCAGGCAGATGGCTTTGACGAGGTTCACCTGAATTTCGTAGCCGGTAGCAATGCCGCGCAACAACGCCGCGCCGTCCTTGCCCATTTGCTGCGCGACGGCGAGCACGGGCGGAATGTTGTCGCCGGGATGCGAATAGTCAGCCGCGAGGAATGTGTCGTGGAAGTCGAGTTCGCGCACCGCCGTTCCGTTCGCCCAGGCCGCCCACTCCGCGCAGACTGTGTGATCGGAAGGCAAACCAAAAAGCGTCGCGCCGCCTGACCGCATATGCGCATTGGCCATGGCCCGCGCCGATTTGATCGGGCCGCGGTTAAGTGAGGCGATGGCGACGGACGCATTGTCGATGACCCGGTTGATGATCATATCGGTCGCTTCCGCGTCCACATCGACTTTGTCGGCGGCGACCGCAGCGATCTTCCAGGCGAGCTGATCTTCGCGCTTTAAGTTGTCTTTGGAACGGTGGGCGCGAACGTCATGGACCTGCATGGAATACCTCATGGTGTGTGGCTGTGCGGCGCATCTGGCGGCGCCAGGAAAAACTGGGCCTTGTCTGCTCCGCCTGCGACAAGCTGTCAAAGCCCTGCCCGCTCTGGAATCGGCGGCATAACGCCTCTGGAAAACTTCGCTAGTATAATCAAGACTTTACGCAATCACGGCAATCCCGACTTGCACGAATCCGCGGCGCTTGGCAGGGTCGCCGCCGGCATTAACCATACTCGGAGGGGGAGCTTCCATGACTAGACCCATCACCCATGCGTTGACGGCGCTGGCCGCAATCGGCCTGACGACCGGCGGCGCTGCATTCGCACAAAAACGCGTCGATTATGACCGCGGCTCGACACGCAATCTCGAAATGCCGACTTGCGTCCGCCCGCTCGGCTCCATGGCGATTGAAAACGGTACCGAGTATCGCGGTTGGCGATATTACCAGCTTGGCGAACCGGAGAAACTGCTCAAGGTTTTCGTGCAGCGCTCCGGTTGCTTTACGCTCGTCAATCGCGGCGCAGGACTCGACGCGACGCGCCGCGAACAGGCCCTCAGCATGGACGGCGATTTGCAGCGCGGCTCCAATGTGGGCGGCGGTCAGATCAAAGCCGCAGATTATATTCTGATCGCTGACATTGTCGGAACGGACGAAAATGCCGGCGGCAGCGGCGCCGTTGCCGGTCTCGCCGGGCGCGCAATCGGCGGTCGCCTTGGCGGCGTCGTCGGGGGCATCCGCACAAAACGCATCGAAGCGCAGACGGTGCTTGAAGTCATGAACACGCGAACCACGGAAGGCGTAGCCTTCGCGGAAGGCACTGCCTCCAAGCAGGACCTCTCATTCGGCGGCGGCGGCTTTTACGGATTCGGCGGCGCTGTCGGCGGCGGATACGAAGACACCGATGTCGGTAAAGTCGTCACCTACGCCTTCATGGACGCCTATCGCCAGATCGTCGGACAGCTTGGCGGCGAACTGGCCGACGCAGCCGCAAGCGCGCCGCGCGAAACATTCGTTGCACGCAAAGACGGCGTAAAAATGCGCCGCTCGCCGTCAAAATCAAGCAGCGTCATACGCGAACTCGATGAAGGCATGATCCTTTACCCCACGGGCGGAAAAGAAGACCTTTGGTGGGAAGTCGAAGACGAAAACGGCAATGTCGGGTGGGTGGACAACACCGATCTCGAACCCGCGAAATAGCCGCTTCTTCACAACAGCAAACATTTGAGCCCGCGCCCGTCAAACGGCGCGGTTTTTTCTTTGTCAGAAAAACAAAAGCTTAACCGCCATGGCGACGAGCGCGAGATAAAAAACGTTCTTGATCAGCGCCTCGCCTTTGGCGACGGCGGAATTCGCACCCAGCCAGCCGCCGACACCGTAACCGGCGGCGAGCGCGAAGCCCAACGCCCATTCGATCTTCACCTGGGACGCGAAAACGCCGAGCGAAACAATTGAGAACACCAGCGCCACGAAGACTTTGTGCATGTTCGAGCGGACCAGATCGAGTCCCATGACGCGATTGAGAATCGGCAATTGCAGCAGGCCGACCCCGATCTGAATAAAGCCGCCGTAAAACCCTGCTCCCACAAACAGGAGATGACCGAGCGCAAGATTTTTGGCTTTACCGCCAGCCGGAACCGGCTTTTGCCCGAAGCCAGTCACCATAATAATCAGCACACCTATCATGATCAGCGCCAAGGTCCGATCGAACCACACGCCGTCAAGGTTGACGCCGACATTCGCGCCGAAAAACGCGCCGACGGCTGCGCAGGCGGCAAGCGAAGCGCTCAGCTTGAAATCGGACAATCCCTTGCGGAAGAAGCCTGCGACCGCAGCGGCGTTTTGCGCGATGATGCCGATGCGGTTTGTGCCGTTCGCCACTGGTCCCGGCATGCCGAGAAAGACCATGACCGGCACAGCAAGGATCGATCCCCCGCCGGCAAGCACGTTGATCCACCCCGAGACCACGCCGGCGACGAACAACAGCACAACTTTCCAGAGTTCGACTTCCATACGCTCTACTGCGTTGTAGCGGCGTCTCGCGTCAATGAGGCGTTACTCAACGGCAGGCCTGGCGCGGGTAACGAGCCCTTCCGCCGCGAACGGAGTTGAGCTTTCCGGATCAATCGTCAAAAGTGTCGCGTCCTGAACGCCATAGGTGATGAGGCCGCTATGCCCGAAATCGCCAGCCGCATTCAGCCGCCACATGTTCGGTGCCTCTTCGCCGGAAAAAGACTGCCCAAGGGTAAAGGGCGCCGTGTCGCCATGGATGAGCAATGTCGGCCCACCGAACGCAATTGCCGCATCGCGCAGCGCGGGGCGCAACATGGCGAAGGCGTCACAGTCACGCTCACGCGAGGCGGTCGCCCCGTCGCATGGCTTGCCGAGCAACGCTGCATCGACATCGGTCACATCCGCCTGAAACGAAATCACCAGCGCGCGGGCGTTTTCCTCCGCCGCCATAGCGACGACTTCGATCAGCCAGGCGAGATTCGCGATGTCGCGACGATCGGCCGACTTCGCTGAAAGCGCAGGCTCGTCACCGGCGATTTCGTTGCGGCCATTGTTTGTTGCCACGATGTGAAGGGTTGCAAAACGAACGCCCTCATAGGTCCACGTATGGTTTTCCGACATCACCGGCTGCGCAGTCGCTTCCATGCCGGCCGGCGCCTTCACCGGTTCAGAGAAAAACAGCTCCCGAACACGCTGCAAACGCGCAAGCTCCGACATGGGATTTCCGGTAGCCGGATCTTTGAACCGGTCGCAATCGGTCCATTCATTGTCGCCCGGCGTATAAAACACCGGCGCAGGCTTCAGCGCCTCAATCAGTGCAAGTTGCGCGTCGTCCGCCGCCGCATCGCAGGGCGCACCGCCGCCTTTATAGTCGCCAACATGAATGACGAATGGAAAATCACCTGCGCGGATGGCCGGAATAATTTCAGCTTGCAATAGCTCCGCGTCGTCCGCGCTGTACGGCATGTCGCCGATGATGGGAACAGCAAAGGCGCCAGCGGAAAGAGCGGGCGCCGCACTGTCATCAACTGTGGCGCACCCCGCCGCAAGAAACAGCGCTCCCGTAACCGGTCGAATCCAGAACTTCAGCATCCTGCGCTCCCTTCGCTTCGCGGAAGTCTTAAGATCAACTTGGCGGGCTGGCAATCACATGGACAGGAAACGCCGGCGCATGGTGCTGTCCGGTATGAAACAGGTACTGCGTGCGCCGAACCAGCCAATGCGGTTGCGCTGAACAAGGTCGTAAATCCTGTTGCCGATGAAGTCGGGAACGATGCGCCCGAGCGCGCCCAGCCAGCTCCAGGGCGCAGGCAGCAGCCGACCGGCGGCGCAGATGCCGCGCCATCGCAGATAGGGTCGCCCCTCCATCAAGACCATGAACGTATCGAACGCATCCGCATCGAGATCGTAATGCGCATAGAGAGCGCGCGGCACGGGCTCTTGTATGGCGGCGAATTTCGTTTCACCTCGTGGATCGCGCGCAATCATCCATTGCACGCCCCCGGAACAGAGAACGCACTCGCCATCGAAAATCACGAGCGGCTTTGAATCGTCAAACGAAGGAACGCTTGGGTCGTCGCGGTAGGCGTAGGCGCTTCCCGACGCACGCATCACGCCATCCCCACAATCGCGATGACAAATGCTAGCTCAATTAGCACCGTGAGCGGCAGCCGCACGGCGAGATACCAGTGCGGCGCGCCGGAACCACGCCGCGTCGCATTGAGATCATCGACCAGCAACAAGACGACGATGGCCATAATGACGGGAAACTTCCAGAGCGGTTGGCCAATAGGCATGAACAGCGGCAGCGCCGCGACAAACGGTAAGGCCGCGCCAGCGAGCGCACGCATGGTCGGCCCGCTCTCCTTCATCACGGCCACCCCCCATCTGACGCCGCCGAAAAAGACGATCAGCGCCGCGCCATAAATCGCCATGGCGTGAGCGGAGACTTCTGCGGCGCGATCCTCGCCTGCGACAATCACAAGAGAGGCGGCGATCAAGGGCGCGGCGGCAAGATAGGCGAGAAGCTGCGCGGCGCCGGTTTTCGGGTCTGAAGAGGGCGCGGCGCGCTTTACATCTTCACGCCGGCCAAATCGGCGGAGCTCAAGAACGTCTGCGTAAGTCATTGTCGCCTCCAATTTTACCAGGTCCGCGCATTCCGGCGGAATGGGGATACGTTGTGTTTATTTGGACAACACTCAAACCATCGGCGCTAACTCTCTTTCTATTTCACAAATGGCGCGATCACATCCACAGCTTTCGTTCCCATACGGATAAGTGGAAGCACCGTCGATTTCGGGAGTTTATTCATTTGCTCGTACCAGCCGTCGAGCAGCGAGATGAGTTCCTGCAGATCGCTCAACCGTTTGACTGCCGCACCGCTTGCCGAAGAATCCGCCTTCGCATCCGCAAGACAGGCGTCCAGCACCTTCGCCGCCGGATCGAGCTCTCGCGCCTTACGCATGGCGACGATGCGGGAAATCATCTCCCACATATCGCTCTCGGCCTCGTAGTGATCGCGGCGGTCGCCTTCAATCGGCGCGCGGCGGATGAGATTCCAGCCCAGCAATTCCTTTACGGAATTTGAGACGTTAGACCGCGCAAGACCGAGCGCTTCGGCGATCTCCTCGGCGTTGAGCGGCTGATCGCTGACCAGCAGCAAGGCGTGGATCTGCGCCACCGAGCGGTTGACGCCCCATTGGCCGCCCATATCGCCCCAATGCAGGATGAAACGGCGAATGGCCGGGCTGATCTCTATTGGCTTTACGGTAATTTCTGTCATGACAGAAATATAAGAACGGCCGTTTGGGAGTTCAATAGTCACATTTATGGGATTTCACCCATCCAATCGCCTTAAAATTGACTCTGAACCCCTATCTCCGGTTGCGTCCCACGAAAAATCGCGCAAGATGACGCCCACACGCACAGCAAACGTGGGAATATGCCCAATGTCGGAAATTGACGCCCTCATCAATCGAGCCAAAGCCGCCGCCGACAAGGCCGGCCTTTCCCACTCAACGGTCAGCCGCAAGCTGTTCAATGACGGTAAGGCCATCGCCCGGCTCGAGGCCGGCGGTCAGTGCACCCTGAAGACGCTGGAGACCGCGCGGGCGCGCCTCGCCGAACTCGAAGGCGCGCCGGCAAAACCATCAGCACCCGTCATAACCCGGTCGGCGCAAGAGGCGCCGGTAATTTCGCCTTCGACCATGACTCACCTCGACCGCCTCGAAGCGGAGTCGATCCACATCATGCGCGAGGTCGCCGCCGAAGCGGAAAATCCGGTGATGCTGTATTCCGTCGGCAAGGACTCCGCGGTGATGCTGCATCTCGCTATGAAAGCGTTTTATCCGTCGAAGCCGCCCTTCCCGGTCATGCATGTGGACACGACCTGGAAGTTCCGTGAGATGATCAAGTTCCGCGATGACACCGCGAAGCGGCTCGGGCTCGATCTTATCGTGCACATTAACGAGGAAGGCGTGGCGCAGGGCGTCGGCCCGTTCACTCATGGCAGTCAGGTTCACACCGACATCATGAAGACACAAGCGCTGAAACAAGCGCTCGATAAATACAAGTTTGATGCGGCTTTCGGCGGCGCCCGGCGCGACGAGGAAAAATCCCGCGCCAAAGAGCGCATCTTCTCGTTCCGCTCGCGCGAACATCGCTGGGACCCGAAGAACCAGCGTCCGGAACTCTGGAACATTTACAATACGCGCATCGCCAAAGGTGAATCGATCCGCGTCTTCCCGATCTCCAATTGGACCGAGCTCGATATCTGGCAATATATCTATCGCGAGAACATCCCGATCGTGCCGCTCTATTACGCCGCAAAGCGTCCGGTGGTGGAGCGCGACGGCGCGCTGATCATGGTCGATGACGACCGCATGCCGCTCGACGGGTTGACCGTGAAAGAGGAAATGGTCCGCTTCCGCACGCTCGGCTGTTATCCGCTAACCGGCGCCGTGCGGTCGAACGCAACCACCCTGCCCGAAATCATTCAGGAGATGCTGGTGGCGCGCACCTCCGAGCGTCAGGGACGCGTGATCGATCACGATCAGGCCGCCTCCATGGAGAAGAAAAAACAAGAGGGATATTTCTAATATGTCAGCAACCCTCGAATCAGAACGCCAGCTCATCAATGATGATGTCGTCGCCTATCTCGCCGCGCATGAGAAAAAATCCATGCTGCGCTTCATCACCTGCGGTTCCGTCGATGACGGCAAGTCAACGCTGATCGGCCGCCTGCTCTATGATTCCAAGCTGCTCTATGATGACCAGCTTTCGGCGCTCGAAAGCGACACCAAAAAACACGGCACGCAAGGCGAGAAGATCGACTTCGCACTACTGGTGGACGGTCTCGCCGCCGAGCGCGAACAGGGCATCACCATTGATGTCGCCTATCGCTATTTCTCGACCGAAAAACGCAAATTCATCGTCGCCGACACGCCAGGCCATGAACAATACACCCGCAATATGGCGACCGGCGCCTCGACGGCCGACCTCGCCGTCATTCTTGTCGATGCGCGCAAGGGCGTCCTGACACAGACGCGCCGCCACTCCTACATCGTATCCCTGCTCGGCATTCGCCATGTGGTTGTCGCGATCAACAAGATGGATCTCGTCGGCTACTCGCAGAACAATTTCAACGCCATCGAAGCGGACTACCGCGCCTTCGCCAAAGATTTGGGTTTTGAATCGATCACCTGCATCCCGATGTCGGCGCTCGACGGCGTCAACATCATCACCAAGAGCAAGGAAACGCCCTGGTATAAGGGCTCGGCGCTGTTGCCGTTTCTTGAAAGCGTCAAAGTGCGCGGCGCCCTCGCTGAGAAACCTTTCCGCCTGCCGGTGCAATGGGTGAACCGGCCCAATCTCGATTTCCGCGGCTTCTCCGGCACTATCGCCAGCGGCGTTGTCAAACCCGGCGACGAGATTGTCGTACTGCCATCCGCAAAACGCAGCCGCGTCAAATCCATCGTCACGCTTGACGGCGACCTGACGGAAGCCGGCCCGGACATGGCGGTGACGCTGACGCTGGAAGACGAAATCGACATTTCGCGCGGCGACATCATCTGCGCGGGCAAGGCGCCCGCCGAACAGACGGATCAGTTTGCGGCGCACCTGCTATGGATGGCGGAAGAGGAACTTTATCCCGGCCGTCAGTACATCATGAAAACCGCGAACCGGATGGTTCCCGTCACGGTCACCGAGCTCAAGCACAAGGTCAACGTCAACACGCTCGAACATATGTCGGGCAAGACGCTCGAGCTAAACGAAGTGGGTTTCTGCAATTTCAATGTCGCGCAACCGGTGGCGTTCGACTCCTACAAGGACAATCGCCGCACGGGATCGTTCGTCCTGATCGATCGCCGCACCAATGCGACCATCGGCGCCGGGCTGATCGATTTCTCCCTGCGGCGTGCGAAAAACGTTCACTGGCAGGACCTCGATGTTAACAAGGCCGCCCGCGCCAGCGCCAAGCATCAGCGCCCATGCGTCTTGTGGTTTACCGGCCTGTCCGGCTCAGGCAAGTCCACTGTGGCGAACCTTGTCGAAAAACGACTGCACGACATGGGCCGCCACACCTACACGCTTGACGGCGACAATGTCCGCCATGGTTTGAACAAGGACCTTGGCTTCACCGACGCCGACCGCGTCGAAAACATCCGCCGTGTCGGCGAGACTGCGCGGCTGATGGTCGATGCCGGCATGATTGTGCTGGTCTCGTTCATCTCGCCGTTCCAGAGCGAGCGCCGCATGGCCAGGGAACTCCTCGACGATGGCGAGTTTATCGAAGTCTTTATCTCAACGCCGCTCGAAGTCTGCGAGCAGCGCGACGTAAAAGGGCTTTACGCAAAGGCGCGTCGCGGCGAGATCAAGAACTTCACCGGCATCGACAGCGATTACGAAGCGCCAGACGCGGCCGAACTCGATCTCAACACGGCAGAGATTGCTGCTGAGGTCGCTGCGACCCGCATTGTCGATTATCTGCAAGATAAAGGATATCTGGACGGGTAATCTATCCGGCGAGAACGCTCCGAACCTGCAGCCAGTTGTCGCTGCTTCCGGAAACCAGCAGCGGTCGCCCAACCGTTAGGCGCGGCGCATAGGGCGCATCATCTTCGAGGTACGCCGCCTTGCCGCCAATTTCACGCAGCATCAATATTCCGGCTGCGTGATCCCACGGATAAACGCGCGAATAGACGGCGAAGTCTCGCTCGCCCCGCACCAGATTGATATAGGCGTATGCGGAACACCGCGCAGGTCCGGTTTCGAACTGGTCGCGAAGTATGGGCAGTATCCGATCTTTCCATTCCGGATGGATGCTGTTGGTCGCGCGGTATCCGGTCAGCGGCATGTTGCCGCTGACAACGCGGCCCAGCCCTTCGCCGCGCCAGGTTGCGCCGTCGCCTTTCGACCCAATTGCACAGGCCCGATCCGGGATCGCGTAGATCCAGCCCTGCCGCATTTCCCCATTTTCGATCAAGGCGACGATTGTTCCGAACTCGCGCCGTCCTTCGACAAAATTGCGCGTGCCGTCGAGCGGATCGACGATCCAGAATGCTCCGCGCTCGTGATTGAGACGAGCAAGCAGGGTTTCGTCCGCCGCCGCGCCTTCTTCTCCGATAAAGCTCGCGCCCGGATAGAGCCCGATCAGCGCTTTTTCCAGCCGCGCTTCTGCAGCGCGGTCAGCGGCGGTGACAAAATCCTGCGGTCCCGATTTTGTGTGAACGTCATGGTCGGCGAGCGCGCCAAAACGCCCCATGATCTCTTCTTCGGCGATCTCTGCGATCACCGCCTGCACTTTCTCCGGTTCAATAATCATGCGCGCTTTTCGGTCAATCCATGCGCCGCATCATCGGCTGAGATGGCGGCCGCTGAAGGAAACAGCTTGAAAAACTGACCTTGGGTTTTTTCCGCCATGCGCGCAACGATAATCAGTTCCTCCCCGCTCGAAACTTCCTCGATGACTTCTGATCGCGCGTGGAGCCAAGCGCGCGCGGCGCCAAACGGCGACGCCAGCTTAATCGTCTTGGTTTCATGATCCGCAGTCAGCGCGTCCTCAACGAGATCGAGCAATTGCCCAACGCCCTCGCCGGTCTGGGCTGATATCGCCGCGCGCACTGGTTCCGCCAGCGTGCCGGTGCGCCCAGACTGGCTAAGGCGCGCGATGGCTTCCACATCGAGGCGATCATCGCTGTCGAGCAGGTCTACTTTGTTGAGCGCCTCAATGACCGGGCGCGGGTCATCTCCCTTTAGCCCCAGCTCGTTGAGCACCGCGATCACATCCGCACGCTGTGCGTCACTATCGGCATGAGCGATGTCGCGCACATGGATCACAATGTCCGCTTCCAGCACTTCCTCAAGCGTTGCACGAAACGCCGCGACAAGCTGCGTCGGCAAGTCAGAAATGAATCCAACAGTGTCGGACATAATGGCGCGAACACCGGATGGCAGATCGATTGCGCGCATGGTCGGATCGAGGGTCGCAAAAAGCAAATCCTCCGCCATGACCGCCGATTTTGTCAGGCGATTGAACAAGGTCGATTTGCCGGCGTTGGTGTAGCCTACCAGCGCAACAATTGGATGTGGCGCACGCTTTCGTTTGGCGCGCTGCAGTGTCCGGGTGCGGCGAACTTCTTCGAGCTTCTGCTTCAAGCGAATAATCTTGTCGTCGAGTGCGCGGCGGTCCGATTCAATTTGCCGCTCGCCGGGACCGCCGAGGAATCCTGCGCCGCCGCGCTGGCGTTCGAGGTGAGTCCACGACCGCACCAAGCGAGAGCGCTGGTAATTGAGATGAGCGAGCTCAACCTGCAGGCGGCCTTCCGCAGTTTGTGCGCGCGCGCCAAAAATTTCGAGAATGAGCGCAGTGCGGTCGAGCACTTTTGCGTTCCATTCCTTTTCAAGGTTGCGGTGCTGCACTGGCGTCAAGGCGCCATCGACAATCACCAGCGATGGCCTTGGCGAATGTGCGTCGAGCTTGGCATTGATCTCGGCGATCTTGCCCTCGCCGATCAGTGTCGCCGCGCGCGGCTTCACGATTGGCGCGACGAGCGCCTCAACAATTTCGAGATTGATTGCCGCAGCGAGACCGACGGCTTCTTCCAGCCGCGCGTTGGAGTCGCGCAAGCGTTCGTCACCCCGCAACGCAGGGTGAACGACAATCGCCAAGGAGTTCTGTTCAAATTTAGGTTCTGTCATACGAGCAAGCTTTCACGCGCCGCCCCCAACAAGGAGAAGCGCGCCAGATAGTATTTAACATGAAAGGCGGCGCAGGTCTTAACGACTCGCGGCAACTATTCGCCGCTGTCTTCGCCGTCCCACAAAGCAACAGGCCCCTGTGGCATCACAGTCGAAATTGCGTGCTTGTAGACGAGCTGGGCGTGGCCATCGCGCTTCAACAAAACACAGAAATTGTCGAACCAGCTGACAATGCCCTGCAACTTAACGCCATTGACGAGGAATATCGTGACCGGGATTTTCGCCTTGCGGACGTGATTTAGAAAAGTGTCCTGCAGGTTCTGTTTCTTATCGTTCATTGTCCCGCTTCTCCGAGTCGGTTGATTGTTATTTATTGCAGCGCAGCAATCATTCTGGCGTGGAAATCGCCGTCCTGCAACCTGTTTGCGCGGATCGCCGCGCCGGCGAATGGCGCAGTTCAATTTGATGGGGAAAACTTCATGATTATCAATGTGTTGCCGCACGAGCCTTGTAGGCTTCGCGAAGTCGCTTGGCCACCGGCCCTGGCGTCCCCGCACCGATCTGAGCGCCATCAATGGCGACAATGGGCATGACGAACGACGTCGCCGAAGTGAGGAACGCCTCGGGCGCGGCTTTCGCCTCCTCGATGGTGAACGGACGTTCGATCACTTTGATCTGTAGTTCCTCCGCACAGGCGATCGCCGAGAATTGAATTGCCCTTTGGATGCGTGATGAGCGCGCCGGACTCGTCGACAATCCACGCATTGGACGATGAACATTCGGTGACAAAGCCATCACGCACCAGGAGCGCCTCAAAGGCGCCGGCTTTGGTCGCGGCTTCCTTCGCCATCGCATTCGGCAATAGGCCGACAGTCTTGATATCGACGCGCCCCCAGCGAATGTCCGGTTGAGTGATCACTGATACGCCCTTGGCGGCTTTTGCATCGGACTGATTGAAATCGAAGCGGCGCGCGGTGATCACGAGCGAGGGCGAAGTCTCCGGTCTCGGGAAAGAATGATTGCGGGGGGCGACGCCGCGCGTCACCTGCATGTACACCAATGCATTTTTCAGACGGTTGCGGCGAATGACTTCGCCCATCACCACTTTCAGCGAACCGATATCCATTGGCGCGGCCATGGACAACTCTTTCAGCGATCGTTCCATGCGCGCCAGATGACCATCCATGTCCCAATAGGCGCCGTCCACAACCACACAGACTTCATAAATGCCGTCTGCGAACTGGTAGCCGCGATCTTCAATGTGAACCGCCGCGTCGCGCTGCGGAACATATTGGCCGTTAACGTATGCGATATGCGGCATTGATCACCATCTCCAGAACGCCCGATTGACGAGAGCAAGAGCCACCGCCGCCTCAAGCCGGCCGAGGATCATGGCGACCAGCAAAAGCCAGCGCAGCGGCTCTTCGAAAATTGCGTAGCCGCCAGTTTGATCTGCCGCAAGAGCCAGTAGCGGGCCGGTATTGCTGAGCGCAGCCGTCGCCGCCGCAGCAGCCGCTTCAAAAGAATGGCCGCCGATAGACAGCGCCATCAGCAAGGCCGCCAGGGTAAGCGTAAAGACGAGAAAATGTATCCACACGCCAAGCTCGTTGGCGACGCGGCGAACACCGAAGACTGCGCTGGGACTGACCAGCCGCCGTAACTCTTCGCGCGCCCGGCGCATGATCACCAGCCACCGCAACACCTTGAAGCCACCGGCGGTGGACACCGCAGCGGCGCCGATTATTGCCGTGACCAGCGCGACCAGCAACGGCGGCGCCTCGCCGACCATGTAGCCGTTTGTCGTCATCAAGGACGCCGCATTAAAGAGCTGCGGTCCCAGAAGCACCACATCGCCGGCGCCCGCGGTCACCCAGAACAACACCGCCGCCCACATAACGATCAGCAGGAATGCACCGGATTCAATGTCGCGCAATTTCTCGCGTTCTCCCTTCATGACGCGCGCGATGAGAATAAAATTTACCCCGCTGAGCAATGTGAAGAAGAACAGTGGAACGCCAACGCTGACCGGGTACCCCCCCACGCCTTCAGCGTTTGGGATAAACCCGCCGGAAGCCACAACACTCAACGCCATAATCACTGAATCGAATGTGGGCGCGCCTGCAATTGCGATTGCAGAAAACGCGGCAAGGGTCACGATCGCATAAACTGCGACGAAAGAGATCACCGCATTGCGCAACGGCTTCAAATAGGAATCGCGATCGCCTCGCGAAAAAGGCGGCATCAACGTGTCAATGCCGATAAACGCCGGCCGGATAAAGATCGCCGCGGCAATCGCGAGCGACGCTAGCCCGCCCAGCCATTGAAGAATAGCGCGCCACATGGCGCCCGCCGGGCTCGCTATGGCGCCTTCATTGGTAAGCCAGGCGCCCGTCGTGGTCATGGCGGAAACCGCCTCGAAATAAGCGTCCGCAAAACTCAATCCCTCCGCCATAATCGGCATGGCGGCAAAGATCGGTATCATCGTCCACCACACAAGAACGACGATGAGCGCTCCCCGAAAACCGGAAGGGTTTGGTTTTCCAAGGGACGCCGCATAAGCGCCTGCCGCAAACAACAACGCCGTCGCCACCGCAAACAGATAGGCGCCTGTCGTCGTTTCGCCGCCGGCGAACGCCAGCAGCAACGGAACCAACATCGCAAGAGCGACGATCACCAGCAGTGTCGCCGATGCACGAAGAATGCTCGTCAACGCCATGAGGCCGCCTTCTGCTGCGGAGTTCTAGAAATACTCGATACTGACGCGGAACATCTGCTCTACGTCTTTCACGTTTTCCCGCAAGGACATCAATACAACTCGATCGCCAGCGTTGATGACCATATCGCCGGTCGGCATTTGCACCTCTCCATCGCGGTACACTGCGCCGATCATCACACCTTCCGGGAGGTTCGCTTCGCGCAAGGGCTTGTTGACCAGCGGAGAGGTCTCCAGCGCAATGGCGTCCACCAGTTCCGCATCGCCATCGGACAACGAGAATACGCCCTTGATGCGGCCGCGGCGAATGTGTTGCAGGATTGTCGAAATGGTAATGGCGCGCGGATCGATATAGCGGTCGACGCCGACCGCCTCACTGATCGGCCCGTAATCGAGGTCATTGATCAGCGCCATGGCGCGGCGTGAACCTTCGCGCTTTGCGACGACAGACGCGAGAATGTTGACTTGATCGTTGTTGGTGACGGAAACAACCGTTTCAGCGTCAGCAACGCCGGCTTCGCGCAAGATGGCGCGGTCGAGCCCGTCACCCTGCAACACAATGGTTCGCTCCAGTTCCTCGGCAATGATCTCCGCGCGCTTCCGATCAGGCTCGATCAGACGGATCTTCATGGAGCCAATTCGTTCCAGTCCCTTCGCGACAAACAGGCCGACATTGCCGCCGCCAACGATGATCACGCGCCTCGCCTGGCGGCCCGCCTCACCCATAATCTCCAGCGCCCGGGTGACATCGTTGCGGTCTGCGATAAAGAAAATGCGGTCGCCGGGCTCCAGCATATCGCCGGAATGAGCCCGCCATAAACTGTCGCCGCGCTTGATGGCGACGATGGTGATTTTCAGATCCGGAAAAAGCTCCGCCACCTGCCGCAGCGGCGTGTTGATGATTGGGCAATCTTCCCGCAGCTTTACGCCAACCGCCCAAACCTTGCCGTCGACAAACGACTTGGTTTCAAAGGCGCCCGGAGTCGACATCCGCTGGATAATCGCTTCGGACACTTCGCGCTCAGGCGAAATCACGACGTCGATAGGCAGATGCGTGCGCGAGAACAAATCGGAATATCGCGGGTCGAGATACCCTTGAGCGCGAACGCGTGCGATCTTGGTCGGTACGTTGAATAGCGAGTGCGCGATCTGACAGGCGACCATATTCACCTCGTCAGAAAATGTGACCGCGATAACCATGTCGGCTTCGCGCGCGCCCGCTTCTTCGAGCGTTTCCGGGTAGGCGCCATTGCCGACAACGCCGCGAACGTCGAGACGCTCCGTCACCGCCCGGATCAAATCTTTCGATTGATCAACAACAGTGACTTCATTGCCTTCACGCGACAGGCGCCGCGCGATGCCGACGCCTACGCGGCCGGCTCCGCATACGATCACGCGCATTGAATTCTTATTCCTCTTTCCACTCGCTCGCGCTCGCCCGGTTCAGGCTACGCGCTTTCGACGCGCACCTGACCATTGACGCCGAGCGCTTTCAGCTTTCGGTGAAGCGCCGATCGCTCCATGCCGATGAAAGCCGCCGTCCGGGATATATTGCCTCCGAATCGGTTGATTTGCGCAATAAGATATTCCCGTTCGAATCGCTCGCGCGCCTCACGCAAGGGCAGCGTGATAATTTGCTCCAGCCCCTCGCCCGCCGGAATGGTCAGCCCTGAATCCATGACCTCCGTCGGCAAATGCTCGCAGGTGATCTCGATTTCAGGATCGCGCCCCATCAGGATGAGCGTCCGCTCGATCACGTTGCGCAATTGCCGAACGTTGCCCGGCCAGGCGCAACCCTGCAGCGCCGCCAGAGCTTCAGATGAAAGCGGGCGCTTTGGCAATCCGGAGGACTTCGCAATGCGGTCCACAAAAAACGCCGTCAGCGCAGGAATGTCTTCGCGCCGCTCGTTCAATCCCGGCGCATGGATAGAGACCACGTTGAGACGGTGGAAAAGATCTTCCCGGAAGCGGCCTTCGCTCGCCAAGGCAAGAAGGTCATGGGACGTGGTGGAAACGATGCGCACGTCGACCTCGACGGCTTTTTGGCCGCCGACGCGTTTGAATCGCTGCTCGACCAGCACGCGCAAAATCTTGCCCTGAGTCTCAAGCGGCATGTCGGAAATCTCGTCGAACATGAGAGTTCCGCCATGCGCTTTTTCCATCAGACCGATCATGCCGCCGGCGCCGCTTTCACCCTCGATGCCGAACAGCTCTTCTTCCATGCGTTCAGGCGCAATGGACGCTGCGCTCACCACAACAAATGGACGGTTGTTGCGGTTGGAGCGAGAATGCAGGAGGCGCGCGATCATTTCCTTGCCCGACCCCGGAGGACCGGAAATCAAAACGCGTGACCGCGCATCCGCGACGCGCTCAATCACATTGCGCAGTGACGACACAGCCGCTGACGAACCGATCAGCCCCCAATCGGGCGCACGTTCGCGCAGTTCCGAATTCTCGCGCACGAGACGGGCGGCCTCCAGCGCGCGGTTGACCGCGAGGATGAGGCGGTCGGCATTGAAGGGCTTTTCGACAAAGTCATAGGCGCCCTTTTTGATGGCGGCGACTGCCGTCTCAATGGTGCCGTGCCCGGAAATAATCACCACCGGAAGGTCGGGATGTTTTTTCTTGAGAGTCTCCAGAATTTCTATGCCATCGAGTTCGGAATTTTGCAGCCAAACATCGAGAATGACGAGCGACGGCAAGCGATCGCGCACCGCCGCCAGCGCCGCAGTCGAATTCGCGGCCATACGCGGCGCGAAGCCCTCATCTTCCAAAATGCCGGCGATCAGTTCGCGAATGTCCTGCTCGTCGTCAACCACCAATACATCGATACTCATAACTCTGCCTTCTTCCCTGTATTCACTCAGCCGCTTGCGTGACTTGCGCCGCGCCTTCGGTTACGCCCGTTCCCTGCAATGAAATTGTGATCCGCGCTCCGGTTTCGCCGAGAGAATGGTCATCCTCAAACTCCAGCGATCCGCCATGTTCCTCTGCGACCTTTTTAACGATCGCCAGCCCGAGCCCGGTGCCCTTTGCGCGCGTCGTCATGTATGGCTCGGCAAGGCGATGCCGTTCCGCTTTCGGGAGACCAACGCCATTGTCGATGATGTGAATTCGCGCAAGCGCGCCCACTGACTCCATGCGAACGACAATTTTTCCGGGAGCGCCGCTCTCATCATTGGCTAAACGCCCGCCAATCGACTCTGCTGCGTTCTTTAGAAGATTCGAAAGAGCCTGCACTATGAGGCGTCCATCACACTGAGCCATGACCGGCGTGTCTGGCGTCTCCACGAGGTAATCGATATCCGGGAACGAGACCTTCTGCGGGAACACCGCCGCCTTCACCAGCTCGCGCAGATCTTCGGCGCCAATCACCGGCTTTGGCATCCGCGCGAAAGACGAGAACTCGTCAACCATGCGCCCGATGTCGGACACCTGGCGGATGATGGTTTCGGTGCAACGTTCAAAGACTTCCGGGTTCGTAGTGATTTCGCCGAGATACTTGCGGCGCAAACGTTCGGCGGACAGTTGAATTGGCGTCAGCGGATTCTTGATCTCATGCGCGATGCGGCGGGCGACGTCGCCCCAGGCAGCGTTTCGTTGTGCTGCGATCAATTGCGTAATGTCATCGAACGTCGCAACAAACCTGCCGCTCTTGTCATCCGCATCCTTGACGATGCGCACATTCAGCGTGCGCGTTCTTCCGTGACGCGTCACGTCAATCTGATCGCCGACCTCCGCCTCCGCAGACGCCGAAGCGCGCTCCAGCAGCGCCGCCAGTTCGGGCATGATCGCTGCAATGTTCTGACCCGTGAGGCGCGAATTTTCTTCGCCGAGATGATCGGCGGCAGATTTGTTTGCAATGGTGATGCGGCCATCCTGGGCCAGGCCGATCACCCCGGCGGAAACGCCAGACAAGACCGCTTCGGTAAAGCGCCGCCGTTCGTCGAACTGCCGGTTTGTATCGACAAGGTCATCGCGTTGGGTTTGCAATTGCGCCGTCATGTGATTCATCGATCGCGCGAGAGCGCCCAACTCGCCGTCGTCCTTGTAGACTTCAACGCGGGCGCCGAGATCGCCGCCGGAGACGCGCTCCGACATCTTCACCAGCCGGCCAATTGGCTGAACGATGCGGGTCGCGGCCATCAGCGCCAGCCAGATCGCCCCGAACAGGATGATGATGGCGAGAACCACGTATCCGGCAAGGAAAACCCGTTCCAGCCGGGAACGCCCCAACTCTGCTTCGCGCCAGTCTTCGCGCACCGCCCGCACGGCGAACAGCCGCGCCGTGGTTTCAGGATCGATTTGCTGATAGCCGACCAGAAAACCGCCGCCGTAATAGCCAATCCCGAGGGCGCCGCGGAACACATCGAACGTCGCATCATTATTGACGCCGAATACAAACACCTCGCCGGGTTCGCCATTGCGCAGGTCTGCAAGGCGCGCTTCCGCCGGCAAAGAATAACTGGCGGGCTCGATTTCTGCGCGAACGATAATTTTGCCGGAACCGTCGATCAAATAGAGCGCGGATAAACCACGCACTTGCGCCTGAGCGTAGAGATAGCGCCGAAAACTGATGGGCGTTTCTTCGAAGCCGACGCCGGCTTCTTCCTGACGCGCCACATCCTGCGCAATCAACCGCATGGATTGCTGCAACTCGGCGCCTTTGATCGCGACAAGCGAATTGGCGAGGTCGCGCGCGGTTTCCTGATAATTGACAATCCGCTCGCTGAACACATCGTTGAGGCTCGCGCGCAAGATGGTGAAGGCGAAAAGAAAAGCGATAATGGCGGGAATGACCGCGAGCGCGGAAAACAGCCCGACCAACTGCATATGCGTGCGCGATCCGGCGAGCTGATGTCGGCGATTTGACCAGACATGAAGCAATCGCGCGCCCACGAGGAGAGCAAAGCCGGCGGCGATCACAATGTTGCCGATGATCATCCACATCAGGATCGAAGTTGTCAGGAATGCGACGGCTGCGGCGCCAACCAGCGCTGAAGCAACAGTGGTGTTGGAGAGCATCCATTGCGGAATAAAACGACGCGGACCCGCGCCAGCAGAAGCGGCTTCCGCTTTCTCGAGATGTTGGTCCTGATTACTCAACCCGTCGCCAATCCTGAGGGGGCCGCAAGCCCGTTGTTCCGACCGCCGCGACCGCAACCCGCGTCAGCCGTCCGGCCGGGCGACGCTGCAATCCGCAAACCACAATTTCCCCAATCTGACAGGGATGTTGCGGCCGTTGTTGCCGAAAATCAACACTTTTGTTGCCAAAATGAAACAGGGTAAATTTGAGCGTCCCAGACAGGCATCAGCGAACGAGCTCGCCTTACGCTGCGGCCTTGGCAAGCTCGGCGAAATCGCCGTCGAAAAACCCGCCAAGACAAGCGATCACCCGCTCCGGCGAGGCGATCCGACAGAGCGCCGATCTGAAGGAACGGCGCTGCAAAGGGTCGAGATCGATCGCGGCGTGATCAATCGTTGCCGCCAGGTGTTTGCGCGCCATCCGAACACCGAGCGGCGCGCCATAATGGTCGATGGTTTCCCGGTAATGGGTGATTGCAGTCTGGCGCTGGACCTCTAGCGGCGGCGCGCGCATCGCCTCGCCGGTTGAAAGCGCCTTCGCCACGGCGCCCGGCAGCCAGGGCCGGCCCGTTGCGGCGCGCCCGATCATGACGCCATCGGCTCCGGATTGCTCCAGCGCCTCGCGCGCCGTCGCGTCGTCGACAATGTCGCCATTGACGATAACCGGCAGCGCGGTCGCTTCCTTCACCGCACGCACGGCGGACCAGTTGGCGGTCCCATTGTAAAAATCGTTGCGGGTGCGGCCATGGACGGTGAGCATTTGAACGCCGGCGCTTTCCGCCCGGCACGCCAGTTCCGGCGCATTGAGACAGTTCCAGTCCCAGCCCAGACGCACCTTCAAAGTCACCGGTTTGGACGTCGCGCTAACCGTCGCTTCGATCAGAGTCAGGGCATGATCGAGATTGCGCATCAGCGCCGAACCGGAGAGAACGCCAGTCACCTGGCGCGAGGGGCAGCCCATATTGATATCGATCACATCGGCGCCTGCGGCCTCGGCGAGCCTTGCGCCTTCCGCCATCCAGCGCGGCTCGCGCCCGGCGAGCTGGATCACGAAAGGAAAAATCTCGCCATCACCCTCAGCGCGGCGCACTACATCGGGACGGCCCTTGATCAGCTCCTCGCAGGCAGTCATCTCCGACACCACCAGCCCTGCGCCGAACCGCGCAACCGCGCGGCGGAACGGCAGGTCGGAGACGCCGGACATGGGCGCCAGCGCGACGTTGTTCTTGAGAGATATGTCGGCGATCGAAAACATTCTTATCATGGGTTGTTGGCTTGGCGCGTATTTAGCCGCTAAAGCATGGAGTTACAAATCGCTTTGAGACCTCATGGTTAAATACAACACCATCGCCATCATCGTTGCCGCTGGGCGCGGCAGCCGCGCCGGCGCCGGCGGGCCAAAGCAATATCGTGACCTCGCCGGGCGCGCCGTGATTGCGCGGACGGCCGAGGCTTTCCTTTCTCATGCGGAAATCGATGCGGTGCGCGTGATCATCCACCGCGACGACCGCGAAGAGTACGACGCGGCCATGGGCGCGCTCCTCAAAAACAAGAAGCTGCTTGCCCCGGTCACTGGCGGCGCAGAGCGGCAGGACTCGGTCCGGCTCGGACTTGAGAGTCTCGAAGAGGAACCGCCACACCGCATCCTTATCCACGACGCGGCGCGTCCCTTTATCGATGACAAAACCATCACCCGCGTCATCACCGCACTCGACACCGCCGACGGCGCCATCGCCGCCCTGCCCGTGCATGACACCATCAAACGCGAAGGCGCAGACAAAAAGATCGCCGCAACCGTGCCGCGTGAAGCCCTTTGGCGGGCGCAAACGCCGCAGGGTTTTCACTTCGACAAAATCCTCGCCGCCCATCGCGCGGCGGAGGGCCAGACCCTGACCGATGACGCAGCGGTGGCGGAAGCGGCCGGATTGTCGGTAGCGCTGGTTCCCGGATCGCCCGATAATATGAAACTGACGCAGGCGGAGGATTTCGGCATGGCGGAAACCCTTCTCGGAAGAAAAGTGCATCAGATGGAATACCGCACCGGCCACGGCTTCGATGTTCATGCTTTCGAGGAAGGCGGCGCGGTCATTATTTGCGGCGTTGAGATTCCGCATGTGAAAAAGCTCAAGGGGCATTCAGACGCCGATGTCGGGATGCACGCGCTCACTGACGCAATCCTCGGCGCTATCGGCGAAGGCGATATTGGCGATCATTTCCCGCCTTCCGAACCGAAATGGAAAGGCGCGCCGAGCCACGTGTTTCTGGAAAAGGCGCGCGACCTCGTGGCTGCCCGTGATGGGAAAATCACACACTGCGATGTGACTCTTATCTGCGAGGCGCCGAAGATCGGTCCGCATCGTGACCGCATGCGCGCTGCGCTCGCGCTGATCTTGAATATCGACGAACATCGAGTTTCAGTGAAAGCCACGACCACGGAAGAGCTCGGTTTCACGGGCCGCCGCGAAGGCATTTCCGCCATGGCGACGGCTACCGTTGCGCTGCCCCTGTCAGAGTAGGAGACTTTCGGTGAAAGAACTCGTCCGCGCTAACAAGCCCGCCTTGCTGTCTTTCGTGCAGAGCTTGCTCAATGACGCAGGCATTGAGTTTCTCCTGACCGACGAACACGCCAGCATCATGGACGGCTCCATCGGCGCCCTGCCGCGGCGCATTCTTGTCGCAGACGATGATTTCGACGAGGCGCGGCGCATCATGCGCGATGCTGACATCGGCGATGAGATCAGCAGCACGCATAACAAAAGCTAAAGGCTAAACGTGACCCAAACTCATCGCATCTGGTCGCTCGCCCAAGCGATCATCGACAAGGCCGGCGCCGAAGGCGTGATGGTCGCGGCGGCGGAATCCTGTACCGGCGGCATGGTCGCCGGCGCGCTGACTGATGTGCCGGGGGCCTCGGCCATTTTCGAGCGCGGTTTCATCACCTATTCCAACGATGCAAAAATCGAAATGCTGGGCGTTGCGCCGGCGCTGATCGAACGATATGGCGCGGTTAGCGGCCCGGTGGCGAAGGCCATGGCGAAAGGCGCCCTCGCCCATTCGCGCGCTGACGTCGCTGTCTCGATTACCGGCATTGCCGGGCCATCTGGCGCCACCGACCGCAAACCCATCGGGCTGGTCTGGTTTGGCCTGGCGGATCGTCACGGCGTAATCCGCGCAGAGCGGCGCATTTTTGCAGACGGTTCGCGTGACTTCGTTAGAACAAAAGCCACGGAGACCGCCTTGCATCTGATGCTGACCGGGCTCGACGGCTGAACCGTCGCACGCTGGCGAAATTCGTGTAAGATCGGCTGGCTTCAAGTTTGAGGGAGTACGCAATGCGAAAATTCATCGCTTCATTTTGTATCGCCGCGGCGCTCGTCGCCCCCGCTTCATTGAAAGCTGAAACGCCTGCATCGTCCGCGTACAACGCCGAGCTCGCAGAAGAACTGGGCGCCGATGAATACGGCATGCGCGCCTATGTCTTCGTCATGTTGCGCACTGGTCCCGCAGACTCAAAAATCACTGACGAAGAGCAGCGAAGTGAAATGTTCCAGGGACATTTCTCGAATATGGTCAATCTGGCCAAGCAGGGAAAGCTGGTGCTCGCAGGACCGCTTTCAAACGGAACGAATGAGCGCGGATTGTTCGTCTTGAATGTTTCAAGCGTTGAAGAAGCGCAATCCCTCATGGAAGGTGATCCAACGATCAACGCCGGCATCTTCACGGCGGAGTATTTGAACTACTACGGATCGGCGGCGTTGCTGAAGCTGAACGACATTCACGCGACAATCCAAAAAACCAGTATCGAATAGAGCGCCGGTCAGCCGTAAACCTCGTCCGCGCGTTTGACGAACGCTTCGCTCATCCGCGAAAACGCTTTGTCGAACACCGCCTGCGCCGTCGCCTGCAGCAGGAAATTCTTGAACTCGAACGCGATTTCGAAGTCGATCACCGAACCGCCCTCGGGCTTGTCGGTGAAGCGCCAGCGGTTTTCGAGATTGCGGAACGGCCCGTCCACATAGGCGGCCTCGATGCGCCTGTTCTCAGGGTCGAGCCGCACCCGGCTGCGGAAACGTTCACGAAAAACCTTATAGGCGACGATCATGTCTGCGGTCAGCGTTCCTGCTTTTTGGTTTTCCTCAATGATGCGCAAACCGACGCACCAGGGGAGAAACTCGGGGTAGCGCTCCACGTCGGCGACCAGCGCAAACATCTGGTCAGCCGTGTAAGGAACATGCGTTTGTGTATGCCGCGACGTCACGCCGCCCGCTTCGCCTTGCGCCCGTAGCCATCGAACAGATCGAGCATTCGCTCCATCCATGCCGCCACAGCTTGCGGCGTTTCGAAAACATCTTCAGCAGTTGCAATCCGCGGCCACATCAGGCAGCCCGCGACGGTGTAATCGCACAGATTGGGCGCGTCGCCGCCAAGAAACCGGAACCGGCCGAGCGGCGCCGACAAGGGCTGCAACACGGCCTCCACCTTTTCTTTCTGTCCGGACTGCGCCGCGATTTCTTCAAGCGTCTTACCGAAACGCGCTTCGCGGGTCTTTCGGAAATAGGCCTTGTCTTCATCGGCGGCCAGCGCATGCAGGCGCGTCAACAGCATCGGCGCCACAGCCGGAAAAAACGATGACAGCATCCACATGCGATAGAATTCGGCGGCAGCCGCCTCGCCTGCCGTCGCGACTAGCGGTTTGTCCGGGTAATGTTTGTCGAGCCATGACGTGATGACAGCGCTGTCCTTGATCGTTTCCTCGCCGTCGACCAGCACCGGCACTTTGCCATATTCAGCGTCTGGATATTTTTCCTTGTCAGCGAACCCGACAGGAACCGTTTCAAATTCCAGCCCCTTGTGCAGCAACGCAAATTTCACGATCCAGCAATATGGGCTTGGCCTCAGGTCGCGGTCTCCAAGCGCGAGATCATAAAGCTGCATCGCCCTATGCGCCCTTCGCCGCGCGCGCCGCCTGAAGCCGCGCAAAATCCTCGCCCGCATGGTGCGATGAGCGCGTCAGCGGCGACGACGAGACCATCAGGAATCCCTTGGCGCGCGCCAGCGTTTCATAGGACTTGAACTCATCAGGATGCACAAATCTATCGATCGGCGCATGCTTGCGCGTCGGCTGCAAGTACTGACCAATGGTGATGAAATCGACGCCAGCCGAACGCATGTCGTCCATCACCTGCATCACTTCTTCGCGGGTCTCGCCGAGGCCGACCATGATCCCCGATTTCGTAAACATTTTCGGGTCGCGCTCTTTGACTTTTTCAAGCAGCCGCATGGAATTGTAATAGCGCGCGCCCGGGCGGATCGAGAGATACAGCCGCGGCACGGTTTCAAGATTGTGATTGAACACGTCGGGACCTGAGTCGATCACCACTTCTGCCGCCCCGTCCTTGCGCAGGAAATCCGGCGTCAGAATTTCAATGGTCGTTCTCGGCGCGCGCGCGCGAATTTCGCGGACGACCTGCGCAAAATGTTCCGCGCCGCCGTCTTCCAGGTCATCGCGATCCACGGACGTGATAACGACATGGTTGAGGCCCATCTCCGCAACTGCGTCGCCAACATTGGCGGGCTCTTCCCGGTCGAGCGGCGCGGGCATGCCGGTTTTGACGTTGCAGAAGGCGCAAGCGCGAGTGCAGGTGTCGCCCATGATCATCATGGTCGCGTGTTTCTTGTCCCAGCACTCGCCGATATTGGGGCAGGCAGCCTCTTCGCAAACTGTGTGCAGGTTCTTGGAGCGCACGATTTCGCGCGTTTCGCTGAACCCCTTGGACACCGGCGCCTTTACGCGAATCCACTCCGGCTTGCGCAGAACCGGCGAGTCCTCGCGCTTTTGCTTTTCCGGGTGACGGACCTTGCCGCCGACTGTGTCTATCAGGGTCGCCATGGGGCCCATGTAGCAGCGAGGCCCCCAATATGTAAGAGGTCGGAAGGGCTAAAGGCGTCAGAACATCAGCCGCTTCATGTCATCAATAACCTCGTCGAACGCCCTGTGGATGATGGCGCCGTCCATAGGCTCGCCAAGGGCGACATTTATGGCCTCCCATGCTTCAACAGAAGGAATGGTCGGAGCGTCCGCCACCCGGGCGAGCTTGCCGCCTTCGGTGGAAAACTTCACGACCTCCCGTGAAACCGGCAAGCGCAGCCAGCGCCACACCCGGCGGCGCATCTCGCCGCTCTGATACAGCGCCCAGCGAGGATCCGAACCGTCCTTGGAAATGTCGAAAAACAGCGTCTTGAAGTCGCCCGCATCGGCCAGCGCGAGCACGCCATTGGCGTGCTCAAAGAAATGCGGCGCGCGGCCATTGCTGAGAAAAGACGATTCGCCGAACCCGCACCGAAGGTCCGCGATGGCCTTACGTTTCGCCATAACGCTCGATTGAAATTCGTGGACAATGTTTGGCCATTCATCGCGGCCGATTACATAGAGACCTCCCGCCACCATGGCGATCACCGCTCCGGCGATCTGAACCGTCATCCATGGTCCGCCTGCGTGATAGGAAAACGCCATAGTCACCGGCGCCAGAAGTGCAAATGCAGCCGCGATTGGCCGTTTGAAGCTCACCAAATCTTCGCGCGCATAATCGTTCACGTTGTCGGAGTAATCCGCAGCGTGTTTCAATCGCGCGACAACCGGGGCTGGAATATCAACTCGCGCAGTGGTCAGCATGGCGTCCTCACATCAAAACCTGCGAACACGATGATGCTGAAAATTTTCCGCGCGTTTAAAACGTTAAAGCCAAATTGAATTTCATTGTTCAAAGCCGCATGCGGTAAAGGATTGTATTGTTAATAGCTGCCGCAATTCCGCCTTAATTGGGCGCCGTTTCGCCTTAAAGCGGCACCGCCGTTCGGCGGAACACTTTGCGGATAGAGAAATTTGTAATCACCCGGTCCACGCCAGGCAGTCTTGTCAAAATCTCGGTGTGGATGCGTTCATAGTCGGCGCCGTCGCGACAGAGAATGCGCAACAGGTAGTCCGAGAGACCCGCCATCAGGTAGCACTCCATTATTTCGCGATGGTGGGTCACAGCTTTTTCAAACGCAGTCAAAGTCGCCTGCTGCTGGTTCTTCAACGTAGCCTGCACGAACACCGACGTTTCCAGCCCGGCTTCGCGCTCGTCGACGATGACAACCTGCTGAGAGATCACGCCGGTGCGCCAAAGCTCCTTCACCCGCTTGTGGCAGGCGGAGGGCGAAAGCCCTACCCGCTCGCCCAGCTCGGTGAACGGCGTCTGACCGTCCTCCTGAAGTACTTTCAGGATCGCCCGGTCGAACCTGTCCAGTGTACGAATCTCGTTCATTAAATGCGTCCAACCGTGAACTTCATTTCGTAGACTACTACCATACCCGGAAAATATCAAAAATATCCTTGGAAATGTGAATATAGTTCGCGCCAATTCAACCTCGGGAGGACCCCATGCTGGTAGGCGTTCCAAAAGAAATCAAAAACCACGAATACCGCGTCGGGCTGGTTCCCGGCAGCGTCCGCGAATATGTCCAGAACGGCCACGACGTGCTGGTCGAAACCGGCGCAGGCGCAGGCATCAAGGCGAGCGACGCGGACTATGTCGCCGCCGGCGCCAAAATCGCGCCAGATGCGAAAACCGTTTTCGCCAAGGCGGATATGGTCGTCAAAGTGAAGGAACCGCAGCCGGGCGAATGGGTCCAGCTTCGTGAAGGACAAATTCTGTATACCTATCTTCATCTGGCGCCCGACCCCAATCAGGCGCGCGGCCTGATGGAGTCTGGCGTCACCGCAGTCGCTTATGAAACCGTTACGGATCCGTTTGGCGGCTTGCCGTTGCTGGCGCCGATGAGCGAAGTGGCAGGGCGCCTGTCGATTCAAGCAGCCGCTTATGCACTCACTGCACACCAAGGCGGACGCGGACTGTTGATGGGCGGCGTTCCGGGCGTCTTGCCTGCCAAGGTGCTGGTCATTGGTGGCGGTGTTGTCGGCACCCATGCTGCGCGTATGGCTGTGGGCCTCGGCGCTGACGTAACCATTCTCGACCGCTCAAACCGCCGTCTTGCTGAACTCGACGAGCTGTTCGAGGGCCGCGCGAAGACGCGCTACTCCACTTACGAAGCCCTCGATGAAGAAACTGATGTGGCTGACGTTGTCGTCGGCGCGGTGCTCATCCCCGGCGCATCGGCGCCGAAGCTCGTGACGCGCGAGATGCTGAAGGGGATGAAGGCCGGCTCTGTGCTGGTCGACGTCGCGATCGATCAGGGCGGGTGCTTCGAGACCTCGCACGCCACCACGCACCAGGACCCGACGTATGTGGTGGACGACGTCATCCATTACTGCGTCGCCAACATGCCGGGCGCCGTGCCGCTAACCTCGTCTCACGCGCTCAACAACGCCACGCTGGGCTTTGGGCTGCAGCTGGCGAACAAGGGCCTCGCTGCGCTGAAGGAGAACAAGCACCTTCAGGACGGGCTCAATGTTCACAAGGGGCGCGTGACCTATAAGGCGGTATCGGAAGCCCTGGGGTGCGACTACGTTCCTGCCGCTGAGGCGCTGAACGCCTGATTTTTCTCGGTTTTTCCGTCCGGAAGGGCACGCTCGCGCAGCGTCCGGACGGAATTGCTTTTTGCTGCACCGCCACAAAAGTCGCATCCTCGCGAAAATATTACCTCATGGTAAGACATTCCGGCTTTGTTCGGCGTAGTTTCGGCTTGCAGCGCCGCGCCGATCATGGGCATATTCCGCGCGGAGAGAGGGTTCGCACCATGAAATCTGCCAGAATCATTTGTGTCGCAAGCGCGCTGGCGATCGGATTCGGCGTGACCGCCGCGCACGCGGCGGCTCCGGACGCGGCCTTCGAGCAACCGGTGATCGTGGTCGCCGCCGCAGATCCAGTCGCGCGAAAAGATATCTCTTTCGATTTCCGAGGAATTCTGCACAGCTTTGCTCGCGTCGAAGAAGCGAACACGACAACCGTCGCGACAGCTGATCCAGCCGCTGAGAAATGCCCGACGGAAAAAGAAAAATCCGAAACGGCCGACTCCCAGAACGCGAAGAAAGCGGACAAGTCATCGCCGCAAGGTCCCGAACCGATCTACTTCGCGTTTTAAGGCGAACGCTGCAACGCCAGACGGGCGCGCAGATCTGGCTCACTCAATTTTGCCCTGACTTTTCTTCAACGCCTTTGGGCGCTGATTTTCCAATCATCAAATGAAGATCATTTCCGTATCGGCCTCGCCGAATCCGGTAGATGACAATGATGATTCCGGAGAGCGCGAAGACAAACCCCGCCGCAGCGAAGAGTTGCAACCACCAGCTGTTGAAGTTCGTGCGTTCATCATAGTCCATGATGTGCAGCGCCCAGAAGAAATCGTAGACGCGCCAGACATCATTGCGGCGCGCCCGGACCTCGCCCGTATCCGGTAAAACATAAATGCGCGTGTTCAGCTTGTCGTCGAAATCGAACCGCCACACCGGCGTAACGCCGCGATATTCGTGCGGCGGATTGTTCATCAGCGCGCCGCTGATGATTTTACCCTCACCCACATAATCCTGCTCGGCAGCCTTGCGCGCTTGCGGTTCCTTTAGGGGCGTCAGCTTTTCACCGCTTTGCGCATCATACATAGCCGCCGCCCCGCTCGGCCATTTCGCGAGATAGACCGGCCGCCCCATGAAGCGGCGCAATTCGACTGAGGTCACGCCTTCGGCCTGCGCGATTATGCCTCCCGGCGACGCGAAGGCTTGCGCGTCCAGCGCAACCGGCTCGGAGACGAACGCGCTGGTTTCACCGCGCACCAGTTCAATCGGAAAAACACTCATGACGACGCCGCTCGCCATCCACAACAGCACCTGAATGCCGAGCAGCAGGCCCGCCCAAAGGTGAACGCGTTGGACAACCGCCTTAAATGTCATTGTTTTTGCTTCGCGCCGTTTTTGGCGGCGATATCCGAAGCCGATAATGGCGTCGTGAGCAATGTCTCAAATGCATCCCAGCGATCGCGGCCGCCGACGGCGTTTCGTTCAACATAATCCGCCGCCAAGTCGCGTCCGACATTGTAGTTCAGGACATAACCGCGATAGGTCTCAATAAACCGAATCGATTGCTCCGCACGCTCGCGCGACTCCAATCGGTACTTGACGCTGAGATCGATAGCTTCATCGCGGCTGATGCGACCATCGAGATAATCGCGCGCGATCATGTTGCGTGCGTGGGAAAGCTTTTCACGCATCTTGTTCAACGCTTCCAGCGTCGCTGCGTTGGACGGATCGAGCCCGGCCAGGGGAAACAGCACATCACGTTCAAATGCGATCTTTTCCGCACCCGGAAAAGCCAGTTCGATTCCGTAGTTCGCGGAGCCTTCCGCCGTGACGGATAGCGGCGAGAACAATGGATAAACGGAATATTCAATCCAGCCGGCGCCGTTCAACAAGTCGCGCTCTAGCAGCACATTCCATGTGTGATGGCCCGGGTAGCCTTCATGACATCCGAGATCGACGGCGCGATCAATGATGATCGGGAAATCTGTGTTGACCTGGATCAGGCTTTCATGACCGCCCTGATACCAATTGTATCCGCTCCAGGGTTTGTCGGTCACAAATTCAAGGCGGAAACGCTCGTCGTCCGGCAACTGATAATGCGCTAGCGTGCGCTTGCGACACTCTGCTATGGCGGCGTCGAACACAGCCTCCAATTTGTCAGCGGGAACGGCCAGCGAATTGCGAAAAGCGTCGACACGGCCGGCGAGATCGCCCTCACCTGGCAACAATGCGTCGATTTCATCCAACGCTGCATCGAATTCAGCGATGTCGTATTGAGGCGCGACAACGTCATAGAGAAGGCGCGTCTCTTCATCGAATGTGAACGCTTGGCCTTTGACCATCTGAATGCGCGTCAACGCGGCGCGCATCAGTTTCTCAAGCATGGCGCCGCGCACGGACGGTTCATCGCGATTGGATCGCGCGACTGAAATCAACAGCCCTTGCGCATCCTGTTCAAGCTGATCGAGGGAACGCGCTTCAGCTTTCGCGTTCTCCGCCCAGTCGGCGGGACCGTGATAAGCATCGACAAACGCGGCATCATGTTCGCCAATGCCGAGAGAAAGTTTTACGAACGCTTCGCCAAGGCTGTTGAGACTGGCGGAGGATTTTTCTGCAGCGACGTATGGCCCGGCCCCTGTTTCCGTCTCGTCCGTCACAACCGCCGCGACGTTGGCGGCGGTTGCATCTGCGGTTGACTGATCGCCGCCACAAGCCGCAAGCGCTGCGCTCGCGCCCAGAACGGCCCATTTGGCGGCGACCCTGATCATGCGGCCAACCTAAACGGCTGTGCCTGAGAATGTCGAAGACCCAAACGCGCCCAGCTTGACGGTGCCGGAAATTGCGTCGCCTTCGGTCTTGCCGGAGAACTCAAGCGTAATCGGCATTGGCGAAGTCACTTTGGCGTGCCAGCTCAGCGTATCCCCGTCGACTTTGCCATTTTCGATCGGCGCGGCGCCGGCCGGACTCGTCATTTCACCGGTAAGCGCATCGCCCTCTTGCTTGAGCGTCAACACACCATTCTGGTCGCCCATGGGCGTTTTGATGGTGATGTTCCACTTGCCGTTTACAGCCATGTTTGATCTCCTGTCAGTCTTGATTGGTAAGGGTTTTGGTCGCGCCAGACCTTAGCGATTGGGCCCGCCCGTGCAAGGCCCGGATGCAGATCGTAAGCGACAGAAACCGCCGGTTTTCAGCGCACCAGTTTGACCCGCTCCCCGGCTTGCAAGCCTTCATTCGGGCCAATCGCGTTCATCACCCGAAAACGCTCCTCTTTGTATGAGTCAAACGCCATGGTCCGGGAAATACTCGCCGGCGTGTCTCCGCGCTGAACCGTGACAACATCCACGCGAGTCGCCGGAGGCGGGTTGGCCGCCTGCATCGAAATGGTGCGCAAGCTCTGAACGCTGCTGGCGATGGGAGACTGCAGCTGGCGCGAAACGTTCGCGGGGGTCACCCATAGAAAGATGTAGTTGGTCGTTCCCTGCCAGCGCACGACATAGGCGGTGACATCCACCACGCCGCTTTGGGTGTTTGCCTGCGCCTGCCCCACAGCCCCGGGACGGCCGCTGATGGTGATCGCCCGCGAGGCGCCGAGATTGACGCCAAGGCTTTCAGACAGCGGACCATCAATGATTTGTTGCGGCGTTTCACTGGCGTTGGCGCCGGAGAACTGCATCTGCGCGCCGGTTTGCGCCGAACGAGCCACAACCGCGGTCGATCCGTTCTGCATTTCAAATCCGCTTGGCACAGTGAAGGCGATGCCGATGCTCGGATGAATAAAGTCGCGCCCCCGGATAAAGCCTTGCTTCACCGGATCGTCGCCGTACAGCATGCCCCGGATGTTTGCGAGGTAGACGTCGCGGTCACGGCCGGCGCCGCTTCCGGCGCCCTGGACTTGCGCTTCCTGCGCCGCGCGGCGGACCCGTTCCGGCGTGTTGGGGTGGGTTGAAAGAAATTCCGGTGGACGCTCCGCGCCGGCAATCTGGCCCTCGAGCGCCGACCATTTGCCGAGCGTGTCGAGGAATTCCGCCTGACCGATCGGATCATATCCGGCGGCGGCCATCATCCGTACGCCAACCATGTCGGCTTCGTATTCCTGCGTGCGGGAGAACTTCAGCAGGTAAAGCTGCGCCGCCTGCCCGGCCATCTGCGCCGTATCCTGATCGCCGGTAAGGATGGCGACGGCCGCCGCGCCAATGCCCGCAAGATTGCCGCGGCTGATGCGCTGCGCGGTGTGTCGTTCGTAAATGTGCCCGATCTCATGGCCGATCACCCCGGCGAGTTCGGCTTCGCTATTTGCCAGCGCAAGCAAACCGCGCGTCACGTAAACATGACCGGGCAGCGCCATGGCGTTCACCACCGGACTGTCGAGCAGTGTGATGCTCACCGGCGCCTGCGGCGCGTTGGGAAAGTCGCCGCCGGCCATTAGCTTCTCGTGAATACGGCGAACATATGACGTGAGCTGCGGATCATCCATCTCGCCGCCAAATGCAGCGACAATCTTTGGATGCTCCTGATTGCCGAGCGCAAGCCCCTGCTCGTCCGAAATGCCGAGCGGCCCGCCCGTGGATGCGCAAGACCCGAGAGCCAGCGCAGCGACGACCACAAGCGCCTTACAAAAAGTTTTCGTCAGATGTCCCACTGATGCCTCCCGCGACCTCACACCCGCAGGGAGACTATCACAATTTATCCGCGCTCAAAAACGGCGGCTATCAGCTTTTCGGCTTGTTGCGGCGCCACACTTCCATGGACTGCGAGATCGCAAACGTTTCACGGTACTTGGGAGAGTCCGATGGACGCGGCGGCCGGTCTCGGGTCAGCTCCATGATCTCTGCAAGCTTGTTATGCGCCGCCCCTGCTTGCCCCGCGCCAATATAGGCGTGCAATTCGATCAGCGCGTCCGATAACGGATCATCGGCGCGAATGACGAAATAGGGCTCGTCTTCAGCGAGATCGTCATAGCAATCGAATTTCGACTTGTTGGCTTTCGAGCCGGTGGGCGGGGTCATGGGGTGTCAGTCTCCGTTCGCAACGCCACCTTTTCGGATGATTCGCGCCGGAGAAACCTAGGGGCAATCGCCGGTACGCCGCGCTTCAATTGCGAATTTCATACGTTCCATCGCTTTCAAGGCGAACTTGAGCTGCTCATCGCTTAACTCTTTGCCGCCAGCGCCCTTGTGCAGTTCCGCATTTAACTTCATCTGATATTCGACCCGCACCCCGTCTTCGCCTACAGCGCCTGTGTAGACGAAGCTGTTCTGGCCGGCCGCCATTTTCGGATCGGCCATGCAGCTCACTTCACCCGCGATCATATTGCCTTCGCGAGAATCACGCGTCGATGTGCAGTAGGGGCTAAACTTGAAGCGGTTCTCCACCAACATGTAGGGAAAGTTCGAACGCTGAATCTCCGTGAGGCAGAATGGCTTTTCCACCTTTTCAGCTTCCATGTACTTCAGCATGCCCGCACCGGACATGGAAAATTCATATAGTCCCGCCGCTGGATCGACCGGCGCTTCGCTGGCCGGATCGCGCGCACTTTCTGCACAGGCGCTAACCAGCAGGCACAAGGCGCCCGATTTGATGATATGTTTTAAGGCGGAAAACCCGTTCATGCGTGCGTCTCCCTCGCGCAGATGCTCACGGATAGACTAATTTGAAGCAGTAAACAGTAGCTTTACTCCGGCGAAAGCGAGCCGGCGACGCGGATGACGAAATAAGGCTCGTTTTCGGCGAGATCGTCATAGCAATCGAATTTCGACTTGTTGCCTTTCGAGCCGGTGGGCGCGGTCATTGGGTGGTCCTTGCTTTGAATTTCGCTTTCTGGCGCGAATCGCGGACAAGCGACTCAACTTCGTTCGGACCCAATGCTAAAACTCAAGGACATGGCACAACGCCGCTGTTCATAGGAAAAGAGCATGTTAGCTTTACTCGGAGCTGGCCTTCTGACCATCGTCGATCCAGAACTTTTGGCTCAACAACCTCAATGTTCCAGTCCAAATAATTGGGCCGCGAGCATGGCGTTTGTTCAATTAAAAAACGCCGGCCTCACCGACGCCTCGAAACTCAATTTCGACAAAACGGAGGTCGCAGTGCTCGCTTCTCAAAACATTGGCAACGGCAACTTCCGCCAAATTCACCTGATTACCTTTACTGATGAGGCTGGCGGAAAGATAACAGTGATTACGAAAAATGACGCCACAGCCGAAGAATGCTCCATGAGCCCTGTTGACGTGTATCTCGTAGCAAAGCGACTCAATTAGGTTTGTTTGCAGTCTTTCTGCTACTTACACCTAGAGTTTAGGTAAGACCAAGCTCATCGGTCATGAGGTTATGAATTCCGCTCCCAAGGAGTGCTACGGTTGGCGTCAACAAACTCAAGTAGATCACTCGCGCCCTGGGGAGGAGAGTGATCAAGCTCATTCGGGAAAACGTCGATCGCCCATTCAAATAATGCGAACTGCTCAACTGCATGAAGCAGCGCTCCCGCATCATCCTGCGTCCAACTTTCTAGCTCCAACAGTCTGCATTTGGAAAGCACTACGTGACTTTCAGACGTCCATCCTATGAATGCAGGGTATGTCGAACAGGCCAGAAAAAAACGGGGCACAACAAACCTGAGCGTATTAGAATCGCCCATCGTGGTCAGACATTTGAATAAGATAAAATCGTAGTCTTCGGCGCTCCAATTATTAACGCCCTTGGAGCGGAGTTCCAGCACCCTTACGCCTCGCGTTGATGCAACATTCAGCGTGTCACCGTCCCATAAGGAAACCGGCGCATCTCCAATCTGATCTTTGAGATGCATCGCTGAAATGCGAAGTTGTTGCTTCGCTGCATCTACCGCCGGCGGCTGCCGCTCGGAAACCATCAGTTATCTAGGAACGACCGCAGCTTCCGGCTTCTGCTCGGATGTTTCAGCTTGCGCAGCGCCTTCGCTTCAATCTGGCGGATGCGTTCGCGCGTGACTGAGAATTGCTGGCCAACCTCTTCGAGCGTGTGGTCGGTGTTCATGCCGATGCCGAAGCGCATGCGCAGCACGCGCTCCTCGCGCGGTGTGAGCGAAGCGAGTACGCGAGTCGTCGTTTCGCGTAGGTTCGACTGGATCGCTGCGTCGATAGGCAGGATCGTGTTCTTGTCCTCGATGAAATCGCCCAGGTGGGAATCTTCCTCGTCGCCGATGGGCGTTTCGAGGGAGATCGGTTCTTTCGCGATCTTCATCACCTTGCGGACTTTTTCGAGCGGCATCGAAAGCTTT
>CAZAOB010000015.1:22822-54777 GCA_964486635.1 uncultured Caulobacterales bacterium | reverse complement strand
GGTCAGTGTGAGGCGCGAACGGTCAAATCCCGGTTGCGCGAGCGTCATCTCCGTCCCGAAAAACGGTGTTGCGAGATCATAATAACCGTTGGCCGCCAGCACGCGCAGGTCCTTGTTCTGGCGCATGGCGCGCTCAACCCACGGCGCCACATTCACATAGGCGTTCTCGCCGCCGGCATCGTGCGCATCCCAGTTCCAGCCGCGCACGCCGCCGAGCGTTGTGTAGGGGTCCTTGATGTCGACGCCCAAATCGCGACTGAAATAATCGAGCATGCCCGCCGTATAGGCTGCGTCTATGCCATAGGCGGATGGATCATATTCCGGGCTTTCGCCGACACCGTCAGCCTCAGCGCCCGTGAACCGAGAATCAAGCCGCCCCACGGCGAGCCCCTCGTCGCGCAACAACTCTCGCATGAAGCGACGCAAGGAAATGCGCATATTGGCGCGCGAAACGTAGGACTGCGATAGGCCGATAAATGACGCCAGTTTCGCCGCAACGGCGTCCCGTTCAGCTTGCGACGCCATCTGCCCCTTCAGCAGGGCCGGCATGTATTCATCTGTGGCGAAGCTTCGAGCATCTTCGAGAAAGCGTTCCAGATCACCCGACCATTGGCTGCGATCAACTTTGCCATGATACCAGGCTGTCGCCGCATATCCCGGCATCAGCCCGATATAACCGACATCATTGCCGGCATCGGTCGCGTCGAGCCCGAAGTTCAGCACCGTGGAGATCAAGACGACGCCATTCACTGCGATATCCGTCCACCCGCTCTCAAGCGCGTCCAGCAATGCAGCCGAGCGTGTGGTGCCGTAGCTTTCGCCAATCAGGTATTTCGGCGAGTTCCAGCGCTTGTGCTCCACCAGCCAGCGGCGAATAAATTCGCGGATCGACGCCGCGTCCTGCGTCACGCCCCAATAGTCGTCCGTCTTGCCTTCGCCGACGGTTTTTGACCAGCCGGTGCCGACGGGATCGATGAACACCATATCGGCGACATCGATGATGGACTCTGCGTTGGCAATAAGATCATAGGGCGCGGCGCCGTCATCTTCAGGCCCTGCGTCAGGACCGGATGGAAGGCGCACGCGTTTCGGTCCGAAGACGCCCATATGCAGCCAGAGCGACGCCGAGCCAGGCCCGCCATTAAAAACAAAAGCTACCGGACGCTGGCGCGGATCGGCGAACCCTTCGGCGATGTACGACGTCGAAAAGATGGAAGCGAGCGGTTCGCCCTTGTGGTTTTCGATGTATGTCTCGCCGGCGATAACTGTATACGCAACGTTCTTGCCGCCCGCCGTGATGCGGCCCTTGCTTTCAAAGCTCCGGGGCAGATTCTGGTCAGCGCTGGCGGTGGATGCGTCATTCTTGCTTTCATCCTGCGCCGCAGCGCAACCGGCGGCGATTAATAATAGACCGATAGCGGCGAGACTTCTTAAGGGCATTGTGTTTCCTGTTGTCTTAGGAGGGCGAGCAGCGATCAGGCGCCTTGCTTTTCCTTGATCCAGCGATTGATTTTCCGCTCAAGCACCGGCAACGGCATGGCGCCCGTCTTCAGCACCTCGTCGTGGAATTCACGAATATCAAACTTCTCGCCGAGTGCTTCTTCGGCCCGCGTCCGCAACTCGTTCAGTTTGAGCATGCCAAGCTTGTAGGAACAGGCTTGCCCCGGCCATACCGCATAACGCTCCACCTCGCGCGTCACCTGATCGCGCGTATCGCCGGTTATGCCTTGCATGTAGGTGATCGCCTGCTCTCGCGTCCATTGTTTGTGGTGCAGGCCGCTATCGACCACGAGCCTGGTTGCGCGAAATAACTCCGATTGCAGGCGCGCAAGGTCGCCGAGCGGATCATCCGCATACATGCCCATCTCTGCGGCGACCTGTTCGGAGTAGAGCGCCCACCCTTCAGAAAACTCCGAATAGCCGAGCATGGTGCGAATGATTGGCAAGCCGGCGCTGCGCTCCAGCGAACGCTGGAAGTGATGGCCCGGAACCGCTTCGTGGTAGGTCAACGTTTTCAGCATGTGCTTCGGCCAGTCGGCAGTGTTTTTCAGATTGATCCAGAAGATGCCGGGCCGGGAACCGTCCAGCGACGCGGCGGAATAGTACCCTCCTGGCGACGAATCCTGTTCGTAGACCGGTATGCGGCGGACTTCGACCGACTGCGTTGGCAATGTGCCGAACCATTCGCCGGCCTTGGCCATAATTTCTGCAACCTGGCCATTCAGATCGCCGAGCAGCACGGCGCGGCCATCATCATTGTTCGGGTACCGCATATTCGCGCGCGCGCCGATTGCCGCGAAGCGTTCCGCGACGGTGCCGCTGCTGAGCCCCTGAGATTTCAGGATCGCATCCATCTCCGCACTGATGCGCGCAACTTCTGCAAGACCCAGATCGTGAACTTCATCAGGCAGCATGCCGCCCGCGCCATACGCCGCCAATGCATGCGCGTAGAATGCGCCGCCCTCATCGCCGAGGCGCCAAATTCCGGCGTCCGTCCCCGCTTGCGGCTTCAGGTTTTCGAGCGCGGCTGCTAGGCGCGCATATGCAGGATAGACGCTGGTTTCAACGGTCGCTGCAGCGCGGGCCGACAGTTTCGCGCGATCCTCTTCGGAAATCCCGTCGACGTCTTGCAGCTTGGCCGCGAATGTCGCCGTCAACGGATTGTCCGCCGGCGCAGGAGCGGTGAATCCGGCGATGGAATTCAGTGCCCCATCGATTGCAAATGACGGAGGCGTCACCAACTGCGCGCCGTCGCCGCTGATCGTTTCCACAGTTTCATCAAACACCCGGCCGAACTCGGCAAGACGCGACAAGTAATCTTCCGCATCCTGCCTGTTCTCGATGCGGTGCTGCGTCAGCATCAGGCGCGGCAGATAGATGTGCGGACCCGACAGTTGCGTCACCAGATACGGGCTGGCGGATGCAAACGGCGTCGCGCCGCCAAATGCAAACTGATTGCGACGGGCGCCTGTTTGATATGCGTCGCGCAACACGTCGTAGGTGACAAGCGCCTGGCCCGATAGCGCGTCGCGGTCTATGCTGCGAATGTCCTGCAGGAAGCTTTCGTTGAGCGCCCGGGCTTCTTCGAAATCTGCAAAACCATAGCCGCCGAGCCGCGAGCGAAAGCCTTCACCAGCGATGTCTTCGCCGACACCCAGTTGCGTCGCCGCCTCGGGCGAGGCGCGCAAGACGGCGGCGGCGTGGCGATCAGCCATGGCGACAAGCTGTTCGTCTGCGGTGAGCGGCCGCGCCTCTGCAACCGGCGCGATGTCGGGCGTTGCAGTCTCGGGTTTGCGTTCTCCGCAGGCGCCGAGCGCCAGGAGCGCCAACGCGCCGACGGCCGCCAATCTTGAAGATGGAAGAATAATCATGCGCCCGCTCCCCTTCGCAGTTCGCCGCCCGCAATCGGCAACGCTGACAAGCTTAACGCTCATCGTCATGACGCCAAAGCATTGTCTCGACGCGAAACCGCCAAAAATAAAAAGCGGCGCCCGTTTGCAACAGGCGCCGCCTCACGAATTATCGCAATAAAATCAAATGCTTAGTCGCGTTCAATTTCCTTGCCGGTTTCCTGATCAACCACTTTCATGGAAAGCCGAACCTTGCCGCGATCGTCAAAGCCGAGAAGTTTGACAAACACCTCGTCGCCCTCCTTGACCACATCGGTCGTTTTCTCCGGACGGCCATCAGACAGCTGCGAGATGTGCACAAGGCCGTCACGGGCGCCGAAGAAATTCACGAAAGCGCCGAAGTCCATGGCTTTCACAACCTTGCCTTTGTAGATCTCGCCGACTTCAGGCTCTGCAACGATCGAGTGAATCCACTTGTAGGCGGCGTCGATCTTTTCCTTGTCGTTCGAAGCGATCTTGATCAGCCCTTCATCATCGACATTGATCTTGGCGCCAGTCTCTTCGACGATCTGGCGAATGACTTTGCCGCCGGAACCGATGACATCGCGAATTTTCTCTTTCGCGATCTGCATGGTTTCAATGCGCGGCGCGTAGTCGCCAAGATCGGCGCGCGCTGTGTCGAGCGCTTTGCCCATCTCACCAAGAATGTGCATCCGGCCGTCTTTTGCCTGACCGAGCGCAACTTTCATGATCTCTTCGGTGATGCCGGCGATCTTGATGTCCATCTGCAGAGAAGTGACGCCTTGATCGGTGCCTGCGACCTTGAAGTCCATGTCGCCGAGATGATCTTCGTCGCCAAGGATGTCCGAGAGAACCGCGAAGCGTTCGCCCTCGAGGATAAGGCCCATGGCGATACCCGCCACCGGGCGCTTGATCGGAACGCCGCCATCCATAAGCGCGAGCGATGAACCGCAAACGGTCGCCATCGAAGAAGAGCCGTTGGATTCAGTGATTTCCGACACGAGACGGATCACATAAGGGAACTCTTCTTGCGTCGGAATTACCGCCTTTAGCGCGCGCCAGGCGAGCTTGCCGTGACCGATCTCGCGGCGGCCTGCGCCGCCCATGCGGCCCACTTCGCCGACGGAGTATGGCGGGAAGTTGTAGTGCAGCAGGAACTGCTCTTTGTACGTCCCCTCGATGGCGTCGATGAACTGCTCATCTTCGCCAGTGCCGAGTGTGGCGACCACAAGGGCCTGGGTTTCGCCGCGCGTAAACAGCGACGAGCCATGGGTGCGCGGCAGAACGCCGGCTTCGGCGACGATGGGGCGGACCGTTTTGGTGTCGCGACCATCGATGCGGGCGCCCGTATCCAGAATGCCGCCGCGAACAATGTCCGCCTCAATCGATTTGAAGGCGCCGGCGACCGACGCTTTTGACGGCGCGGCTTCATCTTCTTCGTTGCAAAGCGCTGCAACCGCTTTCGCCTTTGCTTCCGCAAGCGCATTCTGGCGGTCTTGCTTGATGACGATCTTGTAGGCGGCCTTGACGTCTTCGCCCACTACGCCGCGAACTTTCCCTTCCAGTTCCGAATTGTCCGGAGAGGTGAAATCCCAAGGCTCTTTGGCGGACTCTTCGGCAAAACCGATGATGAAGTCGATTGCCTGTTTCGCCGCCTTGTGACCGAAATTGACCGCGCCGAGCATGACGTCTTCGGAAAGCTCTTTCGCTTCCGATTCCACCATCATGACCGCATCGGCCGTGCCGGCCATGACGAGATCAAGCTGGGTTTCCGGCATTTGGTCGTTGGTCGGGTTCAAAACATAGTCGCCGTTGATGTAGCCGACGCGCGCTGCGCCGATCGGGCCCATGAACGGAACGCCGGAAATGGTCAGCGCTGCAGAGGCGGCAATCATCGCCACCATGTCCGGATCATTCTCGAGATCGTGCGACAGAACCTGACAGATCACGTTGACTTCGTTTTTGAAGCCTTTGACGAACAGCGGGCGGATCGGGCGGTCGATAAGCCGGGAGGTGAGGGTTTCCTTTTCCGTCGGGCGGCCTTCACGCTTGAAGAAGCCGCCAGGAATGCGGCCAGCCGCGTAGAATTTTTCGATGTAGTGGACGGTCAGGGGAAAGAAATCGAAATTGGGGTTCGGTTCCTTTGCGGCGGTGACGGCGGCGAGAACGGTCGTTTCGCCATAAGTGGCGAGTACTGCTCCATCGGCCTGACGCGCGACGCGGCCGGTTTCGAGGGTCAGCGTGCGGCCGCCCCATTCAATCGATTTTTTCGTGATATTAAACATGTTGTCTCTTCTCTTCTTCGTAATGCGCCGTACGCGGATCGTATCGGCGCGCGGGGTATCAGCCGTAAATGAAAACGCCGCCTTTTGAGGCGGCGCTGAGATTATTTCGGCTGCATTCTGATGGCTCCATCGAGCCGAATTGTTTCACCATTCATCATCGTGTTGCGGCAGATTTCCACCGCCAGCGATGCGTATTCTTCTGGTTTTCCGAGGCGTTTCGGGAACGGCACCATGGCCGCCAGCGCGTCCTGAACCTTCTGGTCCATGCCGGCCATCATGGGTGTCCAGAAAATGCCCGGCGCGATCGTATTCACCCGGATGCCGATATTCATGAGATCGCGCGCGATCGGCAATGTCATGCCAACAACGCCGGCCTTCGAGGCGCCGTAGGCGGCCTGGCCGATCTGACCGTCATACGCCGCCACCGACGCCGTATTGACAATAACGCCGCGCTCGCCGTCGGCTTGCGGTTCGTTCTTTTCCATTTCTGCGCAAACGAGACGGATGCAGTTAAACGTGCCGACGAGATTGACGTCGATGACTTTCTTGAAGCTCTCCAGACGGTGCGATCCGTTCTTGCCAATCGTCTTTTCGCCGATGGCGATGCCGGCGCAATTGACGAGGATCGACGGCGTGCCGTGCGCCGCGACGGATTTTTCCAGCGATGCAGCAACACTCGCCTCTTCCGAAACATTGGTTTTGCAGAAGACGCCGCCCAGTTCCTTGGCCAGTTTTTCACCGGCTTCTTCGTTAAGGTCCCACAACGCGACTTTAACGCCTTGTTCGTGGAGCGCTTGCGCCGTCGCGGCGCCAAGACCGGACGCGCCGCCAGTGATGATGGCTGAAGTGCCTGAAAGTTTCATAAGCGCGCCTCCTGACCGGCGTTGTTCATACTCGCCGCTCATTCATGCGAACAAAAATGAGCGGCGCCGAAAATCAATCGCCTAACGACGCAGACCGAGCTCTTCGATCAGCTTCTGATAGCGGGCTTCGTCGCCGCGCTTCACATAGTCCAGCAACCGGCGGCGCTGAGACACCATTTTCAGGAGCCCGCGGCGCGAGTGGTTGTCTTTTTTGTGCTCTTTGAAGTGTTCGGTCAGGTTGGCGATGCGCTCGGACAGGATCGCAACCTGCACCTCTGGGGAGCCGGTGTCGTCCGCTTTAAGCGCGAATTTTTTGATGAGTTCAGCCTTACGGCCAGCCGTAATCGACATGTCGTTCTTCTCCGCGACGCCGGTAAAAATGTCGGCCCCGCCGGGACGCCGTCCAGCAGGGTCGGAATTGTGGGCGGCTTATGGGGGAAAAGGGGAGCGGATGCAAGGGTCGGCGGGCTCGCCGCGAGCCTATGCAGCTTGTCCTCCAGGCTCCGGGCTGGCATAGCCGTTTATGGCAATAAACCAAGCACTTGAGGTCGATCATGCGCCTTTCCGCTATCGCCGCCGTCCTTGTTGTGGCCGCCTGTTCTCCGGGCGCCAACGACGCTCCGGAAAATGCTGGTAACGACCCGGATTCGGGCGCGCTTTACTTGTCCAAGCTGTGGCTGACAGAGGGCCTTGCCGATCCCGAAGGCGTGGCGGCCGCGCCCCAGGGCGGCTACTTCATCTCCAACGTCGCAGGCGACGCAACCCAAAAGGACGGACAGGGCTGGGTCAGCATCCTTTCAGAGGATGGAAAGATCGTCACCGAGCGCTTCGTTGAGGGGCTCGACGCCCCCAAGGGCATGGCGGTGCATGATGGCGTTCTTTACGTCGCCGACATCGATCAGGTCCGCCGCTTTGACGCCGCATCCGGAGAGGACAAGGGCGCAATTGCGATTGCCGGCGCCAAGTTTCTGAATGATGCGACGGTCTGGCAAGGCGCCGTCTTTGTCTCAGACTCGGGCACATCGACCATCCATAAAATCGAAAGCGATTTGGCGACGGTCTGGGTTGAAGGCGACGCGTTTGCGGGCGTGAACGGCTTGCTCGGCGACGGCGAGTCCATGCTGGTGACGACCATGGGCGCCGGCGCGCTGCTGTCGATCACGCCAAGCTTTGACGTCACCGAAATCGCCACCGGCATGGAGAACGCCGATGGCGTGGGCGTCATTCCCGATGGCGGCGGCTGGCTGGTCTCATCGTGGCCCGGCCAAATTTTCTACGTAACGCCGTCCGGCGACCCGATTGCGTTGCTCGACACGCGCGAACAAGGTGAGCTGCAGAATGATCTCACCATGTTCGGCGATATCGTCATCGTGCCGAACTGGAAGCCCGGAACGGTCACCGCCTGGAAGCTGGTTCGCTGATCAGTCGCGCACGGTGATTCTGGCGCCGCCCATGGCCAGCGCCGCGCGTTCTGCGCCTTCGGTCGCCGCGCCGAACGCGTTTACCCGGGCTGAGGCCGCAGGAACGATCCCCGGCTTGGGACCGAGGCCCTGCGACGGTTCAAACGAAACATTTGTCGAAACGTCTTGTTCCGGCTCACTGAGCAAGGCCGCGGCGTCAAACATATAGTTGCCGAGATAGGTGGTGAAATTCTCCACCGTAACGCCGCCGTTCAACAACAACTTCACGCCCAGAAGCGCGCGCCCGTCGGGCATGATCATCAGCGTGGAGATGTTTGCGATGTTGTAGTTGAATCCGTTCACCGCCTCATAGGTGAATCCCGGCCCCTCGAAAATTGCGTAAGGCTTCACAACCTTGCACGGCGCGGTGGCGGCCTGGCTGGCGCACTCGCTGAGCGCAACATACATGATGAAGCCGTCTTCCGATTCCAGCTCCACGAGCTGGTCAGCGCCGCTGGCGCCGACAACGCTGCCGGACATTTCGACTTCGGAAAAAAGGGAAACGATGCCGTTCGCTGAAACGGAGTCCATCACCATCGGCGAGGCAAGGCTGTTCTGAGCGAGCGCGGGCGTCGCCCCCATGCCGATAACAAGAGTGAGCGCGGCGAATGCTGTACGCATGGTATTCCCTTCCATTTTCCCCAGACGCGAGGCTACATGAGAAACATGAGCCTGTCTCGGAAAAATGGCCTCCGGCGCGATATTATATGAACAACTGCAATGAGAGCGTCAGGCGTTGAACACACGTCCGGGCTTTAATTTCAGACCATCAAGTTCGCAGATAGCAACCACCTCGTCATGCAGCACAGCCAGCACGCCCTCGACGGCGCCGGCCAGTTCGCCACGCACGCCCTTGGCAATGGCCGGCGAGAGGATCGCTTCTTGCCCGCGGCGCAATTTGTCAGCCTGCGGACCATCGATGACTGCTTGCGGCATGTCGCCCAGCGCACCGATGATTGGCAGCAATGCGCCGTCTCGTTCCTCCACGGACTCCATCGCTTCCAGCGCGGCAAGCGTAATGCCGTCTTCAGCCCGCAATGAGCCGACGGCGAGCCGGCGAAGTTCGCTGACGTAGCCTTCTGTGCCGAGCGCATGCGCCATATCGCGCACGAGAGAGCGAACATAGGCGCCCTTTCCCGTGACAGCCTCAAACACAGTTTCGTTCTCGGAAGGCGTGTCGACAACGCGCAGTTCGTAGATCATCACGCTGCGCGCCTCGAGTTTCACAGCTTCGCCTTCGCGCGCGAGATCATAGGCGCGCTCACCGCCCACCTTGATGGCGGAAAACTGCGGCGGCACCTGATCAATCTCGCCGATGAATTGCGGCATGACTTTTTCGATCTCCGCAGCGGAAGGGCGCTTTTGTGACGTCGCAATGACGGCGCCCTCCGCATCGTCTGTCGCACGCGACTCGCCCCAGCGCGCCGTAAATCGATAGTGTTTGCGCGCATCCATGACATAGGCCGACGTTTTCGTCGCCTCGCCAAACGCTATCGGCAGCACACCGGTCGCCAGCGGGTCGAGCGTTCCTGCATGGCCGGCTTTTTGCGCCTGAAACAGCCATTTCGCCTTCGACACAGCTTCGGTCGAGCCAAAATCGTATGCTTTGTCGACAATCAGCCAGCCGGATATCGGGCGACCCTTTTTGTTGCGCCGTTTGCCCATGCGCCTCATCCCATCCAGTTCATTCAAAAATACAATGCGCGTCAATCGCCGGTTCGAACGGCGCAAGTGCGCGAGGCGCGTTCAATCAGGTCCCGCGCGGCGGGTCAAGCTCTTCGTCGAGGGCGCTGTCGAGCAACATGTTCAAGCGGGATCGAATGTGCTCTTCGCCAAGTCCCGCACGGATCAGCGTGATGTCTTCAATTCCGATGGCATCCGCCAGCATTAAAAAGGCGTTGTTCCACCAGGCATCGCTGACAATCTCTACAATCCGGCGCACCGGCCAGCCGATCGTGTTGTAAATCGCCGACCCGTGATCAAAGATCAGCGTTTCGCTATACTCAGCGGCAGCGTCATAGTCGGCGCGTGTCGCCGTGGCGGCTCGCACGATCCGCCCGCCACGCGCATCCACCAGCGCTTCGATAAAATCGCTCGGATATGATCGCTGCGCCACTTGGGAATGGTCTCCCCGCCGCGACAGATAGACGAAGCTTTCTGGGCGGGCTTCATCGACGGTGCTCGGCCAGAGCCCACGCAAAACCGCTGCGTCTTCACGCCTGAAATGCACGAAATGCTTCTGTTGGCGCAGCACTCTTGCTCGCTTGATGAGGAGCGGTTCGTTGACGGGCGACCAACGCACGCCCAACGCGCGCAAATCTCGTTGAACATATGGTTGCTCCGCCATCAGCCGAGGAAGATATAGCGGCATGTCGAACGGCATCGCGCGCGCAATCGGGCAGAGATACTCCGACACCCAGTCCCCGAAAGTGTTGCAATGCGCCGATTGCACGACGACCCCGTGGTCGACCGTGCTTTGCGGCTCGCGCGGTTCCGTAAGCATGCGGATGCCCGCCGCGCCTGCGCTATAGCGTTCACGCAGACGGCCCGACGCCCAACCGCCACCGCGCGGTGTGACAGTCAAATTTTCGACCTCCTCAAACATCGGTCGCGGCGCATGGAACTCCATGCGCCCTTGTTCGTGTGCGGAAGGTTGAATCTGCACCGGCGCATCGCCTTTGAAGGCGACGGTTTCCGTGCGGACAAGCGCTTTCTCCAGCTTCGGAATTGGCTGGTATACGCCCAGCGACGTAAAGACAGATCGCCATACGCCGCCCGTAGCGCTGCGTGCGCGGGCAACGGCTTCCGGCCCTGCAACCCTGCTTATGGCCTGAGACCAGCCGGTCATTGAGCCGCCGCTTTCGATTTGACCAAACGCCGGATCCTCCTGACGGCCCGGCGGCGGCCCCAAAATCCGGCGTGATTAAAATTACCCGTCATCGGCTTCATTTGCCCGTGTCACTCGCGAAACATGTAGCGTCAATGCGAGTTCCGCGCCGCGCGCTCATTCACCATTAAGGTCGCGGGCGACGTCGGGCTGAGACAGCAGTTTTTCGATTTTTTGCGCCTCACCGAAGGTCTGGTCGGCGACAAAGGTCAGCGCTGGCGTGAATTTCATCTCGATTTTCTTGCCCAGCAGTCCGCGCAGAAAGGGCGCGGCGCGGTTGAGGGCTGCGATCAGAGCGCTGTCATCGCCGCCGCCCAGCGGGTACGCGAAAACGCGCGCCTGTTTCAAATCGGGAGAAACCTGCACTTCGCTCACAGTAACCGAAACGCCTTCGAGCGCCGGATCGCGAAGCCCTTCACGGCGAAGGATCTCCACGAGCGCATGCCGGATCACTTCGCCTGCGCGCAGCTGGCGCTGGGTGGGGCCCTTTTTGCTTGTGAATCTATTTGTCATCTTTCGAAAATAGTGCGGCGGCGAGAACAAGGAAAGGCCCGAAGTTCAAGACCTCGTCATCGCCCGCCGAACGCCAGCCGCAATGTCGATGCAATGGCGGCGGCTGGCCGGCCCAGGGCGATATACTGCCCGGGTCTTGAAAGGCGCGTCCATGGATTTCCGCTCGCCAGAAATGCGTCGATGGCTGCGCCGTCGAGCGCGCCGGTCAGCTTCAATGATTTCGCCATTGAATGCAGAACCGTTTCGTCGCGTTCTTCAAAGTTGCCGGAGAACACGTGATAGATGTGCGGCTTTACGGCGTGGTAGGTCTTCGCCCAGATTTGCGCATTGTAAGTCGGAGAAAGCCAGGTGACGTCCAGCGCCGAGCTATGTACGGCCGAGTTCAGAAAAACCTGATCAAAATAGAGTCCGCTCTCGCTATTTTCCCGCCATGATTCCAGCGCCTTCGACATGGCGGCGCGCACAGCGGCGGTGTCCCGCATCGCCATCACGCCGGAATTGAAATAGCGGCGCGGAACGGTCAGTCCCGCCGATTTGGCGAATGATCGAATATCGTTCGGCATCGCGGGCCGGTCTTCAACGGCCGCAAAATCCCCGCGATGATTGACGAGGCCGCTCAGCTCTCGCGCCACCAGCGTATCGCAGTCAACGAAGACAAAATCTCCGTCGATCAATTCGCGGCTCCGCAGCTTTAGAAGCCGACTCGTCATGGACGGCGACATCGAACCGGCGGAAATTGCACGCCAGTCCGCACCGAGATCACGAAGGATTGCGACGGCGGGCGTGGACAGCTCTGCGGTCGCATCGTCCGAAATAACTGTGATCTTTGCTTGCGGCATGACACGGCGCAACGTCGTTGCCGATACTGCCGCCATCTCTGCGAAATGCCCGCCTTCCGGCGCGACCAGAACGTAAACAAAATGTCCGTTTTGCGAAGTCAATGTATCGCTCGTTTGGTTGGCCACCGGCTGCTTTTTGGTTGCCGCAGACTAGACCGGCGCCGCAAGCGCTTCAATGCAGGCTCTTGTGTTCGTTTTGTAATGGTCACGCCTTGCGCAATGCGCAAGCATCCGCAACAAGCGAATGTCGTCTGGTGCGCACACTGAACAGGCGAACTGCACACAACAGCTCGGCCTCAAAGCCATGGCCGGGGGTCATCACGAAGCAAGCCTAAGATTACGCTGTGCCGCAGGCCGATATGTGTCTGCCAGTTGCCGCGCAACAAACCTTCGCGCTGAAAACCAAGCCGCAGAAACAAATTCAAGGATGGCGTGTTGTCTTCATCCACATCAGCGAAGACGCGCCGGGCGCCGCGATTGTCGAAAGCGTCTTCGATCAGCGCGATCATCGCTTTTCGACCAAACCCGCGCCCTTGCGCCGCCGGCGCGAGCATGATGCCGAGCTCCCATATCTGACGCTCACGCGGGATCAGCGTCACCCGGCCCAGCGCCGGGCCGTCATCACTTTCGACAACCGCCCAGGTGGTGTCTTCTGTTCCCGCTTGCCATTTTTTCAGCAGGCTGACGGTTTCGGCGACGGACTTGGTCGCCGGATCGCCAAGATAGGTGCAACATTCCTCATCGCCGAAAATGGCGTGCAAGGCCGGACCGTCGCGGTCTGGATCGAGAAGTCGCAAGAGGCTCATAGCTATGGAACAAACTTGGTTACGAAGTGAGCAGATTGCAAAAGCTCGGCGTGACGCATTTCATTTACATCGGGAATACATTGCCCGGCAAGAAAAACGTAGAGCCTCGCAATGCCGCAATCCTTCGCAAGAGATTGCAGCATTTTCTTTTCTCCATCCGAAAGCTGTGTCTGCCGGTTTGCAAGTTGCAACACAACTTTGGGAGACAATGCCCACCGTGCTTTGAATACTTCGCGGAGCGCATGCTGGATCAAAGCCACCGCAACATCATACTCGGCGAAAAGAGGCTCCGCGCTTTCAAAGGGGCGATGAATGCTGACGCATGGCAGCCCTTCTACGCCGCCGACATCGCGCCCCACCGCCTTTACGAGCTTACGGCCGTGTATTTCTTCAACTGCAAGCACTGGCGGCTCGTTAAATGCGATGCCGCTACTCAGGTTTTTTAGAAAAATACTGTCCTTGCCGATCGTCCCCGTAAAAATAGAGTTCCGACCGGCAAGAACATGAAATAACCACACAGGGGCTAAAGCGTGCGCGTGATCTTCTCGATCGAGAAGCACTCGATGACATCACCGGGGCGCATGTCTTCGTAATTGGCGAAACTCATGCCGCATTCCTGGCCGACCGGCACTTCCTGCACATCGTCCTTGAAGCGTTTGAGTTGCGACAGCTCGCCTTCGTGGATGACAACGTTGTCACGGATGAGGCGAACCTTGGCGCCGCGCTTGACCTGCCCTTCGGTAACGCGGCAACCCGCGACCTTGCCATGCTTGGAGATCGTAAAGACTTCGAGGATCTCCGCATTGCCAAGGAAAGTCTCGCGCAGCTCGGGATCGAGCATGCCCGACAGCGTCGCCTTGATGTCGTCGATGAGGTTGTAGATCACCGAATAATAGCGGATTTCGACCTTTGAACGCTCCGCTTCGTCACGAGCCTGTTTATTGGCGCGGACGTTAAACCCAAGCACCGGCGCTTTCGACGCTTCCGCAAGAATGACGTCGCTTTCGGAAATCGCGCCAACGCCAGTGTGCAGGACCCGCACGCGCACTTCGTTTGTAGAGAATTTCTCCAGCGAGCCGACAATCGCTTCGATAGATCCCTGCACATCGCCTTTGATGACAATGGGCAGCTCCTTGATCTCGGAATCCTGGAGCTGAGCCATCATCTGCTCAAGCGACGTTCCAGAAGACTTTGCGGACGCTTTTTCACGGCGCTGACGATGGCGGAATTCCGCAATCTCACGCGCCTTGGCTTCGCTTTCGACAACGTTGAACGTGTCGCCCGGCTCGGGCACGCCGTTGAGGCCGAGAATTTCAACCGGGAACGCTGGCCCTGCCGCGTCGACTGAACGGCCTTGGTCGTCGTTCATGGCGCGCACTTTGCCCCACTCCGAACCGACCACGACAATGTCGCCGCGCTTCAGGGAGCCGCGGCTGACCAGCAATGTGGCGACAGCGCCGCGACCTTTGTCGAGACGAGCCTCCACGACGGCACCGTCGGCGGGCCGATCAGGATTGGCTTTCAGATCGAGGATTTCAGCCTGCAGCAAAACCGCTTCCAGCAATCCGTCGAGATTGATTTTCTTCAGCGCAGAGACTTCGACATCCTGGACGTCGCCGCCCATGCCTTCGACCTGAATCTCATGCTGCAGCAAATCCGTGCGCACTTTATTGGCGTCGGCGTCCGGCTTGTCGATCTTGTTGATCGCCACAATGATGGGAACGCCAGCCGCTTTCGCATGCGCGATTGCTTCTTCGGTTTGCGGCATGATGGAATCGTCGGCCGCCACCACGAGAATGATGATGTCGGTCACCTTGGCGCCGCGCGCGCGCATTTGAGTAAATGCTGCGTGGCCCGGCGTATCGAGGAAGGTCACTTTGCGGTCATCGCCGACTGAAATCTGGTAGGCGCCGATATGCTGCGTGATGCCGCCAGCTTCGCCCGCCACCACATCGGTCTGACGCAGCGCATCGAGCAAGGATGTCTTGCCGTGATCGACATGGCCCATGATCGTCACGACCGGCGGCCGTGGCTTCAAGTCGCCTTCAGAGTCCGGCGCGCCGTCGAGACCTTCTTCAACGTCCGACTCCGCAACACGCTTGACCGTATGGCCAAAATCTTCGGCGATCAGTTGCGCGGTATCGGCGTCAAGCACGACGTTCGCGGTCACCATCTGGCCTTGCTTCATCAACTCCTTGATGAGGTCGACAGCACGCATGGACATACGCGCGGCCAATTCCTGCACGGTAATGGTTTCGGGAATAATGACATCACGAAGAACGCGATCGCTGCCGCGCTGCTGGCGCGCCAGTTTTTCGCGCTCGCGCGCGCGCTTGACGGACGCCAGCGAGCGCTGACGCTCTTCGTCATCGAGCGCATTCGCGATTGTCAGCTTGCCGGAGCGACGACGCGGCGCTTCCTTGGCTTTGCCGGCCGCATCTCTCCGGTCGTCTCCGCCGCCCTTGCGTTTTGTTTTCAGGCGGCCGCCCAATTGCGCGAGCGGATTGTCCGCTTCGGGCTCTTCGGGGAGCTCAACGTCATCGCGGCCCTTCGCGCGCGCATCCGCCTTCGCAGCGTTTCGCTTCTTGCGCTCACGCTCTTCTTCTTCAAGCGCTTCTTGAGCGGCGGCCTCAGCCTTGCGGCGCTCTTCAGCCTCACGGGCGCGCTTGGCTTCTTCGGCTGACTGGCGCGCACGCTCTTCTTCGAGCTTGGCGCGCTCTTCAGCTTCTCGCGCCTCACGTTCGGCGCGCTCTTCGGCTTCGCGCTTGGCGCGCGCCTGCTGGTCGCGGCGGGCGATGGCAAGCGCTTCCGCACGGGCTTGTTTTTCGTCTTCTGAAAGGGTGCGCAGCACCGCGCCCTTTTTCTTGTCTTCCGCCTCTTTTGCAGCAGCAGCCGCGGCTGCTGCTTCCTTTGCGGCCTTGGCGCTGACGGATTTTTTCTCCGGCGCTTCCTTGGCGTCCGCCTTTTTCTCGGCGTCCGTCTTGGGCGACAGCACGCGGCGCTTTTTCGTCTCGACAACGACCGTCTTCGAGCGGCCGTGACTAAAGCTCTGCTTTACGGCGCCCGTTTCCGTGCGGCGCAAAGTAAGCGGCCGGCGCGGTTTGCTAGTTTCGGTTTCGACGTCGTCGCTCATTCAATCTCCAAATGCGCCTCCGTCAGAAGCGCGGCTTGCGGCTCCTGTCGGAAATCCGCCCTCGACATACAGCCCCAACGGGCCGGGGTCCACAGCGAACCCCTATTGTTTCGCGGCTTTTCAGCCGTTTCTAAAACTCTCCAGCCGGCGCGCCTCACGCAAAAAACGTTGCGCCGAATGGCCTGTTTTGACGGCCGCATGAACCGTCGGTTCGTCGCGACCGAGCGCCGCCGCCAGTTCACTCTCGGTGAACAGCTCGATCACCGCCGCGTCGCCAGCAATCGCCGCCAGTTTTCGGCGGCCGTCCTCACCACCGTCAGCGGCGTTCACGAGCGCCGACGACATGTTCGCCATCAAAGACGCGCGGACTTTCTCAAAACCCGTGACCACGTCTCCCGTCCGGCGCGCCAGCCCGAGCGCAGACAGCGCGGACTTGGCGAGGCCGGCCTCGATGCGGTCGCCGAGATCGTCCGGCGCCGTCACGGCGCCTTTTAACGACCTCGCAAACGCGCCAGCCTTCAGCGCCTTCTCCAATGCGGACCGCGAAGCTGACAGCCATGCGCCGCGGCCGGGCAGTTTCGCCGAAAAGTCCGGCGTCAACTCGCCATCCGGAGACACCACAAAACGCAAGGCCGCATCCGGCGACAACGCAGCGCCAGTGGCCACGCATCGCCGTTCGGAACCTTCGCGCCGCTTGCCGCGGCGCGGCGTTTCAGATTCAGTCGCTGGCTCCAGCTTCTTCCTCCTCTTCGGCCGGCGCGTTCATCGCGTCGAGCTCTTCCTGCGTGACCCAGCCGGCCTGAACGCGCGCGCGCATGATCAAATCTTCCGCCTCTTCCGGCGAAATCTTGTAGGCCTCGAGCATGCCGTCATAGTGCTTGCGTTCGCCGTCGACCCGCTCGGTCCAGCCGGTCAAATCGTCGGTTGCGCATCCCGCGAGATCTTCGACGGATTTCACATCGTTTTCGCCAAGCGTGACGATCATCTTCAGATCAAGACCGTCCATTTCGAGGAGATCATCGGCAACGCCCAATTCCTTGCGGCGCTCGTCGAGCTTCTTGTTTTCGGCTTCGATGAAATCGCGCGCACGGGCCTGAAGCTCCTCCGCGGTTTCTTCGTCGAGACCGTCAATGTCCATGAGTTCTTCGGTCTCAACGAACGCAATCTCTTCGATCTTCGAGAAGCCTTCCGACACCAGAAGTCCCGCCATCATGTCGTCGACATCAAGGCCGGCCATAAATAGCTCAGAGCGGACCTTGAACTCTTCCTGACGTTTCGCGCTTTCTTCTTCTTCGGTCATGATGTCGATTTCGTAACCGGAGAGCTGCGATGCGAGGCGTACGTTCTGGCCGCGGCGGCCGATGGCGAGCGAAAGCTGCTCATCCGGCACCACCACTTCGATGCGCTTTAAGTCTTCATCGAGCACGACCTTGGTGACTTCCGCCGGCGCGAGCGCGTTCACAACGAAAGTCGCGTCATTGTCGTTCCACGGCACAATGTCGATCTTCTCGCCGCCAAGTTCGTTGACCACCGCCTGCACGCGGGAGCCTCTCATACCGACGCAGGCGCCGACCGGGTCGATGCCCGGATCGTTCGAGAACACGCCGATCTTGGCGCGGCTGCCGGGATCGCGGGCGACGGCCTTGATCTCGATAACGCCGTCATAAACTTCCGGCACTTCCTGCTCGAACAGTTTCGCCATGAACTGCGGATGCGAGCGCGACAGGAAGATCTGCGGGCCTCGCGTTTCGCGGCGCACATCCATGATGTAAGCGCGGACGCGATCGCCATTGCGGTAATTTTCGCGCGGCAATTGCTGGTCGCGGCGGATGATCGCTTCGGCCTTGCCGAGATCGACAATCACATGACCGTATTCGACGCGCTTAATGATGCCGTTGATGATTTCACCAAGGCGGTCTTTGAAGTCTTCATACTGACGGTCGCGTTCGGCCTCTCGCACTTTCTGCGTGATCACCTGTTTCGCGCCCATGGCCGCCTGACGGCCAAAATCCATCGGCGGCAGCGGTTCGGACATGAACGCCCCGACTTCCGCTTCTGGATTGAGATGGAGCGCATCTTTCAACGCCATTTGCGTCTGATCGTTTTCGACCTCTTCAACCACTTCGAGGAGGCGCCACAATTTGGTTTCGCCGGTCTTCGGATTGATCTCCGCTTTGACCAGCGTTTCGTGGCCGTAGCGGGTGCGGGCGGCGCGCGCGAGCGCGTCTTCCATGGCCTCGATCACCAGCGACTTGTCGATGGATTTTTCACGCGCGACAGCATCGGCGATCTGAATCAGCTCCAGCTTGTTGGCGCTCACGGCGTTCATTGAGTGGTCTCCATCGGGTTTTCTCCTGTGTCTTCCTGGTCGTTCTGTTGGCGGGCTTTCTTGTCGGCCCGCATGGTTTCGCGGATCAGCTCATCGGTGAGGATCAGTTGCGCGCTGGCGATCCATTCCAGCGGAAACAGCGCGGTTTCGTCTTCGCCTTCAATGTCGAACGCAACCTGACCTTCATCGACTCCGGCAAGCGAGCCTTTGAAGCGCTTTTGACCTTCCACCAGCCGGTTGAGTTCGATCTTTGCGGCCCAGCCCTGCCAGTCCTCGAAATCCTTGAGCCGCACCAGCGGCCGATCGATTCCCGGCGATGAAACCTCAAGATTGTAGGCGCCGTCGATCGGATTGGCGTCTTCGAGCACGGGCGACAAAGCGCGCGACAGCTTGGCGCAATCACTGGCGCTCATCGTGCGGTCGGGCCGCTCGGCCATCACTTGCAAGGTTTTGGTCTGGCCGCCGGTCATACGCACGCGCACAAGGTCAAACCCGGCGGTCTCCACGACGGGTTTTATCAGCTCGGCAAGGCGATCTTCAAGCAGCAAACCAGGGCCTCTTGTAACGAAAAAGCGGGCCCCGGGGGGCCCGCTTATCAAAATCGATTAGCGTTTGACGGGGTATATAGGGCGCCGCAGGTCACTTGTCAGCCCCGCCGCCCGGAGAATTTCCGCCGGCTGGCCGGGCGAAGGCTTCCATTAAGGGCGGCTTGTTATACACCCATGGAAAATCAGGCGTTTTCGCCGCCGAAGGTTAACATGGCCCGCAAGCCCCTCAGCGTCATCATCCTCAACTACGGCACGCCGGATCTCGCGATTGCGAGCGCCGAAAGCGCCCTGCCGGAAATTGAGGCGCTCGGCGCGGTGCTGCTGCTGGTCGACAACGCATCGCTGGATAACTCAGCAAGCCGCTTTGGCGAGTGGCGCGCCCGCCAGGGCGACCCGGACCACATAAAACTGGTTGTGTCGTCGGAGAATGGCGGATTCGCAGCCGGCAACAATCTCGGCATCGAAGCGGTCGAGGCGGATTATCATCTGCTACTCAATTCGGACACTGTGGTCCGGCCCGGCGCCGTCAGCGCCCTTCTTGGCGCCATGCGCGCTGACGACATGCTCGGGCTGGCGGGGCCGGTCATCCTCGATGAAACGGGCGCGCGCGCCGTCAGCCGCTTCCGCACGCGCACGCCGTTCAGCGAGTTTGTCGAAGCGAGCGGACTGGACTTCTTTTATCGCCGTCATCGCAAACATGTGGTTCCGCTGCAAGAACATGAAAGCGCAGACGAGATGCAGTGGATCAGCTTCGCCTGCGTGATGCTCCGTAGGGAGATGATCGACGCCATGGGCCCGCTCGACGAGCGCTATTTCATGTATTTCGAAGACAGCGCCTATGGCCTAAAAGCGCGCGCCGCGGGCTGGAAAATCGCGCGCATTGAAACCGCGCGGGTCACCCACCTTGAAGCCAAATCGTCCGGGGTCGAAGACGACGCCGCCGCGCACCGGCGCCTGCCGCGCTATTTCTACGCATCGCGAAGCCGTTATTTTACGGATCATTTCGGCGCGCGGGGGTGGGTTGCCGCCAACCTTTATTGGTATCTCGGCCGGATCGTGAATTACGCGCGCCTCTTTGCCTTGCGCATGCCGAAAAAAACCGCCGCCTGGCGCGGCGCAGACATCTGGACGCGACCGTCACATCGGCCGCACCAGGGTTAATTCTCACCAACCAGACTAGGCGCGTTTTTTGAATGTTCTCCCCTAAATAAGGGAGCGCATTGGCGCATGAGCGACAAGGTCAGACGACGCGGCATACTGGCGATCATCATCTATTTCCTGATGATTACGGCCATTTGGGCGCCGGTGGGCTACTACACCGGGCGCGCGCGCGGTGAATCTGAGGTGTTGCCGCGCGCCGAGTTGGGTAAAGAACTGTCCCGTCTTGAAACGGAATCGTCAGCTTCATCTTACACGTCCGACGGCCCGCACTTTTACGCGCCAATTGTATTTCTGCCCGACCAGAGCGAACCGCTGCGGTCCGCATCGACGCATCTGCAACCCGGTTCAGGCATCCGCAGTGATGCTGCGCGGCGACAAAATCCGCTGCGCGACGCCGTGCTCCGCTCACTGGCGAACGACGCCGGAGCGGGCGGCACAGACACCGGCGGCGGTCAGAATTCGGTCGGACAACCCTTCAGCCTCGCTATGGCGCCGGATCTGGCCGCGACGCTGGGCCCTGCTGGAGCATTGCCAGGCATCGGCGCGGGATCTTCCATGGGCGGCGGTTCTACGACCACGTCCGGCGGTTACCCGGGCGCGATCGTGCCGGGCTTCACCACATCGCGAACCCCGCCGCCGGGCGAACCGCCAGTGCTGGAAACCCCGATCCCTGCCGCGCTGCCCATGTTCCTGAGCGGGCTTGCCGCTTGCTGGACCGCGGCGCGGCGCCGGCGCAAACACTAAAACTCACGTAATTCCAACAGCTTCGCTGCTCTGGATTTTGGCGCGCCGATCGTTCAAGATTAACGCTTGGGGATGTCGCTGTCGGAGGGGACCGCTGTGGGACGTTTACTGGCTTTCTTGTTGGGTATTGCTGGCGCTGTTATCGGCAGCCAGGGGCCGGGCTTCACCCTGCAATACATGCAGAACCTTCAAGGCCGGCTCGATGAGCTGCGCCCGATTGTCGAGGAGTTCGACGCCAATATCGCGCAATATGGCTATAGCCGCGAGCGGGCGATGGACGAGTGCCAGACCGCGACCGGATTGCTGGACGCGTTGTGCACGACCTATGTCACCGCCGTCGAACGCTATGAGTTGCTGACCGCGCATATGGCGGAGCTCTCCGCGACGACCGACATGGTTCGCCCGCTTGTGCTCGCCAAAACGCAAATCGAAGACGTCACCTTGTCCGTCTACGAACAATACAAGCCTGCGGTTCCGACCACGACGGACGGACTAATCTATGCCGGCGGCGGATTTGCGGTGCTGTGGGGGCTGGCGTCGTTCCTGTTCGGATTGCTCGGCGCCATGTTTGGCGGCGGACGGCGATACGCCTAGCCGCTAAAGACTATCGAAATCCCAAACGTTTTCATCGGCGAGATGTGACGGGCGCACATTCTGTAGCGCTCGGAACATCACGTCGCGGCGTCCCGGGCGCTTGCGCTCCCATTCATCAAGCATCTGTTTCATGGCTTCGCGCTGCAACCCCGCCTGACTGCCGCAGAGATTGCAGGGGATGATCGGAAACTTCAGCGCGGAAGCGAACTTCGAGATGTCGTCTTCGGCGCAGAGAATGAGCGGGCGCAAGACCAGCAAATCGCCTTCATCATTTAAGAGTTTGGGGGGCATCGCCGCGAGCCTGCCGCCATGCATCAGGTTCAGCATGAAAGTTTCCAGCGCATCGTCGCGATGATGGCCGAGCACAATGGCGTTGCAGCCTTCTTCGCGCGCGACGCGATAGAGAACGCCGCGCCTGAGGCGCGAACACAAAGAGCAATATGTTTTATTCTCCGGCACCTTTTCCGTGACGACAGAGTAGGTGTCCTGAGTGATGATGCGATGCGCAACGCCAAGCCCTCGCAGATATTCCGGCAGGATGTGTTTGGGAAATCCGGGCTGTCCCTGATCCAGATTGCAGGCGAGCAGATCGGCCTTGAGCGCGCCTTGCCATTTCAAATCGAGCAGGGCGGCCAGCAGCGTATAACTGTCCTTGCCGCCAGACAGGCAGACCAGCCATTTTTGCGGCGCACCGGGCTTGTCCATGCCGTAGCGACGGATTGCTTCTTGGGTCTGGCGAAGAATGCGTTTGCGCAACTTTTTGAACGCCACGCTGGACGGCGCGTCTGCGTAAATCTGAGGCAAAAGCCCCGTCACCTCTTCGTTTAGCGATCCGTCCGCCATCGTTTTCATTCCTGAAATGCGCGCCCGGACATTCAAGCAACGCCGGCCAAGCGTCTTCTACGACGCCGCGCGCCGGCGCGCCATCTCTCGTCAGGCTGGATCACGCATCGACGAGCGGCCGGCGAATGTCAGTTTTTCATTTCAACGCGAATGAGGCGAATTGTCTTCGTGTCGCTCAGGTTCACCACGGAATGAGGCGCTTCCGGCTCTTTCCAACTGGCGAAGGGAAGCGGCAACGGCTCCGGCAATTCGCGCGTATCGAGAATTACGTTGCCTTCCATATCCTTGTCGATGAAGTCGCCCGCCTCCATGACATAAAGAACGCTGGGCCAACGATGCGAATGAAGTGGTTCAACTGTGCCGGGCAAAAGCGTGACTTCCAGCACTCTGACTTTGTCGTTCTCAATCAGAATCTTGTGATTGTCTGGCGCTGCAATCACAGCGTCAAGCTCGGCCGGCCAGTCCGCAGGGTCGCCGGTCTTGTATGCCATAATGCTGTTTGGATCTGACTTGCCTGACTCGGCAGTAGCGCCGACGGGCGCCAGCGCTGCTGTTGCTGCAGCGAATAGAATGTGAAGCTTCATGAGTCCCCCTGAATGTGACGGGACACTCTAGGCTGCTTTCAAAGGAAAGGAAGGCTTTATCGCTCGCCTGCATGTGCAACTGTGTGCTGATTTTTGAAATGCACGTCCAGAAATTCAAGAAACGCCGGCCAATCTTCTTTGACGACGCCGTGCGTGCCGGGGCGAATCCAGAAGGCAATGTCGGCGTCCGGCTTCCATTCATCAAGCCGCTGCTGATCAAGGCCCGTCGACCCCGCCAACTCATAGACTGGGTCCGCGCCCATGGCGGCGCGAAAAGCGCCGTTCGGATCGGACCAGACATCGCGGCGCGCATTGCCGAGCAGAACGGGGCGCGGCGCAATGAGCGCCAGCAAGTGATGCTGATCAATGAGCATTGCATCTTCGCGGCCCGCATACTGCGCGTAGCGACTGGCGAACCAGTGCGGATAGGTGTTGGTGATCGCCTTGACGCTCTCGCCTTTTTTGCGCCGGTTCAGCGACGCGCCGCCCGTGCCCGATTGATGGGAAATCACACCGTCAATCCGGTCGTCGAACGCCGCCGCGAGGAGCGCCGACTTGCCGTAACGTGAATGACCCCAGGTGATGATCGCATGCTGATCAATGCGCGGGTCGTTTTCGAGCACATCGATCATGCGTGAAAAGGCCCAGCCCCAGGCCGCCACAGCGCCCCAGCGAGTGTCTTTGTCGGCATGCCCTGAAGAAAGACGCGCGAGCTCCGCTAATCCGCGCTCACGGCTATCGGGAACGAACTCGCTGGGAAAAATTGTGGCGATCGCATAGCCCGCATCGAGAATCGTCTCGACCGGCGGCGTGCAGATAAAACGGCCGAACACATAGGTTTCGATACCGCCGCGCGCGCCCACTTCTGAGGGAGCGCCAGCGACGGTCAAATCGGGCAGCGTATCCCAGCGCGGACAAAACGTTTCCATAAGGATCACCGGCGCCGGACCTTCAACGCCTTTGGGGAACACTACATCCATGACGATTTCCGCAGGAGCATCATCACCGCCGAGCGCGCCCGTCGTTTCAACGGCGACACCTTTAAATGTCGCCGTGAACGCCAGCTTGTATTCTTCGAGCACGCCCTTGCCGCCAAATGCGTTTTCGTTGAGCGTTTTGTGGCTGAGCACGCGTGTCCCGGCGTCCTCCGGAAGGAACCCGAAAACTTCCCGCTGCAGCGCTTCACGGATTGCTGGCGTTCGCGCAGTCCAATCCTCGCGTGTCGCCACTGGCGCGTCGTCGTTGAAGGCGCCAAGCACCGCAGGCTGTGCAGAATCACCGCTGGGTTTGAGATCAGTCCATGCAAGCGTGATCTTCGCGCAGCCGCTAACCGCCAGCAACGCGACAGTCAAAATCAGTTTATTCGCATTCAACATCGGGGCATTTGCCGTCGGCCCGTGCGCACACGCAAGTCAAAATGCCGTAAGCCGCACCTTATTTGCGGCGGAACACGAGATATGCTGGCGTACGGCCTTCGCGCAGCGATTTCGCTTCATAACGCGTTTGCGGCCAATCTCCGGGTCTTGTGCGCCAGTCTGCGGCGCATTGCGCCCTCCATTCAAACGCAGGCGCATTTTGCGCATGCATCAGGGTCCAGCGAATATAGTCGCGAATATCCGACGCCACCCGCAGCTCGCCGCCGCTGCGCAATATGCGCGCCGCCTCGTTGAAAAACCATGGCGAAATCATGCGCCGCTTGTGATGGCGCTTTTTCGGCCACGGGTCAGGGTGAAGTACGAAGAGTTTCGACAGCGCGCCATCGGGCAAAGCCTCAAGCAGCGGCCGCACATCGCCATGGTGAACGCGGACGTTCTGAAGTTTTTGATCGTCGATATGAACAAGCAGCTTCGCGACGCCATTAATGAAGGGCTCTGCGCCGATCAATCCGGCGCCGGGATTCTGCGCCGCCTGCCAGGCGAGGTGCTCGCCGCCGCCAAAGCCGACCTCCAGCCAGATTTCATCCGCCTGCGGAAAAAGCGTCTTCGGGTCAATAGCCCCGCTCATCGGGACAGCGACGTGCGGCAGCAACGTCTCGATAAGACGCGCCTGACGCGGCTTCAGCTTCTGGCCAATCTGGCGGCCATAGAGCCGGGGAATGTAACCGGTTTCACTCATGGCTGGCTTGGTAGCGGCGGCGCGCGCGGGCCTCAACCCTTGTAGAACACCAAAGCGGCGCCGGCGGCGATCAGCGCAAACCCGCCAAGCTGGCGGGCGGTCATGGGTTCATTCAGATAAAACGCAGAAAACCCCGCAAAGACGATCAGCGTGATCACTTCCTGCATGGTCTTCAGCTCCGCGGCCGAATAAACGCCATGGCCGATCCGGTTCGCCGGCACCGCCAGACAATACTCGAAAAAAGCGACGCCCCAGCTTGCTGCAATGACGAGCAGCAACGGCGCGGCCTTGAATTTTAAATGGCCGTACCACGCGAATGTCATGAAGATGTTGGACACGGAAAGCAAAAGCACAGGCGCGGCGTAAAGCCAGATGTTTGCGTACAAGGAACACCCGATCATTGCGGGCGGATCCATTTCCGCACCGATATCGGGAGCTATATCGCAGCGCCTTCTCGCCGGAAACTATTGTTCCGCGCGCTTGCGAAAAACAGCGTTGTTGAACTGCCGCCAACCCTCATCCGTGCGAATCCAGTCGGTCACCTCGATCTCGCCGGACGGCAAAAGCTCGTACCGGGTGCGTCCTTGCTTTGCGCCCTCGACGCCCCAATGAGAAACGAGCGCGTCGCCTTCGCGCTCAGCGCGGATCGGATGCAGGTCGCCGGAATTATCGGCCCAGAAGCCGCTAAGGCTCTCACCGTCCGCAAGCTGGTAGTAGCCAACGCCCTCAAACCTAGACGTCCCGGCCTCGCGGAACATTTCGATGCGATACTCAATACGGAAGTGTTTGCCCGACAGGGCCGGCGACCACGCCATATGCGACTTGGCCGGCGCGCCAAACGCGGCGCCCTCGGCCCGCCATTCGCCGGCGAACTGTTCTAGCAGCCGAGCTGGCGTTTCAGCGGCGGCCGAAAACGGCAGTTGAAAGCAGAGCAGTATCAAGAAGACTATTCGCATCATCGTGAGCACCTTTCTCAAGTTCATGACAAGGACGGTTCACAAGCGTAGATTTCGACAAACGCGCTTCCGCTTCGCGCGATTGTCGATCCACTCCTGACGAGCGCCGCATGACCAAAAAACTATTCGCACTGCAGGACAAGCTACGGCTTTTCGCACTCACCTTCCCGGAATCCCATGAAGATCATCCCTGGGATCACGTCGCGATTAAAGTCCGCAAGAAAGCGTTTGTGTTCTTGAGCGGCGAAACCCTGCACGAGGGCAAGCTCGGCATGACCGTGAAGCTTCCGGTCTCGCATGAAATGGTGCTGACTCTGCCCTATATGGAGCCTGCCGGTTACGGCCTTGGGCGTTCAGGCTGGGTAAGCATGCGCCTCGGATCGAAAGATCCGGTCGATCTTGAGATGTTCAAAGGCTGGATCGACCAGAGCTACCGCGCCGTCGCGCCGAAAACTCTGGTCAAAAAGTTGGACGCCTAGATCGCTTTTTTCAGCGCTTCCACCAGGTCGGTTTTTTCCCAGGAGAAGCCGCCATCCGCATCGGGCTCGCGACCGAAATGTCCGTAGGCTGCGGTGCGGGCGTAAATCGGCTTGTTGAGATCGAGCGTCCGGCGAATGCCCGACGGCGACAGATCCATCACCTCGCCCAGCGCGCGCTCAAGCGCGTCTTCGGCGACGCGGCCCGTGCCGGGCAGCGCGACATAGACGGAGAGCGGCTGCGCAACGCCAATCGCGTAGGATAGCTGGATTGTGCAGCGGTCAGCGAGATCCGCCGCCACCACGTTTTTCGCGAGATAACGCGCCGCGTAAGCTGCGGAACGGTCGACCTTGGTGGTGTCCTTGCCGGAGAACGCGCCGCCGCCATGGGGGGCCGCACCGCCATAAGTGTCGACAATGATCTTGCGGCCTGTGAGGCCGGCATCGCCGTCCGGTCCGCCGATCACAAACTTGCCGGTCGGGTTGACGTGCCAGCGGCAATTCTCGGCGATGGGCAATTCTGCGATCGATTTGCGAATGTAAGGCTCGACGACTTCTCTTACCTTGGCCGAATTCCACGACGCATCGAGATGCTGGGTCGACAGAACAATCGAGGTGATCTCGACAGCTTCGCCATTGCGGTAACGCACCGTCACTTGGCTTTTTGCATCGGGACCGAGTCGGCCAGCCTCGCCTTCATTGGCGTGGCGGGCGGCGGCGAGGTCTTCGAGAATTTTGTGGCTGTAATAAATCGGCGCCGGCATCAGCAGCGGGGTTTCACGGCACGCATAGCCGAACATGATGCCCTGATCGCCCGCGCCTTCGGCATTGGCGTCAGACGCCTTGTCGACGCCCTGGGCAATGTCCGCAGACTGACCATGCAGCAACACGTCGACATCGGCTGTCTGCCAATGGAAGCCGTCCTGCTCGTAGCCGATATCCTTGATCGCTGCGCGCGCAACCTCCACGAAGGCGTCGGGCTTGACCCCGCCATTGCCGTCCATGAGCGCGGCAGGCGCGCGAACTTCGCCAGCGATGACGACCTTGTTGGTGGTGGTGAGGGTCTCGCACGCGGCGCGCACATCCCACGCGTTCATGCCGGAGGCCGCCGCCTCGCGGTACATCAGATCGACAATTTCGTCGGAAATCCGGTCACAGACCTTGTCCGGATGGCCTTCTGAGACGCTTTCGCTGGTAAAAAGGTATGATTGGCGCGACATGGAAATGGCAAACCCCACATATAAGGATAACTTTATATGAAGCGGCTATAGCGAAACCGCGCGGTCCTGTCCAATCGAAATCGGCGGTGCGCAGATCGCCGGAAAAGTGGCCAAATCGCGCCGGTTTTTCGGGTCAGGAAGGCTCGTTTTCCGCGATGGATTTCACCAGCTCCAGCACCTTTTTCTTGACCTCGGGATCGCGGATGGCGGCGAAGTAGCGGCAGAGCTGGACGCCTTCGGCGGAATTCACCAGATCCATCACATCGTCCCCGCTGCCGGACTCGGCAAAGCCCCGCGCGCCGCCGATGCCGCTGCCTTCAAGATCGTCATAGAAAAACTGGATCGGCACCTCGAGCAATTGCGACATCTCGTAGACGCGGCTGGCGCCGATGCGGTTGACGCCTTTTTCGTATTTCTGGATTTGCTGGAACGTCAGGCCGAGCGCCTTTCCCAGCGCCTCCTGGCTGAGCCCCATGATCATTCGGCGCAGCTTGATGCGCGAGCCCACATGTATGTCGACGGGATGAGGTCCGTCACGCTTTTGCGCGACAGCTTCCAGATTCTTCACCGCTTTCTGCGGTTTCGCCACGGCGCACCCCCATGCGTTTTCCGGCGGGCTTTCTGCCCCGCGTATCGCCGCGACTATAGTCGAGCCGGAAGCGGCGCGCAAAGGTTGCGCGTTATTTGACCTTTCGCGCAACCAGCGGTCGCGCCAACGGCGCCAGAAAAGCCAGCGCCATCAGCCAGAACAGCCAATCGCCAACCCGAACATAGAGCGTGGGCGGCAGCGCCGGCGGCAGCGGCGCATCGATCTTCCCCGCCTGATAGAGCGGAATTCTCGCCAGCATTCTTCCTTTGCCGTCGATCAGCGCCGACACCCCCGTGTTGGCCGAGCGCGCCATCGGCAGCCCCGTTTCGATCGCCCGCAGGCGCGCCATGTCGAGATGCTGCCTCGGACCCGACGTGTCGCCATACCAGGCGTCATTCGTCACCGTCACCAGCCAGTCGGGCCGGACGCCTTTCGGATAAGTGGCGTTCGGGAAAATGGCCTCGTAGCAAATCATGGGTGCGAACGACGAGCCGCCCGCCGTCATGACGGTCGGGCCGGCTCCGAACGAAAATCCGTCATCGCCATAAGGCGTGAGTTGCGCCAGCCCAAGCCGGTCGAGGAGCGAATAGAAAGGCAGATACTCCCCGAACGGGACAAGGTGATGCTTGTCGTAGTGCGCCGTCACCTGTCGGCCTTCCGGCGCCTCTTCAACGATCGCTACCGAATTGTACCAACGCTCCTTGCCGGCCGCGTCGCGCTCCCGCCGCACCGTGCCGGCGATCAAAATCGACCGGCCCGGAAGGTCGCGGCCAAGTTCATCGAGCGCATCCCGAGTTTCTTCGAGCAGGGGCGCCCCGTTCTCCGGCCAGATTACAAACAGCTGAACACCAGGCGGAACGGCGCCGCGAGAATGCTGCAACTGCCGTTCAAAATTCTTCTGCCACAGGTCCCACTGAATTTTTTCCCGCTGCGGGATATTGGGCTGAACGATCCGCACCATATTGCGCGCGTCCGACGCTGGCTCGGGCAGCGACAAACGGATCGCGCCAACCCCCGCCAATATGAGCGCCCCGCAAATCGTCGCGGCAAGCCCGCTTAACGCCCGCACATCGCCTGCATCGGTTAGCTTCGCCGCAGGCGCGGCCGCCAGAAAAACGGCCACCAGACTTAGTCCGTACGCCCCGTACCAGGCGGCGGACTGCGACAGGAGTGCGCTTCCCGCCAACGCTTGCCCGGTCAGGTTCCAGGGCAAACCGGTCAAGACATGGCCACGCGCATATTCAACGATCGTAAACACCGCCGCAAAAGCGAAGATCCGCACCCACCCGCTCGCGCGCAACGAGGCGCAAATGGCGGCCGCAGCGCCGGTAAACAGCGCGAGAAAGGCGGGCAGGCCCATCACCGCAAAAGGCGCCATCCATGCAAACTGATCGGCCTGCACAAAAAAAGAAAACGACATCCAGTAGATACCGGCCAAAAAGTATCCGAAGCCAAAAAGCCAGCCTGCGGCAAACGCACTGCGCCGCGGCTTTGAGTGCGCGGCGGCGCCGTCGATCAGCAGCACGAGCACCGTCATTCCGACAACCAAAAGCGGCAAGGCATAGACGGGCGCCATGGCGAGCGCTGCGGCGACGCCGGTCAAGAACGCGGTCAGCCAACGACGCCAGCCGGTCGCCGCAACAACCCAACCGGCCGCTGTTTTCAGAGAGCTTGCCAGCGGCGACAGCGCGGGCGTGAGAAATCCCATATCGAGTTACTCTGCGGCCTTGCCGACAGGGCGAGACGCAGATGGTCGGATGCGCAGTTTTCTGACTTTACGCGCATCGCCTTCGATGACCTCAAAGTCGAACCCGTTGGGCGCCGACAACACTTCGCCCCGTTGCGGAACGCGTCCCGCCAGCGACACCGCGAAACCGCCCACCGTGTCGATTTCGTCATCATCGGAGTCGAGCTGCAATCCCGTCTCTTCCGCAAAGTCCGCCAGTTCAACGCGCGCATCGACTTCCCAGCCCCCGCCGGAAATCGGGGTGATCACCAGGGTTTCGTCTTCGTCATGCTCATCATTGATTTCACCGACAATTTCCTCGATCAGATCTTCAATCGTCACGAGCCCGTCGGTGCCGCCATACTCGTCGATGACCAGCGCCATGTGAATGCGTGAGACCTGCATTCTCAGCAACAGATCGGTAACGCGCATGGAGGGCGGGACGTAAAGCACATCGCGATGCAATGTCTTCAGGATTGGACCGGTCGACGGCAAGGGCTTGGCGTCGTCTGCAATCAGTCCGATGACGTCCTTGATATGCACCATGCCGACGGGGTCATCGAGATCGCCGCGATAAACCGGCATGCGCGAATGGCCGGCCTCGGAAAACTGACGGATAAGCTCTTGCAGCGGCGTGTCGATATCCACCGCAGAGATGTCGGCGCGGGGCGCCATGACATCGAAAACTTTCTTTTCATCGAACGCAACGACGCGCTCGATCATTTCCCGGCGCGCTTTATCCAGCGTGCGCGTGACCTGCCCGTCGCCATTTTCAATTGCTGCGGCGATGTCTTCGCTGCGGCCAGGCTTGCCGATCATGGTGCGCAGCCGCGCCATGATACTGTCGCCAAATCCGCTATCGTCTCCGCCCTCTTCGCCGTTCATCGCCCTAACCCGTTCATTCATTCCTCAGCGCCGTAGGGGTCCGCTATGCCCATCGCGCCGAGAATCACCGTTTCGCACCGTTCCATCACGGAGGCGTCCGCATCGGTCTGATGATCATACCCGATCAGATGCAGCATGCCATGGACTATGAGATGGGCCGCATGATCGCGCAACGGAAGCCCTTTTTCATCCGCCTCCCGAACGCAGGTTTCGCGGCTCAGCGCAATGTCGCCCAGAAAGCCTTCCGCCTCCCCGGACGGAAAAGACAGCACATTGGTTGGCTTGTCCTGCCCCCGGAACCGGCGGTTGAGGTCACGGATCGTCGCATCGTCGCAGAACATAAGGGCGATTTCGCGCTGAAGCTCGGGCTCCCGGGCGGCCGCAGCCTCCAAGCAGGCGGCCGTCAACGCTTCGATTTCAGGCATGGCGTCACGCCAGCCTTCATCCTCGATAACGGGTTCGATCATTTGCGGGCGCTGCGCTTGTCGTAGGCTTCGATTATGCGCGCCACCAGGGGATGGCGAACGACGTCCGACGCTTCAAAACGCACTTCGGCGACGCCTTTGACGCCGGCAAGAACGCCCAGGGCGTCGGCAAGGCCGGACACTTCGCCAGCCGGCAGATCGGTTTGCGACGGATCGCCTGTCACGGCCATATGCGCGCCTTCGCCCAGTCGCGTCAGAAACATTTTCATTTGCGCCGGCGTTGCGTTCTGCGCTTCATCGAGAATGACGGCGGCGCGCGCCAGCGTACGGCCGCGCATAAAGGCGATAGGGGCAATCTCGATGTCGCCAGCGGCGATCCGGCGCTCCACATAGTCCGCATGCATCATATCATGCAACGCATCGTAAAGCGGCCGCAAAAAAGGGTCGACTTTTTCTTTCATGTCGCCGGGCAAAAAACCAATACGTTCGCCCGCTTCGAGCGCGGGGCGAGAAAGAATGATCCGCTCCACCTGCCCCGACAACAACAATCCGACGGCGTGCGCCACCGCCAGATAGGTTTTGCCGGTGCCGGCCGGACCCACG
>CAZAOB010000015.1:0-22812 GCA_964486635.1 uncultured Caulobacterales bacterium | reverse complement strand
CGCCGAATGTCAGATCGTTGCTCGCCAATGCACGCAAATACGCCGCCTGGTTGGGCGTTCTGGCGTTGATCAGGCGCTTTGGGGTTTTGATGCCCGGCCCGAGATTTTGCACTTCAGCCGGCGCTTCGGAAAGCTTCGCCGCAGCGCGGACATCGCCAACGCCCAACACTTCTCCGCGCGCCAGCTTGGCGTAGAGCGAAGTCAGCGCGGCGATAGCGCGCGCACGCGCGCTTTCCGTTCCGGTCACCGCAAAGCGATTTCCGCGCGGATCGATTCTCACGCCGAGGGCTTCTTCGAGAATGGAAAGGTGGGCATCGTGTCCACCGGAGAGCGACGCGACCAGACGATTGTCGTCAAAGTCGATGTGCTCGATATCGGCTGTCGGTTTGTTTTCGCTCAAGCGGCCGCCTCATCCTGGTTGGTCAATGCGCCGGCGAGCGCATTCGGGGTCACGCCTTCGATCTTAACCTTTGCGATTTCACCCAGCATCGATTGTGAAGCGGACACGTGAACGCTTTGCAAATATGGCGAGCGGCCAATGAGCTGGCCGTCCATCCGCCCCGGCTTTTCGAAGAGGACCGGCAGAACGCCGCCAATCTGGGCGCTGTTGAACTCCTGCCGCTGACGCTCGAGCAGTGATTGCAATCGTGCGAGACGGTGGTCTTTTTCGTCTTCCGCCACCTGTTTTGGCATGGCGGCGCCCGGCGTGCCCGGCCGGCGCGAATATTTGAACGAATAGGCCGACGCGTAGCCGATCGTCTCAACGAGGGCCAATGTCTCTTCAAAATCCTCATTCGTTTCGCCAGGGAAACCAACGATGAAGTCGCCGGAGACGGCAATGTCCGGGCGCGCAGCACGAATCTGTTCGATAAGGCGCAGGTAGTGCTCAGCGGTATGGCCGCGATTCATCGCCTTGAGAATTTTATCCGACCCAGCCTGCACGGGCAGATGCAGGTAAGGCATCAATTTTTCTTCTTCAGCGAAAGCAGCGATCAGCCCGTCATCCATGTCGCGCGGATGCGATGTGGTGAAGCGAATGCGCTCCAGACCGTCAATTTTCGCAAGATGGCGGCACAGCTCGCCCAGCCCCCACCCATCCCCGGCGACACCGGCGGGCGGCGCCGAGCGCCAGGCGTTCACATTCTGGCCGAGCAAGGTCACTTCGCGCACACCCTGCGCGGCAAGCGATCGCGCCTCAGCCACAATGGCGTCCACATTGCGCGAGACTTCCTGGCCCCGCGTATAGGGTACGACGCAGAACGTGCAGAATTTATCGCAACCTTCCTGAATGGTGAGAAACGCCGTCGGACCGTCTGCCGTCCGCTCTGCGAGGCGGTCGAATTTCTCTTCCACCGCAAAGTCCGTATCCAGAATATCGCCCTTGTCGCGCGCCGCGCGGGCGATCAGCTCGGGCAGGCGGTGATAGGCCTGCGGGCCGACCACCATATCGACCACGGGCGCGCGCCGCGTGATCTCTTCGCCTTCCGCCTGCGCCACGCAGCCGGCCACGGCGATCTTCATATCGCGTCCAGCGCGCTCGCGCTCCGACTTCATACGTTTTAATCGGCCGAGGTCGGAATAGACCTTTTCCGCCGCCTTTTCGCGAATGTGGCAGGTATTGAGGATGACCAGGTCCGCTGCCTCCGGCGCGTCGGCGACCGCATAGCCAAGCGGTTTCAGCAGACCCGCCATGCGCTCGGAATCGTAGACGTTCATCTGGCACCCATAGGTGCGGATGAAAACGGATCTACCCTGTTTTGGCTGCGGTTCGGTCATTGTTCTCTGTTAAAGCGGCGAAAGCGGGTATTTAGGCGGCGCAGCCAGCCGATGCAATCTCGCGTGCTCGCGCCCTCGTGAGAAAGTTTGGTTTGATCGCGCACCCATTGCGCGGCAGATTAGACGCAGGGAGAGAGCGCGTATCGCTTTCTTGAGGGTGAAATGAAGAATTGCCTTTGTAAATCGCGGCTCGCAGGCGTCGCCGCCGTTGCATGCGCCGCAGCAGCGCACCAGTCCGCAAGCGCTCAACCGGTTGGGTCGGCCGATGCATCAACAACCGGGAATCCCGTTCTGGTTGAGCTGTTCTTGTCCCAAGCCTGCAATATGTGTCCGCCCGCCGCCGCCCTGTTTCCGGAGATCGCCGCCCGCGACGACGTGGTCGCGCTTGCTTGGCATGTGGACTACTGGAACATGACCGATTCCGAGCATGGCCGCTGGGAGGACCCATACTCCAAACCGGCGTTCACCAAACGACAGAAACTGTACAACATCAACATTCGCCACCGTAGCTCGATCTACACGCCGCAGGTCGTTGTCGATGGAGAACGGCAAACTGTCGGCGGCAACCGCGTGAAAGTCAGCACACTCATCAAAGACACAGTTCGCACCGAAACGCCGCTGACCGTGTTGCTTGAAGAAGGCGAAAACCGATTTTCGCTCGGCGCTAATCCGAATGGCGGAAACGCCTACCTCATTACTTTCAAACAAACGACGAAGACCCGCATCACCAGCGGCGAGAATGCGGGCAAGCTCTTTGACGAAGTGAATGTGGTGACCGGCGTTCGTCCATTGGGCCTTGTGCGCCGCACTGGCGCTGAACTGTCTGCGCCGGCGCCGGCCGCCGGCGAAGGCTGCGCGCTTATCGTCCAGGAACCAAAACAAAAGCGCATCGTGGCGGCGGCTTATTGCCGTCGCTAGGGGACTTTCACCGCTCTAGGCGTTTCGTCGCTGCGACTTCAGTCGTGCGCTTGTTACGCAGATGATTTCGTCGAGGCTGCGCGCTTTCGGCGGCGATATTCCGCGACTTTCGCCTTGTTGCCGCAGGAAGCCATAGAGCACCAGCGGCGATCACCGGATCGCGAGAAATCGACAAACAAAATCGCGCAAGGCTTTGCTTCGCATTGTCTGATCCGTTCGCCAACGGCCGTTCCGAACAGTCCGACCGCTTCTCGCGCGATGACGGTCAGCAGACCGGGCGCCGCTCCCTTCCAGCGCATGGTTCCGTTCGCCGCCAGTTCAGGAACCGCAGCGTCACGCCCCGCCATATCGTTGAGCAGTTTGCGCGCCTTTGGCGAAACCGCATCTTTGTGGATGTAGTGAGTAGCGATTGCATAAATGCTTTCGCGCAGGAGTCTCGCCTCCTCAAGATCTTCTGCACTCGAATTGGGCGATGCGCCGGCAAGTCCGGACGCAATCATCCAGCGATCAAGATCACCCGGCGCTGCCAGCAAATCGGTTTGCTTCGGCTTCAGCCTGCCGATCAGCGTTGCTGTGAGGTCAAGTGACGGCCAGCCGCTTCGAAAACGGAAGCCGTCGCGATTTTCAGCGGCGCCGTCAATGTGAATGCTCGGCAATATCGCCATGTCGTCAGCACCTCAAATGGACGACCGTCATAACCTGCTTGACAAGTTACGGCGAGCCATTCAGAGTGTAACCTATTAAATAGGTTACGCCTCAGGATATGACGCTCCCCGGCGCCGGATCGCCCACGCACAAGAACAACACGCCCGCAAATGGAGAGAATGATGAAATCGATCACGTCGAAAACCACGCCGGTCGCCGCCATGATTGCCGTGCTCTCAGCCAACGCCAGCGCGTTCGGCGACGACGCAACACACAGCACGCCGTCCCCGCTCGAGGGCGTGTGGACGCTCGTCGCTGCTGAGGTCCTGCATCCAGACGGCTCGGTCGAGAATGACTACGGCGCGTCGCCGAAGGGCATGTTGATCGTCGATGCAGAGGGCCGCTACTCGCTGCAGATTATGAAATCCGAACGCAAGGCGTTCGTCTCCGCATCAAAGGCGGAGGGTACGCCGGAAGAGTTCAAGCAAGCGGTCATGGGCTCAAGCACGCATTTCGGCACTGTCCGGGCAAACCTCGCCGAGCGGACGTTGAGTTTCGCCATCAGCGGTTCGTCCTTTCCCAATTGGGAAGGACAGATCCAAACGCGCTCCTACGAGCTTTCCGGCAATGTCCTCACTTACAAAGTGCCGCCGAGACCAAACGGCGATATTCCCATATCAACCTGGCGGCGGCAGTAGCAGGCCCGAAGTTCGGGCCGTCAGCGCCCGAACCGGTCTGTCGCTTTAACGAGCTCGCTGATGATACCCGGCTCGCTCGCTGCGTGTCCTGCGTCCGCAATCAGCTTGAAGTCGGCTTCCGGCCACGCCTGATGCAGTTCCCATGCGGTTTTCACCGGCGTGCAGACGTCGTATCGCCCCTGCACGATGACCGCCGGAATATTCCGCACACGGTCCACATTGGCGATGATCTGATCATCGCGATCGAAAAATCCGCCATGCTGGAAATAGTGGCACTCGATGCGGGCGAAGGCGAGCGCGAACAGGTCTGAAGAAAAGCTTTGCATGCGCTCTTCGGAAGGCAGCAGGCTCACCGTGCCGCCTTCCCACAAGCTCCACGCCTTTGCAGCGCGAAGCTGTTCCTCGCGATTGTCGCCGGTCAGTCGTTTATAGTAGGCGGCGATCATGTCGCCACGTTCGGCAGCCGGAATCGGCGCGAGGTAATCTCGCCATAAATCCGGGAACAGCCAGCTTGCGCCTTCTTGGTAGAACCAGAGCAGTTCCTCGCGGCGCAAGGTGAAAATCCCGCGCAGGACCAGCTCTGTCACTCTGTCCGGATGGGTTTCGGCGTACGCCATGGCCAGCGTCGAGCCCCATGACCCGCCGAAAACTTGCCAGCGCTCTACGCCCAAATGCCGCCGCAATCTTTCCATATCCTCGACAAGCGCCCAGGTGGTGTTGTCGGTAAGCTCCGCGTGAGGCTTCGACTTGCCGCAGCCGCGCTGATCGAAAAGGATGATGCGATAGCGTTTCGGGTCAAAATAGCGGCGCATGGACGGCGTCGAGCCGCCGCCGGGTCCGCCATGGCAAACGACGACGGGTTTGCCGTCTGCTGCGCCGGAGACCTCGTAATAAATCTCGTGAATATCGCTAACGCGGAGCATTCCGGCGTCATGCGGCTCTAAAGGCGGATACAAAGTGGCGAGTTCGGACATTTCCATGCTGACAATGCTGATTCAATCGGTTAGCGTTTAGTGGGGAGAGACATGTGTAACAAGTCTTTCTGTGGAGTCGGGGTTTGGTAAAACAGGGTGTTAAGGCTGCGGGCGCCGTTGCCGCAGCGATAATGTTTGTGTGCAGCGGCTGCGCCGTGAATCCAATGGCGTCTCAATCCAGCGCGAAACAAGGCCATGTGGCTGAGCGGGATATGCTGACCGATGCTGCGCAGGCGGTTGAATCCTCACCGTGGCCGCGTCCGGAATCGGTTTCGCTGGTTTCGCGCCTCACCGGCGCGACAAATGATGATCGCATCAGCCGCGGTGACGCAGTCGCTCAGTATGTCGCTGAGCTGCAGCCGGCCGGAAATCGCTTCGCCGCCCTCACCGTCCATGCCCGATCAAACCTCAATGCGGCAGACCGTTTGCTTCGCGCCGCCGATCTGGCGCTGGCTGCGCCGCGCGTGACGAACAATGACGTCGCCGTGCTCGAAACGGCAATTCAAGCGCTCAGAGAAAATCGCCAGATGTATGTGAGCGCCGCGGACAAGATCAAAGATTCCGGCGAAGCCATCGACAGCGAGGAGCTTCAGGCGATCCGCGCAGACTACACCGCCGCCATTCGCGAAATCGGCCGCTCCGCTGATGCGCTCGCCGAGCGAATTGACCACGATCTGTCTGAAAACTACGCCGCACCTTCAAAGTCGCGCGCGCGGCGCAACTTCTCCGGCGTCTGACACATCGCAGCGGTTCGTCGCGGCTACTCGGCCGCCGCGACGCCTGATGCGCCAAGCGCGGCCACGTCTTCCACGTATTTTTGACGATTGCGCTTGTTGAACTCGTCGAACTCTTCGGCGCGCGCTTCGTCGTGCTTTGACAGTTCGCTGTAATCGACGTCGGCAAAACCGATGACGCCCATTTCCGTGTACGCCGCCTGGATCTTGTCGGACCACAGACCGATGTCGCGCACGATCGGGACAATGCGCTGGAACAGCATGTTCCGGAACATTTTCTGATAGCCGGAGGCCTGCTGCGCCTCGACAATCTCGTCTACGGGCAGACCAAGCGACTGGTAAAGCTCGCGCGCTTCGAACCGGTCGCGCATGTGATAGCAGGCCTCGACCAGGAACTCTTCGCGCTCGTCGCGTTCGGCTTGCGTCAGATGCGGGTAGTATTCCTTGAGCGTCAGGCGGCCAAATGCAACGTGACGGGATTCATCTTCCATCACGTAAGCGTTGACCTGTTGCGCCAGCGGGTTTTGCGCGATCTCGCGGATATTGTTGAAGGCTGCGAGCGCGAGACCTTCGATCACCACTTGCATGGCGAGATAGGTCATGTCCCAGCGGGAATCCCGGAGCGCCTGATCGACCAGCACCTGCAAGGGATGCGTCATGGGATAGGCGACGCCGAAATTATGCAAGAGCTTCTTGTACGCCTCAACGTGGCGCGCCTCGTCCATCACCTGTGTCGATGCGTAGAACTTCGCGTCGAGATCCGGAACCTGCTGAACGATTTTCGCCGCGCAAATCAGCGCGGCCTGTTCGCCCTGCATGAACTGCGACGTGGTCCATGCCTGCATGTGCCGGCGCAGCTCGGCGCGTTCCTTGTTGTCCATCTTCGCCCAGACTGGCGTGTGGGCGAGACCGCCCATTTCGTCCGGGATCTGCATGGGATTTTCGGCGTCGAGCTCGAGCGACCAATCAATGCGATTGAGCGCATCCCACTGCATGTCCTTGCCCTTCTGGTACAAGTGCATCATCTGCTTGCGGCCGTCGTCATACTCCCAGTCGAACGACGCCTCGAAATTCTGAGGCACGGTCCAGCAGGGATCGATGTCGGGGATGGGATAGAGATCGCGTAACGACGCCATGGTTTCCTCCGGGAAAGTCAAGTGGGGCCGCGCGCGGTTTTTTTCTAAGCAATTGGACGCGTCGGTCCCAAGGCCAGCATTCGTGATGGTACACTGGCCAGTTTACCTCGGATTTGTCAAGATTCCCTTACGCGATTTGGAGGAATCCTCCACAAGCCGCGAAATCAAGGGCTTCAGCTTTTGGCTTTATCCAGCGGCACTCCGTAAAGCTCCAGCCGGTGATCGACGAGCTTGTAGCCGTATTTCTCGGCAATGCGCTTTTGCAGCGCCTCGATCTCGTCATTGACGAATTCGATCACTTCGCCTGACCGCAAATCGATCAGGTGATCGTGGTGGGTCTCCGTCGCTTCTTCGTAGCGGGCGCGGCCATCCTGAAAATCGTGACGCTCGACAACGCCGGCTTCCTCAAACAGACGCATGGTCCGATAGACAGTCGCGATCGAGATATTGGCGTCAATTTCAGTCGCCCGGCGGTGGATCTCCTCAACGTCCGGGTGATCTTCGGCGTTGGACAAGACGCGCGCGATCACACGGCGCTGCTCCGTCATGCGCATGCCTTTTTCAACGCAAAGTTTTTCAAGTCTGTCCATGACCCAATTCCATTTATGCCGAATTTTGCGGACCTTTATTCACGCACACGCGCCGCCATGCAACTCGAAAGCGAATTCTGCGCTCTACCTACAAGTTCAAGGCCATGACGCGCGCATCTGCGCCGTCCGCATAGTAGCGCTTGCGCGTTCCCACATCGCGAAATCCGGCCTGTTGATAAAGCGCCAGACCGGCTTTGTTGCCGGCATTGACCTCCAGGAACATCCGGTGGGCGCCGCCGCTGCGGGCGGCGTCGATCATTGCGGCCAGCAGCGCTGCGCCGAGCCCGCGCCGCCGCACCGTGTCGGCTGTTCCGAGGGTCAGGATTTCCGCTTCTTCCCCGAGATCGCGCCACAAGGCGAAACCTGCGGGCGAATTGGTTCCGGCGCCGCCCAGCAATACTGTCACGCGCGACGCGACAAAACTCGCGCGCACGCTGTCCGCACCCCAGCTTTTCTCGCCAAAGGCGAGCGCTTCGAGAGCCACCAATGTCTCAACATCGGCCGGCGTGGCGGGCCATACCCGCCACGGCGCCTCTTCCCCCGTCATGCGGGGCCAGCGCTTTCAAAGAGTCCGGGCTTGCCCGGCTTGGCGTCCGGCGCCCGCAGGTAAAGCGGCGCCGGCGGGGCGTCCGGCGCGGGCGCCTTTGCGGCAAGACGCGCGACAATCTTGGCGTCAATTTCCGTGGAGCCGGTCGCCATCGGCCAATGCGAAGGCGGGCCGGGCAAAAGCCCCGCGCCCGATCCGACCAATGAAACCCGTTCGTCGCCTGCCCCAACTCCAAGCATTTTCAACGCTTCTTTCGGCTCCGCAACAAACGGCGCCGCGAGAACCTCGCCGCTTTCTCCGTAAAGCGCCGCATAAACCTGACCGCGCCTCGCATCGACCACCGGCGCCACGGCGCCGGCGCACCCGGCCCCCGCGGCGAGTGCAGCAAGGCTGGTCACGCCGACAATCGGCAGACCGGTTCCAACGCCCAGCCCCCGGGCGAAAGCGAGCGCCACGCGCACCCCGGTAAACCCCCCCGGCCCGATCACCACGCCAACCCGGTCGAGATCGCCGATTGAAACGCCTGCCGTCGCCAGCGCAGTTGCCGCCATCGGCGCCAGATGCTCCGCATGACCGCGCTCCATATGAACGGATTCATCCGCCAGCACGTCTGAGTCCCTTAAGATAGCGACTGAGCAGCGCTGCAACGCCGTATCGAGAGCCATGATCAACATGGCGCTTACCTACGCCAGCGCGACGCAGACGCAAAACCCAATCAACACGTCCAGCCCAGAAGAAGGAGGCCCCATGGCCGACCCGACAACATTCCAGTTTGATCTCCCCGCAAACCACCGTCCCGAGCCCTTCGCCCTGAACGAGAAAATTCATCAGCGCGCCTGGGCCGCCGCGCCCCGATGCGCGTCTTTACGCGGCGGCGATCCGGTCACAGCCGTCCGCGTGATTGTCATTCACGCCACCGCCGGCGCAACCACCGACGGCGCCGTTTCGGTGATGGAGGAAGGGCGCGCAAGCTTTCACTGGGTTGTTCCGGGTAAGGACGAAAAAGCGCGCGGCGGCCATGTTTGGGTGACCTGTCCCGAACGCCTCGCCGCATGGCATGTGCGCAAGTCCTGTTCACACCCGCACATCTGCAACGGTGCGAACAACCTGAACCGCGCGTCGCTTGGCGTCGAAATCGTCAACCGTCAAAACGGAAAGGATGTATTTTCATTCGCGCAGATTGAAGCTGCGGCGCAGATCGTCCGGTATGCCTGGGCGAAATATCCGAAGCTGACGCATGTGGTCAGTCATGCACGGCTCGATCCGCTCCGTCGCACAGACCCCGGAAAACTTTTTCCGTGGGAATTATTTGTCTCCCAGATACTAGGGAGCTAGGGGCGGCGCACGACGAACAACGTCTGACCGAAGAACTCGGTCGGGCCTTCAACGATCTCCCAGCCGCGGAACAAACGGTCGCGCAAATACGCTTCGGGGTGATAAGCGACAAAGGTGCGCGAGCCCTCCTTGACGCCGCCGCGCACCACCAGCTCGCCCCGGTCAAACAGTTGTTGTTCATGCGGCAAAAGCTGCCCCGGCGCTGGCGTCATATGGAACGCGCCGATGAAAATGCCGCCGGGAGACAAGACCCGTGCGATCTCTGCGATCCATGCGTCATGGGCTTCGGCGGACAGATGTGTGAACACCGACAGCGCGTAGAGCGCTTCAAACGAAGCAGCGTCCGCAGGAAGCGGAGGATGCAAATCATTGCGCAAGAATCGCGCGCCTTTGATATGCTCCGTACACCACCTGACAGCGTCCGGATTGTAATCGAATCCTGTGCGCTCATAGCGTTCCGGCAAGTGCCGCAGCACCCGCGACAGCCCGCAGCCCCAGTCTGCAACGCGCGGCGCAGGCTTAGCTACATAGTTCTCAATGCGCTCTTCGATTCCGGCGGCGGTCGCCTGCCCCGTTTTCCAGTAGAGCTCAAACGAGGTGTGGCGATACATGTCATGCATCCACCACAAGGGCGGCGCGACAAAATCAGGGTGAGCGGCGAGAAAAACCCGGTTCGCCTCGCCGGTTCGCCATTTAGCGCGCATGAAGCGCGCCGCGTCGAGCGCCGGCAACAAACCCAGCCCGCGCGCAATCGAAACGAGACGCTGCTTCACAAGGCCGCCTAAAGAACCTGACACGCCTCGTCAAAATCAAGGCGCGGCGAGCGAGCGAACAGGTTTTCATCCGTGCCGTAACCGATATTGCACAGGAAGTTCGACTTGATCTCGGTGCCGGCGAAGAACTCTTTGTCGACGCCCGCATTGTCAAAGCCCGACATGGGCCCGCAATCGAGACCGAGCGCGCGCGCCGCCATGATGAAATATCCGCCCTGCAGCGTGCCGTTGCGGAACGCGGTGTCCAATTCCTTGCCCTTGAACCATCCGCTGGCGTCGGTGTGCGGGAAGAGCTGGCGGATCTTCGACACGAAATTCATGTCATAGCCGATGATCACGCAGCATGGCGCGGCCATGGTCTTGGCGCGGTTGCCCTCAGCCAGCAGCGGCTCGAGCCGTTTCTTGCCTTCATCGCTGGAGACAAAAACAAAACGCGCCGGCGAGCAATTGGCCGATGTCGGTCCCATCTTGGTCAGGTCATAGACCGCCTGCATCAGCGTGCGGGCGACTTTCCGCGTCTCCCAGCCATTATGGGTTCGCGCGTCGCGAAACATAATGTCGAGAGCCTGGTCGTTGATGATTTTGTCGGACATGCGCGCCTCGTTCGTGCTTTCAGCTACGACCAATGCGTAGAGGAAGCCGCGCGCAGGGTAAACTGCCGGAGACTAAGCCGCCGCTTCGACGCGCACCACTTCCGGCACGTAATGCTTGAGCATGTTTTCGATCCCGGCTTTCAGGGTCTGGGTCGAGGACGGACATCCGGCGCAGGCGCCTTGCATGGACAGAAACACAACGCCGGTGCGCGGCTCGTAATGCTTGAAAACGATGTCGCCGCCATCGGCCGCCACGGCCGGGCGCACGCGCGTTTCAATCAGCTCGATGATCTGCTCGACGACCTCGCGGTCTTCGCCCTCATAATCTTCAAGCGGCGTTGCGGGCGAGGCTGAAGGGACCGCGCCTTCGGCCATCACCGGCAATCCGGCTGTAATGAAGTCGGCGATCGAGCCCAAAATGGCGGGCTTGATATGAACCCACTCCACCGCTTCCGCCTTCGTCACTGTGATGAAGTCGGCGCCCAGATAAACACCCATGACGCCGTCAGTGTCGAACAGCATCTGCGCCAGCGGCGAAGCGGCCGCGCTTTCAATGGTCGGGAAATCGACGCCCAGCGCGCCGTGACCCAGCACCGGCTGTCCGGGCAGGAATTTCATCGATTGCGGGTTCGGGGTGTCTTCGGTCTGGATGAACATTGCAGGCGCCTTTGTTTGATGCGCCACAAGTAGTGGCGGCAAATGGGCGTTGCAACCGGATATCGCGCCGGCGCGCATTGCCCGGCCATAACATCCGCGTTAAGCCAGAAGAAAACGCCACAACAGCCGGAAACCGCACCCCATGGACGAAAACTCCAAGAAATTCACCGATCAGGAAGCGCTCGATTTTCACAGCCGCGGCAAGCCCGGCAAGCTCGAAATCACGCCGACCAAGCCCATGGCGACCCAGCGCGATCTGTCGCTCGCTTATTCGCCGGGCGTCGCAGTTCCCGTGCAGGCGATCGCCGACGATCCGGACAAGGCCTATGACTACACCTCCAAGGGCAACATGGTCGCGGTGATTTCCAACGGCACCGCCATCCTCGGCATGGGCGATCTCGGCGCGCTCGCCTCCAAGCCGGTGATGGAAGGCAAGTCGGTCCTGTTCAAGCGCTTCGCAGACATCGACTCCATCGACATCGAAGTGGACACCAAAGACCCCGACGAGTTCATCAACGCCGTCAAATATCTCGGCCCCGCCTTTGGCGGCATCAATCTCGAAGACATCGCTGCGCCGGAAAGCTTCATCATCGAGCAGCGGCTGAAAGAACTCATGGACATTCCGGTGTTCCATGACGACCAGCACGGCACCGCCATCATCGCCGCAGCGGGCCTCCTCAACGCGCTCGACATCACCGGCAAGTCGATCAAGGAAATCAAGGTCGCCGTCTCCGGCGCCGGCTCCTCTGCGCTGTCGGTCATCGGCCTGATCAAGGCGATGGGCCTGCCCCACGAAAACGCGCTCGTTTGCGACTCAAAAGGCGTTCTCACCAAAGGCCGCCAGCTCGATCAGTGGCGCTCGGCGCATGCGGTCGAGACCGACAAGAAAACCCTCGCCGAAGCCATGGACGGCGCCGATGTGGTGCTCGGCCTCTCCGTCGCCGGCGCGATCTCGAAAGACATGATCAAGTCGATGGCCAAGAAACCGATTGTCTTCGTCATGGCGAACCCGACGCCGGAGATCCTGCCCGAAGATGTACGCGCCGTGCGCGACGACGCGATCATCGCGACAGGCCGGTCTGACTATCCGAACCAGGTCAACAACGTTCTCGGCTTTCCTTATATATTCCGCGGCGCGCTCGACGCGCGCGCGCGCACCATCAATGAAGAAATGAAAATCGCCTGCGCCAATGCGCTCGCCAAGCTGGCGCGGGAAGACGTTCCCGACGAAGTCGCCGCCGCCTATGGCAAGCGCCTTAAATACGGGCCTGGATACATCATTCCAACGCCGTTCGACCCGCGCCTCATCTCCGAGATTCCGCCAGCCGTCGCCAAGGCGGCCGCCGATTCAGGCGTGGCGCGCAAGCCGATCGAAAACCTCTACGCCTACAAGCAAACACTGGCCGCGCGCCTCGATCCGTCCGCGTCGTTCCTGCAAAAGGTTTACTCGTCCCTGCGCGGGGCGGAAAAGCCGAAGCGGATCGTCTTTGCGGAAGGCGAAGAAGTCGCCGTCGTGCGCGCCGCTTATGCGTTCCAGCAGGAAGGCCTCGGCACGCCGATCCTGATTGGCCGCGACGATCACATCAAAAACGCGCTGGCCGACGCGGGCCTGCCGGTCAATCACGAGTTCGAGACCTACCACTCGCGCACCTCCACCCACAGCGATCTTTATACGGAATACCTATACAAGCGCCTGCAGCGTAAAGGCCACCTGCATCGCGACGCCTCCCGCCTCGTCAACACCGACCGCAACGTCTACGCCGCCTGCATGCTGGCCCATGGCCACGCCGACGGCATGGTCACCGGCGTCACCCGAAACTATGACGTCGCGCTATCAAACGTGCGCCTGGCGCTTGACCCGCGCCCCGGCGAGCGCATGGTCGGCATGTCGGTCATCCTGACCAAGAACCGTACGCTTTTCGTCGCGGACACCAACGTCACAGAACTGCCCGGTCCGGAAGATCTCGCCGAAATCGCCATGCAGGTCGCTCATGCGGCGCGACACATGGGATATCCGCCGAAAGTGGCGTTTGTCTCCTACTCCAATTTCGGCAATCCGGATACGGAGCATTCTCGCCGCGTCGCCGGGGCCGTGGCGCTGCTCGACAAGCGAAGCGACGTCGACTTCGAGTATGAGGGCGAGATGACGCCGCGCATGGCGTTGAACGAAAAGATTCGCAGCATCTATCCATTCTCACGCCTTAAAGGCGAAGCCAACGTATTGATCACGCCGGGCGTTCATTCGGCTGCAATTTCAACAAAACTCCTCGGCGAGGTCGGCGGCGCCATGGTGCTGGGCCCGGTATTGATCGGCCTCGAGCGGCCGGTGCAAATTGCGCAAGTGGGCGCAGGCGTAACCGACATCGTGACGCTCGCCGCCATGGCGGCGTACGAACTCGACGCAGAACATCGATCCTGGGCGGAAAAGACTGCTTAGCGCACTGATTGCTTTTGTCAGTTTCGTCTGGCGCACCCGGTTAAGAAAACGCTTCGCAATCCGCCACGCTTTTCGTTACCGGTGATTTGCGACGAGTCGTTTTAACGACGCGCCAGAACGGCTTTTCTTTATTGCTCCGTATTCATATTATTATCTCATCAAAGCCAAAGGCGAGCACTTCCCTCTGTGAGCTGGCGGCTTTGATGCGCGGGGGCGCAGGTCACCAACACCAACGGCGAAACCCGCCAAGGAGTACCCCATGCCCCTCAAGACCATTGCAATTGCTGCACTTTCCACGCTCGCCGCAGGAAGCGCCGCGTCGGCTGCATCTTTCAACGATCACGCCGCTGTAAGCTACAAGCCCAGCGAACTACAAACCACAAGCGGCTTAAATTCGCTCTATCGCCGCATCGAGAACAAGGCGGCAAGCGCCTGCAACACCAATAACGCCCGCGCACTCTATGCAAAGCAGCTCGCGGCCAAGTGTGAAGCCACGCTGGTCGACGACTGGGTTGAAACGATTGGCGACGCGCGTCTCCGTCAGACTCACGCACAGTCCAAATCAGTGCGAAGCTTCGCCTCTCTCGATTAAGCTGACGTGATACGGGTTTTCGCGCCGTGGTTTCACGGCGCGAAAACCGTCGGCCTAATTCTTCGCCCGGAAACGTTTTGACTGGTTCTTGACCATGTTTTCCGACATGGGCCGAGGCAAGGTGCGCGACAGCCAGGCGACAAACTTGTTCCACGCACCCGGAACATACACTGCGCGCCCGCGCTCGACGGCGTCGATTGCGCCTTCGACGACGGGCTCGGCTTCCATGAACATGTATTTTGGAAGCTGAGAAACGAGTCCGCGCGTTGAATTGACGTCGTGGAATTCGGAATAGGTGAAGCCCGGACAAAGCGCTGAAGACTTGACGCCAGAGCCAGCGCCTTCGGCTGCCAGCGACTGCGCGAAGCTGACGAGGAATGCTTTCGACGGACCGTACAAAGTGTGTCCGGCTGACCCTGGCACCAGCCCCGCCAGCGAGGCGACCTGAATGATGCGGCCATAGTTGCGCTCTAGCATGCCCGGCAGAAAGTGCCGCGTCATTTGCGCATAGGAATTCACCATAAGCTCGAGAAACGAACGGTGTGTCGCCCAATCGTTTTCAGTATAGGCGCCCGGCAAACCGTAACCGGCATTGTTGACGAGAATATCGACCGCGCCGCCTTCCGTCTGGACTTTGTCGAACACCCGCTCCGGCGCCAGCGGATCGGCGAGATCGGCGGCGATAAAGCGCGCCCTGACGCCATGTTTTTGCTCAAGCTCGGCGGCCAGCTCGCGCAAGCGGTCCTCGCGCCGCGCCACCAGGATGAGATTTGCGCCCTTGGCCGCGTATGAGCGGGCGAACGTCGCGCCGATGCCTGCGGATGCGCCGGTGATCAGCGCGGTTTTTCCTGAGTAGTTCATGGTGCGATCTCTAAATCGATTGCCGCGGCCCGTCCATATGATGGTTAACGACCGAGGCGCAGCGCCCCCTAGCACATCTATTGCATGGTAAAGTCATGGCGCCGCCGGGCCGCGAAAGCGCATTTCCTTCGCCGCCGGATTGCCGCTAGTCTTTCGCCACGCCAACCGGAACGCACATGGACACGATAGAATTTTTGCTGATTGTCGTCGTCTTCGCCGTCGTGCTGTTCTGGTATCTGCAGAACGAGGAGGCGAATTCCGAGGGGCTGTTGGGCCTCCTGGCGCTGCGGGACGATCCGGAGATCGCCAAGCACGGCCCCCGCAAATCCTATCGCCTTAAGGATCGTACGGCCCGCAAACCCGCCAGCATGCGCGACAGTCGCGAGGAAAATCCCAACGCTGTCACCTATCGCCAGTCTGATGAGAATGCGCGCGCACTTCAACGGTTCCGCCGTCAGGACGAAGCGCGCTATCGGGTGAAAGACAAGGCGGCGCGGTTTAAAGCAAAGCCGGGCGATGAGGAGCGAGGCGACTAGCCGCCAAGCGCAACCGCCAGCATAGGCAAGCCGACCGCCAGCACCACACTGACCACCAACCCGATCATCGCCTTGAACGCATCTGAAAGAACGATCATCGCCGTGGCTTTTGTCGAGCGCACCTTATCGATCGTTGCGATGGCGAACTCGCGCCCGGCGATCAGGCCGAGAAAGACCCATGTGGTCGACATCGGGATGTTGTTGAGCTCTTTGAAGTAGAACAACAGCGTCGCGTAAACGAAATTGATAATCGCCGCAGAACGGATGTCGTCAACGCTGGTTTTCGATTGCAGGATGCGCTGGATCGGGCCGCCCTTGTTCCAGAAGGTGATGCCGAGCAGCACCAGAATAACCGCCATGGACAATACGGCTTCGGCGAGGTTGAGCGCCGGACCGCCCGCCGCATCAACGCCGCGCGGCAGGAAGACATAGATATTGGCGAAGTCCTGCATCAGCCACACGGCCCACAAATACGCTGTCATCGCCCACTGGACGATCACCCAGCCCAACGCATGCTGCTGGTCATGGGTCTTGATAAACCAGCGCTCCAATGTCGGCGCCAGCGCGGCGTAAACAACGCCGCCCGCAACGAACGCGACAACGTATCCCATCATTGATTTCGTCAGCATGGAATACATGCCGCCCATGGTCGCGAAAATCGACAGCACCATGAACGTGGTGGAAACGGGAATGCCGAAACGCGTGAGGACAAACAACGCGAGCGGCGGCAGCGCGTGATACCATTTAGGTTCGAAGATCGGATATTTGCTGGTGTTGTTCAGCCGTCCAAACGACGGATCTCCGCCGTTCTGAAAGTAGCCGTAGAAAAATACGATCAGCAGAACCGTCGCGGTAAAAGCGAACAGGACTTGCCACGGCATATTTCGGTTGGAGTTGATGAACGGGCCAAGCGTTTGCAGCGCGTCGTTGCCGACAACCGCATAAGCCGCGAGGATAAACCCGACGGCCGCCCACAAGCCAATTTCGATTTCCATGCCTGTCCCGTCTCATATAGTGCGGCGGCGAAGGCGCTGTGCGCACATTGCGCGCCCGCCCTACATTCCGCGCACCCTCTATTTTTTTTATGTTTCACTATTGTGACAAGCGGCCGGTTTTTTGCCAAAAGCATCTGTGAGACGCACAAAGCGGTTGGCCGCCGACGAATAATGACAGTGATGTGACAAAGCCATGACAGCGAAAACTGGAGCACCCGACCACCCAACCATTCCGGCGCCGAAAATTGGCGTGCTGCTGGTCAATCTCGGTACGCCGGATGCGGCGGAAGCGGGCGCTGTGCGGCGGTATCTGCGCGAGTTTTTGAGCGATGAGCGGATCGTCGATTTGCCGCGCGCCTTGTGGCTGCCGGTCTTATACGGCGTCATTCTCAACGTCCGTCCGGCGGCGACCGCCCGAAACTATGCAAAAATCTGGCGCAAGGAGAGCGATGAAAGCCCGCTGCGCTATTTCACCCGGCGGCAATCTGACTTGCTTGACGAAAAACTCGATGGCGCTGTCGTCGACTGGGCCATGCGCTACGGCAATCCCTCAGTGGCGTCGCGATTAGAGGCGATGAAAGAAAATGGTTGCGAGCGCATTCTCGTTATTCCGCTTTATCCGCAATATTCCGCGACCACGACGGCGAGCGTCGCCGACGCTGTGTTCGACGCGGTGAAAGCGATGCGATGGCAGCCAGCGATCCGCATGGCGCCGGCTTTTCATGATGAGCCAACCTATATCAGCGCACTCGCCGCCGTAGCGCGCCGGCATTTGGCGATACAAGCGGAGGCGCCGGAACGGGTAGTGATTTCCTTCCACGGATTGCCGCAGCGCTATTTCGATGCAGGCGATCCCTATTACTGTCATTGCTCCAAGACGGCGCGACTGCTGCGCGAGGAAATGGGGTGGACGGAAGAATTCGCCCCCATGGCGTTTCAGTCGAAATTCGGCCGGGAAAAATGGCTTGAACCGTCGACCGAGGAGACGATCAGCAAACTCGCTGGCGAAGGCGTCAATTCGCTCGCGGTGATCATGCCCGGCTTCGTATCGGACTGCATCGAAACGCTGGAAGAGATTGACATCGCCGCGCGCGAAACTTTTGTGGCGGCGGGCGGCGAAACATTCACGTCGATCCCCTGCCTCAATGACGCGCCGGAAATGATCGACTTGCTGATGAGCTTGGCGCAACGCGAGGCCGCAGGCTGGATTTAGACGAACCGCTAGAAGGGAAAGAGATGAAGCGCTTTGAGTCCTTAGTCGCGTTTGCGGCGGTACTTGCATCTTCAGTTTCGGCGGAGGAGTTCGCGCCACGCCATTGCGACATTCATTTGCTTAGTGTTCGCGGGGATGGTGAAGTCACTGAAGGTTCGAAAGCGGCGCTGATTGAGGCCGTTGAAAGCGGACGCGCAATCCGCGTCGGGTTTGGCCTCGGGCAGGGTGAAACCGGCGGTTACTTTCTGACGCACTGGTTTGAGGCAAAGTTTCTAACTGTCTTGGGCGAAGAGGTCTTTACGCAGACCCCGCAAATTCACCGCCAGCGCCCGGATCGGGAAGCCGGCGACGTCACCTTCCCCGACAAGGCCCAGCTCTGGGTGGCGACCATGGGTACGAACGGAAAGCTCTATTCGCGCTTTCTGGATGAAGATTCAGTGGCGAGCCACCGCGTCGATTCCTGGTGGTGTCAGGCTGATTAACCGCGCGCTGCAAATTTGCGCGCCCGCTCAACAAACCCGTCCACCTCGCCTTCTGTGGTGCGGAACGAACAGATCAGGCGATGCGCCTTGCCATTGGCAGGATCGCCGGGCGTGATCCACGGATAGAACACGTCGCCCGCTTCGTGCAGCTTTTCCGCAACGCCGTCAGGAAAGACGACGAACAGCTCGTTAATGTCGACCGGATAGAGAAAACCGACTCCGTCAATCTCTTTCAGCCCCGCCGCGAGCCGTTGCGCCATGGCGTTGGCGTGAGCGGCGAGCTTCAACCACAGCCCGTCTTCGAGATAGGCGTCAAATTGCGCGGCGATGAAGCGCATCTTCGACCACAAATGCCCGGCGCGTTTGCGGCGAAACTCGAAGTCGTTCGCTTTTTCCGGGTCAAAGAAAATCACCGCTTCGGCGGCGATGCAGCCATTCTTGGTGCCGCCGAAACAAAGCACATCGACCCCAGCCTTCCAGGTCAGCTCTGCGGGGCTCGCGCCAGTTGCGGCAACGGCATTGGAAAACCGCGCGCCGTCCATATGAACCGCAAGCCCGGCTTCGTGCGCCGCAGCGCATATGGATGACAGTTCGTCTACGGAATATGCGGTTCCACATTCGCTGCCCTGGGTCAGCGACAGGGCGGAGATGGGCGCGCCATGGGGCGGGCGATGGGGAAACCCTTTCAAGGTTTGAACGATCGCATCGGCTGTCAGCTTGCCGTTCTTGCCGGCGATGGGGAGCAGCTTGGCGCCGCCAGTGAAGAATTCCGGCCCTGCGCATTCATCCATCTGCACATGGCTTTCTTCGTGACAGAGCACCATGCCGTAGGGCGGCGTCATCACCGACAGCGCAAGGCCATTGGCGGCGCCGCCGGTCGCAACAAAATAGACGGCGCAATCGCGCTCGAATAGTTCAGCGAATTTCGCTTCAACCTTTTTCGTCAGCGCGTCACCGCCATAGCCCGGCGCGGCGCCTTCATTGGCGCTTGCAAGTGCGGCGAGAATTTCCGGCGCAGCGCCGGCCCAGTTATCAGATGCGAAACTCATGGGCGCACCGTCACCTGATCGCTTGCGCGCCGTCAAGCTGGCGCATGAAATCTGCAAAATTGGCGGTTAGTTTCTCTGCGCCCGCCTGCAACAGCCGCCCGCCGTGGCCGTCAAAAATATGGCCGCCGCCGAGAAAGCCCCAGACCCGCATCCCCGCGGCGACGCCGGCTTTGACGCCGTTTTCGCTGTCTTCCAGAACGAGGCAATGCGCCGGATCGGCGCCGAGCTTTTCCGCCGTATAGAGGAAAATATCCGGCGCCGGTTTGCCATGGGCGACCAGGTCGGCGGAATAGACATGAGGCGCAACGAGATCGAATAGGCTTGTGCGCTCCAGTTTCGATTGCAGGAAATGCGCGCGGGAGGACGACGCAACGCCAATCTTGCCAGCCGCGCTTCGCGCCGCGCTCAACGCGTCGTCCGCGCCTGAAATAACCTTCAGCAAGTGCCGTTCGCGACGGCGCCCCTCCAGCACTCGGTCCTCGAAGTCTTCCGGCGCCTCGGCCGCATGGCGCGCGCGAAAGTCTGAGCGCAACGCCTCAAAGAAGGCGCTGTCATGCAAACCGACGAACTTGCGCACGTAATCCTGCGGCGAATAGGTCAGCCCAAAGGCTTCAAGCGCCGTGCGCTCACCCCTGATCGCCAGCACCTCGGAATCCACCAACACGCCATCGCAATCGAATATCACTGCTTCAATTTGTGTCACCGGTTACCCTGAATCATCTCGGCCCGCAGCGGGCGAATCTCGCTTGCCGCTCGCTCATTGCGGGAATTTACTCCGCTTGTAAGGAAAAAACGCAGCGTCCAGACGTCCGGTATATGGCAGTCCTTGATATCCGGCGCCATCCCGTTGGATAATGAAGGTCAAGGGGTGTGGGAGAGTAACGCAATGAAACATCAAAATCTGTTCGCCGCCGCCGCCATATTGGCGATTGCCGGCGCGACAACGCCGATCACCGCGGATTCGAGCAAGGGCGCCGCGGCCACAGCAAAACAACATCCGGCTCAAAACATCGAGCGCGATGTCAGGGCGCAAGTAAAAGCGAACTTGCGCGACCGGCTCGGCGTTGTGAAGCCGCCCTTCAGCCAGGGCCGCGAAGTGCGCAGCTTTGACGGCTCCGGCAATAATGTGAGCCAGCCCTTTGCAGGCGCCACATTCCAGCCTTTGGTTCGCATGGGCGCGGCCGACTACGCCGACGGCATTTCCACCATGGCGGCGCCCTGGCGCAAGAGCGCGCGTGAAGTCTCCAACATCGTCATCGATCAGGCTGGTCAGTCGTTCCCGAACGATTTTGAAACCAGTGATTTTCTTTGGCAGTGGGGCCAGTTCATCGATCATGACTTCGCCCTTGGCGACGCCGTCAAGAGCGACGACCGTTCCCATGACGTGGGCGTTCCGCAAGGAGATCCGCATTTCGACCCCTTTAGCGAAGGCGATAAATGGATCCGGTTTGACCGGGCGATCTTCGATGAGAGCACGGGAACGGACCTCGATAATCCGCGCGAGCAAGTGAACGAGATCACGTCGTGGCTCGACGGCTCTATGGTTTATGGCTCAAGCGACGAGCGGGCGGCGGCACTTCGAACCAATGACGGAACCGGACGGCTGAAAACCAGCGCCGGTGATTTGCTGCCCTACAACACCTCGCTGCTTCCCAACGCCAATGAAGGGCCGATCGATCCGGCGGCGCTGTTTCTTGCGGGCGACGTGCGCTCGAACGAACAGCTCGGCCTCACTTCAATGCACACGCTTTTTGTGCGCGAACATAATCGCTGGGCGGACCAGATCCGGCGTTCGCGGCCATGGTTCAGCGGAGATGATGTCTTTTACGCTGCGCGTCGCATGGTCATCGCAGAAATTCAGATCATTACCTATGAAGAGTTCCTGCCAGCGCTGATCGGCAAGCGCCCGCTACCTCGCTATCAGGGATATACGCCCGGCGATCCTGGCCTGTTTACAGAGTTTTCCGGCGCAGCATGGCGGCTCGGGCATACGCTCATCAACGCCCAGTTGATGCGCATCGACGCCAATGGGAACGAAGCCCCGGAAGGCCATGTCGCATTGCGCGACGCTTTCTTCAACGCGCCGCTGGTCTTGACCGAGCGAAACGACATCGACCCGCTGCTGCGCGGACTTGCCTTCCAGAAGAGTCAAACCTTTGATCACATGATTGTTGATGATTTGCGCAACTTTCTGTTCGGCCCGCCGGGCGGCGGCGGTTTCGATCTGGCGGCGCTCAACATCCAGCGCGGCCGCGACCGCGGCCTGCCGTCATATAATGACGTGCGCGAAGCGGTTGGCCTGAAGCGAGTGAAAAAGTTCAGCGACATCACGTCGGACCGCGCGCTGCAGGACAAGCTGCAACTCGCCTATGGTTCAGTCGACGACATCGATCTGTGGGTCGGCGGCGTCAGCGAAGACTCGCTGAAGCGCGAGGGATCGCAGCTTGGCGAAACCTTCCGCGCAATCGTCGTGCAACAATTTGTTGCGCTACGCGATTACGATCGCTTCTGGTGGGAACGCGACCTCAATCGCTTTGAACAGAATATGGTGCGCAAGACAACGCTCGCCGACGTAATTCTCGCAAACACGGACATCAAGCGCCGTGAAATTCCGAAAAACGTCTTCTACGTCGACAAGTAGGAAACGCACTTTTTCCACAACCGCCACGCGAGGTTATGTCTTTCATTCCTGCGTGGCGGGCGACGAATACGCTGCATGCAGATTAAACGAATTTTCATATTCGCCGCAGCCCGCGTGAATGCTGGGTGTTTGGCGTGTTGATGTTTCGTAATGAGCCGCGCCTTTTTCTCGCCACAGCGCCTGTCCACCTCTCTTGCCGCTTGTAAGACAAGGAGATCTGACATGCGCAAAGGTATGATGATTGCTGTTGGCGCAGGCGCGCTGGTTGTCGCAACCGGCGTCGGCGCTGCGGTGATGGGCGCTTTCGACGAGGACGGCCTCAATCTCGCGAGCAGCGAAACATCTGAAGTCAAACTCGCAGAACAGAAAGAAAACTGTCGCGCTGTCGCGACTGCGGAATCCGGGTTTGACCCGGCGACAACGCCCGTTCCGGTCCGCGCGGACGCCGGCAACAAGCAAGTGCTGAAAGGGACCGCGGTTGGCGCCGCTGTCGGCGCGGTGGCCGGTGAAGTGATCGGCGACAAGCCCGGCTACGGCGCTGCTGCGGGCGCAGCCGCCGGAGCAGCAGGCGGACAGGCGGTAAAAGCGGACAAGCAGAAATCCGCAGATGCGCGCTACGCCCAGGATCTC
>CAZAOB010000014.1:46914-55288 GCA_964486635.1 uncultured Caulobacterales bacterium | reverse complement strand
CCTTCGGCGATAAATCTTTCACCCGGAGGTCGTATACGGTATTACACCCAGTTTCCCGGGGCTATTCCGTACCGAAGGGCATGTTCCCACGCGTTACTCACCCGTCTGCCGCTCCCACCGAAGTGGGCGCTCGACTTGCATGTGTTAAGCCTGCCGCCAGCGTTCGTCCTGAGCCAGGATCAAACTCTCAAGTTGAGTTTGGTTCTGACCTCGCGGGGGAAAACCCGCGATAAATCACTGACAAGTAGTTCGTCACAAAACAAAACCTCGAATAAACGAAGTTTGGTTTGTAAGTGAAAAACGTCAGTGATGGTCAGTCCTGTTCAGAGCTTTCTAGAAGCTCCATGTCTTATTGCTAAGACGTCGCCAGGATGCCGCCACCCACGTTTCTCTTCCTCAATATTCAATTTTCAAAGAGCCTGGTTCCAACGCCTTTTGAGCCCTGAAACCCGCCGACATTAACCTCGCGTTAACGAAATTAAGCCGACAAAAAACCGACACTCCCGAGACCGCCCCTGGAACCCATCTTCAGTTCCTGGCGGCCATCCCGGCCGCGTCGGTGAGCGGCGGATGTAGCCACCTGACGCCGCCCTGTCAACGCATATTTCAAACTTTTTTCGCGGAATTTTCAGGGGTCGTTTTCCCCAAATTTTCCACACGGAAATCGCCGCGCAAGCCGCAGAAACTACGGAAGAACTTTGATGTCCGGGAAACCGTTCCCTATACGCCTGTTCGCGAGTTTTCAAGCGTAATTTCGCGTATCCGGCGAAATGTTTTCTGATGGCCGGCCGCCCCCGGATCCCAAAGCAAGAAAGCCCCTGTTTCCGGGCCCTTCCCGCCCGGTTTCTATTGCGGAATTCAGGGTTTCGTCACGGATTTCCGGGATAATTGACGGTCACCATGACAGAAAAAGCGTCTGACCCAGCACAAAATGCTCCAGCTACTGAGGCCGATGCGCCTCGCGAGCGGACTCAAACTGCGCGTTCCGCCCAAAAACGCAGTGCGAAGCTCGGAATCGCGCTCGGCGGCGGGGTTGCGCGTGGCTGGGCGCATATCGGGGCTGTCAGGCGGCTCGACGAACTAGGCGTCAAACCGGACATCATCGCCGGCACTTCTGTGGGCGCCCTGGTCGGAGGCTTTTGGAGTGCAGGCCGGCTCGACGCGCTGGAGGACTGGGCGCTCAACCTCTCTCGCACGCGCATGCTGTCCTATGTGGACGTCGTGCTGAACGGTTCCGGCTTGATGGGCGGCAAACGGCTCGAGAAGGCGTTGCTGCAATTTCTTCCGCCTACGAACGTTGAATCCTTGAAGCAAGAATTCGTCGCCGTCACCGCAGAGCTGGCGACAGGCCATGAAGTCTGGCTTCGCGATGGCGATCTCGCAGACGCGATGCAAGCGGCCTACGCGTTGCCTGGCGTATTTCCGCCGAGAGCCGTGAACGGACGCTGGTTGATTGACGGCGCGCTGGTCAACCCCCTGCCCGTTTCTGCGTGTCGGGCATTGGGCGCGCGCGCCGTCATCGCGATTGGATTGCACGCGGATGCATTCAGCCTCGGGGTGGCCGAACGCAAGGCGCGTTTCAACGAAGACCAGATGAACCAGGACATCGCAAGCGCCAAGAGCGCTGGCGCGCCTGACAAGGGCGTCCTTCGACGACTGTTTCATGCAGGCGCAAATGCGCCGGGCGTCGGCACAGTCATGCTGGCGTCGTTCAACATACTGATGGATCGCATCACACGCTCACGCCTCGCCGGCGACCCGCCAGACGTTCTGGTGACGCCGCAAGTCGGGCATATTGCGTTGCTCGACTTTGATAAGGCGGAAGAATTGATTTCACTTGGCCGCAAAGCCGTGGACGAGATGCAACCGCAAATCGAAAGCGCGCTCGATTATCTTGGCTAGCCCAGTCCGAGAAGCGGCTACGAAGAAATATACTCTTTGAGCGCCGCCGCTTCGCGCTCCGTTTCTTCAATCTTGCGCTTGACCACATCGCCGATGGATATAACGCCGACAACGCGGCCATCCTGGGTGACAGGCAAATGACGTATTCTTTTTTCCGTCATCTTCGCCATCAGTTCTTCGATGGTGGCGTCCGGCGCGCAAGTGAACGGATTTGCCGTCATGCAATCGGACACGCGAAGCGCCATCGCTTCGACGCCGTTCTTTCCCAACCGCCGCACGACATCGCGCTCCGACAGAATGCCGACAACTTCATCGGACTTGCCGCGCACGATAACTGCGCCGATATTTTTCTCATTAAGCAAACTCACGGCGACCGCGATGCTGTCATCGGGACTGACAGCAAAAACATCGGCGCCTTTTGACTGAAGGATGTGTTTTGCTTTCACATCAAGCCTCCTTAAAGTCTCTTGGCCGCTTGCGGATATTCTGAACCCGGAACGCCTTTTGGGCAAGAGCTGTCAGGATCGATTTCAGCCTATTTGTTTCGATGACGCAGCCATCCGCTCAAAAAGCGGATAGAATAACGCGCCGAACAAATAGCCGCCAAGATGAGCCTGCCACGCGCTCGGACCGTTCAATACGAACTTGCTCAGGAAAGAAGTGTCGAGCAGATAGCTCGCCATGGCGATATTGAGCGTCGCCAGAAGGAGGGCCGCCGCCCGGTATCGAATCGATCGGTGCGCGCCGTCCCCGCGCATGACCAAAATCCAAACGCCCGCCCCGAACAATCCTGCGGCGGCGCCGGACGCGCCGATCATCGGCATATAGGCGTTGAGATTCCACGCGGCGTAGCAAAACCCCGCGGCAAGACCGGAAAGGAGAAAGAACGCAATGAAGGCGGCCGACGCATCGCTTCGATCCGGTCGCGCATGCGCCTGCATCTCACGAAACACAAATGTCCCCGCGAAAACGATCGCCAGCAGGTTCATGACATAGTGTGCGAGGCTGATGTGAAAGAACATGTGCCCGACATACGCGCGCACCACATTAAAGAATTCGCCGTTCTCGATGGCGTACAGCATACGAGCCGGCGACAACTCAAAGATCCGCCAAATGCGCCGGACAATTGCTGTCGGCGCCAGCGATGTGCCGATCTGGATCACGGACAACACAAGCGCGATGGCGACGACTACATCGGGCGCCGCATCCAGCCAGTTCCGCTTTTGTGACTTTGAAGGCGCTGTCAGGGCTCTGTTCCGCTCGTAACCGTTTGGTAAACAGGATTAACGAAGCCGCCGTTTCAGCGCAAACCTTTGTTCACCAAAGGGCCTTAGAGTGCCGCCGAGCAACGACGCGCGACAGGTCGACCATGGTTAATCCGCCAAAGGATAACAACGCCGAGCAAAACGCTCCCGAAAGCGGCGCCGACCGGCGGCTCCACAAACGCGTCGATCTCCCGTTGAAGGCGCGCTTTCTCACCGAAAAGGGAGATGAACGAGCCGCAGTGGTTCTGAACATCTCCGCCGGCGGGGCCATAATGCGCGCAAAGTTTCCGCCCGCATTCGGGCAATCGGTGGTGCTGTATATTGATCAGATCGGGCGCGTGGAAGCGAAAGTCGTTCGCTCAAGCCCTGACAGCTTCGCCGTCAGCTACCGGAAGCGGCGCGCCAAGCACGCCAAGATCGCCGACAATTTGACGACTGCGTTGCACAATCGCCGGCGCGGCGCCGACCGTCGGAACAGCCCGCGCGTGGGCCACGACGCGCCCGCGACCGTGTATTTGGAAGACGGCACGCAGCTCCAGTGTTCGATCCTGGATATTTCGCTGACTGGCGCCTCGATCGAGATCAGTCCACGCCCACCGCTCGGCATGCATCTCATTTTGGGACGCATGACAGCAAAAGTGGTTCGCCGACACGAGAAAGGCGTCGGCATCGTATTTACAGGCGCTGCAGAGCGCATGGATGAAGTCATCGCGGATGCGGCGGTAGAAGACCCGTTCGACACAACTGGCGCGGGATTTGCTCAGTCATTCGGCAAGAAGGGCGTGCGCGCCCCGGAATGAATGAGGAAAGCTGATGCTCGCGGCGGAAAACTGGTGCATTAAAGTGCAGGAAAAGGTCTACGGGCCTTACACCACACAGCAGATGCGCAAATTTGCGCATGAAGGCCGTCTTGCTGCCTGGTCGCTCATTTCGCCTGCCGGCGGACGCTCCTGGCGCGAAGCGCGAAGCGAACTCGTATTCGCCAACTTCTTCGACAGCGCGAAGACCGAAACCAGCCAATTGAAGGCAGCCGTCGCAGCCAAGTCGTTCGGACGGCGCAGCGACTGCGACAGCGTTATTAACGAAGACGCGCCGCAGCCTAACGCTTCGGCTCAGACTGACGTGAAAAAAAAGAGCAAGCGCTCGCCTAAGGCCGAAGCCGCCTCTGAGACGAGCACTGCGAATTTCGTCGTGATCTTCGACGTCGTCAGCGCCGCCGCCAGCCGGGTTGAAGCGGCAATGTTGAGTCTCGGCCCCGCCTTCCGCATCGCCGACAACGTTTGGCACGTCAGCTGCGAGCTGACCGCCGTGGGCGTGCGCAACGCGATTGCTCCTTACCTTCGCGGAAGCGAATCCATTTTTGTGGTAGACGCAAGCCGCGGCCGCAGCTCCTGGAGCAACTACGCGCCGGAACCGAATGCGAAACTGTCCGCGGCTTATTTCCGGAACATGCAGCACTAGATCTGCAGAACGCTCCGCTCTTTTCGCTAACGCCGATCTTCGCTCGCGTTAACGATTGAGAATTTTTTCCGACAGCTCGAATTTCTTTCGGCCCGCGAGTCAAAACGGGATATAGTGATTCCGGTGACTGATTCGCAGCAAGCGCCTTCAGGGGAGTAGCGGTCGTCGGTACAAAGTGTGACAGCAAAAAGCGAACGCAGCGCGTCAAGCGCCCGGCCGCTTTCGCACTCCGCTTCCTCCTCACGCGCATTCGACTCTCTGCAATCGGCACTGTTTTCCATCCATTCGTTTTTTGGAGGTGTAAATGGCCAAACGCACGGCGCGCCGCGCGGCGCGGCGCATGAATGAGCATGCGCATTACGGAGATGAGAGCAACGTTCGCAGACTGTTTGACGAGCCCAAATGGTCGCCGGTAGATGACCAAAGCAGCGGCTATAAGGATCCGTCCGGCCAAAGCGATCAGAAATACCGTAAGAATATCCGTGCACAGAATGCATCTCAGCAAAAAATGCTGGACGCCATAGATGAAGCGCCGCTCGTGTTTGCATCCGGCGCGGCCGGAACAGGCAAAACATATCTCGCTATCGCAAAAGCCGTCGAAGCCCTCGATTCAGGCGCCGTCCGACGCATCATCCTGTCGCGCCCCGCGGTCGAAGCCGGCGAAAGCCTTGGCTTTCTTCCGGGCGATATGGAGGAAAAACTCTCTCCGTATTTGCGTCCGCTCTATGATGCTTTGTGCGACCGAATATCGTCAAAGCGCCTAAAGGCGTTGATGGCCGAAGGCGTCATCGAAATTGCGCCCATCGCCTATATGCGTGGCAGAACGCTGAACAACGCCTACATCGTCATCGACGAGGCGCAAAACTGCACCTACGGCCAGCTCAAAATGCTGCTCACGCGTCTTGGATGGAATTCTTCCATGGTGGTGACCGGCGATCCCGCTCAGTCGGATCTGCTGCCCGGCATGTCAGGCCTGGCGGATGTTGTGGAAAAACTCGAGGCTCTCGACAATGTCCGTTCCATCCGCTTCACGCGAGAAGACGTGGTCAGACACCCGCTTGTCGCGGAAATGATTGACGCGCTTTAGGTTTTACGGGGCGTCGCAGCGCCCCGTCTTCCACCTCGGCCGGCATTTAATCCTGGGCGCGCCCGTGCTAATGACTTCCTTCTGCGAGTGTGAAGGAAGCATGGCATGAGTAACGGCTACGGCTTTGGCGGCGAAGACATCAAACAGGAGTCGAGCTGGCGCTATCCGCTCGGCATCTTCATGGCGACGCTCGTCCTGTGCGCCATCTTTCTCTACTACTATGTCGGCCCCAGCGTTGAAGACTTCTCCGGCAATACGCCAAGCCCCGCGATCACAGAAGAACCTGTGCGCGTCGAGATCGGCGGCATCACATTCAGCCCGGCCGCGAACTACACCGTATATCCGCGCGCCCGGCGCGGCGGCGCTCGCGACGAAGTCGTCCTCTATGCGTTGTGGCCGACGATGAATGGATACACACCGGCGCAGCGCAAGGAATTCATAGAGAATGCGCCGGACACACGCCGCATCGACATCACGATTTCCAAACGAACGTCCGTGTTCACCGAGGAAGAACGGTTCGAGCGGCTGTATTTGCCGCAAACCGTCGACGCGCGCGGCGTTCGAACGCCGTACCAGCTTACCAAATTCACTTTCAAGGATCAGCGCTCGAACGTGCCGACCAACGGTTATATCGACACCGAACTATTTGTCGGCGCAGACATCGATGGCGGCACCGCCGCGGTTTTCTGCTTTAAGGAAAAGGAAGAGGTCGCGAGCCCCGAATGTTGGCGCGAATATGAATACGGAGACAAGATCGAAGTCAGCTACCGGTTCAAGCGTCCATACCTTCCGGAGTGGCGGGCGCTCGACGCTGCAGTTCAAGAGTTTGTGGCCAAACTCGACCAGACACAAAGCGCGGGCGGCTGATCAGTATCGTTGAAGCTGTGTGCTTAACGCGATCATGAATACCGGCGCCAGAAAAAGTCCGATCCCGGCGCTCACCGCGAAATAAACCGCCGCGCCGATTCCCTGTTCCCAGGAAAATGCATAAGCGCTAACGACTGTCGCCGCGCCGCCTGCACTCAAGGCAAGGGCGAACCGTCGCAAACCATCGGACATGGCGTTCTGCGCGATGTCGCGGGAGTTTCGCCAGATTTCGCCTGCATTGCGCCAGCTAACCGTCAACTGGGAAAACGCAATCGCGCATAGCGCAAGCGCGATGTATCGTTCCGCCAATGCGGGCGCGGTCATGCCCAGGACGGAATATACGTAGCCGGCGAACACCGTGCTCGCGAACAACAGCGCAGCGATCAGAATGCTCGACCGAAACGAGACGAATGTGAGCCCCGAGGCGATCACGATCAGCACAAGAAAGACCGCAAGGCTCAACGCGTCAGCCAGACCGACTTCGAAGAGTGCAATCACGATAAATACGCCCACGATCGCGCTCGCCGCGGCCGCAGTGGTCGGGGGAATATGTCTGCGGATTGGCCGCCAGCTTTCTGCAAAGCGCTGCCGCCGGCGGTTTTCATCAACTGCCGCCTGTTCGTTGGGACGAAGTAGCGAGAGCGCCGCCGTCGCGAACACCATTGCGGTCGCACAGGCGAGCAACACAGCAGCGCACGCCCCCGCCAGGACGCGCCAGTCGACCGCGCCGAAATTCGCTTGAAACGTGACGATCAACATAGCCGCCGCCGTCGCGAGAATGCTGTAAACTGCCGGGGCAATCGCCGCGTGTCCGGCGAAGGCGGAAGCAGACCGGGGAGTTAAACCGCGAGCGAAATGTTGCGCATAGTCTGCGCCGACGCCAGTTCCGGCGCAGACACCGGCGGTTAGCGCTATCGCCAACGCGCCGCCGGTGAAAGGCGAAGGCAGAAGACCGTCCAGTGCAAAATACCCAATGCCGCCGGCAGCCCCGATGATGGCGGCGATCGGGCCAATCGCGCCCAGACGCAACGTGCTGCGCATGATGGGCGATGAAGCCAGGAGAAAGAGCAGTAACCCGATTGCCGATCCGGCGAGCAATTTTGGCGGCGCCCATCCGCTCAAGTCCAGCCTGCCGAATGCAGACGCAAGTAGAATGGTGATGAGCAAGACGACGAGGACTGCATATCCGGCCCGAAGCAGCGGCCTTTGCGGCACGATCGCGGCGAGCGCGACAGGCGCGGCGAGCGCAAGAATCGCCGACAGCACAAACTGCATGATGAGATTGCTGCTGGACGGGTCTCCGCTGTTGCGAACTCCGAGAACGCACAACGACGTCAATCCGACCGCCAGGACGGCCGTAGCCAGCATCGGGCGCTCAGCCGAAAGCTTTCCGAGAAATCCCGATTGCGCGCCCGGCAAGGATCACCTCTTAGCTGGCTGGTTGATCTGGCAGGTCAATATCGAGAATCGCCATGTTGAAGTCGTAGGAAACTTCGCCATCCTCGTCATCGCGGAAGATCACCCCGATGAATTCATCGCCGATATAGACTTCGGCCGAATCATCCTTGTTCGCGCGACCGCGCACTGACAGATTCGGAAGGCCGAATTTTGTGCGCAAATAGAGCTGCAACCGGCCAATTTCTGTGGGATCCATAACGCTCTTGTCCTTTAACTTCGCCCGTCATAACCCTATCCGCAGCGGGCGCCAACCATGGCGCGCCCAAGGATGCCGCCATCTCAAACCCAGCAAAAGTTCGGAGTCGCAAATGCTCAGACACGGAATTCTCGCCAT